>NZ_JQNB01000001.1:3780826-4485268 GCF_000745005.1 Luteibacter sp. 9135 | reverse complement strand
CGGCTACGGGAACGACGAGAACCAGTGCGCCTTCGGCACGGCTGGAATACCGGTCGTGCCGAGGCGTGGTGGCAGATGATCGAAGTCCGTCGGATCGAGGGCGTGCACCAGCGCAATGAGCTGGTCGCCCTTTCCTGGGTGGACGACGACGATCGCCAACTGCCGATCGAAGCCTTTTTCTACCGTGCCGACAAAAGTGGCGCCGAAAACACGGATTCGCTGGCATCGGCCAGAAACGACCAGAAGGAATTCATGAAGCTCACGGGTCGCTGGGTGCCGATCGTCCGCTGGGATGCGACGGATACGCCCCAGGGCGGGGCGACGTTCAGCCTGAGGTCGGCGGATCAGTTGATTGCTGCTCCTGCCCATTAACCGGCCTGCATCACCGCCGCTGCGTCAGATGCGCAGCGGCGGTGAGCCGTATCTCATGTCGCGATATGTCTTCGACTAGAGGCGTTTCTCCGTCACGACGTGCTTGACCACGACATAGTCGCCACCACGCGGGCGGATGACCAGTTCCTCACGGTATCGCCTGTTGTATTGCACGCGCCCATAGGTCACGTGCGCATCATCGCCGTCGTAGGTGATGCTCGATCCGTTCGCATCCGGGGCCGTAGATTTAAGTCCAAGTAGGCGTCGCCGCCTGGGTCGATGCCGCTATAGAGCGCTTTCAACGCATCCAACGTACCCGCCCGATTCAGTGGTCCACTGTAGTTGCCGGGCAGGGTGGAGCGGTAGTCGTCCCAGGCCTTCGCAAATCGTGCGACAAATTCCCTGACTTTGGGATCGCGCGCATCCGGCCGCGCGGTGTTTCGACCGGAGCCGGAGCCTGAGCTGGGGCCGGAGCTGGGGCCGGAACCGGAGCTGGAGCCGGAGCCGGAGCCGGAGCCGGAGCCGGAGCGGAGCCGGAGCTGGAGCTGGAGCCGGAGCGGAGCCGGAGCTGGAGCTGGAGCTGGAGCCGGAGCTGGGCCGGAGCTGGAGCCGGAACTGGAACTGGAACTGGAACTGGAACTGGAGCTGAGCTGGAGCTGGAGCTGGAACTGGAACTGGAACTGGAACTGGAGCTGGAACTGGAGCTGGAGCTGGAGCTGGAGCCGGAGCCGGAGCCGGCGGCATCGAGCCAGTCCCATCTGGCTTGGTCACCGAGTGCCGCGTTACGACATAACTGCCGCCCGACCGTTCGACGACCAGCGTCTCTTCGTAGCCGCCTTCGTCATACGGTTGCAGATAAGTGACGGCATAGGCATCGCCATCCGGCCGTACGTCGCAGTCGCTGGCACGCAAGGCGGTGTAAACCACACGGTAGTAGTCCGCTGGCTTGGCAAGATCCAGGTTTCGGTAGAAGCCTTGAAGCGTTGCCCTTGCATCGGCTGATGCGGAAGAATCGGATGGTGACGTCAGCGTCTCCCTGCGCAGCCGGCGCCATGCGCTGGCCAACTCGCCGAGGAAGACACGTACGTCGTTCTCCGGCGGCGGTGTCCGCACGCTGCCGGCATGGCTGGAGACGCCACTGACATTCTGCTGTGGCTGCTGGCCTTGGTTCAAGGCTTCGATATCGGCCGTGAACGCCGGGCCGCCCCACACCGCGGAATAATCGAGACGAATAATGATGTCATCGATCTCCGCCTTGTAGGCGTCGAAGTCGGTCGCATTGCCCGGGAACGACAGGGTCCATTCCGAAATGGCGCCGGTGCCCTCGAAAGGCATGTAACGACCGTCGATAAACTCGTTACGCAGCAGGATCGTTTCCATCGGATCTGCCGACCTACGTGGTGACGCATGCGAAAGCAGCAGTGACTGGTTACCGCGAAGGTTGCGAACGATGGAGTCGGGACGCTCCTTGATGATGCGCTTGAACCACTTCACGCCCTCCAGATCGGGCGATAGAGCAGCGTGTTCGATCGTTGCGTAAGCACGGCCCGCACAGGCATATCGCCGTGCAGTGTCTTTGCCCGGCCTCCGGTTTGATTTCCACGGCAACATGGCGGATCTGTCGCAGGTAGTGACCCGGGTAGTCGTTATCGAAGGCGTCTGCCTTCAGGTTGAACCAGAGCCGGTTCGCGCGGATGCCCTTGCTGAACGCGTCTCCAAGCAGCTGGGAAAGCGAGATCTCCTTGTGAATCAGCGAGCGCCGCTCGTTGCGCAGGAAGAACGCCTTCTGCATGGACTGGAGGTCGTTCTGGAGCGCTTCGCCGGCGAGCATGCCGTGCCACGCGCCATCCCAGGCGTCCATGCGCACGTGGCGGCTGTCGAAATCGCCGGTCTCGTAGCGATAGCTCGCTTCCGCGGCCAGGCACAGTGACAACACCGAGTCGTATGACGACGCGAACAGCGTACCCAACTCGCCCAGCATCCAGGTATACGTGGATGCAATGGCGAAGCCTGTGGTCTGCACGTTGTACTCGGTGCGGACACGGTCGCGATTGGCAAACGCCATCTCGAGTTCCTTGTCGGTGGCCGCCCGCCGCGACGTCCATTCCGCCAACTGCGCTTCCAGAATATCCAGGTCGCTCTCGGCCATGGCCTTGTCCAGGCCCCACTGCTCGTTGCGGCGCTCGAACTCCGCCTCGGAACGCAGGTCTTCGGCGAGAAGCCGCGTCGCTTCGGCGCCGGTCTTGAGAACTTCCCGTGCGGCTTCCGAAAGACCCTCGTACTTCTGTCCGCCGAAGGCCATTCCATAGATCGTAGGAATCATCTTCAGCGCGCCAGTCACAAGGGACGGTCCGGCTGCCGCATATTCCATGGCTACCGCCGAATAACCCACCGTGGACGCGACGATTTCAAGCGCACTGCGCGGCAATGCCAACTGATCGGTGTAATAGGCAATCCGTTTGCGGATGCCGCGCTTGGTTGCCTCCAGTGAGAGTCGTTCCCTGGCCGCCGTGTCCACGGCCTGCCGCTTCAACGACACGTCGAAGTCCGCCAGGGCTATCAGGGTCTTTTGTTGTTCGACCTCAAAAGCGTTGTCGGCCTCGTGCTCGAAGATCCGGAACAGGAAGCGGCCCAGGTCAGTGAATCGTGCCACGGCAGTCTGCGCTGCGGTCATCACCTCGGCAAAGCGGTAGTGCGGAATGGCATTCATCCGCAAGGTGTTCATTGAGCCCTCCGACCCACGGCGGCCGCTACCGAAAGCCAGGTCGTCTTCATGGCCATAGCCGAGGTATGGCACGGTCACGCCATCGATCGTACGGCCATGGCGCAGGTTGTCCAGGCGCGAGAGGAGCAATGCGCGCAATTCTCGCAGACGTGTGTTCAATGGCGCGATGAACGCGGCACCCCGCGATGCCAGCGTCACCGGTCGCCATGGTCGGGCCTCGGCCGGCTCGCCGAGCGCACCGATCAGGCGCAGTGCGCGCTGGTAGCATAGCCACGCCTCGCGCAGGTTCTCCGGGGTCAGCCGGCGGAACTGATCGTCGCCCTGCATACGCCAGAGCTCTACCGCGAAGGCATGGATCGCCTTGCGAAAATGCACGTTGTTCGCGTAGCCCGCCAACTCTACCGCTTCACCGGTGTCCTTGGCGCCAGCGAGCCGATAGACCAGGGGCAGGGTGTTCCAGAACGGCAACGGTGCGGTCGTTTCCGTGGTGCGGCCGCGATACGGATCGAACAGATAGTGGCTGCACCAGTTCCATGCGTCGGTGTATTGGCGCTTCTCCCGCAGGTTCCAGGCGACCAGCCAGGGTACGTAGAAGAACAACCCCCAGAAATAGAGCCCGTTGGCGCCGCTGAAGTCCACGAAGCCCGCGCCGTCCTTCTTCCTGAGCGCAGGCTCCGGCAGCGTCTGCGTCTCGATCGACAGCACCGCGTCGACCGAACGGCTGGCTCGTGCCACCAATTGCTTGCCAAACAGCGTGTTCAGTCGGATGGGCGCGCGACCGGTTTCATCGAGGTCCAGGTACTGGGCCTGCTCGCGGTTCTGCCATAGATAGGTGGACGCGACGCGATCGTCGGACAGCGCACTGTTGTCCTTGCTGATGTCGTCCAGCGTGTAGGAGCGCTCAAGCGTCAACCAGGTCAGGCGGGGGGCATCGGCGGCCTTGTCTTCAGGATCTTCGGTCGCGGCGAGTTCGAGCCTGAATGTATATGACGTGCGGTCCGGATCGACAGGGAAACGGACGCTGCAGGTCTTTTTACTATGGTGCGCTGCATTCAATTCGACGACCTGCGACTCGCCCGCCTCGTCCCAGCCCACGATTCCCCGCAGGGCCTGCAACGCTTCGCGATAGTCGCCGCTCTCGTTGGCGGCCATCGACGCGATGGCGCGGCGGACGTCGCCGGGTAGCTTGTAACGCGTGGCCGAATCGAGTGTCGAACCAATATGTTGGGCTGTGTAGTCGGTCAATCTGTCCCGAAGCTTACTGTCGCGGGTCGTAGCCAGTGCTTGCGCGAATGGCAGGTTACCTTCGAATGCGTTGGGCGGAGTATCCGACGTATCATCGCCATTGGTCTGCGTTGCAGCGTAGTATTCGGAGGCCGGTATATTCCATTGCGTGCTGTCGAGTGCTGAGAGCCATGCCCTTAATGTTTGGTTGTCAGATGCGGCCCAGCGGGAAAGGAAAAGGATGCCCACATTAGTTGCGGAAGCTAGAAATTTTGTGGCGGCTTGTTCTGTGCTGACTATAGTGGCAGTTGAACTGCCAACAAGTGAAATACTGGCACGCAGCGGTAGATCGTCGGGGAGTGTCTGGAAGCCATTTGTAGGTTTTGCTTTAGCTTCCAGGTCGACCGGAATATCGAGGAGGGCAATCAGCCCACCTTTTAAGTAAACGTGGGCTAACGAAATGTTGTCACTTGCGTGGAGCGGAGGGCCTTCGACGATTTCGACACTTGCGATAGCAAGACCATAGTCATTTAAATCCGGGTCCAGAGCCGCCCTATTCCTTGTAAGGCTGGCGCCGTTTCTTTTCCAACTACTGCCCTTCGTCGCCAGTCGGAGACGAATGCTACTTCGCCTTTCGCTCAGCATCAGATCAACACTTATCGGAATCGAGCAGGAGGTTAAACGGAAATCTCGAGAAAAATCGTTGGCGAGAACATGCGCAACGTGTTGTCCAGTCGTTTCTGTGGCCGACGTTATTTTGACTTGAGCCTTGAGTCGTGGTTTTCTTTTATTGGAAAAATCTTTTCCTTCCATTGTCTGCGTTAAACTTATATCGCAAAGTACTTTGAATGCGATGCCGCGTTCATGACGGTTCCGGCGTTCGACGACGGATAGTTTAAGTGAAACCGTCTTGTCAATCTGAATTCGACCTATATCCTCTAGAACAGTTATGGATTGAACCGGTAGGGGAGTTGTTCTCCACCATATACCCTCAAACGCTGCAATGACGTCGACATGCATGCCATCACTCGTTATACCAGCAGTGATGCTCGCTCCTTTCGGATTCAGCATGCCTCGCTTTACACGAAGTTTCTGCAGGTTTTTCTCATGAATTAATGGCTCTGGTTTCGTTCCTTTGGATGATTTCAATACGTATTTTGTACCAATATAAGGGTGCTGAACTACACGTGGATCGCGGTAAAGTTTCGTCCAGTTCTTCACTAGGCGACTTTCATAGGCTATGTCGCCGGATTCATCGAGCCGGCGTTCATCGATCAACAGAAGGTCCCGGACTACGAGGTGGTAAAGGTCGGCGACGTTGGTCGTCTTCGTCTGCATCGTCGCAGGCACGGGATCGCCTGCATATTCACTGTTGAACAGCAGCGCGACAAGAAACGGATCCTTCGCCCGGCGGCGTCCCTTGCGGTTTTCCATGACAACCATCACCGGCGCGTACTCGCGGGTAACGAGGTTTGCCCTCTCGCTGCTCATGCCGCTTTTTACGGAAGCGGTGGAAGCCGGTTTCGTAAGGCTGCCGCCGTCGGTTCTTCCGTCGAGCGAAAGAAGCGTGTTGGACATGCTCCATCGCCCATCCGTGCCTCGGTAGGCGAAACACATGCGTGTGACATAGAACGCACTCGGACTGGTATCCCCGTCGAAGACGATGGCGGAGGTATCGCGCTCCACCCAGACGATGTACGGCCGTCCATCGACGATCAGCGGGCGAAGGAGTTCGATGTCACGGCGTGGATCGTCGGTTGCAAGGCGTGCGACACGTGCGGTCGAACGGATCGTCGCCAGCGCTACCTTAGCCGTCTTCATGGCGTCCGCGGCCGTCTGTCGTGCCGCCTCGTCGTCCGAGGCCTGTTTGACCTTGCTCTCGGTGATGAAGCCCTCCTTCGATGCCTTGTCGGACGCGTCCGCTGTTTCGCCGGCCTTTGCGAGGTTTGCTTCAGCAAGCTTGAGCGCGTTTTCGGCGGCCACGAGGTCTGCATCGTTTTTCGCTATCAGCTCGCTCGTCACCTTGGGCAGCGTCGTACGCACAAGCTCACCGACCAGTGGCAACTCGATGGTCTCCCAATCGCTCCAGGCGAGCATCGAGGTCTGGCCGTCCGGCGCCGTTATGGACATATCCGCCGTGCGCCAGAAATACTCCACGGGTTCGACGTTGCTGCGACCGATCATATGCAGCTTGTCGCTCACGGGGTCGACGCCGTCGTGGTAGGCGGAGATGACCTGGATATTGCTGGTGCGCTCGAACGTGGTCAGATAGGCCAGCAGGTTGGTCTCGATGTCGTCAGGCCTGGCCTGGCCCTGGGCTAGCTGCATTTCCAGGTCGGTGAAGGCCTGGCTCTTGCGCTGCCGATGAAGGGGGTCGATGTAGTTTTCGGGGTAGAGCCGGCGCTCTTTCCTCGCGCGCCAGTCGCTGTAGCGCGAGCGGTAGGTGCCCCATGCCTTTCGCCGCGCCTTGAGTTTGTCCGTCGCATCGAGCTGGTGTTCCATGCCACTGAGCAGGCGATGGACATAGAGCTGCATACTGTCGATCGCCGCGCTCAGCCGGGTGGTCTCGGGCTCCGGACCAACCGCCAGGTCGGTAAGCAGCCAGTCGGACAGCGCTTCACGACCGGCGAAGGGCTGGCCGTCGGCGTCGCGTGCGTGGTTCGACACCCAGGCGACGAGGGCATCCCGCCAGGCACCGTCGTGTCGGCGCAGGATGCCTTTGACGTCGCCGGCGCTGCAGCTTGCCTTCAACAGACTGGCGGCGCTTTTGATGGCGTCGGCGGTGCTGTCGAGGTCCAGGCGCGAAAACGTGTACAGCGCCTTCGCGGACAGCCCGGCCGACTCGGCCACCGCGAGTACGCGGAGCAGCCAGGCGAGGTGGGGGACGGTGGCAGGCGGGGTATCGCCTGTCGCCAGCAGGCTGACATCGATGCCCACGGCTTTCGCCAGCCTCTCGGGCGTCCAGGCAACGCCATCACCGCTTTTCAGCCAGGCCAGCAGGTCGCTGGCGACGCTTTCCGGTTCGTTCTCGGTACGGCGTGCCGCTTCGCTCACGGTGAGGTTCCATTCGGTCATCCGATGCACGAAGACGAGGTCGATGTCGCGCAGCATTGCGTCGGCATCGCTGCGTTGCAGTCCGAACGCGCCGGGCTGAGCGCATAATGCGGCGACGTCCTCGGCGGTCAGCTTGAGCAGGAGCGTCAGGGCAGCACGCTGGCGCAGGGCGGCCGCGGCGGCCGCGATGGCAGGCCGGTCGAGCCCTGGACGGTACAGGCCGATCAGTTGCTGGCGCGACAATCCGGCCCATGCGCGCAGGCTCTCACGGAGGGCGGCTGTGCCGACGCCTGGCAAGAGTGCGGTCAGCACGTCGTCCAGTCGGTCGAGTTGGTCGCGCCGGGCCTGGCGGAGTACGCCGATGACTTCATCGGTCGTCCCATCGATGGCGTCACGGATCGCGTCCGGCCTCGCCGGCCTTTCCGGATCGTCGGTAGGGTCCGCGACGTTTTCCAGCGCCACCTGGATGCGCGCGCGCCACGTCGTGTCGTCGCCGTTCGTCAGCATATCGTCGTCGAGCACCCCCGAAGCGGGTACCACCGATGCAAGGACGACCCGCGGCTTTCTCGCGTCCGGGGTCAGATTGTCGGCGAAGCGCATGGCGGAAAAAGCGCGTTCGAGGCGGGCGTCATCGACGATGCCGGTGGCGGTGGCCTTCTGCTTGGTGTCGATCAACGTGGTCACGGCGTCCACGGTCGCGCTCTGCGCTGCACCGTGCGCGAGCACCGTGCGCACCGCCTCCGGATCGAGCGCATGCTGGCGCAGCCATTCGCTCATGTTCATGAGTGAGACGATGGCGTCGACGGTGTCGCCCGTTGTCGTCCCGGTAGCGGCATCGGTTGAGTTGCCGCCGGCATCGAGCACAGCCGTGCCCGCCAGCCGGGCGAACAGGACAGGTTGTGTCGCCTCGAACAGGCGAAGCAGGGCCAGGCTTGCGGTTTTATCGAGGCCCAGCCAGCGCGGCACCATGACCAGACGGTGGCATGCCGATACGAGTGACAGGTCGCGCGTGAGTACGGCAGGGCTGCGCGTGGTGCGGACCCACGTCAACAAGGAGATCATCGCCGGCGCGTCCACGCCCAGGCCCGCGCACAACGCGGTCACGGTAGGGTCGTTCGCGCTGAGGGAGAACTCGGAACCGTCCATCACCAGCGCGGCGCCGCCCCGGGGACTGAACAGGCGGTCGTAATAGGGCGTCTCCCTGCCGGTGGCGTATGGCGAAATCTCGTGGATCACGGCCGCGTAGGCGTCGACGTCCACCTTTCGCGTGTCGCGAAGATGTCGGAACAGCCCCAGCGCCCTGAGCACATGCCGGTCGATGCGTCCCTCCGCGGCGCGTCCCTGCGCACGGAGGCTTGCCTGCAGCAAGCGGTCCACCGACGCGAAGGGTAGCTTCAGTGCGCCGTGAAGGCGCATGACGCGCGCCATGCGGTCGAGGTGGATGGCCTCCAGGCCGTCGAAGGCGGTGACCTTTCGTCCGTCAGTGACGGTCCGGACCAGACGCAGCGCGGGCGCTTCGGCCCCGTTGATGAAGCTGGCGCCGAAGACGACGCTGTTTGGGCTGGTGTCCGGTCTCCCCCTTCCGCTCACCGTCACTGATGTCGGCGTGGGGGCGGCGCTGTCGGCCGCCACGCCGTTGACGGCGAGCAACTGGCGCAAACGCTTGCGATCAAGGCCGGTGGCAGCAAGGAACGCGGCGCTGTCGACCAGGTCGCTCACGACGGCGGCGCTGCCCAGACCGTACTGCTCCCTCAGCGTCTGGTTCATCTCGGTCGACGGTGCACTCAGGAGCCGTCGCAATTGCGATGGCGAGAGATGGGTGCATAGCGTCAAGGTGTCACGCATGCTGACCGAAGCCGCATCGCCGTGCGCAAAACCGGGATAGTCGGGGTCGATCTGGCGTAATGCGCTCCAGCGCGACTGGTGCTTGTACTTGAGTACCTGTATCGCGAGATCCCACGGGCGGTCGAACGGCAGGTGGGCCGGCCCCGTAGCGGACGCCAGGACGGTTTCCGGCGCCTGTGCGGGAGGTTCGGCGAGGCGCACGACCTGCGCCTCGAGCAGTTCGATTGCCAGCGCGAGCCGCGGCACGCGCTTGGTCAGCGCCGTTTCGTCAAGCAGAAGGCTGCCGATGTCCGGGCGCCGACGCGCGAGCGGACTGTACGGCTGCACGGCGTGATCGCGCTCCAACTGCCGTGCGTAACCAAACAGATCGTCGGCGTAGGCCAGTGGACCTAGCGAACTTTCCAGCGCCTCCGGTGCGCAGCGGTCGACCGAGCGGTCACCAAAAAGGTGGGCGTAGTCGGCAGCGAACGTATCGGCCGTAACGGGCGTGGCGCCGACGGTGGGCGCGGGGATAGAGGTAGCCACGTTTGAGTCCATTCGAGACGAGGAATCCTTCCGTCGTTCGACGCTACGCCTTTGCGCGAGAAGCACCATAGGCCGTTCGTCGTAGGCGCCGCCACGCCATGCGCGGACAGCGCTGCCTGTGTCCGGCACTGTCCGCGGACACGTTTTCAATGGCTACGTGGCGACACAAGTGATTGATAGTAATAACGTGTTACTGCTGGCACGGCACTTGCTGAGCTACGCCGTGAAGCTAACCAGGGAGATCGCCATGATTCGCGACACGTCCGCCACGGACAGCCTCGTCGAAGTACGCCCCAACCGTCGCCGCAAGCTGATCCTGATCGGTGCCGGCGTGGCGGGGCTGGTCCTGCTCGCGCTGGCCGCGCCGAAAATCGCCACGATGTTTTCCGCCGATTCCTCGATCAGCGCCTCGCGCCTGTCCTTTGGCACGGTGTCGCGCGGTCCCTTCGTGCGCGATATCGCCGCCGAGGGCAAGGTGGTCGCCGCCGTCAGCCCCACCCTCTACGCCGCCTCCGCAGGCGCGGTGGTGTTGAAGGTGCATGCGGGCGATGTAGTGACGAAGGACCAGGTGCTGGCCGTCATCACCAGCCCGGAACTGACCAGCAAGCTGGCGCAGGAAAAGTCGGCCGCCGATGCGATGCAGGTGGAGTTCCTGCGCGCGCAGATCGACGCGAAGAAGAAGCGATCCGAACTGCAGAAGGCTTTCGACAACGCGACCATCGACCAGACCGCCGCCGACCGCGACCTTAAACGCTACCAGACCGCCTTCGACAAGGGCGCCGTACCCGTGGCCGACGTCGATAAGGCCAAATCGACCCTGGACAAGGCGGCGGTCACCACCAGACACGCGCAGTCCGACCTCGCCATGGACAACGACAGCCTGACCTTCGACGTGCAGTCCAAGGGGCTGGCGCACGATCGGCAACTGCTGATGGTCAAGGACCTGGAACGCCAGGTGGACGACCTCAACGTGAAGTCCCCGGTCGACGGCCAGGTGGGCCAGTTGTTCATCGCCGAGCGCGCCACGGTGGCCAAGGACGCCCAGCTGGTGAGCGTGATCGATCTGTCCGCGCTGGAAGTGGAGATGAAGGTGCCGGAAAGCTTCGCACGCGACCTGGCCATCGGCATGCCGGGCGAGATCACCGGCAACGGCAAGGTATGGAACGGCAAGGTCAGCGCCATCTCGCCGGAGGTGGTCAACGGCGAAGTGGCCGCACGCCTGCGCTTCGACGGCGATACGCCCAAGCAGCTGCGCCAGAGCCAGCGCATGTCCGTGCGTATCCTGCTGGACAAGCGCGACAACGTGCTCACCGTCGAGCGTGGCTCCTTCGTCGACGAGAGTGCCGGCCACTACGCCTACGTCGTCAACGATGGCATGGCCGATCGCCGCGACATCCGCGTCGGGGCCAGCAGCATCGACAAGGTCGAAATCCTGGACGGACTGAAGGAAGGTGACAAGATCGTCATCTCCGGTGCGGATGCCTTCGGCGCCGCCAAGCACATCGCCATCAGCCGCTGATCCGGCACCCACTTACCGAAACGAGGGACACGTCATGCTCAAGATGAATCATCTGGCCAAGGTCTACCGCACGGAAGTCGTCGAGACCTATGCGCTGCGCGACTTCAACATCGACGTAAAGCAGGGCGAGTTCGTTGCCGTCACGGGGCCGTCCGGCTCGGGCAAGACCACTTTCCTCACCATTGCCGGCCTGCTCGAAACCTTCACCGGTGGTGAGTACCACCTCGATGGCGTGGAAGTGAGCAAACTGGACGACAATGCGCGCTCGCGTATCCGTAACGAGAAGATCGGTTTCATCTTCCAGGCCTTCAACCTGATTCCCGACCTGAACGTGTTCGACAACGTGGAAGTGCCGCTGCGCTATCGCGGGATGAAGGCCGCCGAGCGCAAGCAGCGAATCATGGATGCCCTGGAACGCGTCGGCCTGGCCTCACGTGCCAAGCATTACCCGGCAGAACTGTCCGGTGGTCAGCAGCAGCGCGTTGCCATCGCACGCGCCCTGGCCGGCTCGCCGCGATTGCTGCTGGCGGATGAGCCCACCGGTAACCTGGATACGCAGATGGCGCGCGGCGTGATGGAACTGCTGGAAGAAATCCATCGCGAAGGCGCCACCATCGTCATGGTCACCCACGATCCGGAGCTGGCCGCTCGCGCGCAGCGCAACGTCCACGTGATCGATGGGCAGGTGGTGGACCTGGCGGAAGAGCCGCGGTTCCACGCCCATTCCCACCTCGCCCAGCCCTGATCGTCACACGCTCCCCAGGGGGACACGCCTCATGTTCAGCTATTACCTGCAGCTAGGCCTGCGCAGCCTGCGCCGGAACCCGGTGCTCACCGCCCTGATGGTGATGGCCATCGGGTTCGGCGTGGCCGCCTCGATGACGACGTATTCGGTGTTCCGCGCCACGTCGCGTAATCCCATCCCGCAAAAATCCGACGTGCTTTACAACGTGCAGGTGGACAACTGGGGGCCGGAGAACACGAAGAAGGGCGAGCCGCCCGAGGCGCTGTCGTACACCGATGCCACGGCATTGCTTCGCGCACGCCAAGCGGAACGACAGACTGTGACATATCCCGTCGGAGTTTCCGTCATTCCCGACGACCCGACACGCCTGCCGGTGCGCAAGGGTGCATACGCAACCGGGGCCGACTTCTTTCCCATGTTCGACGTGCCGTTCCTGCAGGGCAGGGGTTGGACGCGGGAAGACGACGAGCGTCATGCGGATGTGGCGGTCATTTCGAAATCGCTGAACGACACGTTGTTCAATGGCGGAAACAGTGTAGGCAAGCAGATCAACCTCGACGGACACCTGTTCCGTGTTACCGGGGTCATCCAGGACTGGGCGCCGCAGCCCGTGTTCTTCGACGTGCCCAATACGGGCGGCTTCAATGAGGGTGCCGCGGTCTACGTGCCGTTCACTCGCGCGCTGGACCTGAAGCTGCCGAACAACGGCAACAACAACTGCACATCCGATCCGGGCGAAGGCTGGGATAACTACCTCCGCTCGGAATGCATCTGGCTGTCCTTGTGGGTCGAATTGCCCACGACCGCCGCGGCGGAATCCTACCGCCGGTACCTCGCCGGTTATGCCGCCGAGCAACAGCGCGCCGGCCGCTTCCGGTGGGCGCCGAACGGCCGGTTGCGCAACGTCGTGGACTGGCTGTCGTTCCAGCAGGTGGTGCCGCAGGAATCGCAGGTGTCGCTAGTGGTCTCGCTCGGTTTCCTGGTGATCTGCCTGGTCAACACGGTGGGCCTGCTGCTGGCCAAGTTCATGCGCCGCGCGCCGGAGATCGGCGTGCGTCGGGCGCTGGGTGCCTCGCGTTTGCACATCTACGCCCAGTTCCTCATGGAGGCCGGCACCATCGGTATCGTCGGTGGCCTGCTGGGCCTGCTCCTGACCGGCGTCGGTGTGCTCGGCATCGGGCTGGTGTTCCCTGAGCGTATCGCCCACCTGGCCACGCTGGACCCGGTGCTGGTGATGCTCACGCTGCTGGTGTCCGTCGTGGCTTCGGTGTGTGCGGCCCTTTATCCCACCTGGCGTGCTGCGCAAGTGCAGCCGGCCTGGCAGCTGAAGTCCAACTGAGGATCACGCCATGCAGATTCGTCCCATTCTCTCGGCGTTGCGCCGGCACAAGTCCGGCACCATCCTCATCGCCTTGCAGATCGCGCTCACGCTAGCCATCGTCTGCAATGCCCTGTTCATCGTGAACCAACGCATCGAGCGCGCGCATCGCGCCACGGGCATGGTCGAGTCCGATGTGGTGGTGGTGCAGAACCTCTATGTGGGCGCACCTTCCAGCTTCCTGCCCCTGATCGGCACGGATATCCGGGCGATACGCAACATGCCGGGTGTCGAAGATGCCTACGTCACCAATTCCTTACCTCTGCGAAGGGGCGGCTGGTCCACGGCCGTATCGAGCACCCCGGAGAAAACGAAGAACGGGCCGCAGACGGGGTTGTATTTCGGTGACGAGCACACCCTGAAGACGCTGGGGGTAAAGCTCGTGGCCGGACGGAATTTCACCGCGGGCGAGGTCGTGGGTGTCGCGCGCCAGGACATGCCCACGCCCGCCCAGGTCATCATCACCAAGGCGCTCGCCGACAAGCTTTTTCCCGGCGGCAGCGCACTGGGCAAGGTGGTCTACTACCGGGAAGGTAAGCCCTCTACCGTTATCGGCATCGTAGCCAGATTGACCGTGCCCTGGGTCGATTCGCAGTTCCACGACAACGTGACGATCATGCCGGTGACTATGAACGACGGCGCGCAGACCTTCGCCATACGGACCAAGCCCGGGCAGCAGGACGCGGTGTTCAAGAGCGTGGCCAAGGTGCTCTACGACACCAACCGCATGCGCGTGCTGCCAGAGAAATACGGCGTGCGTACGTTCGAGATGATGCGTGCGAATGCCTATGAGGCGGATCGTGGCATGGCGATCCTGATGAGCGTGGTGTGCGGCGTGCTGCTGTCGATCACGGCGGCGGGCATCGTCGGGCTGTCCAGTTTCTGGGTGGGTCAGCGGCGCAAGCAGATTGGCGTGCGGCGGGCGTTGGGAGCACGGCGCAGGGATATCCTCAGTTATTTCATGACCGAGAACTTCCTGATCGCCTTGGTCGGAGTGATCGTTGGCATGATACTGGCGGTCGGACTCAGCCAGTGGATGGTCACCCACTTCGAGATGGAGCGACTGTCGTTTACCTATGTCATGGTCGGCGTGGTCGCCTTGCTGGGCCTTGGCCAGGCCGCCGTGCTGGCGCCGGCCCTGCGCGCTTCACGGGTATCGCCCGTCGAAGCGACGCGCAGCGTCTGAGTCGAAGGACGACCGATGTTCGCTTATTACCTGGAACTGGCGGTGCTCGGCCTGAGGCGGAGCAAGGCACTCACGGTGCTGATGGTCGTGGCCATCGCATTGGGTATCGGTGCCAGCATGACCACACTGACGGTGTTGCATGTGATGTCGGGCGATCCGCTGCCGGGACGCAGCGGGTCGATCTACATGCCCCGGCTCGACCCACGCGGCCTGGACCATGCCGAGAACAGGGACATGCCTATCCAGGTCAGCTGGACCGACGGCATGCAGATGCTGCGTGAGCACCGCGCCGACCGTCAGGCGCTGATGGTCGGCGGCACCGTGCCGGTGCAGCCCGATGATCCTAGGATGGACCCCTTCTTCGAGCGCGCACGTTATACGACCGCCGATTTCTTTCCGATGTTCCAGCCACGCTTTCGCTACGGGCAGGCATGGTCGGCCGCGGATGACGAGTCGCGTGCCCGTGTCGTCGTGATCGGTTCGGAGCTGAACGACCGGTTGTTCGCTGGCGCCAATAGCGTCGGCCGTACGTTGCGTGCCAACGGCGCGGACCTGCGTATCGTCGGCGTACTCGAACCGTGGCATCCCGTGCCTCACTTCTATGACATCTACACCGGCAGCTATTCCGGCAGCGAAGCCGTTTTCGTCCCGCTCTCGACGTACCGTGCACTGGCGATGACCCGCGCCGGCGGCATCAGTTGCTGGGGCGAGGGATCGACGGCGGAGGCGGACATGGAACGCGCCTCGTGCACCTGGTTGCAGTACTGGGTGCAGATCGATAGCGCGGAGGGGGTGGCCGCTTATCGTCGGTATCTCGATGGCTATGCGCGCGAGCAGCAGCGATCGGGGCGCTTCGCTAGGCCTGTGCCTGCCCAGTTGACCGGCCTGATGGATTTCCTCGACGAGCAGAAGGTGGTACCGAGCGACGTTCGGCTCCAGGTGTGGCTGGCGCTGGGCTTCTTCGTGGTCTGCCTGGTCAACACGGTGGGCCTGATGCTCGCCAGGTTCATGCGTCGCTCGGGTGAAGTCGGCGTGCGTCGCGCGCTTGGCGCATCGCGCGGCAGCGTGTTCGCCCAACTGCTGACCGAAGCCGGATTGATCGGGGTGGCGGGAGGGCTGGGCGGCCTGCTGCTCGCGGCCGCCGGGCTGGCGATGGTCCGGATGCAACCGCATGACTCCGCGCGGCTCGCGCACATGGATGCCACGATGCTCGCCGCCACGCTGGTGCTGTCCGTGCTGGCCGCACTTGTCGCCGGCCTGTTGCCCGCTTGGCGTGCATGCAGCGTAACGCCGGGCCTGCAATTGAAGAGCCAATGACATGAACCTGCAGATCCGCCCCATCCTTTCCACGCTGAAGCGCCACCGCATCACATGCACGTTGCTCATCCTGCAGATCGCACTGACCTGCGCCATCGTTTGCAACGCCGTGTTCCTCGTACGCGATCGACTGGCCTGGATGGACACACCCAGCGGTGTGGCCGAAGACCAGCTCGTCCGGATGGAAGTGGGTGACATTGGTGCGCGCAGCGACATGCATGCGCGCACCGAAGCTGACCTGATGGCGCTGCGGGCCTTGCCCGGGGTGCAGGTCGCGACCGTGATGAATTCGCTGCCCTTCGGTAACCGCAGCTGGAACGGCGGGATCACCCTGGAGCGCAACCAGCGCGAGTCGAGCGTGAATACCGGCAATTTCTACGGTGAGGGCGTCGGCGAAACCCTGGGCCTGCAGCTGGTCGCGGGTCGCTGGTTCCGTCCCGATGAGTACGTCTGGATGGATGACGTGGTCAGCGCCAGGGTCAAGGTTGCCCCCGCCCTCATCGTTTCGATGGCCACGGCCCAGAAGCTGTTCCCGGAGGGGCACGCCCTCGGGCGGCGTGTATTCGTCGGCGAGAACGAGTAGCGTATCGTAGGCGTCGTTGCACGCCTGTCGCGTGCGGGTCATGACGACCGTGCGACGATAGGCCTGACGACGATCGCGCCACTGCGCGAGTCCCCCGTCTGGGGCGCCGGTTTCGTCTTGCGTGTCAAGCCGGGCGAGGCAGACCGCGTGCTTGCCGCAGCGGTCGCTACCCTGCGCAAGCTCGACCCGCGGCGGGTGATCACCGAAAAACAGACCTACAGGCAGATCCGCGATGAGTTCTTCGCCAGTGATCGCGCCATGGCCGTTCTCCTGGTCGGCGTCTGCGTGGCGCTGCTGATCGTCACCGCACTCGGTATCGTCGGCCTGGCCAGCTTCTGGGTGGGACAGCGGCGTCGCCAGATCGGCGTGCGTCGTGCGCTCGGGGCGCGACGCGTGGACGTGCTGCGCTACTTCCAGACCGAAAACTTCCTGCTGACCAGCATCGGCATCGGTATCGGCATGGTCATGGCCTACGGCATCAACCTGCTGCTGATGTGGCAGTACGAGGCGCCACGCCTGCCGGCCGCCTATCTGCCCGCGGGGGCCGTGGTGCTCTGGTTGCTGGGACAAGTGGCCGTGCTTGCGCCGGCCTTGCGTGCGGCAGCGGTTCCCCCGGTCGTGGCCACTCGTGGCTAGAATGGTGGAAAGTGTCGAAACGCATGCAACCCTTTTGCCCGGGGAAGCATCCATGGCTGCATGCAAAGGGAAAAGATGCGCTGCGTACTGATCATCGATGACAACCCGGCCGTGGGTGAAGCGCTTTCGCTCGTCCTCAGCCTGCGTGACATCCACCCGCTCGTGGCGACTACCCCCGAAGAGGGCCTGGCCTTGCTGGCCGCCGGGCGTGTCGATGTCGTCATCCAGGACATGAACTTCACCGCCGACACCACGTCGGGAGAGGAGGGCGTGGCGCTGTTCCAGGCCATCCGCGCGCGGCATGCGGATCTCCCGGTCATCCTGCTGACGGCCTGGACGCATCTGGAAGCCGCCGTGGAACTGATCAAGGCCGGCGCCTCCGATTACCTGGCCAAGCCCTGGGACGACACCAAGCTGCTGACCACGGTGGAGAACCTGCTGGAGCTATCCGAATCCACGCGCGAGGTCACCCGCGTGCGGGTGGAGCGTCGCCGTCGCCGCGAGGCGCTGGAGAGCCGCTACGACCTCGGCGGCCTGGTGTTCGCCTCCGAAGCCATGAGCCGCACCATCGAACTGGCCTGCCAGGTTGCCCGTTCGGATGTCTCGGTGCTGGTCACGGGCCCCAATGGCGCCGGCAAGGAGCGCGTCGCCGCCATCGTGCATGCCAACTCGGCTGTTCGCCGCGGGCCTTTCGTGGCGGTGAACTGCGGCGCCTTGCCGGGCGAACTGATCGAGGCGGAGCTCTTCGGTGCCGATGCCGGTGCCTACACCGGCGCCAACAAGGCCCGTGAGGGTCGCTTCGAGATGGCCGATGGCGGCACGCTGTTCCTCGACGAGATCGGCAACCTGCCCCTGCCGGGCCAGATGAAGTTGCTTCGCGTGCTGGAAACCGGCCAGTTCGAGCGCCTGGGCTCGGGGCGTACGCGCCAGGTCAAGGTGCGCGTCATCAGCGCCACCAATGCCGATCTCAAGGCGATGATCGCCGCGGGCACCTTCCGTGAGGATCTTTATTACCGCCTGAACGTGATCGACGTGAACCTGCCGCCGCTGGCCGAGCGCAGCGACGACATCCTGCCCCTGGCCGAGCACTTCCTCGACGGTCGCGCCGTGCTCAGCGAGGACGCGCGCGAAGCGCTGCTGGGGCATGCCTGGCCGGGCAACGTGCGCGAACTGAAAAACGCCATTGCCCGCGCTGCGCTGCTGGCGCCCGACGGGCGCATCGAGCCCGTGCACCTCAACCTGCCGCCGCCGGTAGCCAGCCCCGGCCGCAGCCTGGATGAGCCCAGCCGCGAGTCGGTCGAAACGGCGCTGGCGTCCGCCGGCGGCGTGGTCAGTCGCGCGGCGAGCAGCCTGGGCCTTTCACGCCAGGCGCTCTACCGGCGCATGGAACGCTACGGGCTGGCGGGCTGACGAGCCACCGCATGCGCATACTGACCCTGGAAGGGCGCATGACCCTGGTGGTGGCCACCTCCGCCATCGTCGGTGCGCTGGTGTTCGCCGGGATATGCTTCTGGCCTTTCCCCCAACTGGTCACCTGGATGCGCACGGTGCCCGCCAAATCGGGCAAGTTGCTGCCAGCGGTGCCGGTCGAGACTTTCGACGCCACGACGGCCCTGCTGATCTGCCTCGTCCTGCTGGTGCCGCTTTCCGCTTTGATGGCCCACGTGCTGATCGAACCGGTGCGCCGGCTGATGCGTGCGCTGGAAAGCGCGGTGGCCAGCTATCGCGACGGCGACTTCAGCATCTCCATCCGGTCGGAGCGCAACGACGAACTGGGTGACCTGATCCGGATGCACAACGAACTGGGCCAGACCCTGCGCGAGCAGCGCCAGCACCTGGCGCAGCGTGAATTGCTGCTGGACACCGTGGTGCAGAACACGCCCGTGGCCCTGGTGCTCACCGATACCGTAGGCAAGGTTACCTACGCGAATATCGCCGCGCGTCAGCTCTTCAATGAAGGTCGCGCGCTGGCCGGCCTGGATTTCCAGACGCTGCTGGACGCCATGCCCGAAAGCCTGCGCGCTGCTGCCGCCGCGGGCGAGGATGCGCTGTTCAACGTCGAGATGGAGGGCAGCGAGGAAACCTTCCACCTCTCCCAGCGTGGTTTCCGCCTGCAGGGGCGACCACACCGCCTGCAGCTCTACCGCCGGATGACCCGTGAACTGTCGCGCCAGGAAGTGCACACCTGGAAACGCGTGATCCGCGTCATCAGCCATGAGCTCAACAACTCACTGGCGCCCATCTCGTCGCTGTCCTATTCCGGTGCCGAACTGGCACGGCGCGGTGACCTGGAACGTCTGCCGGGCGTGTTCGCCTCCATCGGCGACCGGGCGAAGCACCTGCACGGTTTCATTTCGGGCTATGCCAGTTTCGCCAAGCTGCCGGCGCCACAGGCGGCCTCCGTGCCTTGGAAGCCGTTCCTCGACGGCCTGGCACTGCATGCGCAGTTCCAACTGGCCGCGGCGGTGCCGGAACGGGACGGCTGGTTCGACGCGAGCCAGATCGAGCAGGTGCTGATCAACCTCATCAAGAATGCGCACGAGGCCGGCGGCGACGCATCCGGTGTCAGTCTGGCGGTGCACGCGGTGGGACGCGAGATACTGATTGAGGTCGCCGATAAGGGACCCGGCATGAGCGACACCGTACTGGCACAGGCGCTGCTGCCGTTCTATTCGACCAAGCGCGCGGGTACCGGCCTGGGCCTGGCGCTAGCACGGGAGATCGCCGAGGCCCACGGCGGGCGCATCGCCCTGTCCAACCGCGAGGGCGGCGGCCTGCGCGTCACCCTGGCGCTGCCCGCCGGTCCCGGCTGAGCTGCTTCGCCTATACTCCGGGCAATACACCTCAGACAGGGATAACGGCTCATGGGAACTATCGTCGCGCTGGTCGTGGTCGTGGTGGCTGTCACGATCCTGGCAAAGCTGATTCGCATCGTGCCGCAGGGTTATGAGTGGACGGTGGAGATGTTCGGCAAATACACCGGCACGCTCAGCCCCGGTTTGCATTTCCTCATCCCGTTCGTCTACGCCATCGGGCGCAAGATGAACATGATGGAGCAGGTGCTCGAAGTCCCCTCGCAGGACGTCATCACCAAGGACAACGCGGTGGTCCGCGTGGATGGCGTGGTGTTCTACCAGGTACTGGACGCGGCCAAGGCCGCCTACGAGGTAGCCAACCTGGAAGGCGCGGCACTGGCCCTCATCATGACCAACATCCGTACGGTGCTGGGCTCCATGGACCTGGACGAAAGCCTCAGCCAGCGCGATGCGATCAACGCCAAGCTGCTCGGCGTGATCGACGAAGCCACGCATCCCTGGGGCGTCAAGGTCACCCGTATCGAAATCAAGGACATCTCGCCGCCACGCGATCTGGTGGACGCCATGGCGCGGCAGATGAAGGCCGAGCGCGAGAAGCGCGCCAACATCCTCGACGCCGAGGGCTTCCGCCAGGCGGCGATCCTCAAGGCCGAGGGCGAGAAGCAATCCGCCATCCTCAGCGCCGAGGGCAAGAAAGAAGCCGCCTTCCGCGAGGCCGAGGCCCGCGAACGCCTGGCCGAGGCCGAAGCCAAGGCCACCTCCATGGTGTCCGATGCCATCTCGCACGGCGACGTCAACGCGCTGAATTACTTCGTGGCCAACAACTACGTCGAGGCCCTGAAGGAAATGGCCAAGTCGCCCAACCAGAAAACCCTGCTGTTGCCGATGGAAGCCACGGGCATCCTCGGCTCGCTGGCGGGTATCGCCGAGCTGGCCAAGGCCTCGCTGGCCACGCAGCAACAGCAGCGTGCGCAGGCGGATACCGGCACCGTCAACCGCACTCCGCCGTTGCCGCGCTGACGCCATGAGCCAGATCGCACTGCATTACCTGTGGTGGATCGCCGCCTTGCTTCTGCTGGGCGGCGAGGTGCTGCTGCCGGGTTATTTCCTGCTGTGGATAGGCATTGCCGCCGCGGTCATGGGCATCGTGATGCTGGCGATCCCCGACCTCACCGTGCTGGCGCAGGCAGTGGTGTTCGTGGTGCTGGCTTTTGCCTCGTGCTTCCTCTACTGGAAGTGGCTGCGGCCCCGCCTGAACCGCTCTCCGGCGGGTAACGAGCGCCTGAACCGGCGCGGTGAGCAATTGATCGGGCAGCGTTACACCTTGTGCGAGCCGATCGTGCAGGGCCGCGGCAAGGCGAGGGTCGGTGACGGCATGTGGCTGGTTGCCGGCCCCGACCTGCCGCTGGGCGCCACCGTCGAAGTCGTCGGCATCGACGGCACCACCCTTCGCGTGAAGGCGGCGGACGTTGCCTGACACCGCTCCGCTGACCGTCCCGGTGAGCTTCGCCACCACGGCGATCAACACCCGCATCGCGTTCCTGACCGAGCTCGCCCGCCGCCTGCACCAGTACGGCACCACGGCGCCGCGGCTGGAAACCGCGATCGCCCGTTCCGCACAGCGCCTGGGCCTGTCGGCGGAGGTCTGGTCCAGTCCCACCGCCATCATCGTGTCCTTCGCCGACCTGGGGCAGGGCGACGACGGGGTGGCCCAGGTCACCCAGGTGATGCGGCTGCCTCCCGGCGACGTCAACCTGGCCCGCCTGTGCGAGGCCGACCGCATCGCCGACGCGGTCATCGATGGCCAGATGGAGCTGCGCGAAGGCTTCCACCTGCTGCGCAAGCTCGGCGCGCCGGAAACCTCCCGCGCGGCGCTGGGCGTCATCGCCAGCTACGGACTGTGTGCCGCTACGGTCGTCGGCCTGCTGTTGCACAGCGCCTGGCCCGACCTGATCACGGCGGGATTCATCGGCGTCATCATCGGCTGGATCACGGTGGCCTCGGGCAGCCGGCCGCGGCTGGCTACGGCCAGCGACGCCATCAGTGCCATGGTGGCCACGGCGATCGCCATCGTGGTCAGTGCCTATCTCGTGCCGCTGGCGGTGAAGTCGGTGATCCTCGGCAGCCTGATCGTGCTGATGCCGGGCATGGCGCTGACCACGGCGGTGCGCGAGATTTCCAGCCAGCATCTGGTGGCGGGCGTGGCTCGGATGGGCGGAGCCATCGCCACGCTGCTGAAGCTGACGTTCGGCACGGTGGCCGCCAGCCAGTTGTGCGAGGCCTTCGGCATCGTGTCGCGCGACTATGCCCTGGCGCCTCTACCCGGCTGGGCGGACTGGCCGATGCTGGCGATCGGCGCGTTCTCGTTCGCCATCCTGTTCCGCGCCGCGCGCCGTGACTGGCTGGTGGTCATGGGCGCAGTGATCGTGGGCTACCTGGCCACGCGCTGGGGCGGCAGCATCTCCGGCTCGCTGCCGGGGGCACCGTTCGGTGTGTTCGTCGGGGGGCTGTTGCTGGGCTCGCTGAGCAACGTCTACGCGCGCTACGCGAAGCAGCCCGGCGCAGTGGTCCGCGAGCCGGGCATCATCCTGCTGGTGCCGGGATCGGTGAGCTTCCGCAGCGTGTCGTACCTACTCGACCATGACGCATCGCTGGGCATGGATACCGGGCTGCTGGGCGTGACCCTGTTGGTGTCGCTGGTGGCCGGCCTGTTGTTCGGCGACCTGATCGTGGCGCCGCGTCGGTCGTTGTAACCACGTCTGCCGAATCGGCTTACGCTCATCCTACGACTTCCGGACGATGGTGGTGACGGGGGCTCGCTCTTACGCTTGGGTCGAGACGGTCTGCACGACGCAGGCTGAAGCACGACGGACTCACGGAGCGAGACATCCCCATGACGGACACGTTCACGATCGACCCCACCTACCCGCGGCCCGCGCTCGGCACGGACGTGCCCGCGGTAGTCAATCGCTCCCATTTGTCACCTGATGTCGGTGGGATGTTGCTGACGGTATCCACGTCCGAGAGGAATACCGGCGACCTGATCCACCTCTATTGGGATGGCGAGCGGATCGATACGGCCGAAGTGTCCTGGTACAACTACTGGATCGACTTCGCGGTGCCGCCGCCGGTGCTGCAACGGCACCCGGGCAACATCGAGGTGTATTACGTGGTGCAGACGGTGGGCGAGCCGGATACCCGGCAGGCGCGGCGTTCACCCTCGCTCACCCTGGATGCAAAGTTCACCCGTCCTGGCGGCGAGGGACCTTCGCCTACCGACATGACGGCGGTCAACGAAAACCTGAGGCCTATCGAAGGTACCGACGGGCTGACGAAGGGACAGGACCTGGCGTTGTCCATTCCCGCTTGGGAAAACATGGAGGAGGGTGCGCGGCCTGCCGTGTATTGGGGAAGCGAGGTGGTTGAGGTCGATCCGGCGACGGTTGTCGTGGGGCGTCCGGTCGAGGCCATCGTTCCGTGGGCCGTGATCGCGGTATCGCCGCAAGGCATCGTATCGGTGTCGTACGACATTCGCGATCGCGTCGGCAATACATCAGGCAAGGCGCCGGCCGTCGACGTCAACGCCGTTTTCGACACGCTCCTGCCCATGCCCACGTTTGCCGGTGTCAATGCGCGTGGCCAGCTGGATCTGGGGCGCGCGCCTGCGAGTGACTACGATAGCCAGGCTTCGACGGTGACGGTCGAGGTGGCGTATCCCGATGTCGTCGACGGGGACGAGATTACCCTGACGCTCACGGGTACGACCTCGACCGGCCTGGTCCTCAATCCTTATCTGGAGACCACCTTCGCTGGCCCTGGCATGCCCGACGATCCCCGGACGGAAGGCCTTTCGACGCCGGACGGCCCCGTGATGACGCGGTACGAATTCAGCATTCTCCGCAGCTGGCTGGCTTACTTCGTGGGCGGAATGGTTTTTGCCGGTTACGTGGTGAAGCGCGGCGCGAGCATCCGTGAGTCGGCGACCCGAACCCGGCCGGTTATCGGTGAGGCGGCCGTCCCTCCCGCGCCCGATGTGCCACAGAGTGTGGATGGGCTGCTTGACCTGGCCACGGTAAAGGGTGACATCGAGGTACGCATGCCGGTCGGGTCGACCTTTCCGGCTGAGTGGGTGGCTACCCTGCGGATGCGCAGCGAAGAATCGGCCCAGAGCCTCGAAATGAGCATGATCGTTGGCCAGGCGGACGATCAGGATCGGCTGGTCTGGATGCTGCCGCGCGGTCGCCTCGAGGAACTGCGTGCGAAGACATGGCGGCTAACCGTCGCCTTTGCCAACGCGGACAGGGCGACATGGCTTTCCGGCGTCGCTACCGTGAACCTGAGCCAGGCGCCCGTGGCGATATCCTGGCCCGACCTGGCGTTGCCGCAGGCATCCGCCGACAACGAACTGGCGTTATCTGCGTTGCGCGATGCGTCGGTAAAAGTCGTGCTGACGCCGAACGGCCTCTTCCAGGACGGGGATGACGTATCCCTGGAATGGGCAGGCAGGGCCTCGGGATCGTGCGTCGTGCAAGGTGTGCCACCGCGGGTCATGGTCTTCGACGTACCTCGGCAGGAAGCGGCAAAGGACGCTGGCAAGACGATACCGGTGGTTTACACGGTGAAACGCCACGGGACGGTGATCGGTCCCTTACCTGCGAAAGCCCTGGCCGTCCGTATCGCTGCGGCGACCATCGGCGACCTTCCACCACCGCATACCGATGCACTGAATGGCGACTCACTCGATGTCACCCGGTCGGCCGATGGCATCACGCTCACCACGCCCTCGACGGCTGACGTGCGTCCAGACGATGCAGTGCGTTTCCAGTGTCGTGTTCCTGGATCGCCATGGAACGATCTCTTGGCGACCGCGGCCACCGGTCATGCGAGTGCAAGCGTCAGTGCGGATCAGCTCATCCCTGCGCTGGGTGGCGTGTTCGAAGCCCGCTACGTCGTCACCCGCGACGGCCTGTCGCGAACCTCCGATACCCTGTCCGTTCCCCTTCGGGGCTACAGCTCCAACGATCCCCGGCTGCCCAAGGCGTCGATCGACGAGGCCACGGAAAAACCCGGCGGCAAGGGCCATCCGTTCCTGGACATGAACCGGCCGCTCCCGGAGTTCCTTACCGTCCGGGTCCCGCGCTGGCCGTTCATGCGCGCGGGCCAGCGCCTGACGGTGTCGGCACGCGGTTTCGTCGATTCGATCCTACTGGCCGATACCATCGATTTGGCGGACGCCATGGTGGTGACCGCTTCGCATCTCGAGAAGGGCGTCGCCGTTCGCTTGCCCAGGTCGTGGCTGCTCGGGCAACCCAAGGTCGCTGCCACCGACATCGAGATCGTCGTCAGCATCGAGCGCCCCCTGGCAGCGGCCGGGTTTCGCTACATGACCTTGCCCGTGGCCGTCGTTAACGTGGTCAATCTAGACGAGGTACGGAAGTCGATTGAGGGAGCGGGGACGGCCACAAAACCCGGGGCAGGCGGCGCCCCGTTGCCCCCGGTCGAGGATCGTCCGTCGCTTGCGATCGAGGAAGCCCGCACTTACGCCGGCAATACCACACCCTATCTGGACATGACGAGGCTGGAGAACGACGCGACGTTAGTATTGAAACCCTGGGCGGGCATGACCATCGGCGACCGCATTCATGTCGTGGTCGCAGCGACGCGAATGACCGGCGTAAGCGCCGCGGCTTCCGCCACTGCCACGGTGATAGACAAGTACGCGATCACGGCACGTGACCTGGGGACGACCGTCCGGTTCCCGCTGTCACGGTCCTGGCTACAGGACGTGGTGCAACGACAGGGCTTTCCGCTTCAGCTCGACTTCGAAGGTTTGTGTAACCGGAAAAAGGACTTCTTCGCGACGGTGATTCTGGCGAAGCACGGCGCGGGTGGCTCGGGCGAAAGTGTCTCTCCCGGTAATGCTGGCGCGGGAAGCACAGGTAATTCGGTTGGCACAGGTAATTCGGGCGGCACGGGTAATTCGGGCGGCACAGGTAGTACGGGCGAAACAGGTAGTACGGGGGGCTCGGAGAATGCCGGCACACGTGGCTCGGGGACTAACGGAGATACCGACGCGGGAGACGCTGGAGTGGGCAGCGGCGGGTCTGGCGGGAAAAACAGCACGGGCAGCGGGTTTATCGATCTCGTGCATTATCACTGGTCGGGATTCCTCGGTGCTCCGGAAAATCGCCTGCTTGCCTATAGCCGGCCAGGCCCGACAGGGTATCCTTTGAAGCAGGCGACTATTGAAGGTATGCCGGTATACCTTGCGGATCAGGTGCGTCGTCTGTTGCTCGAATTCGACGTCATGACCGTTCGAGGAAAGCGGTACAGGATTATTTCCGTGACCCGGTACATTCAGCCGGGCGTCGATATCGAGGTAGCAGGTGCGACCGACGTGCGTGACCGGTACGTAGCGGGTAGATTTCACCACACATCGTTCGTTGCTACATCGTCGTCGGTCACCATCAGTGTTTTTTCCAAGAAAGCGGCCTATTCGACGCGTTACCCCCTTGAGCTTGAGGGCTTCTCGATAGCGAGGGATGAGGGGACGATCGATCGTGACAGCGTTGCTCCACTCCCCGTGAAGCGCTGACGCTGGGGGCGGATACGAATGACGCCAGTACGGCAAGCCGTCTGGCGTCGGTCGTGGTTCTTCGGTGTAGCGTGAGGCTCAGGCCAGCAGGTCGCTTTCTTTCTTGCCAGCCTTCAGTGCATCGTTGAACCAGCGGGGGCGCTTGCCGCGACCCGACCAGGTCTGTTCGGCATCGTCCGGATTGCGGTACTTTGCCGCTACGGACGTGCCGGTACGACGTGACTTCGGGGCTCGTACGCCGAACACCTCATCAAAGGTCAAACCCTCGGCCTTGATCATGCCATTGATTTTATCGCGCAGGTCGGAAATCCGGTCCTTGCGCATTTCGTTCTGGCGCGACTGGGCCTTGGCGATCAACTCGCTGAGCTGGTTGAGGTTGAGATTCTTGATATCGATGGCCATGGGCATCTCCCGGTGATGATTTAAGAGGGTGGTTGCCCGGTTAATCAGGCTATTAACCGGAAAGGGTTAACGAGCGTAATTGTGACCTAATTGGCGTACCCATGGGAACTCCATATGGGATGCTCGACGTTATCGCACTAAATTATCGGATTAATCCTACAGTTCATGACGGGCTATCTGGCCCAATTCAGCTCGATCGCCGGCCGTTGTGATCGCCGGCCATCATCTTCCTCAACAAGGAAATCGTCATGTCTATCGCGCGTCCACGTCAATCCCTATTAGGACTCATCCTCGCCGGTAGCCTTTGCCTTTCCGGGAGCGCCCTCGCCGAATCCGCCATTTACGGTGGTGGCCCCTTTTACAGCGGTGGTACCGCTGTGATGAACGACCTTCGCGCGTCCGGATTCACTACCGTGATGTTGTGGAGCGTGCATGTCGACACCAACGGCGACCTGCACCTCAACGACGAGCCGCTGATCAGCAATGGCAGCTATATCGGTCCGAATACCGGCTGGTCGGCGGAACTGGCGACCCTTAAACAGGCGCCCACCTCGGTCAATCGCATCGAGGTATCGATCGGGGCAGGCGGCACCACGGATTTCGAAAGTATTGAGGCGTTGGTCAACGGCACCGGCGCGGGTTCCGGCACTGGCCCGGACAGTATCCTGTACCGGAATTTCCAGCTGCTCAAGCAGATTACCGGGGCGGATGCGGCCAATTTTGACGACGAGAGCGCTTACGATCTGGCGTCCGCGACGGCGTTCGGAAAAATGCTGGCTGGCCTGGGTTACAAGATCACGTTTGCGCCTTACACCAATCGCAGCTTCTGGGCGTCGTTGAAGACCAACCTGGGTAGCGCTGTGGACAAGATCTACCTGCAGGCCTATGCCGGCGGGACGGGCAACAATCCGGCGCAGTGGACGAGTGCGCTGGGCATGCCGGTGATTCCGGGGCTGTGGTCGAAGAATGGCAGCGGCTGCTCGGCCGGTGATTCACCGGCGACCGTGCAATCGAAGATGGCGGCGTGGAAGCAGAGCGCCGGTATCCCGGGCGGCTTCATGTGGCTGTACGACGATATCCAGAAGTGTTCGGCGTCGGGCCGGACCACGGCGGATTATGCGAAGGCGATCAATAGGGCGGTGCAATGATGCGATATCGCTGAGGGTGCGATGCGCCGGGGCCCCGACATGTAGGAGCGCGCGTTCGCGCGCGACATCGTTTCGCGATAACCGTTGGGCTGGCGCGCCAGCTCCGGGGGGCGGCCTCAACACATGTCGCGCGCGAGCGCGCGCTCCTACACGGGGCGTTACGGCCTGCTCAGGGGTTGAGCAGCGCCAGCAGGTCGTCGCGGGTGATGTTGCGGGCTTCGGCATCCGTGCGCGCGCGGTATTCGAAGGTGCCGGCTTCCAGGCCGCGTCCGCTGACCACCACGCGGTGCGGGATGCCGATCAGCTCCATGTCCGCGAACATCGGGCCGGGACGCAGGCCGCGATCGTCCAGCACGGCATCCACGCCCGCCTGTGACAGCGTCTGGTAGAGCGACTCGGCCGCTTCGGTGACGAGCGGATCGTTCTTCGGGTTGATGATGCAGACGGCCACGCGCCACGGCGCCATGGCGTCGGTCCAGATCATGCCGGCGTCGTCGTGGCGCTGTTCGATCGCCGCGGCGACGATACGGCTGACGCCGATGCCGTAGCAGCCCATGTACATGGTGGCCATCTTGCCGTTGTTGTCGAGTACGCGGGCGCCCATGGCCTCGGCGTATTTCTGGCCGAGCTGGAAGATGTGGCCGACCTCGATGCCGCGGGCCAGGCGCAGCGTGCCGTGGCCATCCGGCGAGGTGTCGCCGTCGACCACCTTGCGGATGTCGGCCACGCGGTTGATCCGTGCGTCGCGCTGCCAGTTGGCGCCGGTGTAATGGGTGCCGTCCTGGTTGCCGCCGCAGACGAAATCCGCCAGCACTGCGGCGCTGCGGTCGACGATGACCGGGATGGTGTCGGGCAGGCCGACCGGGCCGATGAAGCCGGCGCGCGTGCCGATCGCGGCGAGGATATCCGCCTCGCTGGCCAGTTCGGAGGTGTCGGGCAGCTCGGGCAGGTGGGCCGCCTTCACTTCGTTGATGTCGTGATCGCCACGCACCACCAGCGCGACCAGGCCTTCCACGCCGCGTACGAGGATCGTCTTGACCGTCTGCGCCGCGGGCACGCCGAGAAACGCCGTGATCTCCTCGATGGTGCGCTGGGTCGGCGTGGCGACGCGCACCAGTTCGGCGGACGGCAGCGGACGCTCGATGCCGGGCGCCATGGCTTCGGCTTTCTCGATGTTGGCCGCGTAGGACGAACCGTCGGAGAACGCGATGGCATCCTCGCCCGAGTCGGCGATGACCTGGAATTCGTGGCTGGCGCTGCCGCCGATGGCACCGGTGTCGGCATCCACGGCGCGGAAGGTGAGGCCCAGGCGGGTGAAGATGCGCGAATAGGCGTCGTACATCACCTTGTAGGTGTCGCCCAGCGATTCCGGCGTGAGGTGGAAGGAATAGGCATCCTTCATCAGGAACTCGCGCGCGCGCATCACGCCGAAGCGGGGGCGGATCTCGTCACGGAACTTGGTCTGGATCTGGAAAAAGTTGAGCGGCAGTTGCTTGTAGCTTTTCAGCTCGTTGCGCGCGAAATCGGTGATGACTTCCTCGTGCGTGGGGCCGTAGCAGAACTCCTGCTCCTTGCGATCCTTGATCTTAAGCAGCTGGCCGCCGAACTTCTCCCAGCGGCCCGTCTCTTCCCACAACTCGCGTGGCTGCACCGAGGGCATCAGGACCTCGATGGCGCCGGCGCGGACCATTTCCTCGCGCACGATGGCTTCCACCTTGCGCATGATGCGCAGGCCCAGCGGCGACCAGGTGTACAGGCCGGACGCCAGCTTGCGGATCATGCCGGCGCGCAGCATCAGCTGGTGGCTGGCGATTTCCGCGTCGGCGGGAACTTCCTTGACGGTGGCGAGATGGAACTGGCTGAGGCGCATGCGGGCGATTCGTCGGGAGTGAACGGACGATTATAGGTGCAAGCCCGGCCCCGCGCCTGGCATCTATTTGCAGTAAAGCGTCATCTGGGCCTGGGTGGTTTCCACCTGGCGCTTCTTGCCGGCGTCGTCGAGCGGCTGGGTGCCGCCCTTGCCGTCGTCCACGGAGACGACCTGGTCCTTGCCGAGCACGTCCATGTTCTTGCGCAACTGGTCGCACAGTTTGGTCCGGTTGGCCGGGTTATCGGCTACCGGGATACCCGGCGGCGGAGGCGTGCTGGCAGCTTTCGCGGGTGCGGCCGGTGCGGTTGCGGGTGCGGGCGCTGCCGCAGTGCCGCTGGTCTTCACGGTCTCGTACTTCACCTTGCCCGGGGGCGGCGTGTCGGCGTAGTGCGTGACGCCCTGGGCGTCCTTCCACTTGTAGGCCTGGGCCATCACCAGGGGGCAGGCCGTGACGAGGATCGCGAGGGCGAGGCAGCGGCGCATGCGTGGTTCCGGCAGGGGAAGGGTGGCGCAACAAGTATCACCGGGCCCGCGCGCGTGCAAGCGACGACGCCTGGGCTACACTGACGGCCCACGTTACGGCTTTGGCTATGAGCGATTCGATCCAACCCCGGGGGCCGCGACACCGCGGCATCTATCTGCTGCCGAACCTGTTCACCACGGGCGCGATGTTCTCGGGGTTCTACGCGATCGTCTCGGCGATCGCCGGCCACTACCAGACCGCCGCCCTGGCGGTGTTCGTGGCCGCCATCCTCGACGGCATGGACGGCCGCGTCGCGCGCATGACCAACACCCAGAGCGAATTCGGCGTGCAGTACGACTCGCTGTCCGACCTGGTCAGCTTCGGCCTGGCCCCGGCGCTGGTGCTCTACACGTGGGCGTTGTCGTCGCTGGCGGATTACGGCCCCGTCTGGGGCAAGATCGGCTGGGCGGGGGCGTTCATTTACGCGGTGTGCGCCGCCCTTCGGCTGGCCCGTTTCAACACGCAGGTGGGCGTGGCCGACAAGCGCTATTTCCAGGGGCTGGCCAGTCCCGCCGCGGCGGGACTGTGCATGTCGTTCGTCTGGACGATGGCCAAGTTCGACGTATCGGGTCCGTCGGTGGCCTTCTTCGCCTTGCCGCTGGCCGTCATCGCCGGGCTGCTGATGGTCAGCAACGTGCGTTACTACAGCTTCAAGGCGTGGCCCCAGGGCGACCGCGTGCCCTTTATCTGGCTTATCGCCGCCGTGCTGGTGGTGGTGCTGCTGGTGATCGACACCGCCCGCGTGCTGTTCGCGGTGGCCGTGTTCTACACGGTGTCCGGTCCGGTCATGACGTTGTGGGGCCGCGCCGCGCACCGTCGTCGTGTGCGTCGCCACGCCAGGACGACGGGGGCTCCCTGATGTCGGCCGTGCCCGTCCGCCATGCGCGCTTGCTGAAGGTCATGGGCGTCACGCCGTGGCGTCTTCGGGCGGGTGAGTCGGCAGTGCTTTCTGCCGATGTCGGCGAGGGTGCGGGTGCGGCGCCCTCGGGCGAGCGGGCCACCTGTGTCGTCATCCTGCCCGCGGGATGCACCGAGCGCGAGCGGGACGTGGTCGGGCATGCGTTGCGCGCCTTCGGTGCGGTCACGGCCCGCGCGGCGCGCCTGGAGGTTGGCGCCGCCGGCCTGGGGCACGTACCCGCGGCGGCCACGTACTTGGTCTTCGGCGATGCCCAGGCGCGCGCCCTGGGCCACCAGCTTTCCGCCGCACAGCAGGGCGCGGCGCAGATCGTGCTCGTGGACACGCCCTCGCTCATCCTGACCGATGCCGCCGCCAAGCGCCGCCTCTGGAACGGCCTGCGCGCCCTGGGCCGCGCGTTCGCACGGAGCTGATCCGCCATGGCTGCCGTCACCCGCCCGTCCACCGAAGTCCGCGTGATGCGCCGCGAAGACCTCGATGCCGTGGTCGCCATCGAACATGCGTCCTATCCGTTCCCCTGGACGGCGGGCATCTTCCGCGACTGCCTCCAGGCCGGGCACAACTGCTGGGTGCTGGTGCACGACGATCAGGTGGCCGGCTACGGCATCCTGTCGGTCGCCGCGGGCGAGGCGCATGTGCTCAATATCTGTATCGGCGACGTCTGGCGAGGCCTTGGCTACGGACGGCGCATGATGCGCCGGTTGATCGACCTGGCCCGGTGGTATGGCGTGGAGCGGGTGTTCCTCGAGGTGCGCCCGTCCAATCCCGCCGCCAGGGCCTTGTACGATTCGCTGGGTTTCCACGAGATCGGACGGCGGCCGGGCTACTACCCCGCGGAAGGCGGTCGCGAGGAAGCCATCGTGATGGCTTTCGACATGCAGCGTCCCGCCTAGTCGAAGGCTCAGCCCTCGCGCAGCAGGGCCATCGGCGAGGTGTTCAGCACCCGTCGCGTGCCGAACAACCCGATCAGCATCACCACGACCGCCGCCCCGGCCGCCGTGCCGATCAGCGGCCACAGCGGCGGGACGAAGTGCTCGATGCGGAACACCGCCTGGCCCATCCATAGCCCCGCCCCCGCCGCGCCCAGTGCCGCCGTCAGCCCCGCGACCAGCCCCAGCAGCGCGAACTCGCAGGCCGCCGCCGCGCGCAACTGCATGCGCGTGGCGCCCAGCGTGCGCAGCAGGGCGGCTTCCTTGCGGCGCTCCTGCGCGCTGGCGGCCAGCGCAGCAGTGAGCACCAGGGCGCCCGCGAGCAGGCTGAATCCGAGCACCCAGCGCACCGCGCCGCCCACCCGGTCGACGATGTCGCGCACGCGATCGAGCAGGGCATCGACATCGATCAGGCTGAGGTTGCCGTAATCGCGCGACAGGCGTGCCAGCTCGTCCGCATGGCCACGCGGCAGGTAGAAGCTGGTCAGCCACGTGTGCGGAAGGTCCGATGCGTGGGCCGGATCGAGCATCAGGAAGAAGTTGACCCGGAACGAGCTCCAGTCGACCTTGCGGATGCTGGTCACGCGAGCGTCGATGCTGCCTTCACCCACCTCGAAACGCAGGGTGTCGCCCAGCTTGAGCTGGAACCGGTCGCGCCAGGACGTATCCAGCGACACTTCCGCGTGGGCGGGCGACGGCCCCGGCCACGCCCCGGCGATCACCTGGTTGGACGGCGGCAGGTCCGAGTTCCACGACAGTCGCAGTTGCTGGTCGGCGGCATCGCGTGCCTGTGGGTCGGCGAACGTCAGCGTGTCCACCGCGCGGCCGTTGATCGCCGTGAGCTTGCCCACGGCCAGCGGCATCATGTTGCTGCGTGTGGCGCCCATCTTGGCCAGGGCATCGGTGAAACCCTGGCGCTGGTCGTCCTGCAGGTTGAGCGCGAACCAGTTCGGCGTGTCCGCGGGAAGTTCGCGTCGCCAGCCGTCCAGCAGCGACGGTGCGATCACCGCCAGCAGCAGCAACGCACACAGGCCCAGCGACAGCGCCGTGGCCTGCACCAGCGACAAGCCGCGGCGGCGGGCCAGCGCGGCCAGGCCCAGCCGAAGCGCCGGATGCGCGCCGGGCGCCACGCGACGGGCGATCACCAGCAGCAGGGCGGACAGCAGGGCCGCGACCACGGCCACGCCGGCAAGGCTGGCGGCAAGAATGCCGGCCAGCTTGGCCGAATCGCTCTGTACCCAGACCAGTGCGATGGCCGTCAACAGCGGGATCAGGTACAGCACGTCGAAACGGCGTACGCGACGCTGCATGGACTCGCGGAACACCGCCACGGGCGGCACCTCCGCGAGACGGACCAGGGGCGGCAACGCAAAGCCCGCGAGCACGGCCAAGCCCATGGCGGCGGCCGCGAACGCGGGGCCGAGCGGCAGCGTGGTCGGTATGTTGTCGAACAACTGTCGCGCGAAGTACCACGCGCCCTGGGCCAGCGCGAGGGCAATCACCATGCCCAGCGCGGCGGCAGGTAGCGCCAGCGCCGCGAGGGTGCCGACCAGCAGGGCGGCCACCCGTCGACGGGGGACGCCGAGCGCGCGCAGCAAGGCCACTTCGGACGCCTTGCGCCGTGCATAGCGCGACGCCGCGAGCGCGATCGCTACGCCGGCGAGCAGGGCGGAAAGCAGGGCGGTCAGGCGTAGGAAGGCGCTGGCCCGGTCGAATGCGGAGCGCATGCGCTCCTGCATCTTCTCCGGCGTAACCAGCTCGGCGCCCTGGGGCAGCGCCGAGGCTTCCAGCGTTCCTCGCCAGGTCGTCACGGCGCCGGCGGGTCCGGACACCAGCAGGCGATGACGGGCACGGCTGCCGATCGAAAGCAGGCCGGCGTCGGTGGCGTCGTCGAGGTTCATCAGCGCACGCGGCGCCAGGGCGAACAGCTCGCCACCGTCCGGCTGGCGGAGCAGCTCGCCCGTGACGTGCAGGTCCTTGCCGCCCACCTGCACCGTCTGGCCCGGCCGGATGCCCAGCCCGACCATAGCGCGGTGATCGAGGAACAACTCGCCGCGGCCGGGCCCGTGGGCCACTCGGCTTCGCCCGTTCGCACCGCGCACTTCCAGCGTGCCACGCAACGGATAGGTGGCATCGGTGGCCTGCACCTCGACCAGTTGGCTGCGCTCGCCGACGAACGCCACGCTGCGGAACGAGGCACCGCGCGACACGGTAAGCCCGTCGTCCTGCGCCGCACGGAACAATGGCTCGGGCAAGGGTGCCGGGGCGGTCACGCCCAGGTCGCCGCCGATCAGCTCGGCCGCGCTGGCAAGGATGCCGCGCTCGATCCGTGTGGACAGCGTGGCCACCACGCCGAGTGCGATGACGGCCAGCACCAGCGACGCGGCCAGCGTACGCAGTTCGACCAGGTGCCATTCGCGGCGCAGGGTGCGCAGGGCCAGGCGTGTGACGTTCACGCGACAACCTCGAGACGGCCCTCGTGCAGCGTGGCCGAGCGCGCGCAGCGGGCGGCCAGTCGCGGATCGTGGGTCACCAGGATCAGGGTGGTCGAATGCTGGCGGTTCATCGCGAACAGCAGGTCGCCCACCTGTTCGCCGGTGTGCTGGTCGAGGTTGCCCGTGGGTTCGTCGGCGAAGAGCACGCGCGGCCGGTGGACGAAGGCGCGCGCCAGGGCCACGCGCTGTTGCTCGCCGCCGGACAGCTGAGCGGGATAATGGCGGCGCCGCGCTGTCAGCCCCACCGCGTCGAGCGCGGCGTGGGCACGTTCGCGCGCACCGTCGTCGCCTTCCAGTTCCAGCGGCAGCATCACGTTTTCCTCCGCGGTGAGTGCAGGCAGCAGGTGGAACGACTGGAAGACGAAGCCGACCAGCCGCCGCCGGATCGCCGCGCGGGCTTCCTCGTCCACCGCTTCCAGCGCCTGGCCGTCGATCCGCACGCTGCCCGACGTGGCAACGTCCAGGCCGGCCAACAGTCCCAGCAACGTGGTCTTGCCGGAGCCGGAGGCGCCGACGATGGCGAAACTCTCGCCCGCGGCGACCTGCAGGTTCACGCCCGACAGGATGTCGAGGCGTCCCTCCGGGCCGAAGACCGACTTGGTAACATCGGTCACTTCGAGAAGAACACGGGAAGAATCGCTCATGCGTCGTTGCCTGGTCCTGTTGCTATGGGTTTGCTGCGCCATCGTCTCCGCGGCAAATGCGCCACGTAAGGTGCTGGTGCTCGGGGACTCGCTGTCGGCGGCGCACAACATTCCGGTGGACGCGGGATGGGTTCGCCTGCTCGAGGCTCGCATGTCGAACATGGCGACGCCGTGGACGATGGTCAATGCCAGCATCAGCGGCGAGACCTCGCTCAGCGGGAAGAATCGCCTGCCTGCCTTGCTCAAGGCACAGCATCCCGCCGTCGTGGTGATCGAACTGGGCGCGAACGATGGCCTGCAAGGCCTGCCGTTGACGCAACTGGCGGCCAACCTCGATGCGATGATCGCCGCCGCGAAGGCCTCCGGCGCCAAGGTGCTGCTGCTGGGCATCGAACTGCCGGTCAATTACGGCCCGCAGTACCGCGACGGGCTACGCAAGGTCTACGCGGATGCCGCTGCACGCCACGCCGTGCCGCTGCTGCCGTTCCTGCTCGACGGCGTGGCCCTCGACCCGTCGCTGATGCAGGACGACGGACTGCATCCGACAGTCAAGGGCGAGCCGCGTGTCGCGGAGAATGTGTGGAAAACGCTAAGCCCTTTACTTAGGTAGACGACGCCGCGTGCACGTCGTCGTACCCAGAATAAATACTGGTTTCCGGTCTTCACGCTGTGCTCACCGGTTCGGCCGTTAACTCTTCACATTTGTGAATCAGCGAAGGAGTGGAGCGATGAGCAACCGCGATGAACAGGCAGGCCTGATCCTTCTGGTCGAAGACAACCGCCAGATTGCCGAGATGGTCGGCGAGTTCCTCGAGCGCAGGGGTTATTCGGTCGACTACGCCGCCGACGGCGTCAGCGGTCTCCACCTGGCCGTTTCCAACAGCTACGACGTGATCGTTCTCGACCTCATGCTTCCGGGCATGGATGGCCTGGATGTGTGCCGCAAGCTTCGCAAGGACGGCAAGAAGTCCACGCCGGTGCTGATGCTCACTGCGCGCGACACGCTGGAAGACAAGCTGGTCGGCCTCGAGGCCGGTGCCGACGATTACCTGGTCAAGCCCTTCGAAGTGCGTGAACTGGAAGCGCGCCTGCGCGCCCTGATCCGCCGCGACCGTCGTCAGGTCTCATCCGAAGTGCTCAACGTCGGCGACATGACGCTCGATACCGCCACGCTGCGCCTCACGCGCGGCGGCCAGGAACTCACCGTTTCGCCAATCGGCCTGAAGCTGCTGGCCATACTCATGCGCGAATCGCCGCGTCGATGGAAGGCAGCAAAACGCGGGGAACCATCCGGCGGGGCTCGTTCAAAGCCCGTATCGCGGTGGTTTTCGTCCTGCAGACCCTCGTCGTCGTCATCGCATCGCTGATGGCGGCGAACAACGTGGCGCCGATCGGTGCCGCGATTGCCATCATGCTTTCGTCGGGCGGTCTGGCGTGGCTCGCCGTGTCCCGGGAGTGGATGCCGGTCGAGGCACTGGCGCGCCTGCTAGACGGCTGGGACCCGGATCGTCCGGACATGGCGGGGCTGCACGAGCAGAGCGGACGCAAGTCCGACGGCGACGTGTCGCGGCTGGTGCGTGGACTGCACGGCCTGGCTTCGCGCATCGAAGGCTACAGCGAGCGCGAGCGCAATTTCACGCGTGACGCCAGCCACGAACTGCGCAGCCCGCTCACGGTCATCAAGATGTCGTCGGACATGCTGGCCGACGAAGCAGACCTCTCCGAATTCGGGCATCGCTCATTGGAACGCATCCGGCGCTCCACACGCGAGCTCGAGGCGCTGGTCGAGGCCTTCCTCATTCTTTCCCGTGAGTCCGACCAGGGGCTGGCCGAAGAAGACTTCGTGGTCAACAAGGTGTTGCGCCAGGAAGTGGATTACGCACGCGAGTTGATCGCGGGCCGCCCGGTCGAACTGGTGCTGGACGAGCCGGCCACGTTTGCCTTGCATGCGTCGCCGCGTGTGTTCGCGGTGCTGTGCGGCCAGCTCATCCGGCATGCCTTGCAGCAGACCGATCAGGGCACGGTGGTGGTCACCGTCATGCCCGGCAGCGTCAGTGTCATCAATCCCGCGGTGGACGCGCCGGAACCGGGCACGCGCCGGCATGCGTCGGTCAATCCGCATGGATTCGACCTGGCTATCGCGCGGCGACTCTCGGATCGCTTCCAATGGCCGTTGGAGACCCGTTCGCTTCCGGGCGCCAACCGCGTGTCCAGCGTCCGCTTTCCACATCCACAGCCCGTCGAGGCCTGATTCCGTGCCGAGCGCTGTCGCGCAAGGCGCGGTCAGGTCTCGTCCGGCCGCTCGCGCACGGGGTGCTTGCTGAGCTTGCGTTGCAACGTGCGCCGATGCATGCCGAGGCGACGCGCCGTTTCCGAGATATTGCCTTCGCATTCGGTCAGCACGCGCTGGATGTGTTCCCACTCCAGGCGCCGCAGCGGCAGCGGGGCATCTGGTGCGTCGGCGAAGTCGTCTGAATCAAGCGGGCCGGAATCGCCATCGAGCAGGGCGCGGACCACGGCATCCGCATCCACGGGCTTGGCCAGGTAGTCGTGCGCACCGCGCTTGATCGCCTCGACCGCCGTGGCGATCGAGGCGTAACCCGTCAGCAGCAACACGCGCATGTCCGGCACCAGCGACTGCAGTTCCGGAATCAGGCGCAGGCCGTTCTCGTCGCCCAGTTTCAGGTCGAGCACGCAGTAACGCGGCTGGTGACGGCGGGTCAGGGCACGCGCGTCGTCGGCCGTATGCGTCGTGATCACCTCGAAGCCGCGGGAGGTGAGGGCGCGACCGAGCACGCGGGCAAACGTGGCGTCGTCATCGACGATCAGCAGCGGGCGTCCGCCCGGCGGAACCAGCTCGTTCATGTGTGATCTCCAATGACCGAAAGGGGGAGGCGCAGACGCATTCTGGCGCCGTGCCCTGTATTGCTGGCGGCAAGCTCGCCGTCGAGTCGCTCGGCCGTGGCCTCGGCCAGCGCCAGGCCGATGCCCAGGCCAGTGTCCTTCTGCGACAGGCCCAGCGTGCCCAGTTCGTCGAACTCGTCGAACCCCGGGCCTTCGTCCGTCACGACCAGCTCGAGCCACGCGCCGACGATGCCGATGGACAGCGACACGGCCGTGCTGTCGTTCATCGCGGACGCGTCGGCGGCGTTGTTGAGCAGGTTGATCAGGGCGTGGCGTAGCCCGGGCGGTGAGCGCAGGGCGACGCGGCCGGCGCCGGGTTCCACGGAAAGGGCTACCTCGGCCTCAGGCCGCAGAAGCTGGAAGCGTTCCAGGCAGCCATGGATGAACTGGTCCAGGGTAACGCGCTCCGGCACCTGCGACAGCTGTGCCTGGCCGAAGGCCACCATCTCGCGCAGGATGGTGCGGCAGCGCTCCACCTGGCCGTCGAGCAGGTCGAGGTCGTCGCCCAGCGCGTTGTCGCCGGCGTGCTCGCGGCGGATCTCCGGGAGCAGCGTGCGCATGGTGGACAGCGGCGTGTTGAGCTCATGCGCCGCGCCCGCCGCTTGCGTGGCGATGGCCAGGATGCCCTCGTCGCGGAGGGCGCGCTCGCGCACCCGCTGCACCTCGCCCTGTTGCAGGCGGATCGCCTTGGCCAGGTTGCTGATGAACACGCCCAGCAGCACCGCCATGATGACGAAGTTGACGCCCATGCCCGCCACGTACAGGTCGAAATCGCGGCCCTTGTCACCCAGGGTGGGCAGGGGCAGGTGATAGGGCACCAGCAGCACGTACGCCACGCCGGTGAGGATGGCGACCAGTGACACCCCGGCGATCGACAGCGCGGCCGCCGACAGCGCGATCGGCACCAGCAACAGGGCGACGAAGGGATTGGCGGCGCCACCGGTGAAATACAGCAGGTAGCCCAGCACCAGCGTGTCGGCGGCGATATGCACGATGGCCTCGCCCTCGCTCACTTTCCACGGCATGCCCAGCCGGAACGCCGCGGCGGCCGCGAACACGGCCAGCACGCACACGCCGATCATCAGCGGCAACAGCGGGACATCGAGCTGGAGCAGGGTGACGCAGGAGAGGATGGCTACGCTCTGGCCCGCTATGGCGCAGAGGCGAAGCCAGGCAAGCGTGCGCGCAAGCGCGAAGGGACCGGAGCGTGACGATGGCGAGTGCAGGGTGTCGCTCACGGTGGCAGGATCTCGTTGAAGTCACGAGGGCCGCCCACTGGGGCGGCCCTCGTCGCGTTACAGGTCTTCGTTGTGTACCGGGGGTACCGGCGGCACGTTGGCCAGGGCATGGTTGAGCGACAGCTTCTTCATCAGCGGCAGCATCGCCACGGCGATGACGACGCATCCCACGCCGACGAAGCCCAGCTTGTTGAACAGGCTGGTGTAGATGCGCAGGGATTCCAGCGGGTCGGTGATGTTGTCCGGGATGGCCGCATAGTTGGCGACCACGCTGCCCATGTACTGGGCGACACCGGATGCGACGTAGTAGGCGCCCATCATGAAGCCGCCCATGCGCGCAGGCACATAGCGGGCGATCATCGCCAGGCCCAGGCCGCTGACCAGCACCTCGCCCAGCGAGTAGAAGCCGTAGCCCCAGACCATGTACCAGGACGAGATCTTGCCGGCGACCGCGGTGGTCGCACCCAGGCCGTACATGAAGAAGCCCACGGCCACGGCGACGAAGCCGAGGGCGAACTTGGCCGCGACCGGGAAATCCTTGCCGCGACGGCCCAGCGCGTTGTAGATCCAGACCAGGATCGGCGAGAGGATCACGATCCAGATCGCGTTGAGCGACTGGAACTGCTCGGGAATCCACGTGAGGATGTGCCACCCGAACAGGCTGAAGTCCAGGTCGACATTGCGCTGCGCGAACAGGTTCAGCGAGGTCGACATCTGCTGGTAGAAGATGAAGAAGAAGATCGTCTGCACCGTGAGCACCAGGGCGGCGATCAGGCCGGCCCGCTCGCCCTGCTGGCTGGAGCGGATCAGGTGCGCGAAGATGCCCAGGATGACCACGCCGGCGATGTATACGCAGGCCTGTGCCACGCCCTGGTTCTGCAGGATGTACGCCGAGGCGGCGATGATCAGGATGCCGGCACCGACGATAGCCAGCACGTTCTTCATCACCGGCGGCACCTCGTCGGGCGTCGAGCCGACGTGGGCCAGCGTGCGGCGCATGAAGAAGTAGTTGACCAGGCCGAGGATCAGGCCGATGGAGCAGACGCCGAACGCGGTATGCCAGCCCAGCGCATCGCCGTAGTGCTCGCCCACGTAGTCGCGAATCCAGGGCGTGAGCAGCATGGAGATGGTCGAGCCGACGTTCACCGCCATGTAGTAGATGGTGAACGCGCTGTCGATCTTGACCTCGTCGCCTTCATAGATCTTGCGTACCAGGTTGCCGGCGTTGGGCTTGAACAGGCCGTTGCCGAGGATGATCACGCCCAGCGCGATATACAGGAACGAGGTGTTCTCGGTCGGAATCCACAGCAGCGCGTAACCGACCATGAGCACCACGGCACCGGTGAGCATGGTGCGGCGGGTACCCAGGAACCGGTCGCCGATCCAGCCGCCGATGGCCGGGGTGGCATAGATCAGGGCGGCGGCCGCGCCCCAGACGAGGTTGGCGTCGACATCGGGAAAGCCGAGCTTCTTCACCATATAGGTGACCATCAGCACCTGCATGCCGTAGAAGCCGAAGCGCTCCCACATCTCGATGAGGAAGACCGTGCTGAAGGACTTGGTCTGTGAAATGGGCGGGTTCTGGGTTGCCATGTATTTTCCGGACGCATTGGAAACAGCGAACGGGCCCGCAGGCCCGCTCCCATCGTGGCGACCGAAGAACGGGGCCACAGCTTTTCAAGCGTAATACAAATGCTCCGCCGGGTTGTGCTGCAGCGCCAGAGGGGCGCGGCGATTCACCACGGCAGGCCGCGGGCGACACGCCCGGCCGCCGGGCGGGCGGCCTATGGCATGATGCGAGGCTGTTTCGTGACCTCCCAGGCCGGCGCCATGTTCCCGATCCCGTTTTCCCCGTCCGTTTCCGGCGCCTGATCCCTCATGGCCACCACCATCCCTCGCGGCCCGCGGCAGATCCTCGCGGCCTTCCAGTGGTCCATGAAGGGCCTGAAAGCGGCGTATCTCCATGAGGCCTCCTTCCGGCTTGAGGTATTTCTCGCCGTGGTCGTCGTCCCGCTGGGGCTGTGGCTGGGGCACGGGGGCGTCGAGAAGATCGTCCTGATCACCTTCCCGATCCTGGTGCTGTCGGCGGAACTGCTCAACTCCGCCATCGAGGCCGTGGTCGACAAGGTCAGTCCGGAGTTCCATGAACTGGCTGGCCGGGCCAAGGACATGGGTTCCGCCGCGGTGTTCCTGCTGCTGGTGATGGTGATGATCAGCTGGGGCCTTATCCTGGTGCCGCGCTGGCTGGGTTGAGCCGCGTCGCCGACGTATCGTCCGCTTTCACCGCCTTTGGGTTAAGTTGTGCCCCGCACACCCAAAGGAATCCGCGCCATGAAAAACGTTCTTCGTGCTTTTGCCCTCGTCGCCCTGGCGGGTTTCCTGTCCGGGTGTGGCTATAACGCCATCCAGCGCGAGGACGAAGGAGTCAAGGCCGCCTGGTCCGAGGTGCTGAACCAGTACCAGCGCCGCGCCGACCTGGTGCCCAACCTGGTCAATACCGTGAAGGGCTACGCCCAGCACGAGGAGCGCGTGCTCACCGAGGTAACCAACGCCCGCGCCCGCGTCGGCTCAACGCAGATCACCCCGGAGCTGGCCAACGATCCCGCGGCCCTGGCCAAGTTCCAGGCGGCCCAGGGCCAGCTCAGCGGCGCCCTGTCACGGCTGATGGTGGTCAGCGAGAACTACCCGCAGCTGAAGGCCGACGGCTCGTTCCGCGACCTGCAGGCCCAGCTGGAAGGTACCGAGAACCGCATCACGGTGGCGCGCAACCGGTACGTGCAGGCCGTGCAGTCCTATAACGTGCTGATCCGCTCGTTTCCCAACAACCTGACGGCCAAGGTCATGGGCTACCAGGTGAAGCCGAACTTCAGCGTCGAGAACGAGAAGGCCATCTCCACCGCGCCAACCGTCGACTTCGGCTCGACCCCGGCGCCGGCACCCGGCCAGGCCCCGGCCCCGGCGGCTTCGGCCGCTCACTGATGCGGCGGCTGGCCGCACGGCTGTTGCTTGCCGTTGTCCTGCTGGCGCCGCCCCTGGCGGTGTCGGCGGAAGATGCGGTCGTGCCGACGCTGTCGCGGCATGTCACCGACCTGACGGGCACGCTGTCCACCGACCAGGTGACCCAGCTTGACGCACGCCTGGTCGACCTGGAAAAGACCAAGGGGGCCCAGGTGGTCGTGTTGATGGTGCCGACCACCCAGCCGGACGACCTGGAGAGCTACTCGCTGAAGGTGGCCGAGGCCAACAAGGTGGGCCGCAAGGGCTCGGACGACGGCGTGCTGCTCCTGCTGGCCAAGGAAGACCGGCGCGTGCGCATCGAGGTCGGCTACGGGCTCGAGGGTGCGCTTCCCGACGCCATCGCCTCGCGGATCATCCGTGAGTACATGGCGCCCAAGCTGCGCAGCAACGATTACTACGGCGGCATCACCGAGGCGCTCAACGCGATCACCCAGATCGTGCAGGGCGAGGCGTTACCGGCGCCCGTCGCTCCGGACGAAAGCCACGAGCGACGGCGTGGCGGCGGCAGCCTGCTGCTTCCCCTGATCTTCGGTGTGCTGATGCTGCGCGGTGTGCTCGGTCGCGCCCCGCTGGCGGTTCGTGCGCCTCTCGGCGGCCTGGTAACGGGCGGCCTGGGCTGGCTGTTCCTGCATTCGCTGCTCGGCGGCGTGGTGGGTCTGGTGGCGGGTGCGCTGTTCATGGCTATCCCGCTAGGCAGCGGTCGCGATATCGGCGGCGGTGGCTGGGGCGGCTTCGGCGGGTTTGGTGGTGGCGGCTTCGGCGGTGGTGGTGGAGGTTTCGGCGGTGGTGGCGGTGGCGGCTTCAGCGGAGGCGGCGGCAGCTTTGGTGGTGGCGGTTCGTCGGGGAGCTGGTGATGGTGATGCAACGGATTGTCAGCAACCTGTTCGGCGCCTGGTTCCAGATGAACCGGCAATTCCCGGCCGCCACGCTGGATGCCATCGCGAAAACCGTCGCGGCGGGGGAGGTCACCCACCGAGGCGAGTTGCGTGTAGTGATCGAGTCGCGCTTGCCGCTGTCGTCGGTACTTGCCGGTGTCACCGCACGGGATCGCGCCGCCATGCTGTTTTCGCACCTGCGCGTATGGGATACCGAGGACAACTCGGGTGTGCTGCTGTATGTGCTGCTTGCCGAACACCGCATCGAGATCGTCGCCGATCGGGGCATCTCGCGTCTGGTCTCCTCACCGGAGTGGGATGCCATCACGGCACACATGCGCGATGAATTCGCCCGCGGCCGTTTCCGCGAGGCGGTGCAGACGGGCGTGGCCGAAGCGGGCGCGTTGCTGGCACGGCACTTTCCGGGCGACGGCCGACCGCGCGAGAACCAGTTGCCCGATCGTCCGCTGGTGCTCTGATCCTCTGGGCGCCCGGCGGATGAGAAAGTTCGTCGGCATAGAATAAATCGGAAAAATAGGACTTTCTTGCCTGGGACGCGCTGATTCGGCGTGCCGCTGGCGCATCCTTGCGATCCGATTTTTCAGTGACGGATCACCGGACGATGAGTGGCAAGACCAAGGCGACGACGCTCGCCATCCTCGCAATGCTCGGCGCAGTGGGCGGGGAATACCTGGCGGGCTTTCTTACCTTATGGGCCTTGCAGTTGGCCCAGGTACCGCTGGAAGCGATCACGTACTGGCAGTACTTCCGCGCGCTGGATCTGCCGCAGTTCGCACCGTATGCCGCGAAGATCAAGCTGTGCGGCGTGGCAGGCTTCGGCGCGCCGCTGGTCGCATGGCTGCTCGTCCTCGTTACGCTGCTGCGCGGGCGTGCCGAGTCCATGCACGGCGAGGCGCGCTTCGCGAAGCTGTCGGACCTGAAGAAGGCGGGCCTGCTCAAGCAGACACCGCAGAGCATCCTGCTCGGCAAGTTCCGCGGGCGTTACCTCTGGCTGGGCGGTGCGCAGCACGTCATCACGATCAGTCCGACCCGATCGGGCAAGACCACGAGCATCGCCATTCCCGTGCTGCTCTCCTACCAGCAGTCGATGGTGGTGCTCGACCTCAAGGGTGAGCTGCATAAGGCCACCAGCGGCTGGCGCGAGCAACAGGGTCAGCTCATCCGCGTGTGGGCGCCCTACGACGAGAACGGCGACACGCATCGCTTCAACCCCATGACCACGCTCGAGGGCATGAGCCCGGACAAGCGCATCGGTGAAATCCAGACGATCGCCGCCATCCTGTATCCCGACCTGCCGGGCGGCGATCCCTTCTGGACGTCGCAGAGTCGTGCCGCCTTTACGGCGTTCACGTCGTATCTGTTCGAAGCGTGGGAACACAAGACGGCGCGTCGTGCCGTTGTCCAGGGGCAGGGGGCGCCGGGCGCGAAGCAAGAGGCACCGCTGTTCCCCAGCTTCGAACGCGTGCTGCGCTTTTCCAGCGGCGAGCACCACGGGAGCACCCGGGAAACCCTCGAGCAACTGCTGAAGGATCCCTCCTATGACTACATCAGCTCCCAGACCCGAACGGTGTTCGGCAACCTGGTGGGTCTGGCCGAACAGACCTTCTCTTCAGTCATCGCCTCCATGCACGCGCCACTGCAGCAGTTCCTGAGCCCCATCCTGGCCGCCGCCACCAACGCCAGCGACATCGACGTGACCAGCCTGCGCAAGAGGCTGACCACGCTCTACGTCATCATTCCGACCAACAAGCTGGACGAGAGCGCGAAGCTGCTGAATATCTTCTTCAGCACCGTGATCGGCAACAACCTCGGCAGGCAGCTTGGTGAAGACCCCGAACTTCGTTACCAGATGCTGATGCTCATGGACGAGTTCACCGCCATGGGCCGGGTCGATGTATGGGCCAAGCGCATTTCCATCTCCGCCAGCTATGGCGTGCGTGACCTGTGCATCGTGCAGAGTCGGGCGCAGCTACGGGCGGCCTATGGCGATCACGACGCGGAGAACTTCATTACGAACCACGGTGCGCAGGTGGTGTTCGCACCGCGCGAGCAGGCCGACGCCAATCAATACAGCGAGATGCTCGGTTACAAGACCGTTCGCAAGGAACACCGCAATACCAGTCGCGGCAGTGGGTCGCATCAGGTCTCGACCAGTCACAGCGAGGAACGCCGGGCGTTGTTGTTGCCGCAGGAGATCAAGGAGCTCCCGGGTGATGAGGAGCTGATCTTCTATGAAGGCTGCAAGCCGATTCGTGCGCGGAAGAACTGGTTCTTCAAGGACAAGATGTTCCGCGAGCGGGCGGGGGTGGCGCCTGTGCGCGTGCGTAGGGAGAAGAGCGCTCCGCTGCCTGAACCTGGTCGTCCGGCTGGTGAGCGAGGAACTGGGCCGGTGTTGGATGCGTTGCGGCAGACGTCCAGCGGGGCGTAGTGGGACGGGAGCGAGGTAGAAATGACAAATGATGAATCCTTGCCGGGGCAGACGCGATCATCATCGCTTCGTGCGGTACACAAGTTGGGAACGCCCGATCCTCTGTACGACTTGCGTTTGCAGCGGGAATTGGAAATAGCCAATGCGCGTACGCGAATCGAGTTGGGTGCTGCGGGAGGTTGCGTGGCTGAAGATCCGAAGCGGAAGCCTTGCATAGCTGACCCGGTAACTCTGGAAAAACCGAAAGACAGGGAAAGGGAGGGTGGAGAAATGAGTAGTTATCAAAAACTCGCTACGGCAGTGGCGCTATGCGTTGCGACTGGCTGTGCTTCTGATGGTCATGAAAATCCAAGGAGAGGTCATGAGGCAGGTCGTCATGTTTTCGATGGTCCGCGAATCGATCGTAGATACATTCCGCCCACCATAAAAAATGGCAAATTGATCATGCCTTTCTTTGACCACAGCTTTTCTGCTAGTTGCTACGACACACTTGCCTGTCGTGTTCTGTATGAGAATTCTTATGTCGTTAATGAGGAAGAGCCGTCTGGCCCTCTCACGCCTGTGATTCGTAAGAACCTCAGAGGTGGTTGGGGTAGTCTCGACTTTCCTTCGACAGCGCATGTCGCATGGACCTCGAAAGATGGTGAGGCGCACGAAGAAGATATTGACATTGAAGAAATTTTTAAATCAAAGTTGGTTCTTTATTCGCCTGAACTGGATGTGCGCGATGTAAATCTTCATGCCTACTACAGGACGCCCGACATCATTCTAGTTATTGAGAACAGATCGATTTACGTATACCTCAAAACCCTGATTCCTCTAATTAAGCCAGTCGATCCAGGAAATATACATAGCAACGGTCGTGTCGAAATGGTCATGGCGTACACGAAGACGCTTTAAGAAGAGGACACGGAAGTGAGTGAAAAGCACAAGCGAAACACGCAGGGCCGTCTGGTCGATGATGTAAGAGTCGATTCGATGAATCGGTATGACTATTCGGCGTATGAACTAGCCTCAAGTGAAATGCGGGCAATGGAAGTGCCGCGGATGTTCGAGGCTTCCAACCCTCATGCCCGGTTATACGTAGCAAATTTTGACGGTACGGGGAACGACAAGGAAGAAGATCCAGAGCACGCGACAAATGTCGCGGTGCTTCACGATAAGCTGGAAATGGCGCATCGTCGTGATCCTCGTATCGTTTCGGATTATATAAAAGGTGCTGGTACCCAAGATAATCGGGTTTCCAGAACGGTTGATGGACTCACAGGTCGGTCATACGACGAGCGGATCGAATGGATGTATCAGAAGTTCGCGATTCAGGCGAGCGAATGGCTTGTCGACGATCCCGACGCTGACATACGCGTGATGGCTACAGGTTTTAGTCGAGGTGCAGAGCAAGCCGCTGGCTTTATCCGCATGGTTCACGAACGAGGCATTCAGGACTACAGCGATTATAAAGAAGTCAGCGACTCTCTCGGCTATGACAGCATCAAGTGGACCCGCCGGGCCGTTCGAGAGCCCGGCAAGACGCTGATGAGCGAAATCCTGTTCGATCCAGTGGGGACGGGAGCGCCAAACGACCACGATCGACAGCCTACCTCGTCGACAGTATCGGGCTTGCAGATCACGGCACGCGACGAGCGTCGTAACGCTTTCCCGTCTACGCAAATCCTGCCGCCTGGCCGTTCGGCGGATGGGCGATTCGTAGGTGTGACCGTCCCCGGCGCTCACTCCGACATTGGCGGAAGCTATCACCAGAACGGCCTGTCGACGCTCAACTTCAACATGGCTGCCGATTTCCTGAACGCGCACAGCGACGTACCACTGGTGAGCCGGCTACCGGAGCCGACCGACCCCAGCATGTACGTGATTCACCACTCCGAGGACCACATGTGGTTCTACGGCACGTCGGAGTTCAGGCAGCACGGTCACCGCGACATCATGGGCTCGCAGGCTTCGCCGCCGCATTGCGTGGATGTTCGCGAGGTCATTGCGTGCGCACCACCCGATCCCTTCGATCCAAGCCTCGCGTCGCAGGTCGGTCCGCGCTATACCGTCGGCGTGCATGGTGATGGCGTCGGCGCTGCGGTTTTCGACCGACCTGCCAAGCTGAGCGAACCTTCTCATACCGACCATGCCATGTATCAATCGGTCAGCGTGCAGATCCTGGAGTTGCATGTGCGCTCCGGCTTCGATCTCGATCCGGGTCAGGTGGACCGTCTGGCGGCCGGGCTCGTCGACGAGGCTAAGCGTCAGGGCATGACCGAGATCACGGATGTGCGCTTCGGCGGGGAGATCGGTCCGGGTCGGCCGAGCTTGCAAGCCATACAGACGTCATCCGACACGCTGGGCGTCCCGGTTTCGCGGTCGGCCAGTATCGATGCCTTGCAGGCGCTGGATACGGCGCGAGATGCAGCGGTTCGGCAGCGGGATAGTGACGTTCCGTCGATGGCGCCGCTGCCGGAGGCGACACCGGAGCCAATGCGTTCCCGGTCGATGGACCATGAAGAGCCGCAACTCATGGCTCGTGCCGCCAACGCCGAGCGCGGGAACGCCGCCTTTGTCCTGCCCGATGTTGCACAGCCCCACGGCGCACAATCCCACGAGGTACAGCCTGAGCGCCAAGGCTCGAACGCCATCCGCAGCCTCCAGCAGAACCTCAACACCCTCGGCATTCGCGACATGGCAGGCAAGCCGCTGGCAACCCACGGTGAACTCGATATGGCGACACAGACGGCGGTCGCTCGCTTCCAGTCCGCTCATGCCTTGCCGGTCACCGGGAGGGCGGATGACGCGACGCAATCGATGGTGCAAGGGCAGGCCTTCATCGCAGAACTGAGATCGGCGGGGCACGTAGGCATCGGCATGGAGAACCGCGTCGTCGAGCCCATGCAGCACTCGCGAAGTAACGCGGAGCGTGACGGCCCTGCGGCGCATCCGATGGATCGAGCCGTGATCGCTTCACCGCAAGCATCACCTTCCCGCAACGACCCCCGTCATCCTGATAGTGCGCAGCACGCTCTTTATAACGAGTTGCAGCAACGGCTGCCGGAAGCGTCGGAAGATCGCCTGCTTCAGTTCACCGCCGCCTGCCACCAGAACCGCATTGCCGCCGGCGGCCTGGACTATGTCCACCTCGATGGTGAGCGCATGCGGCTGGTTGTGGATTCCAACGATCCGATGGCGACACCGGCAAAGATCGATCTGAGTCGGCCGCCGCCCGAGGCAGCTCAGTCGATACAGCAGATCGGTGATGTTGATCGGCAGAGGGAGCAGATGACGCAGCAGATGGCGCAGGCGCAGCAGCAAGGTGCGTCGATGGTTCAGTGAGGGGTGCGGCGGGGTGGGTCGCCCACATCGTGGGCTGCTACACGGGGTATGCAGCATGAGGTACGCGTATGCGGCGTACGTTGGGCGGTCAGAACTTTTGCTGGTAGCCGACGTAGAAGTAGCGGTCGATGTCGTAGGCGGGGTTGTAGGGCGGGCTGCCGCCGCCGGATGAGGACACGTTGTAGAACAGCGGGCCCTTGCGTGCGAACACGTTGTTGATGCCGACGCGGAAGCTGCCGTTCCAGGGCGCCTGCCAGCGGAGTTGGGCGTCATGGAAGGCGACACCGCCCTTGCGGCTGATGCCGGTGACGCCAGTTAGCGCGTTGGTCTCCGTGGGTCGATTGCACTCGACGCCTGGCGACCAGCACGCGTCGTTCAGGCCGGAGAAATAACGTACCGTCCAGGTGGCGCCGAAGCGCTCGCGCGCCCAGTCCAGGGAAAGGTTGGAACGCACGCGATACAGTCCCTGCACGCCGTTCATGTAGCCGGCCAGTTGGCGTGGCGTGGCGCCCGTGGCGCTGGTCTGCGCGTAGTCCTGCAGATAGGTGCTGTCCGAGAGCAGGGCGAACTCGCCCCATCGCGTCACCGGGAAGCGGTAATGCACGCCCAGGTCGTAACCTTCGGTGCGCAGCGAGCCGAGGTTGGCCAAGCTCTCGTCCAGCGAGGTGATGGCCCCGGCGGCATTGCGCGTGAAGCGTCCGCAGTAGGTCGGGTCGTTGGCGACGTAGCAGAAGTCGAGGATGTCGCCCGCGAGGATCGGGGTGATGACGTCCCGGATGGCCACCTTGTAGTAGTCGAGCGTAACGTCCAGGCCATCGAGCCGGCTGGGGCTATAAACCAGGCCGGCGGTGCGCGTGATGGACGACTCCGGCTTGAGCGCCGGATTGGCGCCCGACGAGAAGGCGACGGGGTTCTGCCCACCCGTCGCCGAGGCGATCTGCGCACCGGATTGCGCCACCTGGCGGTAACCTGGCGGCAGACCGGCGGCGGCACAGCGTGCGGCCACGTCGGCGTGGCCGGCTGCGGCACCGTAGGCGGTGTCGCAGGGGTCGAGGAAGCTCTCGAAGCTTTCGCTGGTGCCGGCATAGAGGTCGGCCACCGTCGGCGCCCGGAAGCCCTCCGCGTATGTGCCGCGCAGCAGCAGGTCGTCGAACGGCTTCCAGCGGAAGCTGTACTTGCGCGCGCTGCGGCCGCCGAAGGCGGAGTAGTGCGAATAGCGTGTCGATACGTTGACCGCCAGCTCGCGTGCCAGCGGCAGGTCGGCCAGCAGCGGTATGTCCAGCTCCACGTAGGCTTCGTTCGCCACGTAGCCGCCATCGGTGGGCGCGCTGGCCAGTTGCGTGGTCAGCCCGGCGGCATCCGCGGCGTACGGCGCATAGCGGCCGCGCTCGTCGCGGTGCTCGACGCCGCCCGCCACGCGCAGGACACCAGCGGGCATGTCGACCACGCCGCCGGTCAGGTTGGCGATGATGTCGTTGCTGCGCGTGGTCTGTCGCGAGGTGCCAGTGGAGGAGACATAGCGCCACACCGAAGCGGGGGTAGCGCCCGGACCGGCGAGGATATTCCACGGCAGGCAGCCGGCCGCACGGTCGGCGGCATCGGCGCAGGTCGGTTGCCCGTCGATCGGAGTCGTGGGGCCGAGCGCCTTGCGCGCGTGGTCCAGGTCGATGTTGCCGCTAGTGGTGGTGCTGCCGCGCGCCTCGGAGTACGCGTAGGTGACGTCCCAGTTCCAGACGTGGTCGCCCCAGTTGAAGTTGCCTTCGGCACCACCGTCGATATGGAACGTCTTGCTCTTCGCCCACGTGACACGCGGAAACTCGGTGGTGCGCCGGAAGAATGCGGTGTCGTCACCGGGGAACGGGTTGTAGGCATTGTCGGCGTCGATCAGCAGCGGTGTGCCGCGACCCGCGCCGCTTTGCAGAGGGTAACCTGCGGCCTGCCACGAGGTGTCGCGCACGCCGTAGCTGGCCATGCCGCGCAGCGCGATGTCGTCGGTGAGGTTGTAGCGGCCCGTGGCGAACAGGTTGCGCAGCTTGCTGCCCGCGCGGAAGGTCATGTCGCGTGTGGTCGCGTACTTGTCCGCGGTGCTGTTGGGGTCGTAGGGATGGTAGTCGGCCAGGTCGGCGCTGTCCGCGGTGACGCCGGGGCCGTGGTTCAGCACGTAGGCACGCCCCGGCTGGCGTGGATCGTAGACGCCGCCGTAGGGTCCCATCCCGAAACCGCTGTCCGGATGGCGCGGGCCGCTGGGCAACCGCGTCAGTGCCCGCTTGGCATCGCTCAGGTCGTCGCCGTCTTCGTAGTTGGCGCCCAGGATGAGCGAGGCGTCCTGCGTGCTTTTGCCCCAGGTGAAGCTGCCGTTCTTCTGTGCGCCGTCGCCGCGGCCGTTGACGCCGTACAGCACGTCCGCCGAGGCACCCTCGAAGCGATCGGTAGTGATGATGTTGACCACGCCGCCGATGGCATCGGAGCCGTAGATCGACGAGGCACCGTCCTTGAGCACCTCGATGCGCTCGACGATGGCGACAGGCAACGTGGACAGATCGGTGAGGCCGCCCAGGCTGGTGGTCCAGCGCCGGCCATTGACCAGTACCAGGGTGCGTACCGCGCCCAGGTTGCGCAGGTTGGCATAGCGTCCACCGGCATCGCGGCTGGAGGACAGGGTGTCCTGCGGCGTGACTTCGGGTGTGCCCGCGGAGGGCATCCTCGCGATGATGTCGTCCAGGCGGGTAAGGCCCGTGGCCTTGATGGCCTGGCGGTCCATGACGACCACCGGCTGGGCGGTTTCCACATCGGTACCGCGGATGCGTGAACCGGTCACCGTGACATTGACGGGCGAGAGTGTCTCCGCCGACGACGGCGCGGTTTGCTGGGCGCGTGCCACGGAGCCGAGCAGGCAGCCCCCGAGCGCGACGGCGAGCGCCGCACGTCGACCCGCAACGTGGCGCTTCTGCCCGGAACTGACGTGCATACCCTGAAACCTCCCAAACCCGCCGCGATCCACCCGGCCACGACGATCACGCGAAGATAACGCGTGCGACGTGACCGGGGCAACCGGCGAAGGTCATGGGTCGGTCATGGCACGGACGCGGTCGTCGCCTGGCCGGAACCGATGTTCTTCTCGAGGAAGGCCTGCAAGCGGTTGTAGAACTCCTCGACGTTGGCCGGCTTGACGAAGCCGTGGCGCTCGTCCGGCTTGGTCAGCGTCTCGTAGGGCTTGTGGGCGGCGTCCAGCGCCGCGCGCATCGCCTTGAACTGGGCGAAGGGTGCGCGCTGGTCGTCTTCGCCGTGCACGAGGAACACCGGCACGTCGATCTTGTCGGCCAGGTGCGTCGGCGAGTTGGCGGCCAGGTCGGCCTCGTCGCGGCCGATCACCGTGGTGAGGTAGCTGCGACCGCTCTTGGATTGTTTAATGTCGCCCTTGGCATACATCATGTTCAGGTCGTAGATGCCGTCGTAGGCCACCGCGCACTTGAACACACCGGGCGCACGCACCGGCACCATCAGCGCGGAGTAGCCGCCGAAGCTGGCGCCGAACACGCAGACCCGCTTGGGATCCGCGAAGTTCTGGGCGATGGCCCACTTCACGCCGTCGATCAGGTCGTCCTGGATACGCGTGCCCCACTTCAGGTAACCCGCCTGCTCGAAGGCGCTGCCCCGACCGCCGGAGCCGCGGTAGTTGACCTGCAGCACGAGATAGCCCCGGCTGGCGAGGAACTGCGCGTCGGTATCGTAGTACCAGTCGTCGGCGATGCCGTGCGGCCCGCCATGCGGCAGCAGCACCATCGGCAGGTTGGCCTGCGCGGCGCCCTTGGGGAAGGTGAGGATGGCTTCCAGTTCCAGGCCGTCACTGGCCTTGAAACGCATCGGCCGACGCTCGGCCATTTTCGCCGGATCGATCCAGGGCTGTGCGTCGAACAGCTTGGACACCTTGTACGTCTTGGTATCGATCAGCATGTAACGGCCCGGCTCGCGGTCGCTGGCCACCTTGAACATCAGCTGCCCGCCGTCCTGGCTGAAGCCGATGAAGCTGACGAAGGCACCCGGGAATTTCTGTGACAGGGCCAGGTGCAGCTTGGCGATCGGTGCCTGCGGGTCGATGTACTCGGCCTTCGGTATGCCCGTGTCGGCGATCGTGCCGAACGGACGCAGCGGTGCCGGCGTCCACAGGCCGGCGGAGCTCACCATGCTGAAGTCGTCCTTGCGGATCACCTTCGTGTTACCGCCGTTCTCGTCCTGCTCGACGTACTCGCCGCCGCGGCCGTTGGGGCTGTATCGCGCGTAGATGCGCTCGCTGCCGGCCACCTTGGCGATCGGCGTAAAGTTCTGGTGGTCCGCGTTGCCCGGCAGCTTGGTCCAGCCGCTGCCGTCGTGGCGCAGCACCACCCACTTGAAATTGTCGTCCGTGCCGAAGGCGAAGCGGGGCGTGCCGTCGGGAGCGATCATGAAGCTGAGACCGCCCTGCGCGATGTCGGCCATCTGCCGCCGGGCACTGGACTGGGCGTCCACGTCGTACAGCGTGCTCTGGTCCTGGTTGTCCCACGGCGTGGCGCGCATGTAGAAGTGGCCGTTGGCGGTCACCGGCGCACCCTCGATCGTGCCCCAGCCGCGGTCGAGGGCGCGCGTGGACGCACGCTTGCCGACACTCTCGAAACCGTAGAGGTAGTCGGCGTTCTTGCCGTCGACGTCGATGGCCATCAGTTCGCCGGTATAGGAGGCGGCGCCAATGGAGCCGTCCACCTTGCCGCGCGCCACCACCAGTCGCGTATTGCTGGCCCAGACCATGTCCGCCGGCATCTCGTAGGTGGGCATGCGGATCAGGGTCACCGGCTTGTTCAGGTCGCTCACGCGGTAGATCGACAACCCGTGTGTCTTGCCGTCAGGGTCGTGGAACGCCATGGAAACGTACTGCCCGTCCGGCGACAGCTTGGGGTCGCTCAGCGGCATGCGGCGGGCGAAATCGGCGACCGGGATCAGATCCGCGGCAGCGGCGGCGGTCGTGGCAAGGCACAGCGCGGCCAGCAATGGCCGGACAAGACGGTGGTTCATCCTCAACTCCCCTGGTGGTTCGGCATCCATGACGGCACCGCCCCCCGGACGGCACCCAGCGCCGGGATATAGCCGATTCGTGCGGATACGGCAAGGGAAGACGGTAAGGCCTTGGCAAGGCGAGGCATCGAACCGGGCCCGGCGCCGGTGGCCTCGCCGCCGGCAGTCCCCGACACCGGGGGTGGGGCGGTACACTGGGCGCCTGCGTTCGCCCCAGGTCTTCCATGAGCACTCCGTTCGTCGTCCATTTCGATCCCGTCGCCCTGTCGCTCGGGCCCCTCCAGGTCCACTGGTATGGCTTGATGTACCTGGGCGGTTTCCTCGGCGGCTGGGCCCTCGGCGAATACCGCCGCCGGCAAGGCCGCCTGCCGGTCAGCTCGGAGCGCCTGGGCGACCTCATGTTCTACCTGATGATGGGCGTGGTGCTGGGCGGTCGCGTCGGCTACATGCTGTTCTACACGCCGATCAACTGGATCTGGACCGACCCGCTGGCGCTGTTCCGCGTCTGGGACGGCGGCATGTCTTTCCATGGTGGCCTGATGGGCGTGGTGCTGGCTGGCCTGTTCTGGTCGCGGCGCAACGGTATCAAGCTGTTCGACACGATCGACTTCGTCGCGCCGCTGGTGCCCCTGGGCCTCGGCCTGGGTCGACTGGGCAACTTCATCAACGGCGAGTTGTGGGGCAAGCCCACCGACCTGCCCATCGGCATGATCTTCCCGCACGCGCCGGACGCGCTGCCACGCCATCCCAATCCGCTGTACGAGTTCGCGCTCGAGGGCGTGGTGATGTTCATCGTGCTGTGGATCTTCTCGATGAAGCCGCGCCGCCGTTACGCGGTGTCCGGCTTGTTCGGGCTGCTCTACGGTTGCTTCCGGTTCCTGATCGAATTCGTGCGGGTGCCCGATGCCCAGTTGGGTTACCTCGCCTTCGGCTGGGTCACCATGGGTCAGGTGCTGTCGCTGCCGCTCATTGCGCTGGGCATCCTGCTGCTGGCCCTGTCCCGGCGTGCGCCCTATGCGCCGCTGGCGGCCCCCGCGACGTCGGCGGCCACCGCCCCGACACCCTGACCGCGACGTAAGCCATGCAGCCCTATCTCGAACTCCTGCGCCACGTGCTCGACCATGGCGCGACCAAGGCCGACCGCACCGGCACCGGCACGCGTAGCGTGTTCGGCTGGCAGATGCGTTACGACCTGTCGAAAGGTTTCCCACTGGTCACGACGAAAAAACTTCACCTGAAGTCGATCGTGCACGAGCTGATCTGGTTCCTCCAGGGCGACACCAACATCGCTTACCTCAAGGAACACGGCGTCCGCATCTGGGACGAGTGGGCCGATGCCAACGGCGACCTTGGCCCGGTCTACGGACGGCAGTGGCGCGCCTGGCCCACGGCGGACGGCAAGACCGTCGACCAGATCGCCTGGGTGGTGGACGAGATCAAGCGCAACCCGGATTCGCGCCGGCTCATCGTTTCCGCCTGGAACGTGGGCGAACTGCCGCAGATGGCGCTGATGCCGTGCCACACCCTGTTCCAGTTCTACGTGGCGGACGGGAAACTGTCGTGCCAGTTGTACCAGCGTTCCGGTGACATCTTCCTCGGTGTGCCGTTCAACATCGCCAGCTACGCCTTGCTGACCCACATGATCGCGCAGGCGACCGGGCTGGGCGTCGGTGACTTCGTACACACCCTGGGCGATGCGCATTTGTACGCGAACCATGTCGAACAGGCGACGACACAGCTGGCACGGACGCCCCGTGCGTTGCCGCGCCTGGTATTGAATCCGGCGGTGACCTCGGTGTTCGACTTCCGCTTCGAGGATGTCGCCATCGAAGGTTATGAGCCGCATGCGGCCATTCGGGCGCCGGTTGCCGTGTAGGAGCGCACGCGCGTGCGCGAACCCTCAATGTAGGAGCGCACGTACGTGCGCGAACCCTCAATGTAGGAGCGCACGTACGTGCGCGAAACCTCAATGTAGGAGCGCACGTACGTGCGCGAACCCTCAACGTAGCTAGCGCGACCGATGCCGCGCCCCTCATGCCTGTAGGCGTTTCCGACCGCCAAACGAAGCCGTCGCTTTTCCTAACCTTCTGCCTCATTCGCCTCAGAAAACGATGAGGTTTCGCCCACATCGTGGGCTCCTACGAGGGGCGGGTCGCGGCGAGGGCACGGGCGAGTGGTAATGACGTTCCGGGCGTTTACGTCGAGGTGGCCTGGACGAGACGTCGTGTCGACATGGAGCGGTCTACGGTCGCCTTTTGACGCGGAGGTGACCGATGGATAACCCCAAGCGTGGCGACAAGGTGACGTGGAAGACGTCGCAAGGCACGACGAAGGGCACGGTGGAGCGCAAGCTCACCGCACCCACGAAGATCAAGGGCCACGAGGTGGCCGCGTCGCCGGACAACCCCGAATACTTGGTGGTCAGCGACAAGACGGGCGCGAAGGCGGCACACAAGGCAGGCGCCCTGAAGAAGGATCGGGGCGCCTGACCCGCTTGCATCAGTCCGGTTATGGGATGATGCGTTCCGCGCGAAGGCGGGCGAAGGCATCGAAGAAGGCGTCGTCCGTGGGCTGGTAATCGAGGAAGCCCATGCGGCGGCTCTTCGACATGTCGGTGACGACTTCGATGGGTCGGCCGAGGTCGGCGTCGCTGTGCCATGCCGAGACCAGGCGGTGCATGTCGGGTTCGGCCAGGCCGTGCTCGGCGACGATGCGTTCCCACAGCGGCGCGTCCGCTTCCATCTGTTGCTCGAGTGGCAGCACGCTACCGTCGAACGGCGCGGCCTCCAGGCCGAACCACTGCGCGATGCGCGACCACATCCAGCTCCAGCGGAATACATCGCCATTGACGACGTTGAACGCCTCGTCCGCGGCGACAGGCGTAGTCGATGCCCAGACCAGGTGCCGCGCCAGCTGGCGTGCATCGGTCATGTCGGTAAGGCTGCGCCACTGCGCGTCGGAGCCCGGAAAGCGGAACGGCCGGCCGGTGGCCTTGCAGATCGAGGCGTATACCGCGAGCGTGGTCGCCATGTTCATGGCGTTGCCCACCGCCACGCCGATCACCGTATGCGGGCGGTGCACACTCCAGTGGAAGCCGTCGCGCTTTGCCGCCGCGAACACCTCGTCTTCCTGCGCATAGTAGAAGTTGTCCACGTCCAGTCGCCCCTGCTCCTCGCGGAACGGGGTTTCCGGCAACACACCCTGGCCATAGGCCTCGAAGGGGCCGAGGTAATGCTTCAGGCCGGTCACGAGCGCCACATGCCGCACGCTGCCGGCGTCACGCAGTCCGTCCAGCAGGTGGCGAACCATCGCGCTGTTGACCCGGATGTTCTCCTTTTCGTTCGCCTGGCGCGACCATGTGGCGACGTAGACGTGGGTGGGCGCGATGCCGGCCAGCGCATCGCGGGTGGCCTGGGCGTCGGTGAGATCGGCGGCGATGCCAGTCACGCCGGCGCGTTCACCGGGGCGCCGCGCCAGTGCGGAGACCTGCCAGTCGCTCGCCACGAGGCGTTCGGTGAGGGCGCTGCCGATGATGCCGCTGGCGCCGACGACGAGTGCATGGTTCATGGGGTTACTCTTGTGGGGACATCCCCTCACCATAAAGACGCTGGCAGCCCGTTCCAAGAAGGCACCAAAAGGTACCCACGCATGAAACCCGGTTCCCCCGACGACGACTGGCTGGAAGACTGCGCCCCGCGCCGCGTGCTGGAACTGTTCGCCACGAAATGGACCAGCATGATCCTGCATACCCTGCACGCGCGGCACGGCGGCGAGGCCCGCTCCGGCGTGCTGTTGCGCAGTCTGCCCGGTATCTCGAAGAAGATGCTCACCCAGACCCTGCGCGAGCTGGCGGACAGCGGGCTGGTCCAGCGCCGTGTCGAGGACGGCGCGGTGCCACCGAGTGTCCTGTATGCCCTGACCCCGCTCGGGCAGCGGCTGGTCGAGCCGATCGAGATGATCTATGGGTGGGCCCGCGACAATGCCCGCGCACTCGACGATTTACGGCCCCGTGCCACCTCGCGGCGCCGCTAGCCCGGCAAAATCAAACGGTCGTTAGTTTCCCCGCCGGCCGCGGAGGACTACCATTCGCACCGCACGGGCGCACGCCGCCCGATCTCTTTTCCCTTTTTTGAAGGATGTTCCATGGCCGTACACCTGGTTGCCGCGCTCGACGAAAACTTTGCCATCGGCAAGCAGGGAGGCCTTCCCTGGAACCTCCCCGACGACCTGCGTTACTTCAAGAAGCTGACCACCGGCAAGTCGGTGTTGATGGGTCGCAAGACCGCCGAATCGATCGGCAGGGCGTTGCCGGACCGCACCAACTACGTGCTGTCGCGCAAGGGCGAGGCCCCTTTTCCGGGGCAGATCACGGTCCGTTCGGTGCAGGAGGCCCAGGCCAGCTGCAGCTACTCGGGGCTGATGGTGATCGGCGGCGGTGAAGTCTTCCGCGAGGCGCTGCCCTATGCGCGCACCCTGTACCTGACCTGGGTGTATGCCGCGGTCGACGGGGCCGACGTGTTCTTCCCGGGCATCGATTTCAAGGAGTGGGCCGAGGTGTCGCGCGTGCACCACGCGGCGGACAAGGAGCACGCCTTCTCGTTCGACATGGTCGAATACGTCCGGAACGTCTGATGCACGTGCTGGCCGGCGTCCTCGTCGACGGCGCCGGCAGGCTGCTCATCGCCCAGCGGCCGCCCGGCAAGCACCTGGCCGGGCTGTGGGAGTTCCCGGGCGGCAAGCGGGAAGCCGGAGAAACCCCGGTGGAGGCGCTGCTGCGCGAGCTGGACGAGGAACTGGGCATCGCTGCCGATCCACTCTCGTTCGAGGCGCTGATACGCATTCCCTGGACCTACGGCGAGCGCACGATGCTGCTCGAGGCGATCTGCATCCGCGCCTGGAGCGGCGAACCCCGGGCGCTCGAAGCCACGGCGCTGGCATGGAAGGACCCGCGGCACATCGATGCGGCGCAGCTGGCCCCGGCCGATCGTCCCATCCTCGCCGCGATGCGCCTGCCGGCGCATTATCCGATCACGCCCGCCGACGAATCACCGGATCGCGTGGCCAGCGTCTTGCGCGTGGCGCTGGCGCGGGGAGAGCGGCTCCTGCAACTGCGTCTTCCGGGGCAGCCCTGCGCGATGACGCGCCAGATCGCGGCATCGATGAAGGAGGAGCTGGGGCGCTTCGGGGCGACGTTGCTGCTCAACCGGGATATCGAAGGTGCGCTGGCGCTGGGCGAGGGCTTCGGCGTGCACCTGGGTGCCGCGCAGTTGCACGCGTTGAGCGCGCGCCCGCTGCCGTTCGCGCAAAGGGTCGGCGCCTCGTGTCACGACGCTGACGAGTTGGCCCTGGCATCGCGGCTGGGCTGCGATTTCGCCACGTTGTCGCCGGTGCAGCCGACGCCCAGCCATCCGGACGCCGAGCCGATGGGCTGGCCGCGCTTTGCCCGGCTTGCCGAAGCGGCATCCCTGCCGGTCTTCGCGCTGGGTGGACTCGGCCCTGACGATGTGGCGGAAGCGCGGTTGCACGCCGCACAGGGCGTGGCGGGTATCGCCGGGTTTTTCTGAAACGTTCGGCTTATTTGCTTTTCAGCCGGGCGACCAGCGCGTGCAGGGTGGCCTGGGTCTCGTCACTGAAAAAGCCGTCGATGAAGTCCGCACCCAGCAGCCCCTCGGTGTTTCCCCAGACGGCGAGCAGGTCGGCGCGGGCGATGGCGCGCGTACGGAGCATGGCGCCCGGCGGTGCCTTGAGCAATTCGCCGGCCCACAGCACGGCGCGCGTGACCACCTGTTCCACCGTGGCCAGTTCGTCGACAAGACCGATGGCGTGGGCCTGTTCGGCATCGATCAGCGCACCGGCCACCAGCAGACGCTCCGCGCGCCAGGCGCCGACGATGCGGCGCAGGGCGAACTGGATGGGCTCGGGCACCGACAGACCCACCTGGACCTCGTTCAGGCCGATCTTGTAGACGCCATGGGCCATGACCCGGTAATCGCAGAACAAGGTGAGCACCGCGCCACCGGCCGGGCTGTGCCCGGTGATGGCGGCGACGGTGGGCACCGGCGACGCGGCGATGGCGCCGCACAGGGCGAAGAACCCTGTCCAGAACTCGCCCACGCCGTCGCGATTGCGTTGCATCAAGGCGGGAACATCGACACCCGCCGAGAACATGCCCTGCGCACCCGACAGCACGATGGCCCGGGCACCGTTGCCGGGTGCGTCGACGATGGCCTCACGCAAGGCGTTGACCAGGCCCATGTCGAGCGCATTCACCGGCGCACGCGCCAGGCGGATTTCGTGGATGCCGCCCTCGTGCGGAAGGATGTCGAGCATGGCGCGGTTCCTTATTTGATGTCGCTGGGCGACCACGTGTAGCGCAGCGCGTAATCCAGCGTGGCGGAGCCATTGGCCGGCACCTCGACGTTGAACTCCAGCACGTCGGGCGTGCTCTTGGTCGGCTTCACCGAGGACGACACCACCGTCCAGGCACGCCAGCGGGCCGGATGCTCGCGCAGGGTGACCGTGCGCTTCACGTCACCGGCGTTGCTCAGCACGATGCGCGTGCCTTCGTCGATGCGATGCTGCGCCTCGTTGGCGGTGAACGAGGTCTGCTCGCGCTTGGCGGTCAGGTCGAAGGCGTTGCCGAGGGTGATCGTCGCGTCCTTGTTCTTCGGCGTGTCGCCGAGGCGGCCTTCGCCCAGCAGCTCGGCATTGCCGTCGCGATCCACCGTCAGCACGCGCACATAGCCGGCGGGCAGGGCGTCGAACGCCTTGAAGCCCACCGTGGAGACGATGGGCGTGCCTTCCTGCGGTTGTCCGAGGTCGCGTTCCAGCTGCGGCTGCTGCCCGTAATAAGCCCTGCCGGTGTCGTAAACCGCCTTGCGCTCGCACGACAGGGTGCGGCTTTCGTACAGCGGGGTCTGCGTCACGCTGCCGTCGGGCAGGTCGATGGCGGCCGGCAGGGTATAGGTGCGCAGGTCGCCCAGCGTGGCCTGCTCGGGTGCGGCGTCCTCCATGGCCATGGGCGCAGGTGCGGCGGCTGCGCGTGCCATGAACATCTTGGGCTGCGGTGCGGCCTTCGCGCGGTTGGCGTCGCCGGCCACCAGCTTGAGCGAGACATCCTTCCAGTCGCGTCCGCTGCGGTTGGCGATGCTTGCCGCGGCGGTGAAATTCATCGAGCACGTGTCGCCGGGTGCCAGCGTGGCGACATAGGCGCCGCGCCAGCCGATGCCGGAGGTGGGGTAGTCGAGCTGGGCCGAGGTGCTGCCTGCGCCCGAACCTGCCACGCGTACCTGCAAGGTCGATCCGCGGGCGAAGTCCGCCGCGTCGGTGGCGCGCAGGGCCGAGTAGTTGCGGATCAACGTGGCCTTGCCACCGGTGTCGCGGACCACCAGCGCGTCGCCACCGCGCACCAGCGTGCCGCTGGCGATCGGCTGGCCGCCGTCGCCGATGACGGTGACGTTCCGGCCCACCAGGCCGGCCACCGCACCGTCGAAACCCTGGCCGAGCAGCAGGCGCTGCGACAGCACGCGGGTGTCCTTTCCGGGAAAGCGCAGCGACATCGCTTCGCTGTCCAGGGCGGACGGCAGGCCGTCGATCGACAGGTCCTGGGTGCCGCCCTTGAGGTCGAAGGATCGACGCTCGTGGACCACGGCGTAGCCCTCGGCGGAGACGGCATCGCCGTTGGTGGCGAACAGTTGATCGCCGTCGGCGCGGTACAGGGTGAGCGAGGTGCGCTCACCGGCCGCGAGGGCGGGCAGGGCGACGGCGCTGGCTATCGCAAGGGCAAGGATACGACGCGACATGATTCACTCTCTCCATGATGACCCTGCCGAATCATACATAGCCTTCGTGAATGCGCGTGATCTTGCGAACCGCCGCGCCCAGGCTCAGGCGGGCAGGGTGCCCGCCGCATCGCGGATTGCTTGCGGGATCGGCACCGGGCGGCCGGTCTTCGGGCTGATCCAGACCATCGTGACGCTGCCGTCGCAATGGATCTTCGTGGCGTCGTCGCTGGTCACGATGCGGTGGCCGACCGTCATGGAGCTGTTGCCGATGCGGTTGATATACAGCTCGATCTGGATATCCGCCGGCCACTCGATGGGCAGCCGGTAGTTGAGCTCGCTGTGCGCCATGACTGGCGCACCGTCCTCGCCGTACCACTTGTCCGGCAATTGTTGCAGCCACTTGATCCGGGCTTCCTGCAGGTACACGAGGTAGTTGGCGTTGTTGACGTGGTTGTAGGCGTCCAGATCTTGCCAGCGTACCTCCATCGGGGTGATGAAGACGGGGTTGGGCGTGGTCGGGGTCTCGGTCGTCATGCCTTGGCTTTCTTCTTCGTGGCGGTTTTCTTCGTCGCAGCGCTGGTTTTCGTCACGGCGGCCGTTTTCTTCGCCGCGGCCGTCTTTACCGACGCGGCCGGTTTGGCGGGAGCCACGGATTTCGCAGGCGTCTTTCCGCTCGCCTTGGGGGCGGCCTTCGGCACCGGCGCACGCACTGGTTTCAGGTGGGTTTTCAGGAACCTGCCCGTGTGCGACTCCGCCGTGGCGGCCACCGTTTCCGGCGTGCCGCTGACCAGGATGCGTCCGCCACCGGCGCCGCCTTCGGGGCCCAGGTCCACCAGCCAGTCGGCCGTCTTGATCACGTCGAGGTTGTGCTCGATCACCACCACGGTGTTGCCGTGCTCGACGAGTTTGTGCAGCACCTCGAGCAGCTGCTCGATGTCGTGGAAGTGCAGGCCGGTGGTGGGTTCGTCAAGGATGTAGAGCGTGCTGCCCGTGTCGCGCTTGGACAGCTCCTTCGACAGCTTCACGCGCTGCGCCTCACCACCGGAGAGCGTGGTGGCGCTCTGGCCGAGCTTGATGTAATCCAGGCCCACCGCGCGCAGCGTTTCCAGCTTGCGGGCGATCACCGGCACGTTCTCGAACAGCTTGAACGCATCTTCCACCGTCATGTCGAGCACGTCGGCGATGGTGTGGCCCTTGTACAGCACTTCCAGCGTTTCGCGGTTGTAGCGCTTGCCGTGGCAGACGTCGCAGGGCACATACACGTCCGGAAGGAAGTGCATCTCCACCTTGATCATGCCGTCGCCTTCGCAGGCTTCGCAGCGACCGCCGCGCACGTTGAAGCTGAAACGTCCCGCCAGGTAGCCGCGCTGACGCGACTCCGGCACCTGTGCGTAAAGCTCGCGCAGCGGGGTGAACAGGCCCGTGTAGGTTGCCGGGTTGGAGCGCGGGGTGCGTCCGATCGGCGACTGGTCGATGTCCACCACCTTGTCGAACAGCGACAGGCCTTCGATCGACTCGTAAGCGGCCGGCTGCTCGCCGGCGCCGTTGAGTTCCATCGCGGCAAGGCGATAGAGCGTGTCGTTGATCAGCGTGGACTTGCCCGAGCCCGATACACCGGTCACGCAGGTGAACGTACCGACGGGAATGCTTACGTCCACGTCCTTGAGGTTGTTGCCCGTTGCGCCCTTCAACTCCAGCCACTGGTCGTTGCGCGCCGGACGCCGCACCTTGGGCACGGCGATGCCGCGCTCGCCGGTGAGGTACTTGGCGGTGACCGAGGCCGGCGTGGCCAGCACCTGCGCCAGCGTGCCCTCGGCCACGATATGGCCGCCATGCACGCCGGCGCCGGGGCCGATGTCCAGGATGTGGTCAGCGGCGCGGATCGCGTCCTCGTCGTGCTCGACGACGATCACCGTATTGCCCAGGTCGCGCAGTCGGGTGAGCGTGCCCAGCAGGCGTTCGTTGTCGCGCTGGTGCAGGCCGATGGACGGCTCGTCCAGCACGTACATCACGCCCACCAGGCCGGCACCGATCTGGCTGGCCAGGCGGATACGCTGGGCCTCGCCGCCCGAGAGCGAGTCGGCCTGGCGATCCAGCGTGAGGTAGTTGAGCCCCACGTCGTTGAGGAAGGTCAGCCGCTCGCGGATTTCCTTGACGATCTTGACCGCGATCTCGCCGCGCCAGCCGGGCAGCTTCAGCCCGTCGAAGAAGGCCAGGGCGCGGTCGATGGCCAGCGAGGTGAGCGACGGAATGGCCTGGTCGGCGACGAAGACGTTGCGCGCCGAAGGATTCAGCCGCTGGCCGCCGCAGTCGGGACAGGGATGATCGGCAATGTAGCGGGCCAGTTCCTCACGGACGGCGTTGGATTCGGTCTCGCGGTAGCGGCGCTCGAGATTGGGCAGGATGCCCTCGAACTTGTGCTCGCGGGTGACCTTGCCGCCACGCTCGGTGATATAGCGGAACGGGATGACATCCTTGCCCGAGCCGTTGAGCACGGCGTTCTGCACCGACTTGGGCAGCTCGCGCCAGGGCGTTTCCGGGTCGAAGCCGTAGTATTTGGCCAGCGACACGATCAGCTGGAAATAGTGCGCATTGCGGCGATCCCAGCCGCGCACGGCACCGCCGGCCAGGCTGAGTTCGGGGTGGCCGACTACCCGCGCGCCGTCGAACACCTGGGTCACGCCCAGGCCGTCGCAGGTTGGGCAGGCGCCCACCGGTGAGTTGAACGAGAACAGGCGCGGCTCGAGTTCCGGCAGCGAGTAATCGCAAAGGGGGCACGAGTAGCGCGACGAGAACAGCTGCTCGTCGGCCTTGCGGTCGTCCATGTCCACCAGCACCACGATGCCGTCGCCCAGGCGCAAGGCGGTCTCGAACGACTCGGCCAGGCGCTGCTTGATGTCGTCGCGCGGGCGGAAGCGGTCGATCACCGCCTCGATGGTGTGCTTCTGGCGCAGCGTCAGGGGCGGCACGGCATCCAGGTCGTACACCTCGCCGTCTACGCGCGCGCGGACGAAGCCCTGGGCCCGCAGCTGGTCGAAGACCTGGACGTGTTCGCCCTTGCGTTCACGGATGACCGGGGCCAGCAGCATCCAGCGCTTTTCGGGGTCCAGCGCCATCGCCGTGTCCACCATCTGGCTGACCGTCTGGGCCTCCAGCGGAATGGCGTGGGTCGGGCAACGCGGGGTGCCGACGCGCGCGTAGAGCAGGCGCAGGTAGTCGTACACCTCGGTGATCGTACCGACGGTGGAGCGGGGGTTATGGGACGTCGACTTCTGCTCGATCGAAATGGCCGGCGAGAGGCCTTCGATCGTGTCCACGTCGGGCTTTTCCATCATCGAGAGGAACTGCCGCGCGTAGGCGGACAGCGACTCGACGTAGCGACGCTGGCCTTCGGCATAGATCGTGTCGAAAGCCAGCGAGGATTTGCCCGAACCGGACAGTCCCGTGATGACAATGAGCTTGTCCCGGGGCAGGTCGAGGTCGATATTCTTGAGATTGTGCGTGCGGGCGCCGCGGATGCGAATGCTGTCCATGTGCCTACATAAATGGGGGAAGCCCCGGACTATACCAAGGGTTTTCCGCCTTCATTCAGCGTCGACTTTTGACGGTTCATCACAGCAGTTGTGCGGGGGTGGTCGGTGCTGCTCCGGTGGGTGTCGTGAGCCCTGCCGAAGGCGGGCGCAGCGGGGCTGCCCGACTCGGCTACCATGGCCGCTGCCCCGGGGAGGGGTGACCATCCATCCGAAGAGGAATACACCCATGCGTAAGTGGACAGGGATCGCGGCCGGCCTGGTGCTGGCGGTTTGTACGGGCCAGGCGATGGCCGCCGCGCCGAGCGAGCAGCAGGTGCGCCAGCTGATGGATGCCGTGGGCATGGGGCGGATGCTCAGCCAGATGAACAGCCAGATGGCGGGCGTGATGCAGAACGCACTGCCCTGCGTGCCGGCCAGCTACTGGCAGGGCTTCGTGGACGCCAACGCCACCAACCAGCTGATCGGCCGGATGGTCCCCGTCTACCAGAAGCACTTCACCGCCGAGGATATCGACGGCCTGCTGAAGTTCTATCGCTCGCCCCTGGGCCAGAAAGTCATCACCCAGATGCCCGCGACCATGGCCGAGGGCATGCAGATCGGCAAGCAGTGGGGCCAGGAACGCGGCCAGCAGATGATCGCCCAGCTGCAGACCCAGGGTACCCTCAACGCCCAGGGCCAGTGCCCGGCGGCCGGCGCCGCCGCCAAGCCGGCTCCGGCGCCTGCGCCCGCCCCCTCCAAGAAGAAATAACGCCCCAAAGGGGGGTGTAGGAGCGCACGATGTGCGCGAAAGGGGCACGCAATGGCCCGGAATGGCGCCGGGCCTGTGGCTGATGCCCGGAGCCTGGGCCCCGGGCCCTGGGCCTTGAAGGGTGCCTCGTCATCGCTTTGTCGGCTTTTCGCGCACATCGTGCGCTCCTACCCTTGGGTGTGCGCTCCTACCCCTCTGATTGACCTGGCCTTTTCCCACTGGCTATAATTGGCAGTTCGCACGACCCGTAACACCTAAAAAGAACTACATAATCAGCAACAGGAAATAACCATGAGCTACGCAGTCATCAAGACCGGTGGCAAGCAGTATCGTGTGATGGCAGGCGAAGTCCTGCGCGTCGAGCTGCTCACCGCTGAAGTCGATTCCACCGTCCAGTTCGACCAGGTCCTCCTGGTGGGCGAAGGCGAGTCGATCACCGTCGGCGCCCCGTTGGTCGCCGGTGCCACCGTCAGCGCGAAGATTCGCGCCCACGGTCGCGCGGATAAGATCCGCATCGTCAAGTTCCGTCGTCGCAAGCATTACAAGCGCACGCAGGGACATCGTCAGCATTACACCGAAATCGAGATCACGGGCATCAACGCCTGATCTGCCGGAGGATATGAGTCATGGCACATAAGAAAGGCGTAGGTTCCAGCCGTAACGGTCGCGATTCGAACCCGAAGTATCTCGGTGTGAAGATCTATGGCGGCCAGGCTGTGGAAGCCGGCAACATCATCGTTCGTCAGCGTGGCACCAAGTTCCACGCTGGCGTGGGCGTCGGCCTCGGCCGCGACCACACCCTGTTCGCGCTGGTCGATGGCACGGTTGCCTTCAAGACCCGCGGCGACAAGGGTCGCAAGTTCGTCGACGTCGTCCAGGCGTAAGCCTTTCCGACGCGATAACGAAGGCCCCGCCCACGGCGGGGCTTTTCGTTTGTAACGCGGCATCACTTTTTATCCAGGTTCCCCATCCATGAAATTCGTCGACGAAGCGCAAATCAGAGTCTCGGCCGGTGACGGCGGCAACGGCTGCGTCAGCTTCCGTCGAGAGAAATTCATCCCCTTCGGTGGCCCTGACGGCGGCGACGGCGGCAGTGGCGGCTCGGTCTGGCTGGTGGCGGACGAGGGCCTGAACACGCTGGTCGACTTCCGCCATATGCGCTCGTTCAAGGCCAAGCGCGGCCAGGCCGGCATGGGTAGCCAGATGTACGGCAAGGGTGCCGACGATGTCGATATTCGCGTGCCCGTCGGCACGGTCATCACCAACGTCGATACCGACGAAGTCATCGGCGACCTCACGGCGCACGGCCAGCGCCTGAAAGTGGCGCAGGGCGGTCGTGGCGGCCTCGGCAACATCCATTTCAAGAGCTCGGTGAACCGCGCGCCGCGCAAGTTCACCCCGGGTACGCCCGGTGAGGTTCGCGACATCAAGATGGAGCTGCGCCTGCTGGCGGATGTCGGCTTGCTGGGCTTTCCCAACGCAGGCAAGAGCACGTTCATCCGTGCCGTGTCGGCAGCCACGCCGCGCGTGGCGGATTACCCGTTCACCACGCTGCATCCGAACCTGGGTGTCGTGCGCATCGGCACCGATCAGAGTTTCGTCGTTGCCGATATTCCCGGCATCATCGAGGGTGCGGCCGAGGGTGCGGGCCTGGGTATCCAGTTCCTGCGCCATGTATCGCGTACCAGCCTGCTACTGCACGTGGTGGACATCCGGCCCATTGACGGCTCGGACCCGGTGGAGCAGGTGCGTACGATCGAGCACGAGTTGAAGAACTTCGATGCCGAACTGGTTGAGCGTCCGCGCTGGCTGGTCATCAACAAGTCCGACGTTTATTCCGATGAGGACGAGCTGAAGCAGGTAGCCGACGACATCGTTGCCCGACTGGAATGGAAGGAGCCCTGGTTCCTGGTGTCGGCCGCTTCGGAGATCGGCACGTGGGATGTCTGCCTGAAGGTGCAGCAGTTCTTCGACGCCGAGCGCGAGAAGCACCGCGACCAGAAGGAAGTGTCCAACGACGTGCGTATGCGGGGCGAGTAACGCGGGGGTGGCGTAGTGGGTGCGGTATTGCCGGGGCGTCGTTTTGCGTCGTGCCGGCCTATCGCGCACATCGTGCGCTCCTACAGCGCGTGACGCATCATCTGGCCATGTAGGAGCGCACGATGTGCGCGATCCACGATCCACGATCCACGATCCACGATCCACGATCCACGATCCACGATCCACGCGATACCCCTGAAACGCACACAAAAAAGCCGGCTTTCGCCGGCTTTTCCGTAAACAGCGATGTCGCGCAGGCTTACGCCAGGTCGCGGATCTTCGCGTTCAGGCGGCTCTTATGGCGAGCTGCCTTGTTCTTGTGGATCAGGCCGCGGGCAGCGTAACGATCCATCACCGGCACGGCGATGGCGTACGCGCTGACTGCGCTTGCCTTGTCCTTGGCGTCGATCGCCTTGACGACCTTCTTCAGTGCGGAACGCACCATGGAACGCGCGCTGACGTTGCGCAGACGGCGCTGCTCCGACTGACGCGCACGCTTCTTCGCGGACTTGATGTTGGCCAAGGTGAAGCTCCAGAGTTCGGTTGGTTTTAAGAAAGACGCCCATTTTGAGGCCAAAGCCGGGGCGCGTCAATAGCTTAGGGCCCGCACGGGCAGGCCCGTCGGGCGATCCGGCGGTGACCGCCCGGAAATTTCCAGAAGGTGGACTGTCCTCCGCCCGGTCGCCGCTGTCAAACTACGCGTTTAGGCAACCCCCGGCACGGATGAAAACCCCCAGTCTTCTTCGCGGCATGCTGTCCTTCAGCGGCATGACCATGATCTCTCGCGTGCTCGGCCTGGTACGCGACATGGCGATCAACGCGTCGTTCGGTGCCAACGCCGCCACGGATGCCTTCTGGGTGGCCTTTCGCATCCCCAACTTCATGCGCCGTCTGTTCGCGGAGGGCTCGTTCTCCACCGCCTTCGTGCCCGTGTTCACCGAGGTCAAGGAAACCCGGCCGCACGCGGACCTGAAGGACCTGATGGCGCGGACGTCCGGCACGCTGGGTGGCGTGCTGCTGGTGGTCGTGGCGCTGGGGGTGGTCTTCGCGCCGCAGGTCACCGCGCTGTTTTCGCCTGGCGCGGTGGACTCCGCGGGCAAGTTCGATCTCACGGTGAACCTGCTGCGCCTGACCTTTCCCTTCCTGCTGTTCGTCTCGCTCACCGCGTTGAGCGGCGGCGCATTGAACAGTTTCCACCGCTTCGGCCTGCCGGCGCTCACCCCGGTGATCCTCAACCTGTGCATGATCGCGGGCGCCCTGTGGCTCGCGCCGCGCCTGCAGACGCCGATCATGGCGATGGGCTGGGCTATCCTGGTTGCCGGTTTCCTGCAACTGGTGTTCCAGCTGCCCACGCTGAAACGGCTGGACCTGCTGGCGCTGCCGCGCTGGGGCTGGCGCTCGCCGGAGGTGCGCCGGATCATGACGCTGATGGTGCCGACTCTGTTCGGATCGTCCGTGGCGCAGATCAACCTGCTGCTGGATACGGTGATCGCTTCGCTGCTGATCGCCGGCTCGCAGAGCTGGCTGTCCCAGGCCGACCGCTTCCTCGAGCTGCCGCTGGGCGTGTTCGGGGTTGCGCTGGGCACCGTCATCCTGCCTTCGCTGTCGCGCCACCATGTGGCCACCGATAAGGACGGCTTCTCCCGCGCCCTCGACTGGGGCCTGCGTACCACGCTGCTGATCGCGGTGCCGGCCATGTTCGCCCTGATGATCCTGTCGTTCCCCCTGGTGGCGACCATTTTCCAGCACGGCCGTTTCACGGCGTTCGACACGAAGATGGCGTCGATGTCGATCTCCGCGTTGAGCTTCGGCCTGCCGGCGTTCGCCTTGGTCAAGGTGGTGTTGCCGGCCTTCTACGCCCGCAAGGACACCCGCACGCCGGTCCGCGCGGGCGTGGCCTCGCTGGTGGCCAACATGGTGTTCAACGTCGCTTTCCTTGGCCTGCTGTTTTTTCTCTGGGCCACCCCGGCGCAGAAAGCGGGCTCCTGGATGGCGGCGCTGGCGACCATCCCGGGGCTGCACATGGCACTGGGCATGGCCAGCGCCCTGGCCAGCTACATCAACCTGCTGTTGCTGTGGCGCTGGCTGGGCAAGGCTGGCGTCTATACGCGGCAGCCGGGATGGGGCCGGCACTTGGTCCGCCTGGCGGTGGCCTGCGCCGCGATGATCGTGGTGCTGCTGGTGGGCCTGCACGTGTGGCCGGAGTGGAGCGACGTGGAGAAGTGGGAGCGGGTGGGGCACCTCGCCATCCTGGTCGCCGCCGGCGGTGGCGCCTACGTCACGGCGCTCTTCGCCCTCGGATTCCGCCTGCGCGACCTGCGGGCGCGCTGACGGGCCCCGCGGCGTTCCCGCGTCGCATTGTGCGGCGCAACGGGGCCGCTATACTGGCCCGATGGCTTTTATTCCGCATCGATTCCAGGGCGACCACGCATGACGTTGCAACTGCACCGCGACGTCGACGGCCCGTGCCTCGCCCCCCAGGGCAGCGTCGTGGCGATCGGCGCCTTCGACGGGCTACACCTCGGTCACCAGGCCATCCTTGCCGAAGTGCGCCAGCGCGCCGAGGCCCAGGGTCTGGTCCCCGCGGTCATCACCTTCGAGCCGCTGCCCCGTGCCTTCTTCTCGAAGGAGCCTGTGCCGCGCCTGACGGGCATGCGCGAGAAGGCGGAAGGCATGACGGCGGCCGGCATCGATCAATTGCTCTCCCTGCGCTTCGACGAAGCCCTGACGCAGATGTCCGCCGAGGACTTCGTCCGTCGCGTCATCGTCGAGCGTCTGGCCGCCCGTGAGGTGTGGGTGGGCGAGGACTTCCGTTTCGGCCATCGTCGCGGCGGCGATTTCGCCCTGCTGCAGTCGATGGGCGCCGAGCTGGGCTTCACGGCCCATGCCGTGGCGCCTGTGCTCGTCGATGGCGAGCGCGTGTCGTCCACGCGGGTGCGCCAGCTGCTGGGCGAAAGCCGTTTCGCCGATGCCGCCACCCTGCTGGGTCGCCCGTTCGTCATCGACGGACACGTGGAGTACGGCAAGCAGCTGGGCCGCACCCTGGGCTATCCCACCGCCAACGTGCACCTGCCGGAGCGGGTCAGCCCCGTGCGCGGCATCTTCGCGGTGCGCATCGGTGTGGGCGAAGGCCCGTGCAGCTGGCCCGGCGTGGCCAGCCTGGGTGTCCGGCCCACCGTGAACGAAGTGGCCGAGCCCTTGCTGGAAGCCCACCTGTTCGACTTCTCCGGCGATCTCTACGGCATGCGCATCGCCGTGGAGTTCGTCCGGAAACTGCGTGACGAAGAAAAATTCGACGGCCTCGACGCCCTGACCGCTCAGATGCGCCAGGACGAGATCGCCGCCCGGCAGGCCCTTGGCATGAACCCCATACTTGTCGATGCATGACGGAACGCGCGCACCGCGCGTCCGCCCCGAAACCCACGGTTGCCAGCGATGACCCAGGATTACAAGAACACCATCAATCTGCCGCAGACGGCTTTCCCGATGCGCGGCGACCTGCCCAAGCGCGAGCCGGGCTGGCTGGCCACGTGGGAGCGCGTGGGCCGCTACGCGCAGATCCAGGCCAAGGCCGCCGATCGCGACAAGGTGTTCGTGCTGCACGACGGCCCGCCGTACGCTAACGGCGCCATCCACCTGGGTCACGCGGTCAACAAGGTGCTGAAGGACGTCGTGGTCAAGTCCAGGCTGATGGCTGGCTACCGCGCACCTTACGTTCCCGGCTGGGATTGCCACGGCCTGCCGATCGAGATCGCGATCGAGAAGAAGTTCGGCAAGGCGGGCGACAAGCTCAATGCCGCGGAATTCCGGCAGAAGTGCCGCGAGTACGCGATGGCGCAGATCGACCTGCAGCGCGCCGACTTCAAGCGCCTGGGCGTGCTGGGCGACTGGGAAAAGCCGTACCGCACGCTCGATTTCACCTATGAGGCCGACATGATCCGCGCGCTGGCGCGCATCGTCGACAACGGCCACGTGGTCCGCGGCGCCAAGCCGGTCTACTGGTGTTTCGACTGCGGCTCGGCGTTGGCCGAGGCCGAGATCGAATACGCCGAGCGCACCTCGCCGGCGGTGGACGTGGCCTACGACGCCGTGTACCCGAAGGACCTCGGTGCCGAGTTCGGCGTGGATGTGGGCGACGCCATCGTTGCCGTGCCCATCTGGACCACCACGCCGTGGACGCTGCCGTCCAGCCAGGCGGTGTCGCTGGGTGGCGAGATCGACTACGCCCTCGTCGAGGGCCCGTCGCGCGACGGCAAGCGGGTGCTGCTGGTGATCGCCTCGGCCCTCGTGGAGAAGGCCCTGGCCCGCTACGGCGTGGAAACCACCGGCGGCGTGCTCGGCCGCGTGCAGGGCGCCGTGCTGGAAAACAAGCCGCTGCGCCATCCGTTCTACGACCGGCAGGTGCCGCTGATCCTCGGCGACCACGTGTCGGACGAAGACGGCACCGGTGCGGTGCACACCTCGCCGGACCACGGCGCGGAGGATTTCGCGGTCGGCCAGCACTACGGCATCGGCACGCTCAACTATGTCGACGGCCGCGGCGTCTATCGTTCTGACCTGCCGCTCGCGGGTGATGTCTCGCTGGCCGGCACGCACATCTGGAAGGCCAACGACCAGCTGGTCGACCTGCTGCGTGGTCGTGGCGTGCTGCTGGCCTTCGCCAAGCTCACCCACAGCTACCCGCATTGCTGGCGCCACAAGACCCCGGTGATCTACCGCGCCACGCCGCAGTGGTTCATCGGCATGGAGACCGCCGGCCTGCGCCGCACCGCGCTGGATGCGATCGGCTCCGTGCGCTGGGTACCGGGCTGGGGCGAAGAACGCATCGGCGGCATGGTGGAAGGTCGTCCCGACTGGTGCATCTCGCGCCAGCGCACGTGGGGCGTGCCGATCACCCTGTTCATCGACAAGAACACCCACGAGCCCCATCCGGACTCCGTCGCCCTGATGGAGAAAGTGGCGCAGAAGGTGGCCCAGGAGGGCATCGACTGCTGGTTCACGCTGGACCCGCGCGAGCTGATCGGCGACGACGCCGACACCTATGAGAAAGTCACCGATGTCCTGGACGTGTGGTTCGATTCGGGCACCAGTCATTTCGCCGTGATCGGCGCGCGCCCCGAGCTGCAGGCCGGCAACGCCAGCGAATACAAGGTGATGTACCTCGAGGGCTCGGACCAGCATCGCGGCTGGTTCCAGTCCTCGCTGCTCACCTCCGCCGCCATCCACGGCCGCGCGCCCTACGACCACGTGCTGACGCACGGGTTCACGGTGGACGCGCAGGGCCGCAAGATGTCCAAGTCGCTGGGCAACGGCATCGAGCCGCAGGACATCATGAAGACGCTCGGCGCGGACATCCTGCGCCTGTGGATCTGCTCCACCGATTACCGCAACGAGATGTCGCTGTCGGACGAGATCCTCAAGCGCGTGGCCGACACCTATCGGCGCATCCGCAACACGGTGCGCTTCCTGCTCGGCAACCTGGACGGCTTCGATCCGGACAAGCACCTGCTCGCCACGGACGCCTGCCTCGACCTGGACCGCTGGGCCGTGCAGCAGGCCGCTGATACGCAGGCTGCGATCGTTGCGGCCTACGAGCGCTACGACTTCCCGGAGATCGTGCAGCGCGTGCAGAACTTCTGCACCAACGAACTGGGCGCGCTGTACCTGGATATCACCAAGGACCGGCTCTACACGATGCCGACCGACAGCCGCGGCCGCCGCAGCGCGCAGAGCGCGATGTACCGCATCGCCGAGGCCATGCTGCGCTGGCTGACGCCGATCGTGACCTTCACGGCGGAAGAGGCCTGGGCGCAGCTGCCGGGCACGCGCGAAGAGTCGCCGCTGTTCGAGACATGGTACGAGGGCCTGGACGCGCGCCAGGACGCCGAGACGCGCGGCTGGTGGAGCCAGTTGCTGGCTATCCGCGAGACGGCGTCCCATGTGCTCGAGGGCATGCGCAAGGTCGGCCAGATCGGTGCCTCGCTGGATGCCACGCTGACGATCCACGCCGACAAGGCCACCCAGGTGGCGCTGGCGGCATCGGCGAGCGAGCTGCGCTTCTTCTTCATCACCTCCGACGTGGCGCTGGCGGACCTGGACAGCCGCCCGGCCTCGGCGGAGCGGGTGGAGCTGGACGGCGCGGAGGTCTACGTGTCCGCCGCTGTCAGCGACGCGGCCAAGTGCATCCGTTGCTGGCACCACCGCCCCGATGTCGGCGTCGATCCGGCGCACCCGGAGATCTGCGGTCGCTGCGTGGACAACGTGACGGGGCAGGGCGAGGATCGCCGCTGGTTCTGAGGGCGTCCTTGCCCCGCACGCACCACCCGCGTCGCCCTGCCGGCGGCGCGGCCGCTCCGCCTTCGCTGACTGGCCTTACGCATGACCGCACGCCCCCAACCCAATGCCCTGTCCTGGCTGTGGCTCGCCGCGGCGATGATCGTGCTCGACCAGCTCACCAAGTGGTGGGCGCTGGCCGCCCTGCAGCCGGCCGAGACGCCGCACCCGGTGATACCCGGCATCCTCAACTGGACGCTGACCTTCAACACCGGCGCGGCCTTCAGCTTCCTGGCCGATAGCGCGGGCTGGCAGCGCTGGTTCTTCGTGCTGCTGGCCGCCGTCATCAGCGTGACACTGACGGTCTGGCTGGCGCGTACGCCGCGGCGCGACTGGCGGACGGCGCTGCCGCTGGCGCTGATCGTCGGCGGTGCGCTGGGCAACGTGATCGACCGCGTGCATGCGGCCAAGGTCACCGATTTCATCCAGGTGTTCCTGGGCAGCTACCCGTTCCCGGTGTTCAACGTGGCCGATTCCGCCATCAGCGTCGGCGCCGTGGCCCTGATCGTGTTCAGCCTGTTCAGCGGCCCCGACAAGCCGACCGTGCGATAATGGTAGTGTCCGGCCGCCCGGCGGCCATCGCTCCTACCGAGGTCCCCCTTGGACATCCTGCTCGCCAATCCCCGTGGTTTCTGTGCCGGCGTCGACCGCGCCATTGCGATCGTGGAGCGCGCCCTGGAGTCGTACGGCGCCCCGATCTACGTCCGCCATGAAGTGGTCCACAACCGCTTCGTCGTCGAGCGCCTGCGCGCCGATGGCGCCGTGTTCGTCGAGGAACTGGACGACGTACCCGACGGCTCCACCGTGATCTTCAGCGCCCACGGCGTGCCCAAGGCCGTCCGTGAGGAAGCCGACCGCCGCGGCCTCAACGTGTTCGACGCCACCTGCCCGCTGGTCACCAAGGTGCATATGGAAGTCGCGCGCCTGGGCCGCGCCGGCCACGACGTCATCCTCATCGGCCACGCCGGGCATCCCGAGGTGCAGGGCACGATGGGCCAGTGGAACCGCGCCAACGAGGGCCGCATCTACCTGGTCGAGTCCGTGGAAGATGTCGCCGAGCTGACGCCGTCGCAGCCCGACAAGCTGGCCTTCGTCACCCAGACCACGTTGTCCGTGGACGACACCATCGCCATCATCGCCGCGCTGCGGGCGCGCTTTACCGCCATCGAGGGCCCGCGCAAGGACGACATCTGCTACGCCACCCAGAACCGGCAGGACGCCGTGCGCCGCCTGGCGGACGCCGTGGACCTGGTGCTGGTGGTGGGCTCGATCAACAGCTCCAACTCCAACCGCCTGAAGGAGCTGGCCGAGAAGCAGGGCGTTACCGCCTATCTGATCGACGGCGCCGAGTACATCCAGCGCGAATGGCTGGAGGGTCGCACCCGTATCGGTGTCACCGCGGGCGCCTCTGCACCGGAGAAACTGGTCCAGGAAGTGATCGCCCGGCTGCAATCGTGGGGCGCGGGCACCGTTCGCGAACTGGACGGCGAGGCCGAGAACATCACCTTCGCGCTGCCGAAGGAACTCCGCCTGGCCGGTTGAGGACTTGCACCGGAGGCCAAGCTTCCCTAGAATTCCGCTTCTCGCCGGAATAGCTCAGTTGGTAGAGCGCGTCATTCGTAATGATGAGGTCGTAGGTTCGATTCCTATTTCCGGCACCAAGTATATGTCCAAGGCTGTCCGTACGTGTCCTTGAGACGCATTTGAACCCGCTTCGTAGCGGGTTTTTTTGTGCCTGGGCATCCGCTGTCGCCTCTACCCATCCAACTCAGCGGGTGGGTGAGGCCGGTGCGGGCGTCGCCGGAGCGCTATCGTCGCGTGCGGGAAGCGTGTAAAGATTCCCCCGATATAACTACACGCTACCGGCGGTCTCCACCACGAGAATGCGCGCCTCGCCTATCGGGTGAGCTACGTGTTCTGTACCAACCGACGCATAGAACACGTCGCCTGTTTCGAGGGTGACTGACTTTTCTACCCCGTGCTCCCGGTAGAGCATCCGGACGCGACCATCGAGCACGGCAAAGACCTCTTCACCGTCGTTGACATGCCATTTATACGGCTGATCCGTCCAGTGAAGCCTGGTAGTGATGCCTCGCATATTGGCGATATCCAGGGCTCCCCAGGCTTTCGACGCTACAAAGTCTTTGCTGCGAATAATTTTCACGATGAATACTCTCGGAGTGCGATCCATCAGGTGGACCTGCGCGCAGGTCCATGATAGCCACGCTGAGTATGGGATGTGAGCTATCGCCGCCGGCAACGCCCACTCAAGCCGCCATTCGCACATCGCACGCCAGATACCGCAACCCGATCGACAACGCCATGTCGTACCCGGCCATCGTATCGCCCGGCACCACCACGCTCACCAGTGACGGATGCGATGGCACCAGGGCCGACGCGTCGGAGGCATCGCTATCGTCGTGCATTTCGATGTAGGGCACGTGCAACGCCGCCAGCGCATCGCGTAGCGGCGCCACGTCGTGTGCCGGTACGTCGTTGGCATCGACATCCAGCAGCACCAGTTGCGCATGGTCGGCGGGCGAGTGATCCAGTTGCATCACCACGTCGTGGAAGTCGCTGCAGGGACGCCAGAGGAGGTCCGTACCGGCGGCCTGTGCGCGGTCCCACAGGCGACACAGGGCCTCGTCGGCCAGGGTGGTTTGCGCTGCGCCGTGGCGCGGACCCGTGATCACGACGATCGACATTGCCGGTGACTCCATGAAAGGGAGGCCAGTATCCGGCGACGATGCGTAAAAACGCTGCGCTACCCGGGCGCTTTCCGGGTAACGCTGTCGTAAAAGATGCCGTCAGGGCGCGTGCCTGGCCATCTGGTCGTTGAACTGCTGGAAGAACGCCTCGAAGTTGCCGCTGGCTTCGGCGAAGCGCAGTGGCTTGACCCGCTCGACCAGGATCTCGTGGGCGTCCGGCTGTGACTCGATCAACCGCATCACTTCTGCGATGAACGCGTCCAGCGGCATGGCATTCGGGTCGTTCTTCTGCTGCTCGCCCATCAGTTCGGTCTGCACGTAGGGCGGCACCAGCTCCATCACCTGCACGTTGCTGTTCCGCAGTTGGTAGCGCAGCGAGTTCGAGTACGAGTGGATCGCCGCCTTGGTGGCGCAGTAGGTAGGCGTAAGCGAGAGCGGGGTGAATGCCAGGCCGGAGGACACCGTCATCACCGTCGCCTTCGGCTGCGCCAACAAATGGCCGATCAGCGCGGCGTTGAGGCGGATGGGGCCCAGCAGGTTGGTGGCGATGGTGGCCTCGGCGGTATCCGTGGCGCCGTCCTTTATGTCCTCGGGCCGCATGATGCCGGCGTTGTGGATCACCACGTTGAGCGCGGGATGCTCACGGGTAAGCCGTTCCGCGAACTCGCCGATGGAAGAGGGGGCCTCGATGTCGAGCAAGGCGGAGGCCATGCCGGGATTGGCGGCGGTGGTCTCGTCCAGCGCGGCCTGACGACGCCCCGCGATCACGACCCGGTTGCCGCGTGCATGGAAGGCCTCGGCCAGGGCGCGACCGATGCCGGAGCCGCCGCCCGTGATGAGAATGGTATTGCCCTGGATATCCATCGATCGCCTCGCAGTGGGTAGGTAAGGCCAAGGCTAGAACCATCACTCTCCCATGGAAAGTAGGCTCCGTAATGTTCCATACTTACCGATCGGTAACCAAGGATTTGCTCCATGTCTTCGCCAACACCGCGCAAGCCCCGCTATGACGAGCCCTGTCGCGCCATGGGCGAGCAGCGTACCGACGCCGCGCTGGATGCGCTGGTGCGCGACATCATCGGGCGCGTTGCCGATCAGTGGACCATGCTCTGCCTGGAGGTACTGGCGGACCACGGCCGCCTGCGCTTCGGTCGTCTGGCCCAACTCATCGGCGACGTCAGCCAGAAAATGCTGACCAAGACGCTGCGCCAGATGGAGGCTGATGGACTGGTCACCCGCACCGTGTATCCCGTGGTGCCGCCGCGCGTGGAATACGAGCTGACGCCCATCGGACTGAGCCTGGGCGCGGCATTCTGCGGGGTGTGGCTATGGGCGGAAGAGCATCACGACGCCATCGTCGCGTCGCGTGCCGCCTTCAAGGCGCGGCAGGCGGACGACTGACGATCCCTGCTCAGTCCCGCAGCAGGCCGAGCAGGTCGTTGGCTTCGCCTTCGGAGACGTGATCCGCCTCGACGTGGAACATCACGGTGCCACCGGTGCTCAGGTTGCAGAGGTGCTCGACCTCGTCACGGCGGAATTGGCCGCTGAGGACATCGCCGATGGCGCAGTGTCCTTCCTCGACGGCACCGACGGCAAAACCGTCCTCGATTTCCACCAGGGCCATTTTTAACTCGGGGTGGTACCACATCACTACGCCTCGCACACCGCCTCCCGGCGAGCCCTCGGAAGCCTCGGACAGGCAGTCGGGTCGCTCGGTTACCTTTCTATCGGTGGAGGCCTCGGACTCGTGCGCCGAATCGGCAGCCGGAACGGCAGATCCTTCAACCACCTACGGCGGCCCAACGCATCAAGCGGCCGACAGGCGCGCGAGCACGGCCGGGCTGGGCGGCGCGAGATGACCCAAGGCAGCAGGCGGCAGGAAACGCCAGTCGGTAAGGCGGCGAGGCAGGCGAACGTCACGGCACATGTCGCGCAAGCCGATCATGGCCGCCTCGGCTGTCTCGAACCGGCCCAGCTCAAGGGTGTCGCGCAGCGCGCGCCAGCGATGACCGTGGCGGACGATGCGAAAGATGGCATTGGCGGCTGTGAAAACGTATTGCGCTAGCACTGGGGCACTCCTACTTAACCCCGCTATTGTCTCCGCCGATCCGTGACCGCTTCGTTATCCCAACGCTACGGCACGATGTCGGCGGGTGGCGTTGTGACGTCGCGGCCCCGGCTTACTCAGGGGGCCTTGGCCGGTACGAAGGGCGACACCGGGTCGCTGCCGTCCATGCTTTCTTCCAGCGCATGGTCGAGGTTCTCGCTGGCCTTGTCCTTGCGGGATTGCTTCTCGGCGTCGGTCTCGGGGTGCGTGGGCTGGCCGTGGTCGGGGTGGGTGATGTCCTGGCGGTCGTGGGTCATGGGCGGATACTCAAGGGGGCGGGCGGTCATGAGGCGCCGTCTGTTGTGAACAAGCGGTAGGCCCGGCGTCAAACCGTCTGTCGGCAACACCCCACCAGTCGTCGGAGAATCCTCTCAATACGTGCCGGAAAACCTTAGCATCGGTGCACCGGTACGTGGGTACGAAAAAGGGGAGGGGTCGTGGCTGACGTGGCGCTTGGTCATCGCGAGCGAGGCATATCGCTGATCGAAGTGATGGTGGCCGTGCTGGTTTTCAGTATCGGCATGCTGGGTCTTGCCCTGCTTCAGTTGAAGGGGGCCCAGTTCACGCGGGAATCCGGCTCCCGTACGGCAGCGATCGGGCTGGCCCGGAGCTTGGCCGAGTCCATGCGGGCCAATCCCGATGGGGCGCTGCCGCCCGGCAATGGCACCAGTGCCTACCTCTACGATGGCACCACGACCTATACCGCCAGCGATTGTGCGAGCACGACAGCGTCGACGCCCGCCGATGTCGCCAAGCGCGATCTGGCTTGTTGGCAGGCTGCCCTGATCCGCACCCTTCCGCCGCCCACCACGTCGGGCGGCAAGATGGCCACGGTGACCAAGGATCCCAACCTGGGCACGCTGGTCATCACGGTGTCCTGGGCCGGCGTCGCGGGCAGTTCGAGCGCGGATCCGTCGCAGTCCTACAGCTTGAGCTACCTGCAATGAGAAAGCCCCCGATGCGTGCACGAATGCGGTCCGCCCGCGGCTTCTCCCTGGTCGAGCTCATGGTGGCCCTGGCTATCGGCGTCATCGTGGTCGGCGGGCTGGTGGCTGTGCTGATGGCGAACCGGCAGGCCTTCACGATCCAGCAGGGCAACAACTTCAACCAGGAAAACCTCCGTTTCGCCTCAAGCCGTGTGGCCTGGTCGCTGCGCATGGCGGATTTCTGGGGTGGGATCAAGGCGGGGAAGATCACCACGACGAGCAATGTCTCCGGCTTGACCGGCAGCGGTGGATGCACCGCCGCGTGGATGGTTAACGTGGGGCCGGGCGCCACCGAAAACGGCATTCGTGGTTATAACGGCGCCGACACGTTTCCCATCGCCAACTGTGTACCCGATGCCAATTACGTGAAGCGCTCCGATGTGGTCGTAGTGCGCTATGCGGATACGCACGGCTACGACCCTGCCAAGGGCTCGGGCACCACGGCTTTCGATTCGGACGCGGTGCCGAACAGAACGACAATCTTCATCCTTTCCGCGATCGACCAGACCGGCACGATCTTCCGCAAAGGCGAGTCCGTGCCCACCAATCCGCTAGGGTCCGCCAGCGGTCGCTACGTGTATCCGTTCCAGCTGGAGATGTATTACCTGCAGCCGTGTTCCGATCCCGGTGCCGACAAGGTGTGCGGCACATCGGACGATGGCGATGCGGGCAATCCCTCCCCAACGCTCATGCGCATGCGGTTGGACGCGAATGGATCCCTCGTATCGGAGGCCGTGGTGGACGGTATCGAACAGATGCAGTTCGAATATGCTGTTCCGGCGTCCATTACGCCGACGGTACCGGCGAAGTTCGTTCCCGCTTCTTCCGTGATCGATTTCAACGCGATCACCCAGGTCCGCGTGTCGCTGGTGGCTCGTTCGTCCACCCGCGACGTCCGGGTGCCGCATCCCATCGACGTGCCACTGTCGAGCGATTGCAGCTACAAGATCGACAATGCGGGTGCCATCAGCTATCCCTCACTTACCAGCGCCAACAACTGCGACGGCTCACCGCCTTCGAATTACGGCGACAAGCCACAGCAATATGTGCGGATCTTCAATAGCCAGGTGGTCGTCCTGCGCAATCGGGTAAGGGGATGAACATGAGGCAGTCTTTCACGGCCCGTCGCCAGCGCGGTATAGCGCTCTTCGTCGGCATGGTGTTTTTGCTGGTGCTGTCGGTCGTCGCGGTGATGGCCATGCGCGGCACGCTCACGGAAATGAAGCTGGTGACGAACTCGGCACGGCATGAGGCAGCGTTCGAGGCCTCGGAAGCCTTGCGCAGCGTGCCCATCACGCTGTTCGATCAGCATGTCTTCGAACGAGGTTGGCCCACCGCCTTTAACGGCACCGTACCGGATTCGGATTTCACGTTTTCCACGCAGCTCGCTCCCTCCCTTTATTCGAAGATGAAGGCCTCGCTCCAGACCGATTGCGCCGGAGCGGTGTCGTTGTTCTACGGAACGCTGCAGGCGGACTGCAAGGGCATGCCGGCAGAAACCGTGTACGACCCGGCGACATGGCATCCGGACATGGTCATTGCCGTATGCGATCCCTCCAGCACATCGTGCTCGGCGAATATCTCCTCGACGATCACCATCGTTCCGGACGGCTCGGTGCTGGCCGAGGGAGCGGGCGGTGCCCAGGCAGCGGGCTATCGCGGCCTGGGTATCGGCTCCGCCGGTGGTGGCGCGGAGCTGCTTTTCGAAGTCCGCAGTGTCGCCACCGTGCCCGGCAATGGCGTGGATACGACGCACACGCAGTACCACCAGCAGATCCGCAACTGACGTGACAGGGAAATCCAGAATGACTTCTTCTCGCTTCCCTGCAGCGCGGCTGCTCCTGGTGCTCCTCGCGGTCACCGCGAGTTGTCTTGGCCTGAATCCCGCTGCGCGTGCGTCAGCTATCTCCAGCGCCGCACAGCGCGCGGCGGCGTACGCGATCGATCCTCCGCTGGGTATCGCGGGTGCGGCACCGCTGGTCATGCTGAACTTATCGCGTGACCACCAGCTTTTCTACAAGGCGTACAACGACTTCACCGACCTGACAGGCGATGGCCCGCCCGAGACGACGTATACGACGACCTTTGGTTATGTCGGTTATTTCGATTCGACGAAGTGCTATGGCTATTCATCGTCGTCCGGATACTTCGTGCCGAAGGCGGCGGTGATCGATACGACGAATCATTACTGCAACAGCAACCTGTGGTCCGGTAACTTCCTCAACTGGGCGACCATGACGCGCATGGATGAGGTCCGCAAGATCCTGTACGGCGGCCTCCGCTCGCAGGACGATGCCACGACCGTGCTGGAACGTGCCTATCTGCCGACGGACGCGCACTCGTTTGCGAAGTACTACAACGGGTCGGATATCGGCAAGTTGACGCCGTACTCGCCATCGTCGACGGCGCCTTCGGCGAGCCTGGCGAGCGCCAGCTACTATTACGACGATGTGTCCTTCACTGAAAACAGCACCACGTACCGCTTGCTGAGGCTTCAGCGCGTGCAGAGCTCGCTCAGGGTGCAGGTCGGCGACCAGATCCAGATCACCGCCAACAACAGCAGCGGCAATCCCGCGACGCTGATTGCACCTGTTCGTTATCTGAATACGAGCGGCTACTCGGGCGCCCCGACCAATCGCGTCGAGCTGCGCCTCCAGGATGGCATGTTCTTCAACATGTCGTGCACCGATGTGCCCTCCTGCATAACGCAGCTCAAGAGCTACAGCAACTGGACGATCACCAACCTCACCCGTACGGGTCTTTCCATCTGCAATACCACGGTGCAGGGCACATCGACCAATCGCTCGCAGACCAATACCGCGCCGCCACTGATTCGCGTGCAGACGGGCAACTACGCTTTGTGGGCATCCAACGAGAGCCTGCAGTGCCTTTGGGCGGAAGAGAAGAGCAATTCGCAGGGCAGCTTCGGCGACGGTTTCCTGAGCAACGGCAATCGCGCCGCTTTCTCGGGACTGGGCTCCGCGGCCGAGAATCCGACCAAGGCCAACGGGACGCAGGGGACGGATTGGGACGAGCTTATCGCGCGCGTGCAGGTATGCCTCTCGGGGCAGATCGGCGCGGAGAACTGCAAGCAGTATCCCGACAACTCGTCGCCCTCCAATCCGTACAAGCCGATCGGCCTGCTGCAGAAATACGCCGAGACGGGCAACATCAAGTTCGGCCTGGTGACGCCCACCTTCGATCACAACGCGTCGGGTGGCGTGGTGAGGGCGGCGCTTCCGGGTCCCGGCCAGAACGACGGCGATTTCATCAGCAATGAAATCGACGCGAAGACGGGACGCATGATCGCCGGGGCGAACGGCATCATCTCCAATATCAATGCCCTGCGTATTTATGGCTATGCCTACCTGTCCGGTGACAACTACGGTACCGGTAACGGGTGTACCTATCAGCGCACCGGCATCACCACGGGCAACGCAAGCGGAACGCTGGTCAGCGAGGGCAATTGCTCGTCGTGGGGCAACCCCATGGCCGAAAGTTACATCGAGACGTTGCGCTACCTGGCAGGCAAGACGCCCAACGCGGCCTTCAAACAGAACACGTCGGGTGAAGACGCGACGCTGGGCCTGAGTGTCGTCACGACATGGAGCGACCCGATCAGCGCGGCCAATTTCTGTGCCCCGCTGAACATCATCAATTTCAATGCAAGCTCGCTGAGCTACGACACCGACGCCGTTGACGGTTTCTCGGATCTGACGTCCGGAAAAACCGTGCAGACGTGGACGGACCTGGTCGGGGTAGGCGAAGGCATCAACGGCAACAGCTGGTTCGTCGGCAATTCCAGCAGTACCTACGCGGGTACCGACGCGAATCTTTGCTCGGCCAAGGTCATCGCCAACCTTTCCGCGGCCCAGGGCATCTGCCCCGAGGTGCCTGCGCTCAAGGGTGGTTACCTCCTGGCCGGCGCTGCTTACGGCGCACACGTCATGCGCATCCGCGACCTCGGTAACGACTCCGGCGGCAACGTCATCGTTCCCACCGAAGATCGAACTTCGCTCAAGGTGACCACCTTTGGCGTACAGCTGGCCACGAACACCCCGCAGATCCGGATCGCGGTACCCGGTACGAAGAACCAGTTCGTGACCATCATTCCCTCTTATCGCCTGACCCTGCCTACGGGCGTCGGTGGCGGTGCGCTGGTGGACTTCAAGATACTCTCCCAGACCAACGACGGGACCACGGCCCGGGGCTCGTTCTACGCCGACTGGGAGGACAGCTTCGCCGGCGGCGACTACGACCAGGATATGTGGGGCATCATCAGCTACGAGATCACCTCGACGCAGGTGAAGATCACGACCAAGCCGGTATCCGCCTCGACCAATAACGGGCAGGGCTTCGGTTATGTCATCAACGGCACGACCAAGGATGGCCCGCATTTCCATTCGGGCATCTACAGTTTCAATTATTCGGATCCCACCTCGCCCGATATCTACAACGCCGCCGGTGTGCGCCTGAATGGCACCGGTCGTATCAATGCCTCGGGCGGCTGTAACGGTTGCGTGGTGAGCGATGCCGCGACCACGGCGATCTACGCGGTGGGTTCGAGTAACGCCGGCACCTTGTCCGATCCGCTCCTGTACGCCGCCAAGTGGGGTGGTTTCCGCGCCGACACGAACAAGCCCGACGGCACCGATACACCGGTGAACGACAGCAATCCCGCCGATATCTCGAAGTGGTCGACCACGGTCAAGGGTACGCCGGACAACTACTTCCTGGTGACCGATCCGGGCAAGCTGGAAACGTCACTGGACACGTTGTTCCGCAAGATCCTGGCGAAGATATCGTCAGGTACTGCGGCGGCGACGGTCGCCGCCAGTGCGAACGGCGTGGGCGTGACGTATCAGGCGTTCTACGAGGCCGAGCGCACGGATACCTCGGGCGATCGCGCCACGTGGGCCGGTTCGCTCGGTGCCCTCTGGACCGACGCAGCAGGTCTGTTGCGTGAGGACTTCAACGGTAACAATCAGCTCGACAACTATGCGACCGACCCGGTGGTGCAGTTCTCGTACCAGGCAGGTAGTGGTCGGACGGTCGCGACGCGAACGTTCACGTCGAATCCTGATCCCACGAAGTACACGGCGGGCACCCCGGTGACGGTGGAACTCGCCGACCTGAAAACGCTGTGGAATGCGCGCCAGCAGTTGTGGGATCCGCTCATGTCCAACGCACAGCGTCCCTACAGCACGGTCTGGACCAACACGGGCGGGCGCTACATCTTTACGTGGGTCGACGACAACGGCGATGGCATCGTCCAGCCGAGCGAGATTCGTCCCTTCGTATGGAGTACCGGTGCCGACGGCATCAATGCGTCCAATTACCGTTACCTCAACACCGACTCGACGACGGAAGCGGCCAACATCGTCAACTGGATCCGTGGCCAGGAGATCACAGGGCTGCGTAATCGCACCGTCGATTTCGACAGCACGCCCGGTCTCATCGGGCGGGTGCTGCGACTTGGCGATATCGTCAACTCGTCGCCGTTGCCGGTAAGTGCGCCGGCCGAGTCGTACGACTTGCTTTATAACGACTCCAGCTATGCGTCGTTCCGCACGGCATATCGCGACCGCCGGCAGGTGGTCTACGTCGGCGCGAACGACGGCATGCTGCACGCGTTCAATGCGGGCTTCTATAACGCGAGCTGTCAGCGTTTCACCCTGCAGCCGACCAACGCGGTGTGCACCAAGGACACGCCCAATGCGACGGGTGCAGTTACCGTCACGTCTGTCGCTCAACCGCTGGGTGCGGAACTGTGGGCGTATGTGCCCAAGAATCTCCTGGCACACCTGCGTTGGCTCACCGATCCCAGCTACAAGCACACGTATTACGTCGACGGTGCGCCCCTGGCCTTCGACGCGAAGATCTTTGCTGCCGATACCACGCACGTGGGTGGCTGGGGAACGCTGCTGCTGGTTCCGTTCCGCCTGGGTGGCGGCAGCATCACGGTGGACACCGCCACCTCGGGCCCGTCCAACAACGTCACCTCCGACTCGGCCTACGTGCTGATGGACGTGACCAATCCCGAAGTACCCCCCACGCTGCTCGGGGAGATCACGTTGCCGGGTACCTACGCGCTGTCCGTACCCGCGGTGGCTGTCGTGCGTGATGCGGCGTCGGGCACACCGAACAAGTTCTTCCTCGCCGTGGGCTCCGGCCCGACCGATCCTCGCAAGGTGGCATCGAACCAGAACCTGCGTGTCTCGATCTATGACCTCGCCAGTTTCGTCGGTGCAACCACGGCGCCGGCGCCGGTGCGCGTACTCGATTTCGGTTCGTCGTCCGCGGGGCAGAACAGCTTTGCCGGCGACCTGATCGCATCCGACTTCAACCTGGACGGAAAAGCGGAAGCGATCTATTTCGGTAGCGTTCTCGGCACCGGCTCCAGTGCGGATTACGGCGGCCACTTCTGGCGCATCGCGGTCGGCGCGAATCCTTCCGTGGCGGCCTGGACGGGCGGGCAGATGCTCGACCTGACGGTAGCGTCCATCGCCCCGAACGGCATGCCGGTGACGGTCCGACCGACCCTCGGGCGCAATACCCGTGGCGCGCCGATGGTCTACTTCGGTACGGGACGCCTGTACAACAGCTCCGACAAGGCCACAACGGCGCAGCAGCGGATATTCGGCCTGATCGACACATCGTTGCTGCCGGCGAACGACCCGCAATACAGCGCCACGATCAGCATGAGCAACCTTGTCGACGTCACTAACGTCAACGTCTTCCCGCCGGATACGCTGGGCGTGAGCAAGGTCACCAATGCGCCGACCAGTGCGAGCTTTACCGGCGTCACGACCTTCGCTGGCCTGGCTGCGGCGTTCGACAGCAAGGGGGTGGCCGGCTGGTACCGCAACCTGACGACCAACGGGACCAACCCTTCCGAGCGCGTCGTCAGCGCCCAGTCCCTGCTGGGTGGTCTGCTGCTCACCGCGGCCTACACGCCCGGCACGTCCATTTGCACGGGCCTGGGCGCCTCGGTGCTGTATGGCCAGAACTATCAGACCGGCACGGGTGATCCGAACGCGTTCTTCGGTTCGAGTACGTCCAATGGTGCCGTCGCCGTGAGTAGCGTCCTGGGCGCGGGCCTGCCGGCACCGCCCAGCCTGCATACAGGTGATGACACCAGTGCCGCGTCCGGATCCAAGAAAGTCACGGCTTGCACCCAGACGTCCACCGGCGCGATCCTCTGCAAGGATGTCGCTACATTGAAGCCGGTGACCAGCGGCGAAGCCTCCTGGCGCGAACCCCTCGGGAAATGATCATGCGTGAGAATCGTCGAACGGCCGGTTTTACCCTCATCGAGCTGGCCATCGTGCTGCTGATTGTCGCCATCCTCATGGCGGTGGCGATTCCGTCGTATCGGAAATACGTGGTGCGCTCCAACCGCGTGGATGCGCAACGCACGCTGGTGGATATCGCGGCGCGCGAGGAGCAGGTGTTCTACGGCAAGAACGCCTACACCTCCCAGTTGAACGACATCAACGCCACGCCAACGATGGCGGGTCCGAACTACACCATCGACATCGCCAGTGCCTCGTCGACCGCCTTCGTCGCCAGGGCGACGGCGGCAGGCCAGCAGGCCACCTCGGACAAGCAATGCCAGACGTTGACCTTGTCCAATACCGGCGTGCAAGGTTCGACGGGTACCACGGCCAACGACACCGCGTGCTGGGGACGCTGATGGGACGCAGGATCGCCATCGCCTGGTGGCTGTGCGTAGCGCTGTTCGCTTCCGCTGGCGCACACGCCCAATCCGGCCAGCCTTACTACCGCTGGAAAGATGCCTCGGGCGCCACGCACTACAGCGACACCCCGCCGCCGGGCGGCAAGGCCAGTCGGGTCACGGTCGACGGTCGCGTGCCGTTGTCGCCGGGGTCCACGCCGGCAACCGCGTCATCCACACACGTCTCGGGTGACACCACGGCGCTGGACAAGGCCGAGGCGGCAGCTGTCGACCGCAACTGCAGCAAGGCGAAGGCCAACCTGGTCACGCTCCAGGGCAGTGCGATGGTGGTCGATGGGGCCGACGTGACCAGGGCACGGCGCATGAGCCCCGCCGACATCGCCACCGCTCGCGCATCCGCCGAAGCGGATGTACGTACCTATTGCGGGGCCGCGAAATGAATACCTCACCGGGTCAGGCGCAGCGTGGTTTCTCCCTGCTGGAGCTGATGGTGACCGTGGCCATCCTCGCCATCCTCGCTTCCCTGGCCGTGCCTGCGTTCTCGGACTTCATCAAACGCAATGCGATCGCTTCGCAGACCAACGAAATGATCGGTGCCCTGCGCCTTGCCCGGTCCACGGCGATCAGCCGCAATGTCATGGTGTCGGTGTGTCCCAGCGCCAATGCGTCCAGCGCCACCCCCACCTGCCTGACCAGCGCGTCGTTCGACAACGGCTGGTTGATCTATACGACGGCCGCCGCCGCTACCGCCTACAAATCGACGGATGAGCTTTTGCGCGTGTCCCAGGGTGCCTCGAACGTGTCGATACGTACCCAGTCCACTGGGTCGGCAGCGATCGTGACGTTCGATGCGCGCGGCACGGCGATCACGAATGCGGTGGCGTTCCTGATCTGCGCCAAGACGGGCAGCGCCGCGGTGGGGGCCAGTACGCCCAGGGCCCCCGGTCGTGTGCTCAGCCTGCAGACCGGCGGCCGGAGCGGCGCCGCGCCGCTGGGTACGGCGACCAGCGCGACGGCTGCGCAGGCCCTGTGCACGACCAGCTGAGTACTCGTTGACGGCGGCTGGCGCTCCACCTATACTTTCGCGCTCGATGGGCGGTTAGCTCAGCGGTAGAGCACTGCCTTCACACGGCAGGTGTCACAAGTTCGATCCTTGTACCGCCCACCACTCGATACCCTGAAAACCCGGCCTAGCGCCGGGTTTTCTTTTGGTCACCCCTCCGCTCCCCGCCGGTACAATGCGCCGGTCGCCGCCCCTGGATACCGCCATGCACCAAGCGCTCGCCGACCTTTACATGCTGACCCTGACGCCCTGGAAGCTGATCGGCCTCCTTGGCACCATCCTGTTCACCGCGCGTTGGTTCGTGCAGTTCTATGCCACGAAGAAGAACAAGCAGGTGACCGTACCGATGTCGTTCTGGTACCTCTCGGTCTGCGGCAGCGTCCTTACCCTGGCGTATTTCATCTGGGGCAAGAACGATTCGGTGGGCATCATCCAGACCGCCTTCCCGATGCTGGTGTCGTTCTACAACGTGTTCGCGCACCTGAAGCATCGCAACGCGAAGGAAGAGGTCAAGCCGGGCGGTCCGGAAGAAACCTGATCCCGGCTCAGTCCGGGTCGTAGTCCAGATAGGGGGCCAGCCAGCGCTCGGCTTCGGTCCGCTCCCAGCCCTTGCGGCGGGCATAGTCGTCCACCTGTTCGCGGGTCATGCGGCCCACCACGAAATACTGGCTGTCCGGGTGCGAGAAATACCAGCCGGATACCGCCGCCGTGGGGTACATGGCGAAGTTGTCGGTGAGCTGCACCGTGGTGTGCGTGGTGGCATCGAGCAGGTCGAACAGGGTGCGCTTCTCGCTGTGCTCGGGGCAGGCGGGATAGCCCGGCGCCGGACGGATGCCGCGATAGGCCTCGGCGATCAGCGAATCGTTGTCCAGCGACTCCTGCGGCTGGTAGCCCCAGAACTCCTTGCGGACCCGCTCGTGCAGGCGCTCGGCGAACGCCTCGGCCAGGCGGTCGGCCAGGGCCTTGAGCAGGATCGACGAATAATCGTCGTGGTCTGCCTCGAAGCGCGCCACGTGTTCATCGATGCCGATGCCTGCGGTGACCGCGAAGCCACCCACCCAGTCCTGCACGCCGCTGTCCTTCGGCGCGATGAAGTCGGCCAGGCAGAAGTCCGGCCGCTCCACGGGCTTGTCCACCTGCTGACGCAGGTGGTGCAACATGGCCATCGGCTTGCGCTTGCCCGTGCCGGGCTCGGCGTACACCTCGATGCTGTCGCCTACCTGGGCCGCGGGCCAGAAGCCGATCACGCCCTTGGCGGTCAGCCACTTCTCCGCGATCAGCCGGTCCAGCATGGCCTGCGCGTCGGCATACAGCTCCGAGGCCTGCGTGCCGACCACCTCGTCGGTGAGGATCGCCGGGAATTTACCGGCCAGCTCCCAGGCGTTGAAGAAGGGCGACCAGTCGACGTAGCGGCGCAGTTCCGCCAGGTCGTAATCGTCGAACACCGTGATGCCGGGTTGACGCGGCTCGGGTGGCGTATACGCGGCCCAGTCGCCCTGGTAACGCTGCGCCCGTGCCTTGGTCAGCGGCACCAGCTGCTTGCCGGTGCCACGGCCCTTGTGACGCTCGCGCACCTCGGCATACTCCGCGCGCACCTTCAGCATGAAGTCGTCGACCAGGTCCTTGCTGACCAGCGACTGCGCCACGCCGACGGCGCGCGAGGCGTCCTTCACCCATACCGTGGGCGACTTGTAGTGCGGCTCGATCCGCAGCGCCGTATGCGCGCGCGAGGTGGTCGCACCGCCGATCATCAGCGGCACGTGGAAATCCTGTCGCTGCATTTCGCGGGCGACCTGGCTCATCTCTTCCAGCGAGGGCGTGATGAGGCCGGACAGGCCGATGATGTCGGCGTTCTCGGCGCGCGCCACGTCTAGGATCTTCTGCGTCGGCACCATCACGCCGAGGTCGATCACCTCGAAGTTGTTGCACTGGAGCACCACGCCGACGATGTTCTTGCCGATGTCGTGCACATCGCCCTTGACCGTCGCCATGATGATCTTGCCGTTGTTCCTGGTGACGTTGCCGGAGAGCTTCTTCTCTTCCTCGATGAAGGGAATCAGGTGGGCCACGGCGCGCTTCATCACGCGCGCGGACTTGACCACCTGCGGCAGGAACATCTTGCCCGCGCCGAACAGGTCGCCGACCACGTTCATGCCGGTCATCAGCGGGCCCTCGATGACGTCGAGCGGACGCGTGGACAGCTGGCGGGCCTCTTCGGTGTCTTCCACCACGTACTGGTCGATGCCGTGCACCAAGGCATGGGTGAGGCGCTCGATCACGGGTTTCTCGCGCCATGCCGCGGTTTCCACCACGGCCTCGGCCTTGCCGCCCTTGTAGCGGTCGGCCACTTCCAGCAGGCGCTCGGTGGCGTCGTCGCGGCGGTTGAGCACCACGTCCTCGACACGCTCGCGCAGTTCCTCGGGCAGGTCGTCGTAGATGGACAAACCGCCGGCATTGACGATGCCCATGTCCATGCCCGCCGCGATGGCGTGGTACAGGAACACGGAGTGGATCGCCTCACGCACCGGGTTGTTGCCGCGGAACGAGAACGACACGTTGGACACGCCGCCGGAGATGTGCGACGACGGGAACCGCCGTTTCAGTTCGCGCGTGGCCTCGATGAAGTCCACGGCGTAGTTGTTGTGTTCCTCGATGCCCGTGGCGATCGCGAAGATATTGGGATCGAAGATGATGTCTTCCGGCGGGAAGTTCACCTCGTTCACCAGCAGCTCGAACGCGCGCGAGCAGATCTCTACCTTGCGCTCTTTCGTGTCGGCCTGGCCCACCTCGTCGAAGGCCATCACGACCACCGCCGCGCCGTACTGGCGCACCTTGCGTGCTTGCTTCAGGAACGGTGCCTCGCCTTCCTTCATCGAGATGGAGTTGACGATGCCCTTGCCCTGCATGCAGCGCAGGCCGGCTTCGATCACGCTCCACTTGGAGGAGTCGACCATGATCGGCACGCGTGCGATGTCGGGCTCGGACGAGATCAGGTTGACGAAGCGCGTCATCGCCGCCTCGGAATCGATCAGGCCCTCGTCCATGTTGATGTCGATGATCTGCGCGCCGTTTTCCACCTGCTGGCGCGCGACGTCCACCGCTTCTTCGTAGCGGCCTTCCTTGATCAGTTTGCGGAACTGCGCCGAGCCGGTGACGTTGGTCCGTTCACCGACATTGATGAAGTTCAGGTCCGGGGTGAGGACCAGCGGCTCGAGGCCGGAGAGGCGGGTGTATCGGATGCTCATGCGGCTTGCGCGATGTCCCTGGTCTGGCGCGGCGGGTAAGGCGCGACCGCGGCGGCGATGGCGGCGATATGCGCCGGCGTGGTGCCGCAACAGCCGCCCACGATGTTGATCAGGCCTTCCTCGGCAAAGCCGCGGATGGTCTCGGCCATGGCTTCGGGACTTTCGTCGTACTCACCGAAGGCATTGGGAAGTCCTGCGTTGGGATGCGTGCTGATGGCGCTGCCGGCGATGCGCGACAGCATCTGCACGTGCGGGCGCAGGTCTTCCGCGCCCAGCGCGCAATTGAGGCCCACCGACAGCGGCTGGATGTGTTCCACCGAATAGAAGAACGCCTCCGCGGTCTGCCCCGACAGCGTGCGGCCGGAGCGGTCGGTGATGGTGCCGGAGATCATCACGGGCAGGCGGGCGCCCAGCTCGTCGAACAGTTCGCTCAGGGCGAACAGCGCGGCTTTCGCATTCAGCGTATCGAAGATGGTCTCGACCATGATGGTGTCGGCGCCGCCTTCGATCAGTGCGCGCGCGGCCTCGACGTAATTCGCCTTGAGCGAATCGAAGTCGATGTTACGGAAGCCCGGGTCGTTCACGTCCGGCGAGATGGACGCCGTGCGGCTGGTGGGGCCGAGCACGCCGATGACGAAGCGCGGCCGGTCCGGGGTGCGCGCGGTCATGGCTTCGCAGGCTTCGCGGGCGATGCGGGCGCCCTCGCGGTTCAGTTCCGGCACGAGGTGCTCGAGGTGGTAATCGGCCTGGCTGACCCGCGTGGCGTTGAACGTGTTGGTCTCGACGAAGTCCGCACCGGCCTCCAGGTAAGCCATGTGCACGCCGCGGATGATTTCCGGCTGGGTCAGCAACAGCAGGTCGTTGTTGCCCTTCAGGTCGCACTCGCCGGGGTGGTCATGGTGGTGCGTATGTGCGCTGTCCAGGCCGCCGGCGAAGCGGTCGCCGCGATAGCCCGCTTCGTCCAGCCGATGGCCCTGCAGCATGGTGCCCATGCCACCGTCGAGGATCATGATGCGTTCGGCCAGCCCCTTGTGGATCAGGGCGACGCGGTCGGGGTGCAGCCAGGGTAGGGCGCTCATGCGGTTCTCCGGGTATCGGGCTTGCGGGCGAGCAGGCTGATGACTTCGAAATGCGGCGCGCGGCGCTCGCGGCTCAGGCGCTCGCAGCTGACCACTTCCAGGCCGGCACCGAGGGCCAGCGCGGTGAGCGATTCGCAGGTGAAGCCCAGGTTGCGGTGGTCGAACGGCTCCACCACGGCGCGGTGATCGTGCTCGCCCAGCGTGGAGGCCAGCACGCGCCCGCCGGGCTTGAGCACACGGGTCACTTCCGCGAATACCGCGTCGGGGCGTTCGGAATAGGTGAGGGCGTGCAGCAGCAGGGCCAGGTCGAAATGCTCGTCGGTCAGGTCCAGCGCGTGCATGTCGCCGGTGCGTACGTCCACGTTGCCGAACGTGCTCAGGCGCTGGCGCGCCGCCTCCACCACGCGGTCGGAGCTGTCGACGCACACGATGGAATGGGCGTGAGGGGCCAGCAACTCCGCCGTGACGCCGTCACCGGAGGCGATGTCCAGCACGTCGCCGGTGGCCAGCAGCTGCAGCAGCGAGCGGGCCAGGGTTTCCCAGGTGCGCCCGGGCGAGTAATGGCGCTCCATGTCGCCGGCCACGGTATCGGCCCAGCCTTCGGCACGCGCGCGCTGCGCCAGCACGGCGGGCAGTCGTTCCGCGTCTTCGCGCAGCAGGGCGTCGCTCAGGGTGTCGCGCAACGAGGCAACGAGCGCCGCCAGGGTGGGGTCGGCTTCGGCGTTGGCGCGGTAGTAGGCCGAGACGCCGGCACGGCGATCGCGCACCAGCTCGGCTTCTTTCAGCTTGGCCAGGTGCGTGGACACGCGTGGCTGGGCCAGGTGCAGCACCGCGGCCAGTTCGGCCACCGTCAGTTCCTCGCGGTCCAGCAGGGCGAGCAGGCGGACGCGCGTCGGGTCGGCCAGCAGTCGCAGCACCGTGGAGGCCGTCGACAGGTCCATCCTGCATCCTTATATCGCGATAGAAAGATGCCTAAGAATGGGGCCCGACCCGGCCAGCGTCAAGACCACATGCTGCAGTGCAGGGCGGCATGTGCTCGAACGACCGTTAGAATGACCGGATTACCACCTCCACCCCCACGATCTGCCGCCCGTGAAGGCCGGCGCGAGGAACCCCCATGGATTTTCGCTTTACCGACGACCAGCTGTCGATCCAGGCCATTGCCCGCGACTTCGCCCAGAAGCGCATCGTTCCCGTTGCGGCCGAACTGGACGCCAAGGGTGAGTTCCCGCTGGAGAACATCCGGGAGATGGGCCAGCTGGGCCTGATGGGTATCGAGGTGCCGGAGGAATACGGCGGCGCGGGCATGGACCCGGTGTCCTACGTGCTCGCCATGGTGGAGATTGCCGCGGCCGACGCCGCCACCTCCACGATCATGTCGGTGAACAATTCGCTGTTCTGCAACGGCATCCTGAAGAACGGTACGGAAGAACAGAAGCAGAAGTACGTGCGCGCCATCGCCTCGGGCGAGGCCATCGGCGCCTATGCGCTGACGGAGCCGCAGTCGGGCTCCGACGCCTCCAACATGCACACGCGCGCCGTGAAGAACGCCGAGGGCGACTGGATCATCAACGGCAAGAAGAGCTGGATCACCTCCGGCCCCGTGGCGCGCTACATCGTGCTGTTCGCGGTCACCACGCCGGGCATGGGCGCCCGCGGCGTGTCCGCGTTCGTCATCGACACCCAGCGCCCGGGCTTCCTTGCCGGCAAGACCGAGCCGAAGCTGGGCATCCGCGCCTCGGCCACCTGCGAGATCGAGTTCCACGACTACATCTGCCCGCAGGAAGACATGCTGGGTGCGGAAGGCAAGGGCTTCGGTATCGCCATGGGCGTGCTGGACGCCGGCCGCATCGGCATCGCGTCGCAGGCGGTGGGTATTTCTCGCGCCGCCTACGAGGCCACGTTGCAGTGGTCGCGCGACCGCAAGGCGTTCGGCCAGCCCATCGGCACGTTCCAGATGACCCAGTCCAAGATCGCCGACATGAAGTGCAAGCTGGACACCTCGCTGCTGCTCACGCTGCGGGCCGCCTGGACCAAGGCGCAGGCCGACAAGAACGGTGGCCGCTTCGGCACCGAGGCCTCGATGGCCAAGCTGGTGGCGTCGGAATCGGCGATGTGGATCACCCACCAGGCCGTACAGATCCATGGCGGCATGGGTTACTCGAAGGAGATGCCGCTGGAGCGGTACTTCCGCGATGCGAAGATCACCGAGATCTACGAGGGCACGAGCGAGATCCAGCGGCTGGTGATTGCGCGGGCGGAGACGGGGTTGCGGTAAGCGTTCGGCTTTTCCGGATCGCGCACATTGCGCACATCGTGCGCTCCTACGTGAAGCGTGGCCGACACGAATGCATGGACGATACGGAAAGGTAGCCGACGGGATCATCCGCGGATAAAGAAAAAGCCCGGCATGCCGGGCTTTTTCGTTTGCAATCGACCTGGGGTTACGGTCGGTCGGTGCCGCGTCGGGGGTCCGAATCGAACGCCCGGACATCACCGACGTTGGGGGCATGCGGGTGGAGGTTGGTCGGGCCGTTCGGGCCTTTGCCACCACCGTTGCCGCCGTGGTCGCCACCGTCCGGATCGTGGTCGCCGTCATGGCCGACGTGCGGCATGTTGTGCGACACCTCGTCCAGCTTGTCGCCCAGCATGCGGCGCACCGAGGTGTAGAACACCGGGATGAGCAGCAGGCCGAGGATCGTGGCGAACAGCATGCCGCCGATCACGCCGGTACCGATGGCATGGCGGGAATTCGCGCCCGCACCCGTGGAGATCGCCAGCGGCAGCACGCCGAGGATGAAGGCCATGGAGGTCATCAGGATGGGGCGCAGTCGCAGGCGGGCGGCTTCGACCACGCTGTCGCGCAGTGTCTTGCCTGCCTGCTGCTGTTCCACCGCGAATTCCACGATCAGGATCGCGTTCTTCGCGGCCAGGCCGATGACGGTGATCATGCCGATCTTGAAGAAGATGTCGTTCGGCAGGCCGCGCAGCATGGAGAACACCACCACGCCCAGCAGACCCAGCGGCACCACCAGCAGCACCGCCACCGGGATCGACCAGCTCTCGTACAGCGCGGCAAGGCACAGGAACACGATGACGATGGACAGCACCATCAGCGCCGTGGCCGAGTTACCCGCCAGCACTTCCTGGTAGGAGGTGCCGGTCCAGTCGAAGCCGAAGCCCTTGCCCAACTTGTCGTTGACGATGCTCTCCATCGTGCTCATGGCCTGGCCGGTGGACGTGCCCGGCGCATTGTTGCCCACGATTTCCACCGCCGAGTAGCCGTTGTAACGGGTGAGGGTCGGGGCCGCCATGGTCCAGTCCGAATGCACCACGGTGGACAGCGGGATCATGCTGCTGTCCGTGGCGGTGGACGCGCTGGCCACGGTGGACGTGGTGCTCGTGGCACCGCTGGCGCTGGCGCTGGAGGCGGCGAGCGTGCTCGGCGTGAAGATGTGCGCGAACGCATCCGTGCCCATGCGGTACGGGGCATCGGCCTGCATCATCACGCGCTTCACGCGTCCGCCGTACTGGAAGTCGTTGATGTACACCGGCGCCAGGGTGAGCTGGATGGCGGTATAGATGTCACTGACCGACAGGCCCATGGTCTGCGCCTGGGTCCGGTCGACCTTCAGCTGCAGCAGCGGAGCATCCTCGAGCGTGTTGGGACGCACGCCCACCAGTGACTTGTCCTGCGCCGCGGCGCCGAGCAACTGGTTGCGCGCCTGGGTCAGTTCGTCGCGCTCCTGGCCGGAGCGGGCCTGCAGGTACATGTCCACGCCGCCGAACTGTGACAGGCCGCGGATGGTCGGCAGGTTGACCACGAACACCGTGGCATCGCGCACGCCCTGCATCTGGCCGTTGGCCTTGCCCAGGAACTCGGGCACGGTGATATCGCGATCGGACCAGTCCTTCATGCGGATGAAGTCCATGCCCACGTTTTCGCCCTGGCCGACGAAGCTGAAGCCCGAAATCTGGAAGACGCCTTCAACTTCCGGATTCTTCAGCAGGATGCCGCGGATCTGCTCCTGCACCTTCTGCGTGCGGGCCAGGCTGGCTCCCGGCGGCAGCTGCACGATGGCCAGCGCATAGCCCTGGTCCTCGTCCGGCACGAAGCTGGACGGCAGCCGTGTATACAGGAAGCCCGTGAGTACGGCGACGGCCACGAACACGATCATCCAGCGTGGACCATGGCGCACGGCCGAGTCGATATGACCGCCGTACTTGTGCGTGGTCCAGTCGAACATCTGGTTGAACTTGCGGTAGACGACGTTCTTCCGCTTTTCCGGTTCGTGCTTGAGCAGCGTGGCGCAAAGGGCCGGCGTGAAGGTCACGGCGAGGAATGCCGAGAAGCCCATGGACACGGCGATGGTCAGCGCGAACTGCTTGTAGATGATGCCCGAGGCGCCCGGCTGCAGCGCGGACGGGATGAACACCGCCGCCAGCACCACGGTGATAGCCACGATGGCGCCGGTGATCTGCCCCATCGCCTTGCGCGTGGCTTCCTTCGGAGGCAGGTGCTCCTCCGACATGATGCGCTCGACGTTCTCGATGACCACGATGGCGTCGTCGACCACGATACCGATGGCCAGCACCATGCCGAACAGGGTGAGCTGGTTGATGGTGAAGCCCAGCGGCGCCAGGCCGATGAACGTACCCAGCAGGGCCACCGGGATGACCAGCGTGGGGATGATGGTCGCGCGGAAGTTCTGCAGGAAGATCAGCATCACCAGGAAGACGAGGATGATCGCCTCCACCAGCGTGTGCGCCACTTCCTCGATCGAGATCACCACGAACTTGGTGGACTCGTACGGGGCGAACCACGTCACGCCGTCCGGGAAGCTCTTGGCCAGCTCGTCCATCTTGGAACGGACGGAGTTGGCCACGTCCAGCGCGTTGGCGCCGGGCAGCAGCTGCACACCGAAGGCACCGGTGGGGATGCCGTTGTACTCGGTGGCGAAGCCGTAATTCTGCGGCCCCAGCTCGACGCGCGCCACGTCCTTCAGGCGAACCACGGTGCCGTCGTTGTTGGCGCGCAGGATGACGTTGGAGAACTCCTCGGCCGAAGTGAAGCGGCCCTCGGCGGACACCGTGGCACTGAAGCCCTGGCCGTTGGTGGCCGGGTCGGTACCCAGCGAGCCCGCGGCGAACTGCACGTTCTGGGCCGACAGGGCGGTGCGCAGGTCGGTGGCGGAGAGGCCGTAGCCGCGCAGCTTGTCCGGATTGAGCCAGACGCGCATGCCGTACTCGGCGCCCAGCTGGCGGGTGCTACCCACGCCGGGCAGACGCGCCACCTGGTCGAGCACGCGCGAGGACACCAGGTCGGTGAGCGCGTTGCTGTCGATCGCCTTGTTGGACGAGGTGAGCGCGATGAACATCAGGAAGTCGGGGTTGGCCTTCGCCACCACGACGCCCTGCTGGGTCACCTCCGAAGGCAGGCGCGGCGTGGCCAGCGACACCTTGTTCTGCACCTGCACCTGAGCGATGTCGGGGTCGGTACCGGTGTCGAAGGTCAGCGTGATCGTGGCCTGGCCTGACGAGCTGGACTGCGAGCTGAAGTAGATCAGGTGGTCGATACCCGTCAGCTGCTGCTCGATCACCTGCGTCACGGTTTTTTCGGTCGTATCCGCGCTCGCACCCGGGTAGGTCGCCGTGACGGTGACCTGGGGGGGAGCGATGTTGGGATACGACTCGATACCCATGTTGAGCAGGGAGATCGTGCCACAAAGGCTGATCAGGATCGCCAGCACCCACGCGAAGATGGGGCGGTCGATGAAGAAACTCGGCATGACGGAACTCCCTTACTGCTGACCGGCCGGCGCGGCGGACGAGCCCGCCTTCGCCGGATCGGCGGCCGGCTGGGCAGGAGACGCCTTGACGGGCGCGTTCTCCTTGGCCTTGGGCACGCCCTGCACGATGATCTTGTCACCCGGCTTCAGGCCACCCGTGACCACCCAGTTGCCGCCCGCGATGCGGTCGGTCTGGATGGGACGGCGGACAGCGGCGGAGTCGATGGTCTGTTCCTTGCCGGTCTGGTCCTTGCTGGTGGCCTTGTCCACGACCAGCACGTACGCCGAGTTGGCGTCGCGCAGCACGGCGGCCTGGGGCACCAGGTAGACGTTGTGCAGGCTGCCCAGGTTGGCCTTCACCGTCACGAACTGGCCCGGCAGCAGGCGCGTGCCCGTGTTGGTGAGCAAGGCGCGGAGGTCGACCGTGCCGGTCTGCGGGTTCACCGTGGCGGAGGAGAAATCCATCGTGCCCTGCTCGCCGAAGTCGCTGCCGTCGGGCAGCTGGATGCTGACCGTGGACTTGTCGGTGTCGCTCAGGGTGACATTGCCCTTGGCGGCGGCGCCGCGCATGGTGTCAAGGTCGCCCACGGACATGTTGAAGTTGACGTAGACCTTGTCGATCTGGTCGACCTGGGTCAGCAGCGTGGTGTCGCCCTGGCCCACCAGGGCACCCTCGGTGACCTGCTGGCGACCGGCGCGGCCGTCGATGGGCGAGACCACGTCGGTGAAGCCGAGGTTGATCCGGGCGGACTGGACGTTGGCCTCGGCCTGCTTCACCGAGGCGTTGCCGGTGCGCTCGTTGGCCTCGGCCGTGTCCAGGTCCTGGCGCGAGATGTAGTTCTTGCCGATCAGCCCGCGCGAGCGATCCGCCGTGGCCTTGTAGTTGGCCGCGGCGGCCTTGGCCGACGAGAGCGCGGCCAACTGGGCGTCGAGCTCGGCGGTCAGCGGCTGCGGGTCGATCTTGAACAGCTTCTGGCCGGCCTTCACGTCGGTGCCTTCGTCGTAAAGGCGGTGCAGCAGGATGCCGGGCACGCGGGCGCGCACGTCGGCGGTGCGGAAGGCCGAGACGCGGCCGACCTGGTCCTGGACCAGCGGAACATCCTGGGGCTGGGCGGTGATGACGCCCACCTCGGGCGGAGGCGGCTGCTGGGGCGCCTCCTGCTTGTGGCAGGCGGCGAGCGCCGCGGTCAGGCCGAAGGCCATGAGGGACGTGCGCAGGGGCAGGGGATTCATGAAAACTCCGTTCCTATTCCAGGTTTCTTGATCTTTCGCGGCCGGTCATCCGTGGGGATGTCGTACGCGTGCATAAATACGGTTACCGCGTGTCGCGCCCAGTCGTCCTGCGCTTCCTGCCCCCGCGCCTGCATCCCGAAGAGCCGCCGGTCGCCCTCCAGGCCGTGAAGCATGGCCAGGAACAGCTCGGCGGCCACCTCCGGGTCGTCCCGGCGCATGCCGCCTGCGTCCATGGCCTCGGCCATGCAACGCGACAGCCGCACGGCGACGGTGCCGATCGCCGTGCGGAAGAAGGTCTTCGCGGCAGCCGGGAAACGGGGCGCCTCGGCGATCAACATTCGGCCCAACGCGACGTGCTCGTGGTCCATCACATACGTGTGGTGCGCCTGTGCCAACGCATACAGGGTGTCGGCCAGACCGCGACTCTCAGGCGCAAGACTCGCGTGCAAGGGGTGGGCGAGCTGTTGAACGGCGGCGTGGAACAGGGTGTCCTTGTTTTCGAAATGGGCGTACACGGTCTGCTTGGAAACGCCGGCTTCGCGAGCCACCGCCCCCATACTGACCCGGTAACCGTCACGCAGGAACAGGGCGCACGCCGCCTGAAGCACCCGCTGCTGATGATCCGACGCGGGGCGTAACTCCAGGTGAGACATCGACCGATTACCTGCTGGACTATACCGTCCAGTTTAGTATCTGCTTCGGACCAGCGTCAACGGGCAGCCGGGCCATTCGCGGGCGAATTGCTGCGTCGCAGCTTGGCCCGCATGAGGCGCCGTTGCCCGCTGGAGCGAAAGCTGTCCAGGCAGGATGTCGCGATGCAGTGAAAAAGCGCGTTGCCAAGGCAAACCTGCGGTGTGGCTACATGCCCTGCGTGGGCGCTATGCTTTCACGGATTTCCTTCCCGTCCCCACATCGATATCCGCCCATGAATGCGATTCGCACCGCCGAAAGCGGCCAGTTCGAAGCCCTCGTCTTCGCTGAACTGAAGAAGATCGACTACCCCGCGGAGCGCCTCGATGAGGCGCACTTTTTTATCCAAGCCTTTTTCGAGCGCATCGCGCCGGCCGACCACGCGCTGCACGCGCCGGATCGCTGGGCCGCGCTGATCGCCGACCTGTTGTCGTTCGCCCGTGAGCGCACGCCGGGCAAGGCCAAGGTCCGTGTCTACAACCCGGGTCTCTCGGGCACGCGCGCCGTGGTCGAGGTCGTTACCGACGACATGCCGTTCCTGGTCGATACCGTGTCGATGGTCGCCGCCACGCACGCCGACGTGCACGCCATCATCCATCCCGTGGTGCCGGTGCTGCGTTCGGCCACCGGCGTGCTCGAGGCGATCGGCCGCGGCACGACCACCGAGTCGATCATGCGCTTCGAGATCGACCGCATCGACGACACCGAACTGGACACGCTCAAGTCCCACGTCGAATCGGCCCTGTCCGATGTGCGCGAATCGGTGGACGACTGGCGTGCCATGCGCGGCAAGATGAACGAGATCGCCGACGACCTGGGCCGTCGCTCCCTGCCGTATACGGCCGAGGAAGTAAGCGAGGCCAGCGATTTCCTGCGCTGGGTCGCCGACGACCATTTCACCTTCATGGGCTATCGCGAGTACGAGGTGGCGCCGGGACAGGGCGACGACGTGCTCAAGACGGTCGAGGGCTCCGGCCTGGGCATCCTGCGCACGGCGGAACGCTCGCTGGCGCCGCGCTCGCTGCGCACCCTGGTGGCCAGCGAACTGCCGCGCTCGGGTGCCACCGACGCCATCATCCTGACCAAGACCAACGCGCGCTCGCCCATCCACCGCGCGGGCTACATGGATTACATCGGCGTCCTCAAGTTCGACGACGCGGGCCGCCCGGTGGCGGAGCAGCGCTTCCTCGGCCTGTTCTCGTCCAACGCGTACATGGCCCATCCGCAGCACGTGCCGCTGGTGCGCGACAAATGCGAAGCGGTGATGACCCGTTCGGGCCTCAAGCGCGATTCCCACTCGGGCAAGGCGCTGCGCCACATCCTCGACACGCTGCCGCGCGAAGAACTGTTCCAGTGCAGCACCGATGAACTCTACGCGCTGTCAACCGGCTTGCTCGAACTGGCCCAGCGCACGCGCACGCGCCTGTTCATCCGCCGCGACAGCTACGGCCGCTTCTTCTCGTGCCTGGTGTTCGTCCCGCGCGATCGTTTCAACACCAGCGTGCGCGAGCGCGTGGAAAACGTGCTGCGCGAAGCCTTCCATGGCGAGCACGTGGACTCCGCGGTGCTGATGGGCGAAGCCGCCCTGGTGCGCCTGCACGTGGTGGTACGCCCGCGCATCGGCGATCACCCGGTCTACGATGCCGCGCGCATCGAGGCGCAGATCACCGCCATCGCGCGCAACTGGCACGACGACCTGCGCGATCGCCTGATCGAGAAGACCGGCGAACAGGAAGGCATCATCCTGGCCAACCGCTACGGCAAGCTGCTGCCGGCCGGCTACGTCGACGAGGTGTCCCCGCAGGTGGCCGCCGCCGACGTACGCGCGCTGGCGGGGCTGGATGGCCCCGACGCCATCAGCATGTCGTTCTACCACCCGCCGCATCGGCCGGAAGAGCTGCGCTTCAAGGTCTACCGCTCCGGTTCCGACATCGCGTTGTCCGAGGTACTGCCGCAGCTGGAAAACCTGGGCCTGCGCGTACTCACCGAGCACATGTACGAGGTTCGGGTCGGCGACAGCCTGTTGTACATCCAGGATTTCGAAGTGCAGCCCGTCGGCCGGCTGGCATTCGACGTGGCCCAGGTGGGCACCTTGTTCGAAGATGCCTTCGAGCAGATCTGGCGCGGCAATGCCGAGAACGATGGCTTCAACCGCCTCGTGCTGGGCGCGAAACTCGGCTGGCGCCAGGTCGCGGTGCTGCGCAGCTACACCAAGTACCTCCTGCAGACGGGCGTGGCGTTCTCGCAGGCGTACATGGAAGACGCGCTCAACCGCTACCCGGCCATCGCCGGCCTGATCGTCGAGCTGTTCAACGCGCGCTTCGACCCACGTCGAGAGCACCTCGACGGCGCCGAGCGCGCCACCGCCGAGGCGATGCTCTCGCACGAGATGCACACGCTGATCGGCGAGGACACGCTGTCCGCCCATCCCGGCCTGATCGACACGCTGGTGGCGTCGCTGTCGCGCTCGCGAGACGAGCAGGCCGCCGGTATCGAGGAGGCCATCAACGCGCTGCTGGACAACGTGTCCAGCCTCGACGAAGACCGCATCCTGCGCAGCTACCTGGCCCTGGTCCACGCGACGCTGCGCACCAGCTTCTTCCAGTCGTGGGACGGCGTGTTCCGTCCGTACATCAGCTTCAAGTTCGATTCGCACCAGGTGCCCGACCTGCCCAAGCCGGTGCCGTTCCGCGAGATCTTCGTGTACGCGCCGCGCGTGGAAGGCATCCACCTGCGTTTCGGTGCGGTGGCGCGTGGCGGCCTGCGCTGGTCGGATCGCCGCGAGGATTTCCGCACGGAGGTGCTGGGCCTGGTGAAGGCGCAGATGGTGAAGAACACCGTCATCGTGCCGGTCGGTTCCAAGGGCGGTTTCTTCGTCAAGCGGCCGCCGGCGAGTGCCGATCGCGATGCGCAGCTGGCCGAGGGTATCGCCTGCTATCGCATGTTCATCAACGGGCTGCTGGACATCACCGACAACCTCGTCGAGGGTGCCGTGGTGCCGCCGCACGATGTGGTTCGCCACGACCAGGACGACCCCTACCTGGTGGTCGCCGCGGACAAGGGCACGGCCACCTTCTCGGACATCGCCAACGCCATTTCCACGGAGCACGGCTTCTGGCTGGACGACGCGTTCGCCTCCGGCGGTTCCAACGGCTACGACCACAAGGGCATGGGCATCACGGCCAAGGGCGCGTGGGAGTCGGTCAAGCGCCACTTCCGGGCCATGGGTCGTGATTGCCAGACCGAGGATTTCACCGTGGTCGGCGTGGGCGACATGTCGGGCGACGTGTTCGGCAACGGCATGCTGCTGTCGCGGAAGATTCGCCTGCTGGCCGCCTTCGATCACCGCCACATCTTCCTCGATCCGAATCCGGATGCCGCGACCTCGTTCGCCGAGCGCGAGCGCATGTTCGCCCTGCCGCGTTCCTCGTGGGCCGACTACGACACCTCGCTGATCTCGGCGGGCGGCGGCGTCTGGCCGCGCACGGCCAAGTCCATTCCCGTGTCGGCGGAGATCAAGGCGGTGCTCGGCATCCGCAGCGAGGCCACCCACATGGCCCCGACCGACCTGCTTTCGGCGATCCTGAAGGCCCCCGTGGACCTGCTCTGGAACGGCGGTATCGGCACCTACGTCAAGGCGGCCAGCGAGACGCATGCGGATGTCGGCGACCGCGCCAACAACGCACTGCGTGTCAACGGCAACGAACTGCGCTGCAAGGTGGTGGGCGAGGGCGGCAACCTGGGTATGACCCAGAAAGGCCGCATCGAAGCCGGCCAGGCCGGCGTGCTGCTCAACACCGACTTCATCGACAACTCCGCCGGCGTGGACACCTCGGACCACGAGGTCAACATCAAGATACTGCTCAACGATGCCGTGCAGCGCGGCGAGCTGACCTTCGAGGGCCGCAACCGCCAGCTGGCGGAAATGACCGATGAAGTGGGCCGCCTCGTGCTGTGGGACAACTACCGGCAGAACCAGGCGATCACCGTGATGGAGCACCAGTCGGTGCGCCGCCTGGGTTCGATGGCGCACTTCATCAGCACGCTGGAAGCGGAAGGCATGCTCGATCGCGCGGTCGAGTCGCTGCCCACCGCGGCCGAGCTGGCCGAGCGCAAGCTGCGTGGCCAGGGCCTCACCCGTCCTGAACTGTCGGTGCTGCTGTCGTACGACAAGATTCGCCTGTTCCAGCAGTTGCTGGAATCGGATGTCCCCGAAGACCCGTACCTGTCGCGCGAGCTGGTGCGCTATTTCCCGCTGCCCCTGCACGAGAAGTACGCCGAGCACATGCAGCGCCATCGCCTGAAGCGCGAGATCATCGCCACCGCGGTGACCAACTCGACGATCAACCGCATGGGCGCCACGTTCATGATGCGGATGCAGGAAGACACGGGCCACGGCCCGGCGTCCATCGCCAAGGCCTACACCGCCGCCCGCGAGATCCTGGATGCGCGCGAGCTGTGGGCCGAGATCGAGAAGTTGGACGGCGCAGTGGCCGAGGACACGCAGATCGACGCGATCCTGCATATCTGGTCGCTGCTGCGTCACCTGACCCGCTGGCTGCTCAACCGCCCGGGCGGCACACTGGATATCGCCGCCAACGTGGATCGCTTCGCCAACGAGGTGACGGTGCTGCGCAAGGCCTTGCCCGATGCGCTCACGGACACCGGTCGTGGCGATTTCGACGCCAGTCGGGAGAAGTGGGAAGGCCTGGGCGTTCCCGACACCCTGGCGGTACGCCTGGCCCGGGTGCCGGTGCTGCGTGCGGCGCTGGACATGGTCGAGGTATCCAAGCAGAGCGGCAAGGACATGGCCGCCGTGGCGCATGTGTTCTACGAGCTGGCCGAGGTGCTGGACCTGGAATGGCTGCGCGGCCAGATCGAGGCGCTGCCGGTCGAAGGCGCATGGCACGCGCAGGCCCGTGGTTCCCTGCTGGACGAGCTCAACGCCCAGCATCGCGCCCTGGCCCTGCAGGTGCTCTCGGTCGCCGGCGATCGCACGGATGTCAGCCCAGTGCAGGCCTGGCTGCAGCGTGACGATGCCACGCTGAAATACACCCGCGCCATGCTGGCGGAGATCCTGACCCAGAACGCCGACTACCCGATCGCTTCGGTCGCCGTCCGCCGCCTGGCCCAGCTGGCGCAGATTCCGGTGTAAGCGATGTGGTCGCCGCCTCATGGCCGGCGACCACGCGGTTCTGTGGCGGCATCTCCAGCGGCCTGGCGGCCGCATCGCCGACATCGTCGGCTCCTACCCAGTCACCGCGATGCCTTGATGCCTTATCGCCGACATCGTCGGCTCCTACACAGGCACCGCGATGCCTTGTAGGAGCCGACGATGTCGGCGATCCCGCGTCCGCGGGCAATCCGCCGCACCCAACCATCCCGCCACACCCCAACGCCCACCATCCACCCCGCAACACCCCGGCCTATCCGTCCGCCGCATTTAGGGACTAAGCTCCGCACTGGATATGGAACCCCTTTTCCCATGCGCCTAGCCTTTGTCGCCAGCGAAACCGATGTGGCCCAGCGCGCCCGTGCGGCGCTGGTCAAACGCTACAAGGGCGTGGCGCCCGAAGACGCCGAGATCGTGGTCTCGCTCGGCGGCGACGGCTTCATGCTGCGCACGCTGCACGCCCATCGCACCCTCGGCCTGCCTTTCTACGGCATGAAGCTCGGTCGCCTGGGCTTCCTGATGAACCAGCATGACCTCGACCAGTTGCCTGAGCGTATCGAACGGGCGCACCCCGCCGTGCTCCATCCCCTCGAGATGCACACCACCTGCTGCGACGGTACGGAGCATCGCGCCCTGGCCTTCAACGAAGTGGCGCTGTTGCGCCAGAGCAACCAGGCGGCCCACCTGACGGTCAGTCTCAACGGCGACCTGAAGCTCGACGAACTCGTCTGCGACGGCGTGCTCGTCTGCACCCCGGCCGGTTCCACGGCGTACAACCTCTCCGCGCACGGTCCCATCCTGCCGCTCGACGCCAACGTGCTGGCCATGACGCCGATCAGTCCGTTCCGTCCACGGCGCTGGCGCGGCGCCATCCTGCCGCACGCCACGCGCGTCACCCTGCATACCAAGGATCCGAACAAGCGCCCGATCAGCGCGACGGCGGATTTCCACGAGGTGCGCGACGTCAAGTCGGTGGAGATCAAGCAATCGCGGCGCAACGCGGTGCGCCTGCTGTTCGACCCCGAACACAACCTCCAGCAACGCATCCTCGACGAACAATTCGCCCCCTGATCCCCACCCGCTCCGCGTAGGTAGGAGCGCACGATGTGCGCGAAAACAAAGCGCCACAGCGCCCGACCCACGTAAATCACACATCCCCAAACCCACCATGACCCATGCCCCCCAAGACGCCACCAACGCCCACGCCGAAAGCGCCATAAGCGACAACCGCCTCGTCGTCGCCATCTCGTCGCGTGCGTTGTTCGACATGGAAGACAGCCACGACCTGTTCGAGCGCGACGGCCTGGATGCCTACCGCGCCTTCCAGATCGAGCACGAAGACGACCTGCTGAAACCGGGCGTGGCCTTCCCGCTGGTGCAGAAGCTGCTCGGCCTGAACGCGCTGTCCGGCAATGTGCCCCCGGTGGAGGTCATCCTGCTGTCGCGCAACTCGGGTGATACCGGCCTGCGCATCTTCAACGCGATCCAGCACTACAAGCTGGGCATCTCGCGTGCCGCCTTCACCAGCGGCGCGCCGACGTCCGATTACATCGCGCCGTTCCGCGCCGACCTGTTCCTCTCCGCCAATGCGGAGGATGTGGGTCGTGCGCTGCGTGCCGGTGTCGCCGCCGCGACGATCCTGCCGTCCACGGCCCCGCAGCGCTCCCGCGAGCAGCTGCGCATCGCCTTCGACGGTGACGCGGTGATCTTTGGCGACGAAGGCGAGCGGGTATCCAAGGAACAGGGTCTGGACGCATTCCATCGCAGCGAATCCGAACTATGGGCCGAGCCACTGTCGGGCGGCCCGTTCCGTGGCTTCCTGGCTGCACTGCATCGTCTGCAGGCGGCGTTTCCCGCCGAGACCTCGCCGATCCGCACGGCACTGGTCACCGCCCGCTCCGCGCCCGCGCACAAGCGCGTGATCCTCACGCTACGCCGGTGGGGCGTGCGCATCGACGAAGCGTTGTTCCTTGGTGGCCGCGACAAGGGCCCGTTCCTGGACGCGTTCGGCGCCGACATCTTTTTCGATGACTCCCCGGCCAACGTGGAGTCGGCCCGGCGGCACGTGGCCACCGGGCACGTGCCGCACGGCGTTTCCAATCCCTAGACGCAGGGCGGCTCGACGGGCCGCCCTGGCTCAAACGATGTTGGTCCACCGCCACCAGTCGGTCTTCTTTTCCTCGCGGACGAAGGTGAACAGGCCGGCGCCCAGGATCAGCACGATGCCTGCCAGCATCGGCCAGTCCAGTTGGTCGTGGAAGATCAGGTAGCCGAACAGGATGGCCCACAGCATCTGGCTGTACTGCGTGGGCGCGACACGCGCCGCGGGAGCGTTCTGCGTGGCCAGCATCAGCAGCACGGCGCCCGCCGCGGCGAGCAGTCCGTAGCCAAGCACCAGCAGCCATTGATGCGCGTCCGGCCAGACGAAGTGTGGAAGCATCATGATGAAGCCGGCGATCATCGGCCCGACCACGCCGGCGCCGTAGAGGGTGATGCGCTTCTCGGTCGCGCCGGCCATGCGCAGGGCGATGATGGACAGGGCCCCGGTGATGCCGCAGATGATCGCCGCCACGTGGCCCTGGCCCAGATGACGGAAGCCGGGGCGAAGCACCACCAGCACGCCCAGGAACCCCACCACCACTGCCGACCAGCGCCGCCAGCCCACATGCTCGCGCAGGAACACCACGGAAAGAATGGTGACGAAGATGGGCAGCAGGAAGATCAGCGAGAACGCTTCGGCCATGGGCAGGGCGGTGAACGCCATCACCGCGGTGATGTTGCCGATGGCCCCCGCCATGGCGCGCAGCAGCCACAGGCCGGGCATCTTCGACACCACGATCTCGCTCCAGCGGTCGCCGGGCTTCTTCAGGAAGGGAAACGCCGCCATGGCCAGGACGGCGCCGAAGAAGACCGCCTCGTAAGGCGGCAGCGAGCCTTCGAGGGACTTCACGAAGGCGTCGCTCCATGCGTAGGCGGCGTAGCAGGCAAAGCCGAGGAGTACGCCTTTGAACATGGGGGTGATCCTGGGAGCGGGGACGGCCCATTATGCAGCCGTCCCCCCCGGTTGGAGCGGGCGTCAGTCGTTCGCCGGGCGGAAGCTATCCGGATCGGCGAAGGTCAACCCGTGTTCGCCGCGCACGATGTGCAGTTTGCCGTTGGCGACCCGGCTGTCGGCGTCGATCTGTCCGGCGTATGGCGCGGACCCCTGCAGGCCGCCGGCGTGGCGTGTCCACAGCTGCTTATTGGCGCCGAGTTCGCACGTGGCCCATTGGATATTGAACGGTGAGAGCAGGGTCAGGCAGCGCCCTTGCTGGTTGATGATCGGACCCCTGGCCGATGGCCCGGGCATGCGGGCGTTGGCCGTATCTTTCAGTCGGGTGGTGAGGTGCAGCGGGCCGTTGCCCTTCTCGGGGATGCCGACGAGGTCGCCATCGCGATCGATGAACCGGAGCAGGCCCTTTTCCCTGGGAATGTCGTTCGACGAGGCGGCAAGGCCGGCTCCGGATGCCGTCAGGCCGGCCAGGAGGGCGACGGGAGCGAGGAAACAGCGCATGGTGCATTCCTTTCATGCGGGGAGGGAGGGGCTATGCTCGCAAGTCGCGCTCCTGGGCCGATGTCAGCTTTGGTCGCAGATCATGTAGGCGCTTGCCGATCGAACATGTTGCGGGACGCCATGACCGACCCCTGCCCGGAGGTCTACAATCGGCGGTTTCCGGCCGCCCACGTACGAGTATCCGCATGGCTCACCGTCTCGACCCGCTCGATCTTTACGATGTCCGCTCGCTGCTCACCGACGAGGAGCGTGCCGTGCAGGATGCCGTCGGCCGCTTCGTCGACGAGAAGGTGCTGCCGATCATCGGCGATGCCTTCGAGCAGGGCCGCTTCCCGGCCGAGCTCGTGTCCGAGATCGCCTCGCTGGGCCTGCTCGGTGCAACCCTGCCCGAGGAGTACGGCTGCGCCGGCATGAACGCCGTCAGCTACGGTCTGATCTGCCAGGAGTTGGAGCGCGGCGATTCGGGCCTGCGCAGCTTCGCCTCCGTGCAGAGTTCGCTATGCATGTATCCGATTTTCGCTTACGGCTCCGAGGAGCAGAAGCGCGAGTACCTGCCGCGCATGGCGGCGGGCGAGGTCATCGGCTGTTTCGGGCTCACCGAGCCGCACGGCGGTTCCGATCCGGCCAACATGAAAACCACGGCCCGCCAGGATGGCGGCGACTGGGTGATCAACGGCGCCAAGATGTGGATCACCAACGGCAACCTGGCCCATATCGCCATCGTCTGGGCGCAGACCGACGACGGTATCCAGGGGTTCGTGGTGCCGACCGACACCAAGGGCTTCACCGCCCAGGAAGTCCACAAGAAGATGAGCCTGCGTGCGTCCGTCACGTCCGGCCTGTTCTTCGACGATGTCCGCGTGCCGGACAGCGCCCGCCTGCCGAATGTGAAGGGCCTCAAGGGTCCGCTCGGCTGCCTCAACCAGGCGCGCTTCGGCATCACCTGGGGGCCCATCGGTGCCGCGCAGGCCTGCCTGAAGGAAGTGCTCGACTATTCCTCACAGCGGATCCTGTTCGGTCGGCCGCTGGCCGCCAACCAGGCCGTACAGATCCGCCTGGCCGACATGGCCCGCCGTGTCACCACCGCGCAGCTGCTGTCGCTGCAGCTGGGCCGCCTGAAGGATGCAGGTCGCCTGCAGCCGACCCAGGTATCGCTGGCGAAGTGGAACAACGTGCGCATGGCGCTGGACATCGCGCGTGATTGCCGCGACATCCTTGGTGGCGCGGGCATCACCACGGAGCACTCGGCGATCCGCCATGCGCTGAACCTGGAATCGGTCATCACCTACGAGGGCACCGAGACCGTGCACCAGCTGGTGGTCGGCCGTGAACTCACGGGCATCAACGCGTTCTGAGCTTCCTTTCCAGCGAGTCTTCTGCCTCCATGTCCGTTCCGCACCCGATCGCCGCCCGCCACAAGGGCTTCAACCGCGCCGAAATCGTCGACCAGAATTTCGTCGAGTTCGTGCAGTTCTGGCAGGGCGACGTATCCTGCGCGCCGCACGACGATGAGCCGGTCCTGCCGGGCAGTGCGCTGGACGCGCGCGGTTTTCGCGAGCTGCTGGAATCGCAGCTGATCAGCCGGCACCTGGACCTGATGGCACGCGTGCTGCGCGTGCAGAACAAGGTGTTCTACACCATCGGGTCGTCCGGCCACGAAGGCAACGCCATGGTGGCGCGCCTCACGCGACACACCGATCCGGCGTTCCTGCATTACCGTAGCGGCGGCTTCATGGCCGAGCGCTTCCGCAAGTTGCCCGGCATGGACCCGGTGATGGATTCGGCGCTGTCCTTCGCCGCCAGCCAGGACGATCCCGCTTCCGGTGGCCGGCACAAGGTATGGGGTAGCAAGCCGCTGTGGGTACTGCCGCAGACCTCGACGATCGCCTCCCACCTGCCCAAGGCGCTGGGCACCGCCATCGCGATCGAGCAGGCACGGCGCATCGGCCATGCGCTGCCGATCCCGCAGGACTCCATCGCCATCTGTTCGTTCGGCGATGCCTCGTCCAACCACGCCACTGCGCAGACCGCCTTCAACGCGGCAGCGTGGACGGCCTACCAGAAGCTGCCTGCGCCCGTGCTGTTCGTCTGCGAGGACAACGGCATCGGCATCTCGGTGAAGACCCCCGGCGGCTGGGTGGCCAACAACTTCCGCCACCGTGCGGATCTGGACTACTTCCACGCGGATGGGCTGGATCTGGCCGGCGGCTATGCCGATGTGCAGCGCGCGGTAGAGCATTGCCGGCGCACGCGCCGGCCCACCTTCCTGCATCTCACCACCACGCGGGTGATGGGCCACGCGGGCACCGACTTCGAGATCGAATGGCGGGCGATCGAGGAACTGGTCGCGCTGGAAGCCACCGATCCGCTGCTGCGCAGCGCGGCCATCGCGCTGGCGTCGGGCCTGTACACCAAGGACGACCTGCTCAACCTCTACAACGCCACGCGGCACCGCTGCTTCGAAGCGGCCGAAGACGCCGACCGCCGGCCGCGCATCACCTCGCTCGCCGAGGTGATGGCCCCGTTGGCGCCGTACACCCCCGACGCGGTGCACGCCGAGGCCGAGCGTAGCGCCCATGCCGCCGAACGCGAACGCGTCTTCGGCGGCGCGGATCGCCTGCCCGAAAGGCAGCCGCCGAAGCATATGGCCGTCCAGATCGGCCAGGCGTTGCACGACCTGATGGCCAAGTATCCGGAAAGCCTGCTGTTCGGCGAGGACGTGGCGCAGAAGGGCGGCGTGTACACCGTAACCAAGGGCCTGCACAAGGCGTTCCGCAATACGCGTGTGTTCAACACGCTGCTGGACGAAACGATGATCCTCGGCCTGGCCCAGGGTTACGCCAACATGGGCATGTTGCCGCTGCCGGAGATCCAGTACCTGGCGTATTTCCACAACGCCTGCGACCAGATCCGTGGCGAAGCGGCGTCGCTGCAGTTCTTCTCCAACGACCAGTACCGCAACCCGATGCTGATGCGCGTGGCGTCGCTGGGTTACCAGCGCGGCTTCGGCGGGCACTTCCACAACGACAACTCGATCACCGCGCTGCGTGATATCCCGGGCCTTGTGGTCGGCTGCCCGAGCCGCGGCGACGACGCTGCCACCATGTTGCGCACGCTGGCTGCGCTGGCGAAGGTGGACGGCCGGGTCACGGCGTTCCTCGAGCCGATCGCCCTGTACATGACCAAGGACCTCCACGAGGCTGGCGACGGCCAGTGGCAGTTCGGCTATCCGGCACCGGGTGAGGCGATGCCGCTGGGCGAGGGGCGTGTATACGGCGAGGATGCAACGGACCTGGTCGTGTTCACCTTCGGCAACGGCGTGCCCATGAGCCTGCGTGCCGCGCGGCGCATCCAGGCGGCGCATGGATGGAAGGTGCGCGTGGTCGATCTGCGGTGGCTGGTGCCGCTCAACGACGCCTTCATCGCCGCCCAGGCGGCCGGGGCGAAGCGCATCCTGGTCGTGGACGAGGGGCGCAAGAGCGCGGGCGTGGGCGAGGGTGTGATCACGGCGATCGTGGAAGCCGGGCTGGGTCATCTACCGCTGCGGCGTGTGGTCGGCGCCGATACCTTCACGCCGTTGGCGGGCGCGGCTTTCCTGGTATTGCCTGGTGATGACGACATCGTTGCCGCTGCGGATGTATTGGCTGGCGGTTAGGATTCGACCGCGAGACCGCGAGACCGCGAGACCGCGAGACCGCGAGGCAAGAGCCGGCGGGTGCCACCCTCGTGGCCACGCCTGCGGCGACCCGTCAAGGAAAGGCCGCTCCGCGGCCGTATCTCTATTCCCCTTCGTGGCGGGTCGGGCTTCGAACGGGGGTTTCCGATTCGACTTCCTGTCTCAGCGGAAACGGCCGGCCGTCCTGGCCGGCCCCCTTCGGGCCTTGTCCGTTCGAATCCCTCGCCTGCGGCTACCGGCCACGAGGGTGGCACCCGCCGGCTCTTCCTCAAACTGAGGTGGCGTGTGGGCAGTGCAGAGCGGGGGTTCGCTTCGTTGCTGGGAACGCTCGCTTGCCTGTTGCGCACGGCATCTGTCGCCTTAGGTGTGTTGAGGGTTCGCGCACGAGCGTGCGCTCCTACACAGCCGGCGGATCAGGCGTGAATAGACCGGCCCTACCTTCGTGGTAGGAGCGCACGATGTGCGCGAACAGCCAACAAAGCGGTGACGCCGTATCCCGACCCCTGCTCGTTCACCCCGTGCGCTGCTCGCCCAACACGCCACCTCAGTTTCGGGAAGAGCCGGCGGGTAGCCCCCTCGGTGCCGGTAGCCGCAGGCGAGGGATTCGAACGGACAAGGCCCGAAGGGGGCCGGCCAGGACGGTCGGCCATTTTTGCTGAGCCATGGATGGCGAATCAAAAATCCCCGTTCGAAGCCCGACCCGCCCCGAAGGGGAATAGATAAACGGCCGCGCCAGCGGCCCTTCCTTAGCGGGTCGCTGTAGGCGTGGCACCGAGGGGGCTACCCGCCGGCTCTTGCTCCAACGCCCAGGCTTCAAAGCTCAACGCGATGCCGAAGGCGAGCCTGCCACCGTTAAACCACCGGCACCCACCCCTCACCGCGCCAACTTGGCCTCTCGCCGTACCAGCGTCGGCCCGGCAGGCCCGGAACACACCACGCGGTTGCGGCCCGCCAGCTTTGCCGCGTACATCGCGGCATCCGCACGCTCGATCAATGACTGCAACGTATCCGCCGGCGTGCGCAGCGCCACGCCGATGGACACGGTGAGCGGCTCGCAGTCGTCACCCAGGTGGACGTCCAGACGGGTGATACGGCGACACAGCCGCGTCGACACCTGCATGGCGTTGTCGCGGTCCACGCCCTGCAGCAAGGCGACGAACTCTTCCCCGCCGAAACGCCCCAGCAGGTCCGAGGGACGCAACTCGTCGCGCAGTGCGGCCGACACGGCCACCAGCGCGCGATCGCCGGCGGCATGGCCGTAGCGATCGTTGAGTTCCTTGAAGTGATCCAGGTCGAGGAAGAGCAGGGCGATGGGACGCGCCATGCCCTGGTCGAGCCGTTCCAGCGCGGCGTCCGTCCATGCGCGACGATTGTGCACGCCAGTCAGCGGGTCGCTGTCTGCCAGCTGGCGCGCGCGGTCGCGGTCGTGCCGGATGGTCAGGGCACGATCGGACAGGCCGATCGACAGGACGATGGCCTCGAACGCACCGAAAGCGATCGCCGCGTCCGGCAGCCAGGGCGCACCCGCCAGCATGCCTTGCTCCTGCGCGCCGCACAGGGCGGTCAGCACGAGCAACGGTGTCCAGCCGACGAGGAAGAACCACGCATGCCGCGAGCCGCGGGCGGCGGCCATCGCGCCGGCGACCAGCAACAGCGACGCGCCGATCAGCAGCAGCGGCTGCAGCAGCAGCGCCGCTGTCTGCACCAGGACGCCGACGCCGGTGGCCCGCAGTACTACCAGCAGCGGCATGCCCACGGACAGTGCCAGCACCGGCATCTTCAGCAGCGGGGCGTAGTCGTCGATCTTCGCGAAGCGCAGCAGGAACAGGGCCGAGAACGACACCGACAACGCCGTGGCCGCGGCGGCCAGGGTGTCACCCATGCCCGCCAGCGACTCGAACTCCAGCGGGTGGAAGATGTAGCCCGTCTTCACGCTCTGGATCAGCACGTAGCAGACCAGGTAGGCGGCGTACCAGCCGAACGTCATGTCGCGCAGGATGACCGCGAAACACGTGGCCATCAGTGCCATGGTCAGGATGACGGCGAAGCATGCCGTGGCGAAGGCCACCCAGCCGCTGTCCTCACGCAGGTAGTCGGGCCACGAACGGGTCGACACGGTGATCGCGCCGGGCGGCATGCCGGTCGGTTCGAACTTGAGCAGGATGGGCCGGGAGGCCGGTATCGAAGCCGGCAGGTTGAACATCAGGCGCCCGTGACCGTGCACCACGGGACTGAAATCCTCCAGCGAGGTGGTGGCCACCCGGCCGTGCTCGTCGTACAGCGAGACGGCGCCCAGGCCCGGCGTGTTGATGCTGACCACCCGATCGCCGGGGGTCCATGGCGGCAGCTGCCGCAGGATCACCCAGGTTCCGTCGGCTGCACTGGGAAAGACCTGCATGCGCGCCGGATCGAACGACGTCAGGGGGCGGGTGTACGCTTCTTCGAGCACGTTGGCGGGCACGTCACCGGGGTGGGCGTCGCGCCAGTTGCCGGTGAGCGTGGCGGCCGGCGCGGCCATGGTGAGGAACAGCAGGCAGGTGCTGGCCGCCTGGAGCAGGCGATGGAGCCAACGTTGCTGTGCGTCCCTCGAACCCATGCCCGTCCTGCGTCCAGCGATTGCCACCGGCGACCGTATTGTGCCGTCAATCCGGGGAGCTTGTCCTGAGTGCCGTTCCGGTCAGGTGAATGTCTGCTTCGTGGCCGGTGCGGCCAGGCCACCGAAGCGCTCCAGCAACTGCGTCTGCGCGTCCCGTACCGGCTGGCCGGTGGCGGGCTGCAGCAGGGAATAGCCGCCGTCGGCCTGCTGTATCCAGGCGGAGTGGTTGTCGGTCAGGTAGAGCTCGAGTTCCCGGCGAACGCGCTGGCGCAGTTTCTTGCCCTCGATGGGGAAGCAGGTTTCCACGCGGCGGTCGAGGTTGCGCTCCATCAGGTCGGCGCTGGCAAGGAACAGGTCGGGCTCGCCGTCGTTGTGGAACCAGTAGACCCGGCTGTGCTCGAGGAACCTGCCCACCACCGAGCGCACGCGGATGTTCTGCGAGACCCCCGGGATGCCTGGCCGCAGGCAGCACATGCCGCGCACGATCAGTTCCACCTTCACTCCCGCCTGGCTGGCCCGGTACAGGGCGCGGATCAGTTTCGGGTCGGTGACGGCATTGAGCTTGAAGACCAGTTCCGCCTTCTTGCCCGTGGCGGCGTGCAGGGCTTCGCGCGCGATGAGGTCGAGCAGGCCCTTCTTCAGCGTGAATGGTGCGTAGAGCATGCGCTTCATCTTCAGCGCCTTGCCCATGCCGGTGAGCAGGCGGAACAGGCGGTGGACGTCGTCGCACAGCGCCACGTCCGAGGTGAGCAGGCTGTAGTCGGTATACAGGCGCGCGTTGCCGGAGTGGTAGTTGCCGGTGCCCAGATGGGCATAGCTGACCAGCTTGCCGTTCTCGCGACGTTGCACCAGCATCAGCTTGGCGTGGGTTTTCACGCCGACCACGCCATAGGTGACCACGGCGCCGGCCTGCTGCAGGCGCGAGGCCAGGCTGAGGTTGGATTCCTCGTCGAAGCGCGCGCGCAGCTCGACCACGGCGGTGACTTCCTTGCCCGAGCGCGCGGCTTCCACCAGCGCATCGACGATCTCGGAATTGGCGCCGCTGCGGTACAGCGTCTGCTTGATGGTGAGGACCTGCGGATCCTTGGCGGCCTGGCGCAGGAAGTCCACCACGGGGGAGAAGGACTCGAACGGGTGGTAGAGCAGCACGTCCTGCTTGCCGATCACGGAGAACATGTCTTCGGCATCGGCCAGCACCTTGGGCAGGGCGGGCACGAAGGTGGGAAATTGCAGCGGCGCGTACTGCGGTTGCAGGGTCATCTCGAACAGGCGGGCCAGGTTGACCGGGCCGTTTACCTCGTAGAGCGAGTCGGCTTCCAGCGCGAACTGCTTCAGCAGGTAATCCACCAGTGGCTTGGGGCAGTTGTCCGCCACTTCCAGGCGAACCGCGTCGCCGTAACGGCGCGAGAAGAGTTCGCCGCGCAGGGTGCGCGCAAGGTCTTCGACGTCTTCGGGGTCGATGGTCAGGTCGGCGTTGCGGGTAAGCCGGAACTGATAGGAGCCCAGCACGCGCATGCCCGGGAACAGGTCGTCCGCATGCGCGTGGATGATCGACGACAGCAGCACGTAGTTGTCGCCGTCCTCGCAGATGTCGGCCGGCATGCGGATGAGCCGTGGCAGGATGCGCGGTGCCGGGACGATAGCCAGGCCCGAGTCGCGGCCGAAGGCGTCGGTGCCCTCCAGTTGGACGATGAAGTTGAGGCTCTTGTTGACCAGCCGCGGGAACGGATGCGTGGGGTCGAGTCCGATGGGCGTGACCAGCGGCGCCACCTCGTGGCGGAAATACCGGCGTATCCACAGTTTCTGCTTGTGAGACCACTGGTTGCGCCGGACGATGCGGATGCCCTCCAGCGCCAGCGCCGGGAGGATGTGGTCGTTGAGTATCCGGTACTGGCGGTCGATCTGCCGGTGCGCCACCTCGGCGATCTCGGCCAGCACGCGCCGCGGCGGAATACCGTCGGCCCCGATCACTTCGTGGTCGAAGGCGATCTGTTGCTTGAGTCCGGCCACGCGGATCTCGAAGAACTCGTCCATGTTGGACGAGAAAATCAGCAGGAACTTGAGCCGCTCGATGAGCGGCTTGGATTCGTCCAATGCCTGATCGAGCACCCGGATGTTGAACTGCAGCTGGGACAGCTCACGATGGATGTAGAGACTACTGTCGCCGAGGTCGATCTCCGGCATCTCGGGAACGGGCGTGAGCCTGGCAGCGGTAGGCTTCGGCGCGGCCGGCGTCTCGGTGGGTGGCGTCATCGTGTCCAGGGCGTCGTCCTCGTCGCGAATTACGACGACCCCATGGTACGCCGCCCGGTGAAGCTTATGACCGCGCCCTTACATCCCGGTGACACAGCCATCGGGCCTTCGTACAGGCTGGCAGCGATATCAGACCACCTGCGGCTCGGGTTCAAGGGTGATGCCGAACATGGCTTCCACGCCGGCGATCACTTTCTGCGCGAATGCCCACAGCTGCGGACCGGTGGCTTTGCCGTGGTTGACCAGCACCAGGGCATGCCGGTTCGACATGCCGGCATCGCCGTCGCGCGCGCCCTTGAATCCCGCGGCTTCGATCAGCCATCCGGCGGACAGCTTGGCCGTGCCGCCGGCATGCGGCCAGGCGGGCAGGCCAGGATGCGCTAGCGCCATGGCATCGGCCTGCACGGCGCCGACGATGGGGTTCTTGAAGAAACTGCCGGCGTTGCCGATCACCGCGGGGTCCGGCAGCTTGCGCGAGCGTAGGCGGATCACGGCCTCGGCCACGTGATAGGGCGTCGGGCGCTGCACGCCCATTGCTTCCATTTCCTCGGCGATGCCGGCGTAGTCCAGCGACAACGGCCGCTCGCGCGGCAGGCGGAAGGTCACCGCCACGACGATCCAGCGACCGGCCTGCTGCTTGAAGGTCGAGTGGCGATAGGAGAACGCGCAGGCGGCCTTGTCCAGGATCACGAACTCGGCCTGCTGCGTGTCCCAGGCTTCCACCGTATCGATGAATTCCGCCACTTCCACGCCATACGCGCCGATGTTCTGGATAGGGGAGGCGCCCACGGTGCCGGGAATGAGGATCAGGTTTTCCAGACCGGCCAGGCCCTGGCCCAGCGACCAGCGGACGAAGTCGTCCCAGCGCTCCCCGGCGGCCACGCGGACCAGCACGTGGTCGTCGCGCTGGAAGGTCTCGACACCGCGGTTGGCAATCGCCAGTACCGTGGCGTCGATGTCGCCGCGGATCAGCAGGTTGCTGCCTTCGCCGAGCACCAGCACCTTGCCGCCCGCGATGGCGGGGTAGGCCAGTACCTCGGGCAGCCGTGTCACGTCGTGCACCTCGGCCAGCAACCGCGCGCGCGCATCCACGCGCAGCGTGTTGCGGCGGCCCATGGCGGCATCGCTGGTGAGCTGGAATCCGCCCATGTCGACCGGTTCGTTGTTCATGCAGGCAGGCCCCGGCGACGGATTTCGGTCACGGCCTCGGCCACCAGCTTCGGTCCGCGGAACACCAGCCCGGAATACACCTGGACCAGCGCGGCGCCCGCGGCAAGTTTTTCCGCCGCCGTGTCACCGTCGACGATGCCGCCGACGCCGATGATCGGCAGGCGATCGCCCACCCGTGCCTTCATGGCGCGCAATACCCCGGTGGCTTTGTCGAACAAGGGGCGGCCGGAAAGGCCACCCGCTTCCTGCGCATGCGGCGCACCCGCCACGGTGTCGCGATCCACGGTGGTATTGGTGCAGATCACGCCGTCGATACCCGAGGCCAGCAGCACGTCGGCGATGGCGTCCAGTTCGACGTCCGACAGGTCCGGCGCGATCTTCAGCAGCATCGGCTTACGTGCACCGTGCCGGGACGCCAGGCGTTCCTGCGCCTCGCGCAGCGTGCCGATGAAGCGGCGCAGCGTGTCCTCTTCCTGCAGGTCGCGCAGGCCCTGGGTGTTCGGCGAGGAGATGTTCACCGTGACGTAGCTGGCCAGGGGATAGGCCAGCTCCAGGCAGAGCAGGTAATCGTCGACGGCGCGCTCGTTGGGGGTGTCCTTGTTCTTGCCGATGTTGATGCCGAGTACCCCACGGAACGTGGCTTTCTCCACGTTCCGCACCAGGGCGTCGATGCCGCCGTTGTTGAAGCCCAGCCGGTTGATCACGGCCTCGTGGCCCGGCAGGCGGAACATGCGCGGGGTGTCGTTGCCGGGTTGCGGACGAGGCGTGACCGTGCCGATCTCGAGGAAACCGAAGCCCAGCGCGGCCAGCCCGTCGAGGTGGGCACCGTTCTTGTCCAGTCCGGCGGCCAGGCCCACGGGATTGGGGAAGTCGATACCAAACGCCCTTACCGGCAGATCGGCCGGCGGCGTGGCGATCCACCGGGACAGGCCGCTGCGTTGCGCCACATCGCAGGCGTAAAGGGTAAGGTCGTGCGCGGTTTCCGCATCCAGGGCGAACAGCAAGGGGCGAATCAGGTCGTACATCAGGTGTCCGGATGACCCGCGAAGATGCGGGTGTCGTAATCGAAGGCGATGGTACCGCCCGACTGCGTGGCGTCGAACAGTGCGCGTAGCGCGACCAGCAGCGGTTCGTGGTTCGGGTGGCCGGCCATCGGCATGTAGGAGGATGACAGCGTACGGCCCAGCAGTTGCGCGTAGTCGAGTCGCTGCGTATGCGGGAACGATGCCATGCCGCGGTAACCGTGCCCGAACCAGCGGGCCATGGTGTCGTCGTCGGCGTAACGCTCGGCCACGCTGACATAGTCGATGCCGTACTGGTGCAACAGGCGCTCGTAGCCTTCGAGGAAGGGCGTGCCGACCAGCCGGCGCGTGTTCCAGAAGATGGCGACGAGGCCACGCGGCGTGAGCAGTCGCGCGAACTCGCGGCGCACCGCCACGGGATCGAACCAGTGGAACGCCTGGCCGGCAATCACTAGGTCCACCGAGGCGTCCGGCAAGCCGGTGGCCTCCGCGGTGCCGTCATGGGCCCGGAAGCCTTCCGCGCCCGCCAGCCACTGCCGTGCCGCGTCGCGCATCGGTGCGTTCGGCTCGACGCCGGTCACGCGGTGGCCGGCATCGAGGAACAGCCTTGACGAGATACCGGTGCCGGCGCCGATATCGGCCACCGTCCAGTCGGCATCCACGCCCAGCCCATGGAGCCAGCCGACCAGGGCTTGCGGGTAATCCGGCCGGTAGCGGACATAGTCCGCCACGCGATCGGAAAAACGTTCCGTGGAGCGAAGGTCGGTCATGGCGTCATCCGCGCGTCAGAACTCGAACTTGATGCCCTGCGCCAGCGGCAGCGAGTCGGAGTAGTTGATGGTGTTGGTCTGGCGGCGCATGTACACCTTCCAGGCATCCGAACCGGACTCGCGGCCACCGCCGGTTTCCTTCTCGCCGCCGAAGGCGCCGCCGATTTCCGCGCCCGAGGTGCCGATATTCACGTTGGCGATGCCGCAGTCCGAGCCGGCGGCCGACAGATAATGCTCGGCGGCCTTCAGGTCCTGCGTGAAGATGGCCGACGACAGGCCTTGCGGTACGGCGTTCTGCTGCACGATGGCATCGTCCAGGGTGTCGAACGGCATCACGTAGAGGATCGGTGCGAAGGTCTCGGTCTGGACCACTTCATCGGTGTTGCTCAGGCCGGTGACGATGGTCGGCAGGACGAAGTTGCCCTTGCGGTCGGTCAGGGCCTTGCCGCCCGTGCGCACGGTGCCACCGGCCGCCTGGGCGCGGGCCACGGCGTCGACGAAGGCCTGCACGGCTTCCGGGCTGTTCAGCGGGCCCATCAGCGTGGTGGCCAGCGTGGGGTCGCCGATCTTCTGCTCCACCTGGCCGTAGGCCTTGACCAGCGTGTCCACCACCTGGTCGTGGATGGAACGGTGCACGAGGACGCGGCGCGTACTGGTGCAGCGCTGGCCCGCCGTGCCCACGGCACCGAACACGATCGCCGGGATGGCCAGCTTCAGGTCGGCGGTCTTGTCCAGGATGATGGCATTGTTGCCGCCCAGCTCCAGCAGGCTGCGGCCCATGCGCTTCGCGACGCGCTCGCCGACGGAGCGACCCACCTTGGTCGAGCCGGTGAAGCTGATCAGCGGGATGCGCTTGTCGTCGACGAAGGCCTGGGCGAGGTCGGTACCGGCATCGTTGAACAGGAAGAAGATATCCGGGAAGCCCGCTTCGCGCAGCGCCTCGTTGCAGATCTTCATCGTGGCGATGGCCGAGAGCGGGGTCTTGGGCGAGGGCTTCCAGATGCAGATGTCGCCGCAGATGGCGGCAAGGAAGGCGTTCCACGCCCACACGGCCACCGGGAAGTTGAAGGCGCTGACGATGCCGACCAGGCCCACCGGGTGCCACTGTTCATACATGCGGTGCCCGGGGCGCTCCGAGTGCATGGTGTAGCCGTACAGCATGCGGCTCTGGCCGACCGCGAAATCGGCGATGTCGATCATCTCCTGCACTTCGCCATCGCCCTCGGGCTTGATCTTGCCCATTTCCAGGGCGACCAGCGAGCCAAGGGCGTCCTTGTGCCGACGCAGCGCCTCGCCGCACAGGCGCACCGCCTCGCCGCGGCGGGGCGCCGGGGTGGTGCGCCACACCGTGAAGGCCTCCTGGGCCCGCTGGACGATGGTCTCGTAGTCGGCCGCGCCGGTGGCGTGCACCGTGGCGATCGCCTCGCCCGTGGCAGGGTTGACCGGCGTCAGGGTGCCGGCGTCGGTAGCGGACGCCCACTCCCCGCGGCCGAGGTAGGTGCCCGATTCGGTGGCATTGAGACCGAGCGCGGCGAGGATCTTCGAGGACATGACGACTCCTTGGACGACGCGTCAACGGAATGCCGACGCGACCTAAAACCGCGATTCTAGCAAACGTGCCCTTCACACTCCGTTGTGCGGCGCGGAACGCACGTAGTCGTCTTGTCACGATGGACACGGACAGAAAGCACCTGGCGAAGACGCGCCGACGAGCACGCTGAACCCCACACCTCATCCGGACGGAGGGCACCATGGTGCGTATCTACGAGGTTCCATTCCACCCCCATGCCGGCCGGGCGTGGGAGGTGCGCGTGTCGGGCAAGGTGATCGAGCGTTGCGATTCGCGATACGACGCACTGCGGTGCGCGGTAAGCAGGGCCTCCAGCGACGGCGGCGATGCGCGCATCGATGTCGAAGGCGCCGATGGCGTATGGCGCCCCTTCGGTACGGATATAAAACGGCCGGTGGCTCTCCCCATGGCCGCCCTGCGTGCTTCCGCGCCCATCACGCATTAGCGGACGTTCGGAAACATCCCATCGCCAGTGTGTACCTCGCTCGATTACAGGCGAAATGCCTTTACCTTGTCCAGGTTCATAGCCTCCATGACCACCGGATCGGCAGCTCCGAAACAGTACGCCTGGACGATATGGGCGTTCTTCTGTGCAAGGCTGCCGATCGTTCGATCCGACTTGCGGTAGATATTTGTCACCGTAATACGGCGACCGGTCTGCGCCTGTAGATGGGAAGCCAACTGCTTGTCCATCTGGAAAAACCCAGGCTCTCCGAGTGTTCGCCGCCCGTTGCGCGTGTAATTGTCGCCCCTCGGATATCCGTGAACCCCGCTCAGGATGTGGATGTCCTTATTGTCCATCGTGCTGTAAGCCAGACTAGTGACTTTGCTCTCTATGTCGTTGCCGGATACGAATGTGTCGGCCGCATAAATGGTCCCTCCTGCGCGGTTCGGACGTTCATGCCATTTAGGCCTGACCCAGCTTCCTTGGACACGCCCGGGAATCTTTTTTGTTACCGCTTCCTTCCGGTAGAGTTTGACTATCCTGCCTGACGCATGCTCCCATTTTTGTTTCACGCTTTTAGGATTGAGCGTGCCTGGGTAGGGCTTTCTCGCAATAAGGTTCGGTGGCGCTCGCATCGCACCGCTGTCGAGCGTGCGTCCGACGAAACGGCGCGATGCTCCGCCCCCTGCTCGACCCGCGCCAGGTAGCGCCGACACCCCGCCCATGGCGGCGGACCCCAGCCCCGTAGCCAGGGCCACCCAGCCCAGGATGCCCGCTGCGCCATCCTCACCTGCTTCCGCGGCAACGTTTGAGGCCAGGTCGACGGCGGTGGCTGTCACGTCCAGCACCGTGGCGGTAGCCATGGCCATCATGCCCGGCGTGGCTACCGCGCCGGCGAGGCTGCCGGCTGCTGCGGCGCCCACGAGTCCCGCCATCATCCCTCCGGTGGCCACGGTGGCGATCACGGCGCCCACGATACCGACCGCCACGCCGAGCCAGTCCAGCCAGGATTCGCCGGTCGGATCGACGCGGTTGATCGGGTCGCCACCACAGTAGGCATAGCGGTTCAGCCCGCCCGCCTCGAAAGGGCTGGCGTGGTCCGGGCTGAGAAACCGCCGCAAACGAGGCGAGTACAGACGATCGCCCAGCAGATAGCAGCCGGTGCCGTCTTCATGGTTCTCACCAGCAAAGCCGCCGCGAGCACCGTCCCCGGACGTGTTGCGTTCACCGTAGGCGCCGTACGTGCGCCAGTGGAGCCTATCTCCGGCCTCCATCACGACGGAGCCCTGCGGATCGGTGCCCAGCAGCCAGGTGGAGCGCACGGCGTGGCTGAGGACGGTTTCCGCGATCGCCACATCGCCAGCGCGTATGAAACGTCGCTCGTCGTCGTCGCTGAACTCGCCGTAGAGACGACCATCGTCGTAATATCGGTACGCTGTACCTCGGGCGCTATCCACAGACGTCGCACGGCCATCGGGGCCATAACGGTAGCCGCGGCGTTCGCCGTCCTTCGGTGAGGCGAACGCGAGGCGTCCCGCCCCGTTCCATTCGAAGCTGCCGCCGACCCCGTCATTCACGAGACGACCGGCCTCGTCGTAGCGCATCACCGCGCGGCGCTGCCGACTGACGCCGTTATCAGTAAGCGTCGTGGCGACGGCGGTGACGCGGTCGCGATCGACGGGGTCGTGCTCGTAGCGGGTCGCTTCTCCGCTTCCGTCGACGAACGTGGTGTCGACCGCCAGCAGGTTGTCCAGGCAGTCGTAGGTGAAGCTCTGGCGTGTGAAGGGTCGCCCCATGTCGTCGACGGGGAGATCGCCGGTGGCCGACGAGATCGCGTGGCAGGACAGACGTCCGCGCACGTCGTAATCCATCGATTCGCTCCGATAGATATCGCCTGTCCCGTCGTGCCACTGCTTGCCGATCAGCTTGCCGTCGTCGCGCCAGGCGAGCGCAAGCGAACGCCGGGTTGTCGTGCCTTGCCGTTCGTGGGTCCATGTCGTGCGCGCGATTCGGTCGCGATCGTCATAGGTTACGGTCTCGGTCAATGCACCGTCGGCGTCACGGCTGGTGCGGCTGTGAGGGCGGGATATCGCGTCATACGCAAAACTCACTTCGACAACGAGCGCATCCGCGGCGTCGTAATCGGTGGTGCGGGTGACACGGCCGACATCATCGTAAACGAACACGCGACGCATGCCGTCGACACCGGTTTTGGCCTGTTCCAGGCCGCCGGGTGAAATTTCCACGCATGTACTGCGGCTGAGGGTGCCGCTCGTGACGATGTCCTGCTCGGTCATGCGGCCCAGATAATCGGTACGGAAAAGCATGGCGCCCGCGTCGGAACTAAGGCTGGCGGGCATGCCCGTGACGGGCGCGTAGGTGGCCTGCATGAGCACCTGCGGACGTGCGCCGCGCAGGGTTTCGGTCAGCAACGCTTCGCCCAGCCACGCGTCGTAGGTGCGATCGATGACGGCGCCGTCCGGCCGTTCCTCGCTGGCCGGGCTGATCTGCCTTGCGACATAGCCGAGTTTCCAGTTCAGGCTTCCCGCCGTTTCCTGGGTCAAACGGGTCAGGCCGTCGTAGCGACGCGTGCCCAGAACGATCGGGGCGGTTTCGCCAGGCGCGGTGACGGCGAGGCAGGCGATCAGTTCGTCGGTCTGGCCGGTGGCATAGGTCCTCGTGACCACGCTGCCATCGGGAAGCAGCGTCTCCGTCAGGCGGCCGAAATGATCCCACCGCTGACGCGTCACACGGCCCATGGTGTCGCAGGCTTCGATGCAGCGACCCAGCCCGTCGTAGAGCCAGGTTTCGGTAGTGCACGCTACCGGGTTGCTGTCGGTATCCCAGCAACCGGTCTGCACGCGCCGTTGGCGACCGGCGGCGTCCTCATCAACCGACTGCCAACCGCCGGTACGCACGCCGCCGGCTTCCTGCCAGGTGATGCGGTGGGTCATGACCTCGCCCGCCTCATCGTTCAGCGAAGTCAGGGCGCGCGTGTGGCTGCCATCGGGGGCCACCGTATCGGTGCACTGACCCCAATCGTCGTAAGTGTAGCGCGTCGTCAGCGCGAGCCGTCGGCCATCGGCCAGTCGGTCGAAAGCGATGTCTTCGACCACGTCGCCGAAGGCGTCGTACACCGTCTCGCCGACGATCTGCATTCCACCGTCGGGGAGCGGCTCTTCCTGTGCGATCAGTCGCCCCTGTTCGTCCAGCCATTGCCGGTGCGCCAGCCCCGTGCTACCGATGCGGGTGACCGACCGCGACGCGCGGGTGAGCCGGTATGTCCAACGGTTGGTGGAACGCTGGCCGACACCGTCGCGGAAATCGACTTCCTCCGTGAGGCGGCCCAGGTTGTCGTAGGCGCGACGTATCTTGTTGCGGGCCATGTCAGTCGTTTCGAGAGCGAAGCCGCCTACCAGCGCGAGCACGTCCTCGGTGACGCACACGATGCCGTCGGGTGTGGTGTCGGTGGTTTGCAGTGTCACCGTACCCAGGGCGTCGGTGCGATAGGACAGCTCACGCGTGTGCTTCTTGTCGTCCACGGTATGCGTTTCCCGCGTCAGCGCGCCGTGATGCGCGCCCTGGTCGACGATGAAGGCCTGCTGGCTTTGCGTCAGTGGCTGCCCGCTGTCGCCCAGCGTGGTCCATTCGGCGATCGCCTGCACGTAGACAGCATCCGCGTCGGCCTTGGAGTGCTTGCGCTTGCGCTTGCGCTTGCGTTTGGGCAGGGCGGCACGTTTGGGCAGGGCGGCACGTTTGGGCAGGGCGGCATAGGTGTAGTGCGTGGTGACGGTCGGGCCGCCCCCCGGTCCGGGTATCACCGTGGCGCTTTTGAGTCGACGGACCAGTTTGAACGGATCGCCCGGACATCGACCGGCCTCACCTTCGAGCGGAAAGTACCTGAACCGCTCTTCTATGCCCGACGCCGTATCCAGTCGGCCAGTCAGGTTGCCATCGGCGTCATAGTCGCTGAGAACCACGGTGACCTGCTTCACGGCGTCGTCGCGGGTGTCGTAAACAGCGGTGGTGACTGCATGGGGAAGCTGGAAGTCCGCCGGCTGGTCGTCGAAGGGCCGACCCCGGACGTTGCCGTACGTGATCGTCACCGCCTGTTTGACGGTGCCTCGATGCGTGGTTTCCGCCGTCATGAGATGAAAATGATCATAGTCACGGCTGATGCTGCACAGGGCCTTATCGTCCTCGTTGCGCTGGGTTTCCGTCGATCCGTAACGGAAATCGTCGCCACCGACATGACGCAGCAGCTGGTCCACCCTGCTTTGCCAGTCGGGTACGATGGGATAGCCGTAGAAGTTGGCATAACCGTGGTTGTCGTACGTATAGGACGATGCCTGCACGAAGCTCGTTCGTGGGGCCCGACGGGTATCTGTGCGGGCGATCGGTGACGCGGCGAGCATGCGCGTTCGCACCACTACCGCCGGCATATAGGCCCGCGGCGCGCCTCGGGGCAGGATAAACGCATGCTCGTCGTATTTCACTTTCTCTTGGATACCGTCCGGCGAGTCGATCGAGGCTAGCAGGCAGAGGGGCGGCAACTCGAGCGTGTTGATGTATCCGAAGGCCCACAGGGGTTCTTCGTCCGTCAACTTGGGGCCCTCGTTGAGTCGGGCGATCGCAGGTATGCGCACCCGTTGCAATTGGGCGCCTTGTCGTTCGAAGACCACTTCGAGCGGCTCCGTCAGGCCAGTGGCCAAGTGCAGCGTTATCTGCCTCAGGTCCGGATAGTCGATGCCGAGCAGCACGGTACCCTCGTCATCGGTGATGCCTGCCAGCACGACGGTGCCGTGGGGCCCGAGCGTCCAGGCCAGATGCAGCGCGTCACCACTGGGGCTGGCGATCCTGACCGTCCGCATGATCGACGGATCGTGCTGCATCTTTTCGAGGTACTCGACCACCCCTGTCGCGTGCTCGAGCGTGGCGTTCGCCATGCCGGCCCCCCGTGTGAGGCGAAAGCTTTCCAGCTTGCGATCGGGAAACCGCGCGGCGTATCCAGGAAAGATCCAATCGATGCGATGGGTGTCGCCACTGTCGAGGGTGAGCATGTTGGAGTTGAGGTCCAGCTCGGTCATGCCGAGCAGCCAGCCCTCGCCGAAGCCGTGGTCGACGGTGCTTAGGGGGCTGTAGCGCAGCCGAAAACCGAGCCCTGGGCCGCGCAGGCGGTTTCCCTTGCCGACCGGTAAGTCGATGCTTGCCGAATACATGCCGGTGCGCGGATCGACCGCCCCGCTGATGTTGCTGTAGAAGCCGAATGCACTGGAGTAGAAGTCGTCCTTGACTAGTGCGGTACCGGCGCCCTTGCTTTTATCGTCCATGCGATGGACCCCTTCAGGTGACTTGTAGCTCGTCGCGTGTGCCGGGGACGAATTCGATCGAGCACGTCTGGTCCGAGCCATAGGCGTCGATCATGGTCACGATCATCGGGCCAAGGGGTGGATCGACATGGTCGCGGCGCGGTATGTCGATCCGGCCACACAGCATGATGACGCCCTTGCCCGGCTCGGCCGCTGCGAGCGTCGGCCTGGGTTGACCTCCGGTCGGTACAGCCTCGTTCCAATGGATGTGCGTGTCACCGGGCTCGGCATAGCCCGTGTAACACGGGTTCTGCGTCGATGGCAGGTTGTCGATCCAGTGGATCATGCCCGCCGGTGTGCACTGCATGTGTTTCAGGGCGATCACGCGGCCGTCCTGTATCGACAGCGTGACCGTATCGTTGAAAATGGCGGCCTTGTCGGTATGGCGAAGCTGTTCCAGCTGAAACTGCCCGCGCCCGTATTCCAACGGTGTATCGGGGCGGACGCTCTTATCCCTTCCCGTGTCGATAATCGTGTTAAATGCCGTTGTCCCATCCGGCGCGAATACATAGCCATCGGTGCGGTATCGCCAGCCATTGTCTCCCGTTACCACAAAGGCGAGGCTCAGGGGACCACCGACGGCACCCGCATCGGCGGTAACGAAAAGCTCCACGTAATCTCCGCCGGCCATCGGCGTCGTCTCGTCTGGCGACGCCTTGTCCTGTGTAAGCGTGGCGGGATGGAAGAGGTAACCACGCGGCTCGCGTTGGGCCGACCAGCCCTTGTAGGACTCTCCCGTGGCGTCATTGGCGAAGGGAATCTCCGCGTCGGGCGCCATGTAATCGATGAGGCGGATGCTGGCTCGCTCGGTCGCCGTCAGCTTCACGGGCTGAGCATTCTTCTGGGCTTCGATGTAGGCAATCACCTTGGACTGCTGCCTGCCGTTGGCATAGAGCATCGGATGCTGGATATCGAACGCTACCCTGGCGATAATCCATTCTGGTCCCAGCATCGGTTTTGTGGGCTTATTCCGGCTCATGTTTTGTCTTCCTTGGCATGGCGCGGGGCGCGGCCTGTTTTGGTGAGGATCAGCTCGTTGACCTTGCCGGCGAATGCGATCGACAGCTGGTGGTCGTTGCCATGCACATCCATGATGTGGAGAGTCATCCGGGTGATGGCGGCGACGCTTTTTTTGTCCTTGTCCAGAAAGCGTGCCGCCACGTTGCCCATGAGCAGGCCCACCACCACGCGATCGACCGCTCGTCCGACCAGGTTGCCGATGCACTTGTCGAACATCTCGAGCGGTTTGTAGAGGAGGGCGGCGCCAGGGTTCTCCGGCACCTCGCCCTGCGTATTCCTTTCAGGATGTGTCGCCCGGCTTACAACCTCGAGTTGGGCCAGGGGAGGTAGCGGGAAGTTTTCGGGCTTCTCCGCACCCGGTTGGCCGTAATAGCTGATGGCCCATTTGACCGCGTCGCCGACTCCGCCGGACGCGTAGATCGCAAATCCGGGGGGCTGCTCCGGCGCCCCGCTCACCGACTTGAGATGCAGCAGGGTGCCTTTGTAGCTCACGTGCAGGTAGTGCTCGCGTGTCCAGTAGAAGTAGTCCTGGCTGCCCACGCGTACCGGAGTGAGGTAGCCCTCGTTCGTTATGTCACCGTAGCTGCTGGCGGGAAGCGAAGGAAACGCGGTGGGATGGACGATGACGGAGGAATTGAAGCGGCCACCCTGGCCCTCGCCGACCGGGTCCTGGGCGCTGGCCGTGTTCGTCGTGATGTACTGCGGGGAGCCCCCTTCGGAAGGCAGGCGAATGCGCGCCGCCAACTGGCGATCCTTGGTGGACGTCGTGGATACATAGAACGTCAGTGTGGTCTTGCCCTGCGCATCGGGAAGCGGGTGCGGCTCGGCTGCGACGACGATGGCGCTGTCGGGTGCGGTGGCCACCGCCACCAGCGCTTCATCCCAGACGTAGCCCGCGCTGGTGGATGAAAAAGCCCAGGTCAGGTCCGCCGGGTGGTTTTCCAGGCGCGGCAAGGGCTCACCGGTGACATAGTCGATCAGTTCGATCGTGGCGATGTCCGCCGCCGACAAGTCGACCGAATTGCCGTTGTTGTCGAGCGCGGACAGGACAATCCGAACCTCGCATTGCTGTCGTCCGTTGTTGAAGACGTGCAACGTGGGCTCGTTATCCGGGAATACGTTCTTGTAGATTCTGAACAATGCGAGCTGGGCCCACGACTGGGCCTGTGCATGTGAGGTGCCTGTTGACATGGCGACGTTCCTTGTCGTTTTCGGGTGGATTCATTCGGCGCGAGCGGGCGGGGCCGGCACGTTGATCTTCATACAAGATACCTTGCCGTCCAGCCCGTTTTTATAGTGGGCCCTCTGCGAGTAGACAGTATCGCCATCGCTGCCGTACCCGCTATCAAAATCGTATTGGAAGCTACTGGCAAACGTGTGCGCGACTCGCTTGAGGAAGGTGAACTTCACCCAGTCGTCGCTCGTGAGGCATTCCGGGTCGTCATAGAGTTCGATGACGGTGCCCGGCGGCATCCTTTCGAACTCGATCGATCTGGCCTCGTCGTTCGCGCAGTTGCCGTCTTTTTTTTGGAAGCGGAACATCTGGGAAAACGGTTCGGCGAGGCCAATGGTGCACACAACGTTCTGCGACGTGTTATTGCCTTCGAACAACCGCACCTGGGGCGGCTCGCTTTGTGGTTGCGCAACGGCGGCCTGTGTCTGCGCCGTAACGCGCCCGGGGCCGGCGAGAAGGCAGAAGGCGAGCAGCCCCGCGTGGAGGGCGACGTTCCGTGTCATGGGTGTTTCCTTGGCCGTCCTGGCCATCGTGGGTGGGACGCCTGTAGTGATATCCCAGGACCGTGCCCGAATCTATCGGCCGGAAGTTGTAGGGGCGATTCGGCTTTCGTTCCGGGGGGCCGCTCGGTTATCCTGAGGAATGTCGGCCCCGTAGCTCAGCTGGATAGAGCGTCCCCCTCCTAAGGGGAAGGTCGCCCGTTCGAATCGGGCCGGGGTCACCATCCTGAGCAGGCGCACCCCGCCGGAGCAGCCCATGACGCGTACCTTCGACGCCATCATCGTGGGTGCCGGCCAGGCCGGCCCCGCCCTCGCAGGCCGCCTCACCGCCGCCGGCAAGCATGTGGCCATCATCGAGCGGCACCTGGTCGGCGGCACGTGCGTCAACACCGGCTGCAAACCGACCAAGACGCTGGTCGCCAGTGCCTACGCCGCCCACCTGGCACGGCGGGGCGCCGAGTTCGGCGTCGGCGTCGGCTCCGTTACCATCGACATGCCGACGGTCGCGGCCCGCGCGCGGCAGGTGATCCTGGACGCGCGCATGGGTAACGAAGACTGGCTCGCCGGTATGCCGGGCCTGTCACTGATCCGCGGTCACGCGCGCTTCGTCGGCCCCCGGCGTATCGAGGTCGACGGCGAGGCGCTGGAGGCGGCGCAGGTCTTCCTCAATGTGGGCGGGCGGGCACAGGTGCCGGACTTCCCGGGGCTGGACGGGGTCGACTTCCTCACCAACAGCACGATCATCCCGCTGGAGACGCTGCCGGCCCATCTGGTCGTGGTCGGCGGCAGCTACATCGGGCTGGAATTCGCCCAGATGTACCGCCGGTTCGGCTGTGAGGTAACCGTCGTCGAGAAAGGACCGCGCCTGGTGGCCCATGAGGACGAGGACGTCTCCGCGGCGATCCGCGCGTTCCTCGAAGCGGAAGGCATCGCCGTGCGCACCGACGCCTGTTGCATCACGGTGCACACCGATCCCGCCGGGGTGCGCGTGGGCGTGGATTGTCGCGAGGGGGCGCCGCACGTCACGGGCAGCCATGTGCTGCTCGCGGTCGGGCGTCGGCCCAACACGGACGACCTGGGTCTACCCGCAGCCGGCATCGCCACGGACGAGCGGGGATACATCATCGTGGACGACCACCTGCGGACCACCGCCGACGGCGTCTGGGCGATGGGCGACTGCAATGGTAAGGGGGCCTTCACTCACACCGCGTGGAACGACTACGAGATCGTCGCCGCCAACCTGCTCGATGGCGCCGCGCGCAAGGTAAGCGACCGCATCCTCGGATACGCGCTCTACGTCGATCCGCCACTCGGTCGCGTCGGCATGACCGAGACCCAGGCACGGTCGTCCGGTCGCCCCTTGCTGGTATCCAAACGACCGATGAGTCGCGTGGGACGCGCAGTGGAGAAGGGCGAAACGCTGGGTTTCATGAAGCTGGTGGCAGATGCGCAAACGAAGCAGATCCTGGGCGCCGCCATCCTGGGTGTCGGCGGCGACGAGGCCATCCACGGGATACTCGACATGATGAACGCCCGCGCGGACATCGACACGCTGCAATGGGCGGTGCCCATCCATCCCACGGTGTCGGAGCTTATTCCCACGCTTGTCGGCGACTTCCAGCCCGTCGCCTGACGATCTAAGAGAGGTAAACGCGCGTCACTCACAGGTCGAAAACTTTGACGCGGTCGATACCGAATGCCTTCATGAGTTTTGCATCTGCTGCGCCGAAGCATGTCGCGTACACGACGTGGGCATCGGTATTCCACAGATCCCTTATTTCCTGGCTACTCTTCCATCCGATATCGGTGATTTGTATATCTGCCTGGTTTCTCCCTGACCTGAGCGAATAGTTCGTGAGCCTATGCGTGTCGTCACGGTATAACGCGCTGTCGGAGAGAACTCTTCTGCCAAAAAACCAGTTGAATCCCGCCTCGTTCCCGTGCACACCCGTGAGAATAATGACGTTTTTTCCGTCATTTCGCGGAATTTCCTTCAAGAGTTCGCTGACATCGGGTCCGCGGATGCTGGTGTGGGGAGCGTACACATAACCTCCGGCTCCGTTAGGGATCCTCGACCAAACTGGCTTGAGCTCGTCGATGAACTGTTTCTTTTTATCATCGTAGTGAAGTCTGATCTCGTTGCCGGCTGCCCGCCTGGACACGGTATAGGATTTGACTTGTCTCCCTCCGGCGTACTTATACGTCCGCCTGCTGTAGCCCGCCCCTTGCTTGCTCAGGCCGGGTAACGGCGGTAGGGAACCGATCGCTCGTTTCTGTGCCACGACGGGCCCGTTTCCGATGAAGCGGGAAGCCCTTGACGCCGCGGAGGGTGCGGCGGACAGGGCCCCAGCGGCCAACCCTGTTCCCAGCGCCAGCCAGCCGAGGATACCAGCGGTACCCTCGTCGCCGACTTCCGCGGCCGCTGCCGAACCGATCTCCACGGCGACGGAGGTTATTTCGAGTACGACAGACGCTGCCATGGCCGCCATGGTTGGCGTGGAAACGGCGGCCGTGATGCTGCCTGCGGCAGCGGCCGCAACGACGCCCAGCAGGGTGCCGCCCGTCGCGGCGACGGCGACGGCGGCGGCGATCACACCCACGGCCACGCCGATCCAGTCCCACCAGGCGCCGCCGCTGGGATCGACACGATTGATCGGGTCGCCGGCGCAGTAGGCATAGCGGTTCAGCCCACCTGCGTCGAATGGACTGGCGCCGTCGGGACTGAGGAAACGGCGAAGCGTCGGTGAGTACAGCCGGCTACCCAGCAGGTACCAGCCGGTGTCCTCCTCGCCGACTTCACCGGCGAAGCCCGTACGTGCGCCGCCAGTGGCCGTGTCCCGACCTCCGTAAGCCCCATACGTGCGAAAGGTCACGTGCTCGCCTGCCTCGACGATCACCGAGCCCTGCGGGTCGCTACCAAGCAGCCACATCGCGCGGATGGCCGGGGCGAGGCGGCTCTCGGCGACAACGGTTCCGCTCGCGCGGAAATAACGTCGCTGCTCGTCATCGGAAAACTCGCCATACAGTTGTCCGTCGTCGTAGTAACGGAAGTGGGTACGGTCGCTCCGACGCAGCTGCGCGATGCGCCCGTCGGGACCGTAGCCATACTCGATGACCTTACCATCCGGCAAGCGCATCGAGGTCAGGCGACCGGCGGCATCCCAGGCAAGTGCGCGTCCTTCTCCGTCATCGACCACGTTGCCGTTTCCGTCGTAGCGCAGCGCAAGTTTGACCCCGTAGCCGGGGTACCCAGGCAAGGTGCTGCTCACGCCGGTCAGTCGGTCGCGGTCGATGTCGTCGTACTCGTAGGTCGTGACGTTGACCTGCCCATCGCACAGTGTCGTCGTCACGCTCAGCAGATTGTCGAGACAGTCATAGACGAAGCACTGCTGGCGGTAGGCCTTTCCGGCATCGTCGATGGGAAACTCGTCCGTCGTGTGAGCAAGGATCTGGTGATCTATGAGCCGACCACGCTTGTCGTAGTCCATGGCCTCGTCGCGAAGCCATCGATCGTCGTCGCCATACCAACGCTTGCCGACCAGCTTGTTGTCTTCGCGCCATGCGAATACCAGCTTGCGTCGTCCGGCTGTACCGCCCGCGTCGTAGGTCCAGGTGGTGCTGGCCAGACGGCCGAGTTCGTCGTAGGACACCGCTTCGGCGACCGAACCGCTGACATCGCGTGCCGTCCGCGAGACGGAGCGGGACAGGGCGTCGTAAACGAATGCGATATCCAGCAGGACCTCGCCGTCGGGCGCACAATGCTTTGTGCCGATGAGCCTCCCTTGATCGTCGCAATCGAAGACCTGCCGCATACCGTCTGCACCGGTCTTGTTTAGCTCGATACCGCCCGGTGAAACCTCGGCCTTCGTGGAGCGGGACGGCGCGGCGCCCACGGTCACCTGCTGCTCCGTTATGCGGCCCAGGTAGTCCGTGCGCATGGCCATCGCGGCACTGTCGGAACTGAAGGAAATCGGTGTGCCAAGCTTGGGATCGTAAGTCGCCTGCTTCAGCATGACCGGCGGGCTTCCCAACAGCACCTCGCTGAGAAGTGCTTCGTCAAGCCATGGATCGTAGGTTCGCTCGATCATCCCCCCGCCGGGGTGCCGCTCGGTGGTCGCACGGATCTGCCCCGGCTTGTAAAACAGCTGCGTGACAAGGCTGCCGGCCGCTTCTTCGGTCATCCGGCCCAGGCCGTCATGCCGCCGGGTACCTATGACCGTGCCCGCTTCCTCGCCCGGCGGCGTGACCTCGATGCTGGCAACCGACTCGCCGCCGCCCGGTGCATAGCGGCGAACGATGCCTGTTGCGTCCGGAAGTGTGGTCCGGATCAGACGACCGAAGTGATCCCAGGTCTGCAGCGTGACGAGGTTCATCGCATCGATCGTCTCGACGCAGCGGCCGAGCCCGTCGTAGCGCCAGGCCGCCGTCGCCGTAGGAAGGCGGTTTCCCTCCGCATCCCATACGCCAGTTTCCGCACATCGCTGCCTGCCAGCCGCATCGGTATCGGTGGACTGCCAGCCGCCCACACGCTGACCGTCCGCTTCCCGCCAGGTCGTGGTGCGGCTAAGTACCTCCCCTGAACGTTCGATCAGTGCGGTTTCGCTGCGGATATGGCTGCCGTCGGGCAAGGTGATGTCGTTGCATTGACCCCAGTCGTCATAGGTGAAGCGGGAGACCAGGGCGAGCGTTCTGTCGGGCGCCAGACGGTCGAAAGCGATGTCTTCGATCGTTTCGCCGAAGGCGTTGTAGACCACCTCCCGTACCGTCATCGCACCGCCATCGGGCAGGGGCTCTTCCTGCTCGATCAAGCGACCTTGCTCGTCCAGCCATGCGCGGTGCAGCAAGCCGGTAATGCCGGAACGACCTATCCACCGCTCTTTATTGGTCACGAAATATTTGGAGCGGCCGACGACGATTTCTTCGTCGCGACTACGAAAACGTGTTTGTTTTTCAGGACGAGTGAGCGAGTCGTAGGTAAACCGGACATTGTTGCCTAAGGCGTCCTGGGTCTGCCTGGTCAGGCCACCCACCAGCGTCAGCGTTTCCTCCTCGGCGGTGATCAGGCCGTCGTGCGTAGTGTTCACGGTGCGGGTAGTCAGCGTATCGGGAGCCTCGGCGCGATAGGAAAAATCCCGGCGCTCGGTCAGGCCGTCCTGAGTGCGGGTCTCCCAGGCAATGGCGCCATGCTGGTCGCCCTGGTCGAGGATGAAGCCCTGCTGGCTTTCGGTCAGTATTTCCCCGGTATCGTCGAGCGTGGTCCATTCGCCGCAGGCCTGAACGTAGACGCCGTCCGCTTCTCCGGCGCGTTGGCGCAGTGGTACGTCGCAGTAACGGTAATAGGTGCTGAGCGTGGGGCCGCCGCCCGGACCCGCTTCGACGGTCTGTTGCTTGAGCCGGCGCGTGAGTTGGAATGGATCGGGCGGACACGCCCCTGGCTCACCGTCGAGCGGGTAGTACGCCGAGCGCTCGGTGACGCCGGAGGCGCCGTCGCATCGGCTCAGAACATTGCCGTAGTCGTCGTAGGTAGTCTGGGCGACGATGACCTGTCGGATGGTGTCATTGCGGTCGTCGTAGAGGGTCGTGTCGATCGTGTGCGGCAGCTGGAAGCTGGTCGGCTGATCGCGAAACGGTCTGCCCCTCACTTCGCCATAGGTGGTGGCGATCGTCTGGACCACGTGCCCGCGCCGGGTGGTTTCGGCGGTCAGCAGATGGAAATGGTTGTAGTCGCGATGGATGGTGCATAGCACGCTATCGTCCTCATCGCGCTGGGTTTCGGTCGAGCCGTAGAGGAAGCCGTCGGCGTTGCCGTGCTGCATGAGCTGGTCGTCGCGGCTTTGCCAGTCGGGCACGAGCGGGAAGCCATAGAAATTGTTGTAGCCGTGGTTGCCATAGGTGTAGCTGCTGGTCTGGACGAAGCGCGAGCGCACGGCGCGCGGACCGTGCTGGCGTGGCCGCACCGGTGCTGCGACGAGCGTGCGGCGGCGCTCCGCAACGGCTGGCATGTAGCGCCGCGGCGCGCCTCGCGGCAACTCGAGGGCAAGCTCGGCGTAGTCGACCTGCTCCTGGATGCCATCCGGCGACACGATCGAGGTGAGCATCCGCAGGTACGGTGCGTCCAGGGTATTGCGGTAGCCGAACACCCAGACGGGTTCGTCTTCCTCTGCCGTGGTCCCGGCGTTGAGCTCCATGATCGCCGGGATGCGTATGCGCACGAGATCATCGCCGAGGCGCTCGAAGTTCATGTCCACGGGACCGGTGAATCCTGTTGAAATGCGCAGCTGTATCTCGTCAAGTTTGGGATAGGCCAGGCGCAAAATCTCGACGCCCTCATCGTCGGTGACGCGGGTCAGCACCGCCCCACCGTGGGGCCCAAGTTCCCAGGTAAGGTGGATGGCGTCGCCGCTCGGGATGACGATGCGCACGGGGCGCATGACATAAGGGTTCGCTGGCGTCGGTTCCAGGTACTCGATCACGCCGGTCGCGTGGGTGAGCACCGCGGTGAGGTTGCCGGCGCCCGGGACGAGCCGGAAGCTCTCCAGCTTCCGATCGGGGAAGGTTGCGGGGGTGTCGGTGAAAGACCACTCGATGCGGTGGCTGTCGCCGTCGCCCAGGGTGAGCATGTTGTTAATGCGATTCAGCTCGGTCAGGCCGAGGCGCCAGCCCACGCCGAAACCGTCGTCGTTGGGGTTCAACGCGCTGTAGCTCAGGCGGAATTCAAGGTGAGGGCCGCGCAGCCGGTTGCCTTTACCGGTGGGCAGGTCGATCGTCGCCGAATACATACCTGTGCGCGGATCGACGGCGCCGCTGATGTGACTGTAGAAGCCGAACGCGTTGGAGTAAAAATCGTCCTTCGCGAGGAGCGCGGAGTCACGCTGGGGTTGGTCCGTCACGGGTGAGATTCCTTGTGCTGTCCATGCGTAGTGCGACTGCGCCGCGCTTGTCGGCGATCAGCTGACTTTCCATGTCATGGCGTGCTTCCTTGGCCGCCATGGCCTGCGTTGCTCTCCGTTCCGTGATAGTACGAAGCTCATCTCACGTCCAGTAGGCCGGAAGTCGTAGGAGCAGCGTCTTCGCCACAGGGCGCCCCTTCGCTCGTTCGCGTCTCTCAGGGAAGATCCGCGCCCGCGACCGGCGTGCGGAAATTTGCCGGTGTCAGGTCGGTGGTGAAACGAAACACACCCTCGGCCACGCGGCGGGACAACACCACGTCGAGAATCGTGGTCTCATGCGCGCCCAGCACCGCGAGCAGGTCGTCACGCGGCAGGGTGGAGGCGACCACATGGCCGATCAGCCCCGTGGGGTCCACCGGGTCGATCCGTACGCCGTAAGGCGCATGCGAGGGCTGCGCCTCACGCAGAACCTTGCCTGCATCGCGCGGATCCACGACGGGCCCATCGCCGGCCAGGAGCGCGTGGTTCAGGAACAGGGTGACCGTGGCCGGGCTGCGCGCGTTGGCCTGCCGGTCGGTGGAGAAGCCCGGTGGCAGGTCGTTGGGCGACGCGGTGGGTCCCGCTGTCAGCAGGAAGTGCGCCTGCGGCAGCGGCTCGCCGCGATCGTCCAGCAGCCGGAAGATCAGCAGGCTGTGCGGATCGTGGATGTGCGTGCGCGTGGTAAGCAGCTTGGTTTCCACCTCGACCTTGTCACGGTCGCGCCGCGCGTTTTCCGCGGCGAACGCATCACACAGCGTCGTATAGGCGGCCGGGGAATCCACGGCGAAGCAGCGCATGATCGTCTCGACGGTGAGCAGTGACGGCGGTTCGGCGGCCATGATGCCGTGGTCGCCGCCGGAGTGGGACAGGCCGGCCAGCAGCTTGAACGCGGTACGCGGCGCTTTCGCGGTCGTCATCGATAGCGTGGCGCTGGCACGATCCTGCGTCAGCACCACATGCCGTGCGTTGAGGTTGGCCGCCGCCAGGCGGATCACGCCGTCGGAGCCGTCCTCGCCGGTGTACGAGTTGACGTAATCGTAGAGCTTGCGATCCGGGCGATCGCCGATCAGGTCGAAGAGATAGGTGCCGTGCGTGGCGTAGTCCGGACCATGGATGACATGCAACGCCTGCGCCAGCGACTCGGGGCTGCCGTGCTCCAGCCAGTCGAGGATACGCTGTCCCGGCTCGACGCCATTGAACCAGGCCTTCAATCGACCGACCACGCCCTTGCCCAGGGCAGCCAGGGCGGAACCGAAGTGCGCGGAGGCGAGCATCACCAGATGGCGCAGCCGGATCGGCGCGTAGAGGGTGGGGCGATCGCGCTGTGCGTTCAACCAGGCGACGGCCACCGTGCCGCCGGTGGAGTGGGTGATGCAGTCGAACGTGCCATCGGCCAGCTGCAACCCGCGCAGGGCGTGATCGAATGCGCGCACGATATCCTCCATGGTGACGCGGTCGTCGAAGGTGACGTACTCCGACAGCCGGATGTCCACGATCCGCAATGGCGCGCCCGCTTGCGCCGCGCGGTCGGCCAGTGCCCGCGGCAGGCTGCCGTAGGTGGATGTATCGGTAACGCTCCAGCCGTGCACGAAAACCAGGGTAGCCATGCCTGTTTCCTCGTCAGACGTCGCGGATGACCATCAGTCGTGTCTCGCTCATGTCATCGATGGCGTAGCGCACGCCCTCCCTGCCGATACCGGAGGACTTCGCGCCGCCATACGGCATGTTGTCCACGCGGAAACTGGGCACGTCGTTGACGATGACGCCGCCTTGCTCGAGTTCGTCCCACGCGCGCATCGCGTGGCGCAGGTCGTTGGTGAAGATGCCCGCCTGCAGGCCGAAGTCCGAGTCGTTCACCGTGGCCAGCGCCTCGTCGAAGGAGAGGAAGCGCTGGATGGATGCGACCGGGCCGAACGCCTCCATGCGCTGCAACTTCGCGTCGTGCGGCACGTTCTCCAGCAGCGTCGCTTCCAGCATGGCGCCCTTGCGGCCGCCGCCGCACAGCACCCGTGCGCCGCCTTGCCTGGCTTCCTTCACCCAGCCTTCCAGGCGCGCCGCGGCGGCCTCGTCGATCATGGGCCCCAGGAAGGTGGTCTTCTTCTTCGGATCGCCCGCCTTGAGCGTGCGTACCCTGGCCACCAGCTTGCGGCGCAGTGCGTCGTACACGTCGTCGTGGACGAGGATGCGCTGCACGCTGATGCAACTTTGCCCCGATTGGTAAAACGCGCCGAACACAAGACGCTCGACCACCGCATCCAGATGGATGGCCTGGTCGCTGTCCACGATGCATGCGGCGTTGCCGCCCAGTTCCAACGTCACCTTCTTCTGACCGGCGCGGGCTTTCAGGTCCCAGCCGATCAGGCCGCCGGTGAAGGACAACAGCTTGAAGCGCGGGTCGGTGACCAGCGGGTCGGCATGCTTGCCGTCCAGTGGCAGCACCGAGAACGCGCCTTTAGGCAGATCGGTCTCGGCCAGGATCTGCCCGATGATCAGGGCGCCCAGCGGGGTGCGCTCAGACGGCTTCAATACGAACGGGCAGCCGGCGGCGATGGCCGGCGCGACCTTGTGCGCGACCAGGTTCAGCGGAAAATTGAACGGCGTGATGAACGACACGGCGCCCAGCGGCACGCGCCGCGTGTAGCCGTGGTACCCGGCAGCGCGTGCGGAGATCTCCAGGTTGATCGTCTCGCCGTTGATCCGCACGGCTTCCTCCGCGGCGATCTTGAACGTCTCGATCAGCCGGGTGACTTCGCCGGCCGCGTCGTTGATCGGCTTGCCCGCTTCCACGCACAGGGCATAGGCCAGTTCGTCGCGGCGCTCGCCGAAGCGGCGCACGCAATGCTCCAGCACGGCCTGGCGCTGGTAGGGCTTGAACTGTTTCATCGGGCGGGTGGCCGCATGGGCCGCCGCGATGGCCTGTTCCAGCGCAGCGGCGTCGGGCAGGGCGACGCGCGTCGCGACCTTGCCGGTGTACTTGTCCAGAACATCCAGCTTCTTGCCGGTCTTACGGGCCTTGTTGGCCACGTAGTAGGGGTAGCTCTTCTCGAGCATGGCGCGGGCCTCGTCGTGAGCGATCCGCCATGATGCCGTCGGCGGTGTTCAGTGGCTGTATAGACCCGGGCGGGTTCAGTCGTCGCGGCGTACGTGCAGTTCGCCGTCGCCCAGCATCACGCGCAGCCGCTCACCCACGGCGACATCGCCGGCGCGACGCACGATACCGTCGCGTTGGTCGAACACGATGGCGTAGCCGCGTTCCAGCGTGGCCAGCGGGCTGACCGCATGCAGGGTGCGCGCCTGTTCCGTCAGGCGGGCGCGCTGGCGTTCCAGGCGTCGTGCCATGGACGCCGCCAGCCGCTGGCGCAGGTCGGCGAGGCGTCGCTGCGACGGCGCCAGTCGCAGGCGCGGGTGTTGCGCGGCAAGCCGCGCCTGCAAGCGTTCCAGCCGTGCGCGACGCAAGGCGCCGGCCTGGCCGGCCGTCATGACCAGCCGTCGGTGCAGCGCTTCCAGGCGCTGGCCATCGCGCGCCAGGCGCGCCTGCGGGCGTTGTGCGTTCAGCCGCGCCTGCCAGTGGTCCGCCCGTTGCGCAGCGGCCTGCAGGCGACGCGTGGTCAGGGTGGTCATGCGCTGGCGCAGGCGATCGAGGCGGTGTTGCAGGTCGACGCCGTCCGGCACCAGCAGTTCCGCCGCGGCCGAGGGGGTGGCCGCGCGCAGGTCGGCCACGAAGTCGGCGATGGTGAAGTCCACCTCGTGGCCCACGGCCGAGACCACCGGCACCGCGCTGGCATGGATGGCACGGGCCACGTCCTCGTCGTTGAACGCCCAGAGGTCTTCGAGCGAGCCACCGCCACGGGTGACCAGCACCACGTCGTAGCGGCCGCAGGCGGAGGCCTTGCGCAGCATGGCCGCGATCGCGGGCGGGGCCTCGCGGCCCTGCACGGGCACGGGCAGCACGTCCACTTCGGCGAGCGGAAAGCGCCGGCCCAGCACACTGAGCACGTCGCGGACCGCCGCGCCCGAGGGCGAGGTGATGACGCCGATGCGGCGCGGGAACGCCGGCAGGGCGCGCTTGCGCTCCGCATTGAACAGGCCTTCGGCGCCCAGTCGTGCCTTGAGTTGCTCGAACTCGCGCTGTAACGCGCCTTCGCCCGCGGGCTCCATGTGGTCGGCGACCAGCTGGAACTCGCCGCGTGCCTCGTACAGCCCGACCTTGGCCCGCATCAGCACGTGCATGCCGTCCGTCGGACGGAAGCGAAGGCGCGAGGCGGCGGTGCGGAACATCGCACAGCGCACCTGGGCGCTGGCGTCCTTCAGCGTGAAATAGACATGGCCGGAAGCGGGGCGGGCGACGTTGGACAGCTCGCCCTCGATCCACACGCCCATGGGCAGGGCGTCTTCCAGCAGGTCGCGCACCAGCCGGTTCAGGCCGGAGGGCGTGAATATCTCGGGGGGCGCGCGGTCGTCGAAGGCGGACATGGACCGTGAAGCGTAAAGCGTCAACCGTGAACCGTAAAGCGTTAGCGCGCGCCGAATGCCTTATCGCCTAACGGTTTACGCCTGACGCTTAACGCATTACATGCGGAACACGCCGAAGCGACCCTGCTCGATGGGCGCATTGAGCGAGGCCGAGATCGCCAGGCCGAGCACCCGCCGCGTATCGGCCGGATCGATGATGCCGTCGTCCCACAGGCGCGCGCTGGCGTAGTAGGGATGCCCCTGGCGTTCGTACTGGTCGCGCACGGGGGCCTTGAAGGCTTCCTCCTCCTCGGCGCTCCACTGGCCACCGCCGGCCTCGATGCCGTCACGGCGAACGGTGGCCAGCACCGAGGCGGCCTGTTCGCCGCCCATGACGCTGATACGCGCGTTGGGCCACATCCACAGGAAGCGCGCGCCATACGCTCGGCCGCACATCGCGTAGTTGCCGGCACCGAAGCTGCCGCCGATCACCACGGTGAACTTGGGCACGTGCGAACAGGCCACCGCCGTGACCATCTTCGCGCCGTCCTTGGCGATGCCGGCGTTCTCGTATTTGCGTCCGACCATGAAGCCGGTGATGTTCTGCAGGAACACCAGGGGCACGTTGCGCTGGTTGCACAGTTCGATGAAGTGAGCGCCCTTCTGCGCGGATTCTCCGAACAGGATGCCGTTGTTGGCCACGATGCCCACGGGGTAGCCGTGGATATGCGCGAAGCCGGTGACCAGCGTCTTGCCGTAGCGCGCCTTGAACTCGTGGAACTCCGAGTCGTCGACCACCCGCGCGATCACCTCGTGGATGTCGAACGGGCGGCGCGTGTCCTCGGGGATCACGCCGTACAGTTCCTCGGCGGCAAAGCGTGGCTCGCGCGGCGTACGCACGGCCAGCGGCTGCTGCTTCACGCGGTTGAGCGCGCCGACGATGTCACGGGCGATTGCCAGCGCATGCGCGTCGTTCTCGGCAAAATGATCGGCCACTCCCGATACCGACGTATGCACGTCGGCACCGCCCAGCGCCTCGGCATCCACCACCTCGCCGGTGGCGGCCTTCACCAGCGGCGGGCCACCGAGGAAGATCGTGCCCTGCTCGCGCACGATGATGGTCTCGTCGCTCATGGCCGGCACATAGGCACCGCCGGCGGTGCACGAGCCCATCACCACCGCGATCTGGGGAATGCCCTGGGCACTCATGCGCGCCTGGTTGTAGAAGATACGACCGAAATGTTCGCGATCGGGGAACACCTCGTCCTGCAGCGGCAGGAACGCGCCGCCGGAATCCACCAGATAGACGCAGGGCAAACGGTTCTCCATCGCCACTTCCTGCGCGCGCAGGTGCTTCTTCACCGTCATCGGGAAGTACGTGCCGCCCTTGACCGTCGCATCGTTGGCAAGCACCACCACCTCCTGCCCCCTTACCCGGCCGATGCCGGCGATGACGCCCGCGGCCGGCGCGGCGTCGTCGTACATGCCATGCGCGGCCAGGGGGGCGATCTCGAGGAAGGGCGAACCGGGGTCGAGCAGGGCGGCGATGCGCTCGCGGGGCAGCAGTTTGCCGCGGGCCACGTGTTTCTCGCGGGCCTTGGCGCCACCGCCCTCGGCGGTACGTGCCAGGGTGGTGCGCAGGTCGTCGGTCAGTGCGCGCAAGCGCTGGCTGGCGGCCTGGAACTCGGCCGACCGGGTATCGAGCTGCGAATCGAGAATGGGCATGGTGGGCGTTCGCGCTATGACGAAACGACCATGATAGCGGTCGCGCGAGGTGGGCAAACGCTGCAATGCGCCAAAAAAAACGGCCACCCGAAGGTGGCCGTCTCGACAGCGAGGCAAACCTTGCGGCTTACTTCTTGGTGCTGTCGTCCTTGGCGCTATCCGCGTTGGAAGCAGCGTCCTTCGCCTGGTCAGCCGACTTGTCGGCCTGATCAGCAGCGTTGGCAGCGGCGTCCTTGGCAGCTTCCGGGGTGCCACCGGCCGTCGAGGCCGAAGCGGCCTGCGAAGCCTGGTTGGCAGCAGCCTTGGCCTGGTCGGCGGACTGCTGAGCCTGGTCGGCAGCCTGCGTGGTGGCGGCATTGGCCGACTGGTCGGCGGCCTGCTGGGCCTTGTCAGCCTGCTGCTGGGCGTCGGAAGCCGACTTCTGGGCATCCTGCGCGGAATCCTGCGCGCCGTTGCTGCAAGCTGCCAGAAGCGCGACGAGCGCAGAGGCGAGAAGGGTACGCGTCAAATTCATTATGTTTCTCCTTAGCCGTGGAATGCCGTGAGGCGGGCGTATTAAAGCCTAGTTATCGTAACTTAGCTATAAACCTCATCGTGCCGCTTCAGTGGGCATTAAAGCCCATGTATTTGGCGTGATTGCGGTTCAATGCCTGGAAATAATGCGTCGACCCCGGTTTTACACCACTTCGATGGCGATTGCCGTGGCCTCGCCGCCACCGATGCATAGCGCGGCGACGCCCCTTTTTGCGCCACGGGCCGTCAACGCATTGAGAAGGGTGACCACGATCCGGGCACCGCTGGCGCCGATCGGATGGCCCAGCGCACAGGCGCCGCCGTTGACGTTGACCTTCTCGTGGGGCACGTCCAGCTCGCGCATGACGGCCATCGGCACGACGGCAAACGCCTCGTTGATCTCGAACAGATCTACGTCGCCGACCGACCAGCCGGCCTTTTCCAGCACCTTGGAAATCGCGCCGACCGGGGCCGTGGTGAACCACTCCGGCGCCTGCGAATGCGTGGCGTGGGCCACGACGCGTGCCAGCGCGGTGACGCCGCGGGCCTTCGCGTCATCGGCCGAAAGCATCACCAGTGCGGCCGCGCCATCGGAAATGCTGGATGAACTGGCCGCTGTGATCGTGCCGTTTTCCTTGCGGAACGCGGCGCGCAGGGTGGGGATCTTTGCCGTATCGGAGCGTCCCGGCTGCTCGTCCTCGACAAAATCCTGCGCGCCCTTGCGGCCCTGCACAGTCACCGGAACGATTTCGCCGGCGAAGGCGGAGGACGCCTGGGCGGCCTTGGCGCGCTCGACGGAGGCGATGGCGAAGGCGTCCTGTTCCTCGCGGGTGAAGTGGTACTTGTCGGCGCACTGCTCGCCGAACACACCCATCGACTGGCCGTCGTACGGGTTGGTCAGGCCGTCCCATGCCATGTGGTCGACCAGCTGGCCGTCGCCGTAGCGGATGCCCGTGCGCGCGTTGACCATGTGTGGCGCATTGGTCATCGATTCCATGCCGCCGGCCACCACGATGGCGGCGGACCCGGCCTTGATCAGGTCGTGGGCCAGCATCATGGCCTTCATGCCGGAACCGCACACCTTGTTGATGGTGGTGCAGCCCGCCGAGGTGGGCAGCCCGGCCTGCAGCGACGCCTGACGCGCGGGGGCCTGGCCGAGGTTGGCGGGCAGCACGCAGCCCATGATGACTTCGCTGACGTCGGCCGGCGCGATGCCCGCCTGTTCCAGCGCCGCCTTGATGGCGACGGCGCCGAGCGTGGGCGTGGGGACGCCGGTGAACTGACCGAGGAAGGAACCGATGGCGGTGCGCTTGGCGCCCGCGATGACGATCTCAGACATGGAGACTCCGTGGGACATCGTTATGGCCGCCCCTTACGGGACGGAAACCCGTCGAGTATCGCAGTGGCGGCGCGCGGGGGGCAATCTGCGCTGCGACATGCGTCGAACTTCTGCACGGTCGGTGAGGTTTTTCGCAATGTGTTGTGGCACCATCCGCCCTGATACGCCCGTCGAGGACGGGCGTGAGACATTGACGTCATATCAGGGGAACAACGTGAACACGACGAATCTGCCGCGTCGGCGCGAGATCGCGCTGGCTGTGTGCGTGAGCCTGGGCTTGACCGCCTGCGGTGGTGGTGGCGGCAGCGTGCCGAGCTACAACATTCCCAAAACGGTCACGCCGCAGCCGCCCAGCACACCGTCGCAGCCCACCACGCCCACGGCGCCCACCGAGCCGCAGCCGCCGGCCGACGTGCAGCTGACCGCCACCGGTGCCGACGTGGCCCACGCGGCGAAGCTGACCGGCACGGGTGCCGTTATCGGTATCGTCGACAGCGGCGTCACCGCCGCCAGCCCGGCCTTGTCGGGGCGGGTGGTGGCCAAGCTCAACTACGTCGACCCGCGCGCGAACAACCTCAATGTCGACGACGTGGTCGGCCACGGCACGGCCGTCGCCGAGATCGCGGCCGGTCGTCCGTTCGGCCAGTTCGCCGGTGGTGTGGCGCCCGATGCGACGATCGTCTCGGCACGCATCGTCAGCGACACCGAGCCCAAGGACGACGGCTCGGGCAACGGCAACAAGGTGACCTCGGCGGACCCGCTGGGCAGCGTCAACGATGCGGTCTACCAGGCCGGCGCACGCATCTCCAACAACTCGTGGGGCGGGGTGTACTGGGATGCCGCCGACACCACGGTCACGGCGAGCTTTGCCACGGCCTACCGGCACGCCTTTACGCTCGATACCCTCTACGTCTTCGCCGCGGGCAACGACGGCCGGGCCAATCCGTCCGACATCGCCGCGTTGCCGTTGCGCGTGCCCAACCTCACCGGCGGATGGATCGCCGTGGTCGCGCTGGACAGCAACAACACCAGCCAGATCGCGTCCTATTCTAACCGCTGCGGCGATGCGAAGGCCTTCTGCGTCGCGGCGCCCGGCGCCGTCGTCACGCTGGCCGCGTCGTCCACGGCGGCGAAGCCGGCCTACCAGGTGTGGACCGGTACCTCGCTGGCCGCCCCGCAGGTGGCCGGTGCCGCCGCCGTGCTCTCGTCCACGTTCCCGCGATTCAACAGCGACAGCCTGCGCCAGCTGATCCTCGGCACGGCGGACGACCTGGGCGATCCCGGCGTGGATGCCGTGTACGGCAACGGGCGGCTCAACCTGGGCAAGGCGATCCTCGGTCCCTCACGGCTGGACTTCGGGCGATTCAACGCGGACATCGGCACGGCTAACGTCACCTTCTCCAACGACATCTCCGGCAGCGGCGACCTCAACGTCCTGGGCAGCGGCAAGCTCACGCTGACCGGAAAGAACAGCTTCGGCCCTCTGACGGTCGGCGGCAGCAGCACCGTGGAAGTGATGAACGACGTGCCCGATACTTTGAAGATCGACGGCACCATCCCCGGCACCGGAGCGACGGCTATCGTCCATGGCGACATCGGGCGTGGTGGTTCCGGAACCAGCCGTAGCCACGTCGATGTGTTCGGCACCTTGCAACTCACCGCGCACCCGACGCAAATCAACGGCGACCTGACGATCTACGGCGTGTCGCGGCTGTCTGTCCTGCTCGGTGCGCCGGTGACGGTGAACGGAACCGCGCAGTTGTACAGCGGCGACCTCTACATCGCCGGCGCTACGCCGGGCTACACCGTGACCAGTCACCAGTCGGTGTTGACCGCCAACGCGGTGTCGGGGCGCTTTACCTCGACCACGCTGGCGCCGGGCGTATTCCTCAGCGCCACGGTGCAGTACGCGCCGAAGGAAATCTGGGTCGACACCACCAGCCTGAAGGTGACCGCGGTGGCCGGCGCCAGCGCCGTCATGTCCGGGTCGGCGGCAGCCATGACCTCGGCCACGCGGCTGGATGGCGCGTTCGAGCAGATCCAGGGCGCGCTCGCGTCGCCCGCCGCATCCGTCGCTGTGCCATCCACCGGCACGCTTGTGGCGGCGGGGCAGATCCAGCAGTCGCGTACCGATGCGGTGGCCAAGGCCTCGCTGGAATCCCTGTCCGGTCAGCTGTACGCGGCGGGCACGGCGGTGACGCTGGCCGGGATCGATGCCGGCAACGATGCGCTGATCGCCCACCTCGACCAGCAGGGCACGGGCGCGTGGACGCAGTCGCTCGGCTATCAGGGCGGCATGAGCCGCGGCGGTTACGGCAACGTCGGCTTCAACCTCAACGGTGGCCTGGCGGGCCACGATGTCCGTCTGGGTATCAACGGTTTTGCCGGTGTCGCCGTGGCGCAGATGTCCAGTCGCGGCCAGTTGAATGGCAGCTTCGACAGCCAGCGCAGCCGCTCCACCGCGGGCATGTTCTACGCCGGTTCGCGCGGTGCCCAGTGGTATGGCGTCGGCCAGGTCGGCTTCGGCAACTTCCGCGGCGATATGCGACGGCTGCTGCGCTTCGGTGATCAGGCCGCCTTCGCGGGCAGCGACCAGAACGGCAGCTACAACTCCGCGTATGGCGAGGTGGGCTTCCGCAGCCAGGCCGGTGCCTTCACCGTCACGCCGTTCGCCAACGTGCAGTACGCCAGCATCCGTCGCGACGGTTTCTCCGAGAGCGGTGGCGACGGCTTCGGCCTGACCGCCGATGGGCACACCACCTCGCGCTGGCAGGCGGGTTTCGGCCTGCGTGCCGGCAGTTCGTGGCTGACCTCGCGCGGCACGCTGCACCTGGATGCGAAGCTCGGCTGGCAGAACGCCTTCGCGACCAAGGGTGAGGTTTTCGCTGCGCGCTACACCGGCTTTGCCCAGTGGGCGCCGGTCGACGGCATCGGCCTGTCGCGTCGCGCGGGCACCGCCGGCATGTCGCTGGGCTGGGACATGACGGCGAGCACGCAGCTCGGTTTCAACGTGGACCAGCGCTTCGCGGACCGGGATCACTCGCGTTCGGCGAACGCGAGTTTCCGCATGGCCTGGTGAGTCAGGATTTGCCGTGGAACAGTTCGCGGCCGATCAGCATGCGCCGGATCTCGTTGGTGCCGGCGCCGATCTCGTAGAGCTTGGCGTCGCGCAGCAGCCGACCGGCGGGAAACTCGTTGATGTAGCCGTTGCCACCCAGTGACTGGATGGCTTCGAGCGCCACCTTGACCGCATTGGTCGAGGCGTTGAGCAGGCAGGCGGCGGGGTCGATGCGCGACTTCACCCCGTTGTCCAGCTGCTGCGCCACCATGTACGCGAAGCCGCGTGATGACTGCAGCGCGGTGTACATGTCGGCCACCTTGGCCTGCATCATGCCGAAGGTGCCGATCGGGGCGTTGAACTGCTTGCGCTCACGCACGTATGGCAGCACCAGGTCGAGCGCGGCCTGCATGATGCCGATCGGACCACCGGAGAGCACCAGGCGCTCCGTGTCCAGGCCGCCCATCAGCACGCGCACGCCTTCGTTCACCTCGCCCACGATGTTTTCCGCGGGAATCTCGCAGTTGTCGAACACCAGCTCGCAGGTGTTGGAACCACGCATGCCCAGCTTGTCCAGCTTCTGTGCGGTGGTGAACCCGGGCATGCCCTTCTCGATGATGAAGGCGGTCATGCAGCGGCTGCCGGCCGGTCGCGGCGCGGTGCGCATGTACACCAGCAGCACGTCGGCGTCCGGGCCGTTGGTGATCCACATCTTGGTGCCGTTGGCGATCCATTTGCCGTCCACCAGCTCGGCGCGGCAATTCATCGAGCCGACCACGTCGGACCCTGCACCCGGTTCGCTCATCGCCAGCGCGCCCACCCACTCGCCGCTGGCCAGCCTGGGGAGGTATTTGCGGCGCTGTTCGTCGTTGCCGTTGTGGTAGATGTTCTGCACGCACAGGTTGGAGTGTGCGCCGTAGGATAGGCCGACCGACGCCGATGCGCGCGAGATTTCCTCCATCGCCACCATGTGGGCGAGGAAGCCCAGGCCGGAGCCGCCGTATACCTCGGGAATGGTGATGCCCAGCAGGCCCATGTCGCCGAACTTGCGCCAGAGGTCTTCGGGGAAGACGTTTTCGCGATCGATGCGGTCGGCGCGCGGGGCGATTTCCTTTTCGGCGAACGCACGGACGCTTTCGCGCAGGAGGTCGAGGTCGTCGCCGAGGGAGAACGGGCGCATGGTGCAACTCCGGGGAAGGGATGGGAAAACCCCTCCATCGTAGCGTGCGAAGGGGGTCAAGCCACGGCGCGACGCAGCAATCAGGCCGGTTCGATGGCCGCGATGCGGTCGTGCACGCGGACCAGCAGGCGGCACTGGCGATGGACCAGCCGCAGGGTCTCGTCGGACGAGCCGTTATCCGGCGGGGTGGCGTCGCTATCGTCGATGCCGTGCAAGGCCCGCGCCGGCGCACCGGCGCGGACGTGGGCGGCCAGCGTGTCGAAGCCATCGGCGATGCGCTGTGCCCGCTGCCGGAACGCGGCGGCATCGGCTTCGGCCAGGCGCTGGCGGTGCGCGCCCAGCGTGGAGAGGTGCGACAGCCCCGCTTGCAGCGCGGTAAGCCGTCGCAGCGAGCGTTCGCCGCGGTCGCGTGGGTGGCCCGGTTCGGCCAGCAGTTCCGCCACGTTGCCCGCCACCGTGGCCAGCGCCGCGTGCGCGTCGCGGCGCGCGATACGGTAGGGCAGGTCGTCGGCCTTGCCGCGCGTGTACTGGTCGGCGATGCGCGCGAGATAGCGTCCCTGCGCGAGCAGGGCATCGGCCACGATGTCGTCCAGCCGCCGCACGCGCCAGTCGGGCAGCACCCAGCGGATGGCGGCGGCCGCCACCACGGCACCGAGCAGCGTGTCGAGCAGACGCGGACCGATGGCGTCGTACCCGGCGCCCACGCGATCGAAGCAGAGCAGGACGAACAGGGTGATGACACCCGTGGCCAGGGTGTAGCGGCGCAGCCGGAAAGCGAAGAAGGCCGCGCCGCTGGCGACCAGTACCGGCAGGCGCCAGTCGCCCGGCGGCAGCAGACGCAGCAGGGCCCAGCCGGCGACCAGCCCCGCGGTGGTGCCGGCTACGCGCTGGATCAGGCGGCGTCGGGTGGCCCCGTAGCCGGGCTGGCACACGAACAGGGTGGTCAGCAGGATCCAGTAGCCGTGTCGCGGATGCAGCGCGAGCATCAGCGCGTAGCCGCCCAGCATGCCGACGGCCAGTCGCATGGCGTGACGAAAATGCATCGAGCGGCGGTCCAGCCGCAGCCGCACGCGTGCCAGGGCTTCACGCAGCGACGCGGGCTCGTTGCCCTGCAGGGCGATGTCGGCATCCTCACGCAGGCTGCCTTCGTCCTCGATGCCTTCCTGCAGGCGTTGCATGTTGGTCAGCAGTGCGGACAGGGCATCGTCCACCGCCTGGTCGGGTGGGTCGTGGCGGCGGCGATAGGCCATCGCCTCGCGCACATCGTCCAGCGCGGCGCGGGGCAGGGCGATGGAGCGCAGCGGCGCCACCCGGCGGATGGCGTCGGCACGTTCGCGACAGGCCATGGCCTGCAGGCGCAGCAGGCGACCGAAACGGAACATGAGGTCGCTGTGGTAGAGCGCGCCCGCCAGTTCGTCATAGGGATAGTGCGAGGAACTGATCCTCTCGTGCATGTCCTGGGCGACGAAGAACATGCCCAGTCGTGCGGCGGCGCGGCCACGCGGCTGCCGCCGGCCGATCCGGTCCAGCAGGGTGCCGCGCGCTGCGGTCAGCGCTTCCACCGTGCGCAGGTTGCGTCGGGACACGGCGAGGTCGAGCGCGTCGCGGTCCAGGCCGCGCACCGGTTCGAACAGCGCGGCCTTGGCCTCGATCAGGTCGCCCAGCGAGGCGAAAAGCCGGGCCAGCGCATGGCGCACCGCGCGCTGGGGTGCCAGCGCGCTCCACAGCAGCGACAGCGAGCCGTACCAGGCCGCGCCGGCCAGGATCGCCAGCGTACCGCGCCAGCCGTCCACCGTTGCGCCAGCGCCGGCGCCGTCGCTGGCGATCATCGTGTATACGGACAGGATGAGCGTCGCCGTGGCGATGGTGGCGTAGCGGCCGCTGGCCGCGCCCAGCATCACCAGCGCGAAGGTGCCCAACGGAAGTAGCAGCGCGAAGATAACGGGCGTGCCGATCGACGCCTTCACCGCGGCGGCGGCCACCGCGAAACACACCAGGGTGACCAGCAGGCCGCGCAGGCGTCCGCGCCATGCATCGTCGGTTTCGGCCAGCGCGCAGGCGATGGCACCGAGCAGCGCCGGCACGATGGCGTCGGCCGGTCCGGCCATCGTGCACCACGCGGCGATGCCGGTCAGCGCGAACAGCACGCGCACGACGTCGGCGAAGCGGTCGGACTCGGCGAGTTCGCGTAGGCGGCGCATGCGTGGCCTCAGCAGAGGCCGCCGTTGACGGCAAGCACCTGGCGGGTGATGTAGCCCGCTTCCGGACTGATCAGGAAGCGCACCGCGGCGGCCACTTCCTCCGGCGTGCCGGTGCGCTCCATCGGGATCACCTTGAGGATCTGTTCCACCGGCACCTCCGGATCGAGCATGTCGGTGTCGATGAGGCCCGGTGCCACGCAGTTGACGGTGATCTTCCGCTTGGCCAGTTCCACCGCCAGTGCCTTCGCCGCACCGATCACGCCGGCCTTGGACGCACTGTAGTTCACCTGGCCGCGGTTGCCGATCAGGCCCGACACCGAGGTGATGCAGACGATGCGCCCCGCCTTGCGCCGACGGATCATCGGCATCACCAGCGGATGCAGCACGTTGTAGAAGCCGTCGAGGTTGGTGCGCAGCACCTGGTCCCAGTCTTCGGAGGTCAGGCCGGGGAACGCGCCGTCGCGCGTCAGGCCGGCGTTGCAGACCACGCCGTAATACGCACCATGTTCCGCCACGTCGGCTTCCAGCGCCGCGGCGCTGGCCGCGCGGTCGGCGATGTCGAACTGGATCGCGCGTGCCGCGCGGCCCTTGCCGAGGATATCGGCGACCACGGCATCGGCTTCCTCGCGACGCGACCGGCAGTGCACCACGAGGTCGTAGCCCGCGTCGGCGAGGTTGAGCGCGATGGCGCGGCCGATGCCGCGGCTGGAGCCGGTAACGAGAACGGTGTCGGTCATGGTGCGGTACCCCTGGAGTCGAGACGGTTATGGCGGGGATCGAGGAACGGCGTCGGGTCGACCGGACTGAAGACGGTCAGGCGCGCTTCGGCGTGTGCCGTGTCGCTGTCGATGCGGCAGGCGAACGCGCCCATGCCGTCCTCGTCATGGAAATGGCGGACCGCCTCGATGCGCAGCAGGGCACCGTGGGCGAAGGCGTCGGCATCGGCGCGGTAGGTGCGCGTGCCCAGCAGGAACCCCGGGCGTACGCTGCCGCCGGCGGCGAGGATGCCGCAGCCGTTCCAGGCGGCGATGGCCTGGGCCATCAGCTCGACGCCTGCCCACGCGGGCAGGCCGCTGGCGTCGACGAAGGGATCGCCGCGGCGGACCAGGCGCTCGCACACCACGCTTTCGGCGTCCCACGACACCAGGCGATCGAGCAGGATCATTTGCCCGGCGTGGGGCAGCAGGGTTTCGATAGGCCAGAGGGTCATGTCGCGTTCGCCAGGATCAGGCTCGCGTTGTTGCCGCCGAACGCGAACGAATTGCTCATGAGGTGCCGTGTGCCGTCCGCCAGCCGGTGGCCTTGCGCGGTGAAATGCAGCGGCGGCAGGGCGGGGTCGGTATCGTCGTCCCACACATGCGGCGGCAGCCGGCGCGCGGGATCGGTCAGCACCAGCCAGCAGAACGCCGCTTCCAGTGCACCGGCCGCGCCCAGCGTGTGGCCGGTAAGGGCCTTGGTGGACGAGCAAGGCACGGGGTGACCGAAGGTCCGCGCCATCGCGTGGCTTTCCATGGCGTCGTTGTGCTCCGTCGCGGTGCCGTGCAGGTTCACGTAGTCGATGGCGGCCGCCGGGATGCCGGCATCGGCGAGGGCACGACGCATCGCGTCGGCGGCGCCGCTGCCGTCGGGCAGCGGCGAGGACATATGGTGGGCATCGGCGCTGGCGCCGCCCCCCGCGCAGGCCACCGGCCCGGTGTCGCGCGTCATCAGGAACAGCGCGGACGCCTCGCCGATGTTGATGCCCCGGCGTGCCAGCGAAAACGGCAGGCAGCGCCATTCGTCGATCGCTTCCAGCGCGGCGAACCCCTGCGTGGCCAGCCGGCACAGCGTGTCCACGCCACCGCAGACCACGGCGTCGCAGAGGCCCAGGCGCAGCAGGCGCCGCGCGCTCAGCAAGGCGCGCGCTCCCGAGGTGCAGGCCGTGGAAATGCCGTAGGCCGGCCCGGCGGTGCCCAGCCATTCGCCCAGGAAGGCCGCCGGTGCGCCCAGTTCCTGGTCGGTGTAGCGGTACGCGGCAGGCCACGCGCCCGTGGCGCTCCGCGTGCCGATGTGTGCGGTGGCTTCCTCGATGCCCGTGGTGCTGGTGCCGATGACCACGCCCACGCGATCGGCACCGTACCGTGCCACCGCAGCGCGCAGTTCGTCCTCGATTTCCTGCGCGGCGAGCAGCAGCAAGCGGTTGTTGCGCGTGTCGCGATCGGCCATTGCCGACGGCGGCAACGGCAGCGCTGCATCGATGCCACCCACCGGCAGCACGCGACCGGGCACCCAGTCGGCGCTGTCACGCAGGCCGTGCATCGCGCCGCCGAACAGGGCCTCGGCCACGGCCGCCTTGCCGACGCCGAGCGAGCAGGCCACACCCAGTGCGTTGAGGAAGGTGGTCATGAGGGGTCGAACGGTTTGCGCGCGGCGACGTTCACCAGCGTTTCGTCGCGCTTGCCCGGCGGCGGTGGCCGGCGGATGCCCCAGCGCTCGAGCAGGCCGAAGTCTTTCGCGCGGCTCCACCACAGGTAGGGCAGCGAGACCTGGCGCGCGTCGAAACGAAAGCCCCGGCCACGGAGCATCGCCAGGTATTCGTCGGCGCTCTTCTGCACATGCATTGGGTGGCGGAAGAACCAGCGGATCACCCAGGTGTCGATATACGCCCGCGTCGACTCGGCGAACAGCAACAAGCCGCCCGGTTTCAGCACGCGCCAGAATTCGTCCAGCGCGCGTTCCTGTTCCACCAGATGGTGGAAGGTCTGATGGCAGAACAGCGCGTCCACGCTGGCGTCGGGCAGGTCGATGCGCGCGCAGTCGCCCAGCAGCAGGGTGGCCTGGATGCCTTCGCGCGACGCCTCCGCCTGCGAGTGCTCCAGGCTGTGCGGATCCGCATCCAGGCCGATCAGGCGATCCGGCCGGAACGCATCGCGCAGGTAGCGGAACGAGCGCCCCTGGCCGCAGCCCACGTCCAGCAGCGTGCCGCCCTGCGGCAGCGGCGATCCGATCAGGCGTTTCAGGTCGTCGATAGCCACGCGCAGTACATGGTGCTGCCAGGTGTGGGTGCGCAGGAAGACGAAGCCGAGGCGGGTTTCTTCCACGTACGTGGCGCTGGCGTATTTCATCGCGGGCCATCCAGGGGTTCGGTCGACGGCGAACGCGCCAGGCGCCGTTCCACGTCATCGGTGAAAACACGGGGCGAGACCAGCTGCATCTCGCCCGTGGCCAGGCTGACCGCCACCTGCACCGTGCTGGCGCGGGTAAGGCGCTCGCCGCTGGCGGCGTCGCTCAGCGTGTAGTGGATCTTCAGGCGGTTCTGCCATTCCACCAAGTCGGCGCGCGCAATCAGGGTCTGGCCGAAGCGCGCCGCCTGCGCATAGCGCAACTGCATGTCGATGATCGGCCAGACGAAGCCGGTCTCCTTCATGCGTACGTAGTTGTGGCCCACGTCGTCCAGCAGCGCACAGCGCGCCAGCTCCAGGTATTTCACGTAGTGGCCGTGCCAGACCACCTCCATGGAATCCACGTCGAAGAACGGCACCACCAGTTCGATCTGCGTGCCGAGCACACCGCTAGCGCGCATGCGACGCTCCGTTCGTACCTTGCCAGTACGGGTGAAAGTTGAACCACTGCAGGGGTGCGTCGAGGCAGCGCTGCGCCAGCCAGTCGGCATAGCGCTGCACCGATTCGCCGATGATACGTTCACGGTGCGATCGGTCCCAGCCGGACGCGTCGTCGAAACGGCGCAGGTGGATACGATAGCGCCCGCCCTGTTTCAGGCAGCACACCAGGTTGACCGGGCAACGCAGCAGGGCGGCCATCAGCCACGGGCCCTGCGGAAAGGGCGCCGGAGCGCCCAGGAAGTCGGCGGCCACGGTACGGCCGCCATGCACGGGCACGCGGTCGCCCGCGATGGCGATCCACTCGCCGCGGTCCAGCCGCTGCGACAGATCCAGCATGGTCGCGGTGTCCAGGTCGCCCACATGCATCAACCGCAGCCGCGGGTCGCCCAACTGGGCCAGCAGGCGGTTGAAGTGGGCTGCCTGCGGCAGGTGCATCAGCACGTTCAGCGCCACGCCCTCGCCGATCTGCGCCATGGCGCGGCAGACGTCCAGGTTGCCCAGGTGCGTGCAGACCAGGATCTGGCCACGGCCGCCGCCGAGCAGGGCGCCACGCACCCCGTCCGGGTCGAGCATGTCCACGCCAGCAAGGGTCAGCTTGCCGCGCCACAGGTCGAAGCGATCGAGCATGCACTCGCCGAAGGCGCGGTACTGGGCCAGCGCGGCGCGGCGGCGGGGGAACAGGTCGTCCCGGCCGCTCCACGCAGCCAGGCGCCGCTGGTAGTCGGCCACGGCCCGGCGCGCCCGGCGCCCGGTGACGAAGAAATACAGGACCACCAGCGCGATGACGGGCGTGACGGGGCGGCGGCCGAGCAGCCGCACGGCGAGGGCGGTGAGCTTGAGCAGGTGGAAGCTGCCGCGCTCCCGGCGTGTGGCCCAGTGCCCGGTGGCGACGGAGTCAGGCATGCGCATCGCCCATGCGCAACCATGCCGAGGACACCGGTTCGCCGTCGATGCGGTACGCGAAGTGCAGCCGTCCCCGGTCGGCATCGTGGCGCAGGGTCAGCTGTATACGGTCGCCGGGTCGCAGCAGCCGCTGGAACTTCAGCGCATCCATCGCGCGGCAGGTCGTCGACGTACCCAGTCGCGGTGCGGCGAAGGCCAGCGCCCAGCCGACCTGGGTCACGCCCGGCAACACCGGGGCGTCCGGGAAATGGTCGGCGAAGCAGGCCAGGTCGAGCGGCAGTTCGAGGTCGATGACCACGTCGTCGCCGTCGCGGCGCTCGGCCAGGATCACCGGATCGTCGGGCAGGGCGCCGCTCAACACGTCGTCCACGACGGTGGCTTCCGGCAGTCGGGAAACGAAGCGCCAGACCAGCGGGGTGGACAGCGCATCGTCGCCCGCGGCCTGCTGGCCGAGTTCGTTGAGCAGGCCTGTGCGCCCGTGGCGCAGCAGGGCGGTACGCCCCGCTGCAGAGAGAGCCACGAGCATGCCGGGACCCTTCTTGCCGGCATAGCCGCCCATGGCACCGTCCACCCACGGATGCGAGTGCAGTCGCGCGGCGGCCGCGTCCATCGGTGCCTTGTTGATCCGGCGGCGCAGGCGCTGGCGCATGATCCACTCGCCGACGAACAGCACGCCCATCACCGAGTAGGCCAGGATGCCGTTGTAGAACGTCCACCACGACAGCGGGCCCCATGCGGCCAGCAGGCCCGATGCGGTGCCGTTGGCCACGAAAAACGCCACCCACACCCAGGTGACCTTGCGTGTATACGCCACGGCCACGGGTGGCAGGTCGGGCTCGGCCACGCGCGCGATGCGCTCGATCATCGGCGGCCCGAACTTCAGGCTGAGCGCGAACGCCGCGAACAGCAGCGCGCAGATCAGGCTGGGATACCAGCGCAGCAGGTGTTCTTCGCCGCCGAACGCCAGCACCGCGCAGTAGACCAGCGTGATCGCCAGCATCCAGCGACCGCCCGGCTGGCGCATCAGCGCCGGTGCACGCACCAGCCACAGCGCGCCGAGGATCAGCCCGAACATCGGCGTGGACACATGGTCCATGCCGAAGTAGACGATGAACGGATAGAGGATGCCGACGATCAGCAGCACCAGGGAGCTCAGCTTGCGCATGATGTGCGTTCCGCGGTGACGTAAAGGGCCAGGCTGCGCAGCGTATCGAAGTGCCGGCGCGCCTCACGCGAATCCGAGCCCACCTTCAGGCCATAGCGGTTCTGCAAGGCCAGGGCGAGTTCCAGCGCATCCACCGAATCCAGCCCCAGCCCCTGTCCGAACAGCGGCTGGTCCACCGCGATGTCGTCTGCGCGCAGGTGGTCGAGCGCCAGCGTATCGATGATCAGTTGCGCGATATCCCTTTCGAGGTCGTTCATGACGTCCGTTCCGTGGCGTAAAGGTGGTGAAGGTGCTCATTGAGGCGGCGAGAGGCGATCGGCGCGGGCACGCCGTCGCTGAAGGCCGACACGTCGATGTCGTCGCCCACGCGCAGGCGCATGCGGACGCGACGGTCGGGCACGTGGTACCAGCGGTCGGCCTTGGTCAGCGTGGTCGGTTCCACGGTGATGTACACGGGCGTGACCACCCGTGCGCCGCGCACGGCGATGGCGGCCGCGCCACGGTGGAATACCGGGTGCTGCCCGGGCGTGGTGCGCGTGCCCTCGGGGAAGACGATCAGTGTCTGTCCCTCGCGCAACACCGCGGCCGCGCGGTCGAGCATCTCGGCGCTGCCGTCGTTGCTGATGTATTCGGCCACGGTCACCGGGCCGCGCATGTACGGGTTCTTCCACAGCCCGTGCTTGACGATGCAGTTGGCGTCGGGCACATGGCCCAGCAGGTACACCACGTCGATCAGCGACGGATGGTTGGCGACGATCATCTGCCCGGGCTTGCCCAGGCGCTCCTGGCCCTCGAAACGCATCTCGAGCACGCCCATGCGCTGCATGAATCGCGAATGCAGCCAGAAGGCGCGGCCCACGGTGCGTCGCGCGCGCCCGCGGCGCACGGCGGGTTCGCCCGGCCAGTGCAGCACGATGGGCAGGATCAGTCCGCGCAGCAGCAGGCCGCCGACGCCGAACAGCGCGAAGCTGAGCGCCGTGGCGACGAAACGCCAGGCCCAGGCGTCGCGCCGGCGCGTCACGGGAGCGGTCGCCAGGTCCACTGCCGGGCCTTCCATGCAGGTGCGAAGGAAGCGCCATCGTGCAGCGCGCGGACGAAGCGTAAGGCATGCGGGTAATCGGACGGCATCGGCAGCGGTGTGGTGTCCGCGTTACCCAGCGACAAACGCCAGCAGGGTCCGGCGCCCTCGGCGCCGATGCGCGACAGGCGCAGCGCAACGGCATAGGAACACGGCACGTCGTCGATCCAGCCGTCGTAGGCGGCCGGCGGCCGCTCTTCGGCCATGACGACGATCACTGCAGGCACGTCGTCGTCGAGCAGCGTGGCCGCTTCGACGATGGCGTGTTCGAACGTATCCGCTTCCCCGGCGATGGCCACGGACTCGCCGCGCTGTCCGCGCAGGATCGACCATTGCCCAGCAATCGCGTTGTGCACGGACAGGCCGAAGCGGGTAGGCGACAACGGCACGCCGCGGCCGATGTCGTCGAGCATCGCGAAGGTGTGCGTGGTTTCGCCGTGGCGTGACGCATAGACGAAAGGCAGCTGTTCGCCCTCACCGCACAGCGGCCAGGCGGCATGCATCACGATCCGGGCGAGCCGGCTGAGCCGGCGCCGCTGCATCGGCGGCACGAAAGCGCAGTCGGGTTGTTCGTTGGTTTCCGCGGGAACATGCGGTGCCGCCGCCCAGCGTGCCCATGCGTCGGCATCCTCGATGCCGGGTGCCCACGCACGCCAGTCGTCCACGCGTAGCGCGATCATGCGGCGGCCCCGTCGAAGCGACGCACCAGCAGGGCCGCGCAGCTGCCGCCGAAACCGAAAGTGTTCGACAGCACGCTGTCGATGCGTGCCGCGCGCTCGCCTTCCACCAGCGGCGCGTCGGCGAAGGCGGCATCGCGTTCGCGAAGGGGCGCGCCGCCCAGCATCACGCCGGCGTCCATCATGGCGATGGCGGCGATCGCATCCAGCGCGCCGGCCGCCGCGGGCGCGTGTCCGGTCAGCCCCTTGATCGAGGACATGCACGGCACCGCGTGCCCACGATCGGCGAACACACGCTGCAACGCCTGCCACTCGGCTAGGTCGCCGTGCACCGTCGCGCACGCGTGCGTGTTCACGTAGTCGGGCAAGGTGCCGGCCAGGTCGATCGCCTGGTGCATGGCCTCGGCCATGCCGTCTGCGGCCGGCCCGATCATGCCGTCCGGATCGGACGCGGCGCCGTAACCGGCCATCTCCGCGAGGATGGTTGCGCCGCGGGCCAGGGCGTGGTCGAGCGATTCGAGCACCAGCACGCCGGCGCCGCCGCCCAGCAGCAGGCCGTCGCGATCCGCTTCGTAAGGCGCGGACACATGTTGGCCGGCCACGCTGCCGGTGGACAGCGCATGCATGACGTCGAAGCACATCGCGGCCTTGTCGTGCAGTTCTTCCGCGCCACCGCAGACCACGATGTCCTGGCGGCCCAGCTGGATCAGTTCCATTGCCTGGCCGATGGCATGCGTGGCGCTGCTGCAGGCCGAGCTGACGGTAAAGGCGCGGCCGCCGAAACCGAAGGCGTGCGTCAGCGTCGCTGCTATCGCGCTGCCCATGGTGCGCGGCACGATGAACGGCGACAGCCGCGCGATGCCCCGGCCCTGGAACACCGTCAGGCCCGCGTCGTATTCGCTCAGCGCGGCGGAGCCACCCATCACCACGCCGGCGTCACGCTCGTGCAGGCGCGCGGCGTCCAGGCCGGCCTCGTCCAGCGCCTCGCGCGTGGCGTGCCAGGCGTATTCAGCAGCCGGCGGCAGGTAGCGACGCAGCTTGCGCGGTGGCGGCTCCAGGCCGTTCAGGTCCACCGGTGCGGCCACGCGGCAGCGCATGCCCAGCGCCGCGAAGTCCGGCATGTCGCGGAAACCCGCGCGTCCGGCGCGCAGTCCGTCGAACAGGGCGCGTCGATCAGGCCCGAGGCAGGACACGGCGCCCATGCCGGTGACGACGACGCGCCTCATTCGGGCAAGGCTTTGAAGATCAGCGAGGTGTTGATGCCGCCGAATGCGAAGTTGTTGTTCATCACGTAGCCGGTGCGGATCTGCCGGCCCTGGCCGGTGAGGTAATCCAGCGCGGCGCATTCCGGATCGGGGGCCTCCAGGTTGATGGTGGGCGCGAACCAGCCGCGACGCATCATCTCGATCGCCCACCACGATTCCAGCGCGCCGCATGCGCCCAGCGTGTGGCCCACGTAGCTCTTCATCGAGCTGATCGGCACGCCCGCGCCCAGTACGTCGGCGGTGGCGTGACTCTCGGCTACGTCGCCGCGATCGGTAGCGGTACCGTGCGCGCTCACGTAGCCGATCGCGTCGGCCGGAAGCCCGGCGTCGGCGAGTGCCATGCGCATGGCCGCGGCCATGGTTTCGCGCGTGGGCTGGGTGATGTGCTGGCCGTCGGAATTGGTGCCGAAGCCGACCACCTCGGCGTACATCGTGGCGCCTCGTGCCAGCGCGTGTTCGTACTCTTCCAGCACCAGGGTGGTGGCGCCTTCGCCCACGACCAGGCCGTCGCGCTTCGCGTCGAACGGACGCGGCGTGGTGGCCGGCGCGTCGTTGCGCGTGCTGGTGGCGAACAAGGTGTCGAACACCGCCGCGCCCGGGCCGGACAATTCCTCCGCGCCCCCGCACAGCATCAGCGTCTGCTTACCCTGCTGGATGGCCTCGTAGCCGTAGCCGATGGCCTGGCTACCCGAGGTGCAGGCACTGGACGTGGTGATGATGCGACCGCGCAGGCCGAAGAACACGCCCACGTTCACCGCGGTGGTGTGCGCCATCATCTGGATATAGCTGGTGGCGGTCACGCCCTGCATGGAGCCGGTTTCCAGCATGCGGCCGATGGTGCGGGCCGGCGCGATGCTGCCGCCCGACGAGCCATAGGCCACGCCCATGCGCCCGTCACCGATGGACGGATCGTCGAGCAGGCCGGCATCGGCCAGCGCCCGCTCGCTAGCGGCCACGGCCAGTTGCGCCACGCGGCCCATCGAGCGCAGGTGCTTGCGGGCCCAGTGCGTCGGCACGGTGAAATCGTCCACGGGGCAACCGAGGCGACCGTTCAGCGCATCGAAGTAATCCCACTCGCCCATGCGGCGCACGGCGTTATGGAACCCGCGCAGGCGTGCCTCGATGGTTTCCCAGTCGTTGCCCAGCGGCGTGATGCCGCCGAAGCCGGTGACGACGACGCGCCGGGGCATGCGCCCGCCGGTGACCTGTGCTGCGCTGTTCATGCGAGTGGCTTCTTCGGTGCGGGAACGCTCACGGGCGCTACCAGCGCCGTGAAGCCGATCCCCAGTAACAGGGTGAGGCCGAAATGTTGCAGGGCCGGCATCGTGCTCAGCGCGAGCAGGCCGAAGGACAGCAGGGCGGTGACGGCGGACAGCAGCACGCCCGCGTACGCCGCGCCAGGAATATGCGCCGCATGCGGCTCACCTTCGCGTAGGAACACGGCGTAGTTCGCGCCCACACCCAGCACCAGCATCAGTGCCATGATGTGGAACAGCGTGAGCGGCTGGCCGAGATAACCCAGCGCGGCCACGCTGAAGACAATGCCGGCGATCGGCGGCAACAGCACGCGGCCCACGGCACGTGGACCGTAGCGCCACAGGAAGGCCAGCCCGACCAGGGCCAGCGCGCCGCCCAGCCACACGTCGGCGTAGCTGCGATAGCGACCGAACAGCGCGGAAATGCTGGCCGGCTTGTCGATCAGCGATACGCCCGGTAGGCCCGCCGACGCTTCGCGCAACAGCGCCACGTCGTCCTGGCCCTGCGGCACGACGATGCTGCCGGTGCCGTGTTCACCTTCAAGCCACAGGTAACGGAACGGCGTATAGGCGGGCATCGCGCGCCAGTCGTCCAGCGTGAAGGCGCGCCCCGGGTACGCGGCGACGAAGGCGGCGGTGCCTTCCGGCCGGAAGCCGGCCGCGCCCAGCCAGCGGGTCATGCGCTCGCGCGGCGTGAACAGCGGATCGAGCGCGGCGACGTTGGCCGCCTGTCGCTTCGCCGACGGCAGCATTCCAGTGATGCCGGTGAAGCCGGTGAGCTTGCCTTGCGCAATCCAGGCCTGGAGGCGATCGGTCAGCGCTTCCTCACGCTGCAGCACGTCCTCGGACGTGGCGCCCTCGACCAGCCAGAACTGGGTGCCGCCGCCGAAGCCGGCGACGTCGCGGATCGCGTTCGTCTGCGCTTCCAGCGTTTTCGGCGGCGAGATCAGCAGGTGGATGTCGTCGTCGTGGCCCAGCCGCAGCCAGCCCGGTATCGCGACCAGCGCCAGCACGGCCAGCACGACGAGGGCGCGCCGACCCGAGGCGGCCCGTTGCCAGCCCAGCGCCAGGCGCACCAGCGCCGGCGACAGCGGCGCACGTGCCGGTTTCTGCGCCAGCGCCGGCAGCAGCCAGAACACGCTGGCGCAGGCCACCGCCATGCCCGACATGGCGAACACGGCCATCTGCTGCAACGCCGGGAACGGCACCACGCCGAGCAGCGCGTAGCCCAGCAGGGAGGTGCCCAGCGCCAGCAGCAGCGCCGGACGCACCTGGCGCACGCCGCGTTCGGCGTTCCAGGCGGCGCCTGCATTCGCACGCGCGCAGAGGTACTGGATGGAGTAATCGACCGCTTCGCCCAGCAACGCCGCACCGAACACCAGGGTCAGCAGGTGCAGCTGGCCGAACACGAGCACGGTGGCAACGATGGCACCGACCACGCCCAGGGCCGTGGAAAGGAAGGCGATCAGCAGCGGTCGCGCCGAGCGGAACACCAGCAGCAACAGCAGTGCGATGCCCACCGACGAGGCGATGCCGACCACATGGGTGTCGCGCTCGGCGCCGGCGCGCGCCGCCGCCGCGTAGAAGATCGCCCCGGTGCGCAGCAGCGTGGTGCCGGGGTATTTCGCCAGCATGCCGGCCTCGGCGTGCTCCAGTGTGGCCAGCGCCGCGCGCTGCACCGTGTCGTCGTATGACGAGCCCTTGAGCGTGGCGATCACCAGCACGTAGCTGGTGTCGCCCTGGTGCGCGGTAAGCATGTCGTCCTCGGGGACGAGGGCCGAGCGGTTCCAGGGCTGGCGGTCCAGCCAGTGCTGCATCCAGCCGAACGGATCGTCGGTGAGCTTCGCGCCCACGTTGGCACCGAACGGCTCGTTGAGCCGGCGCGACAGCGTGGCGACGGCGTCGAAACCCGGCAGGGTCACGGCGGCGCGATCTTCCGGCGTCAGCAGGTGGAAACGGAACGGCAGGAACGGCGTGACCAGCTGGTCGAGGTCGAACGGCGGCAGCTCGGCGATCACCGAGGCGAACGTCGGGTCCTTGCCCAGCGTCTCGCCCAGTTCACGGGCGGCGTCCTTGGCGGAGGCGTCGTCGCGGTTGGCCACCAGCAGGATCATCCGGTCGCCGCTGGCGCGGGCCAGGCGCTCGACGGCGTCTTCGGCCAGGGGGTGGCGCTCCGTGGCCGGCAGGATGGTCAGGATGTCCGTCTGCAACGGCGACGTGGCGCGACCGAACAGCAGCCACGCGCACAGCAGGCAGACGCCCAGCGCCGCGATGGCGAACAGGCCGGCGCGCACAGTCGTCGGCGACGCCTTCATTTGACGCCGAGGACCTGCGTTTCGAGCGGGGTGAGCGTATCGGCGTCGCGCGTGCCGGTGAAGGTGATCAGCGTGCGCTCGCCGCTGGCGAGGTTCACTTCGATGGATTCGAGGAAGGCATCGCCCTTGAGCGTGATCCCGGCGAGGACACGCGCGACGCGCGCCTGGCGCGGCACGAAGCGGAGCGACCACGCCTCCGGGCTGCCCTCGGCCGTGATGGTGAACTGGCGCATGGCCTCGTCCGACTTGCCGGCCAGCAGCGATTGCAGCATGCCGGATACCTGGCTGACGCCGCGGTTGCCATCGCGCACGCGCTCCAGCTTGCCCTGCGCATTCAGGCGGGCGCTGTTGCCGGAGGTCAGCACCAGCGTGTCCTCGAACGGTTCGCGGGTATGCCAGATCATGCCGTGCCCGATCACGAACAACAGGTCGCCCTTGCTTACCTGCGGCGCAGCCAGGGCAGGGTTGTCGCGCTGCTGGGTGAATTCGGCGCGCACCTGGGGATGCTTCGCGAGGCGACCCAGCACGTCGTCGACAAGCGACGGGGCCTGGGCATGGGCGGTGGAGACGAGGAGCAGGGCAAACAAGGCGAAAAGACGACGCATCAGCGGTTTCCGTGGTGGAAGGTGCGAAGGAGCAGGCGCGGCGCGCGCGGCAGCATGCCGAGCAGCAGTCGCGTATGCATGGCGGTGATGCGCGCATTGTCGCGCCACATGCGGAAATGGGAGAGGCCGTTCTCGGGGTAGATCACCCGGGTCGGCAGGTTGATGACCGGAACCCCGCGCCAGAACAGGCGCACGGCGATCTCGGTGTCGAAATCCATTCGCGAGGGCAGCGGCTTGCGCGCGATTTCCGCGCGGGTCGGGGCCAGCGGGTACAGCCGGTAGCCGCACATGGAGTCGGCGATGTCGAAGGACAGCGTTTCCGCCCAGACGCAGGCGTGCGTCAGGTAGCGACCGTAGAGGCGCGCCGGGGGCACGGAGTCGTCGTAGATCGGCTTGCCGCAGACCATGGCATCGGGCGCGGCGGCCGCGGCGGCCAGGAAGCGCGGCGCGTCGGCGGTGTCGTGCTGTCCGTCCGCGTCGATCTGCAGCACGTGGCTGTAGCCGGCGGCATGGGCGGCGAGGAACCCGGCGGTGAGCGCGGCACCCTTGCCGCCGTTGACCGGCAGGCGGATCAGGCGGAGGTCGTCGCGTCCGGCCACCAGCCGGTCCAGCACATCGGCGGTAGCGGCCTCGGAGCCGTCGTCCACGATCAGCACGGGCAGGCCATGGGCCGCCAGGGCCTCGGCCGTGGCGGCGATGGTCGATCCGTGGTTGTAGATCGGTACGACCGCGCAGGGCGCGAAGGAGGGCGCCGCGTCGTCGCGCGGTTCGTACCGGCCCGCCATCGGTCCGCTCAGCGGGCGACCAGCGTCTGCACGGTGGCGACCACGTCGCCCACCGTACGCACGCTCTTGAAATCCTCGGGCTTGATCCGGGTGCCGGTCATGTCCTGCACCTGGATGGCCAGATCGATCGCGTCGATGCTGTCCAGCTCCAGATCGGTGAACAGGTTGGCCTCGGGCGTGACCTTGGCCGGATCGATCTCGAACGTTTCCTGCAGCACGGCGCGCAGCCGAACCAGGACGTCGTCGTAGGTGAGGGTGTCAGCTGGGATCGCGCTCATAGCTCGGTAAGTCCATTTCATCCCCGGACGGGCGATCCACCGACGGCTGGTGCCAGTCATGGATGCGCATCACCGAGGCGATGAAGGTGATCGAAAGTGTCGTGTCGTCGCCAGCCCTTGGGCGGCATCCCCTTGGCCCCAAAAGCGCCGTGTAGGCAAAGCCTTACAAGAACCCAGGGGCGCCAAAAGCATAACAGATCATAAGGCCAGGTAGGAGCCCACGATGTGGGCGAACCCTCACCTTCGGTCGAGGCGAAAGACGCCATGCGCCCCAAGGTCCAGGCGGTTCCGTGAGCCCAACGAAGTCACCCTGGCGGTCACACGTGTTCTTTTCGGGGTTTCGCCTTTCGCCCTGGCCAGCCTGAGGGCATCGCGGACATCGTCCGCTCCTACCCCAGCCGGCCCCGCGCCGCGCATCCCGGCCGGCGCTCCCCAACGAAAAAGCCGCCCGGTCGCCCGGGCGGCTCTTCATCACGTACGTCTCGCCGGGCTTACTGCCCGCGCATACGTCCCTGGAACCGCGGCGCACCGTTGCCCATGTGCGGAAGGCGGATCTTGCCGATGGCGCTGATGCGCTCCTCGGCCATGCGGTCCGCGGCCTTGTAGGTCGGGATGTTGTCACGGGCGGAGATCTCGAAGATCCGGCCCACGTTGTAGTAGATCGTGCGCATCATGCGCATGGCGCGCTCGCGGTTGTAGCCGTCGATCTCGAGCGAGACGTTCATCACGCCGCCTGCGTTCACGGCGTAATCCGGGGCGTAGACGATGCCGCGGCGGGCCAACTCGTCGCCGATCGCGTCCGTGGCAAGCTGATTGTTGGCCGCGCCGCAGATGATCTTCGCCTTGATCCGGTCGATGGTCTGCTCGTTGACCGTGCCGCCCAGGGCGCACGGGCTGTAGACGTCGGCGTCCACGTCGTAGATCTCGTCCAGGCCCACGGCCTCGCAGCCGAGTTCGTCGACGCAGCGTTGCACGGCATCCTTGTTGATGTCGGTGACGAACACCTTGGCGCCCTGCTCGCGCAGCAGCTTGATGAACTCGCTGCCCACATGACCGCAACCCTGCACGGCGTAGCTGTACTTGCCCACGTCCTCGTTGCCGTGCTTGGACTGCAGCGCGGCCATCAGGCCCTGCAGCGTGCCGAACGCGGTGAACGGCGAGGGATCGCCCGAGCCACCGTGGACTTGGTGCACGCCGGTGACGTACTCGGTTTCACGGTAGACGTATTCCATGTCGTTGACGTCGATGCCCACGTCCTCGGCGGTGATGTAGCGGCCGTTGAGCGAGTTGACGAAACGGCCGAACGCGCGGAACAGCGCCTCGGACTTGTCCTTGGAGGGATCGCCGATGATCACGGCCTTGCCGCCGCCCAGGTTCAGGCCGGCCACCGCGTTCTTGTACGTCATGCCGCGCGACAGGCGCAGCACGTCGTTCACGGCATCCTGCTCGGTCTTGTACGGCCACATGCGCAGGCCGCCGAGCGAGGGGCCCAGCACGGTGTTGTGGATCGCGATGATGGCCTTCAGGCCGGCGTCCTTGTTGTGGCAGAAGACGACTTCTTCGTGGCCCGTGTTGGCGATGGTTTCGAAAATCATCGAACGCAAACTCCAGTGGCAAGCGGCAGAGGGGCCGCTTCTAGGTGAATGACCGGCGATGGGGACCGCCGGTCGATAATGACCGTCCAAAAAAATCGCCCCGGCCTGCAAGGGCGGGGGCGATCTGTCGTGTCAGGCGCCTAGTTTAAACCCTTGCGCCGGTTCGTGTAGGTGCGGCGCAGCAGACGGTCTCAGTGATGCCAGTGGGGGTCGCGCACCCAGGTTTCGCGCTCGACGCGCCAGCCGCGGCCGTAGGGATGCCAGACCGGCGGGTGGTAGACGTAGCCGGGGCGTTGCGCGGCCCAGCGACCACCCACCCAGACGTAGCGGCCGCCATACCAGTTCCAGTAACCGGGGGCCCAGACGTAGCCCACCCGAGGCGGCGGCATGCGTTCGAAGCGCGGCGGCGGCGGACGGTCGGTGACGGTCACGCTGACGTATTCGCGCGCCGCAGCGGGTGCGGTGTAGCTTGCCGCGCCGAAGGTGAGGCCAAGGGCGGCCAGGGTGGCGAGCAGGGGCGTGGGGCGCTTCATGGACAGTCTCCTTCGTGACGCTCCGCGGTTGCGGATTCGAGTGCCAGAACGTCGGCGTGCCGATGCCGGTTGACCCTTGCCTCCGGTGCGTTCAGGTTCGTGAAATCGCCGCGCTGCGGGAACCTTGTTCCCCGCGAGCGCTCGAATTCCCGCATGCTTGCCTTTTCCTCCATCGACCCGCCGAGTCCATGAAGCCTCCCCGTCGGTTCAGCGCGCGCACCGTCGCCACCCTGCTTGGCATCCGCCTCGCCTATAGGCTGGGCAGCCGGTTCGCGCCCGGTCGCACGGTGGCGCACGCCACGCGCATTTTCCAGACGCCGCTGGCCAGCAGCCGCCAGCGGGCGGTACATGCCGTGGCGACGACATCCGCCTCCCGCAGCACGTTGTCCCTGGACGGGGAGTCCATCGAGACCTACGTCTGGGGCGATCCGTCCACGCAGCCTTACATCCTGCTTGTCCATGGCTGGTCCAGCCTCGGCCTGCGTTGGGAGACATGGGCACCCCAGCTGCTTGCCCAGGGTTGGGCGGCTGTGGCGTTCGACCAGCCGGCGCACGGCCAAAGCGGCGGCGAACTGTGCACCCTGCCGGATTTCGTTCGCACCCTGACCGCCGTGGCCCGGTATTTCGGGGATCCGGAAGGCGTAGTCGCCCATTCCCTTGGTGGCGCCGCCGCGACGCTGGCACTGGAGCGTGGCTGGACGACGAAGCGCGTGGTACTGATCGCGCCCGCCGCCGATCCGGAAGCCGCCACCGCGCGATTCGCCCGCTTCGTGCGGCTGGGCCAGCACCTGCGCCCGTCCATGCACGACGCCCTGGCGCGGCGCACGGGTATCGCCATCGAGGCCCTGCACATCGCGCACCATGGTCCGCAACGGACACAGCCCCTGCTGGTGGTGCACGACGAGACCGACCGTGACGTGCCGGTCGCCGAGGGTGAACTGTATGCCCGCCTCTGGCCCGGCGCGACCTTGCTGAAGACGCACGGCCTCGGGCACCGCCGCATCGTCGATGACGCAGGCGTCATGACGGCGGCGATACGCTTTCTCGCGGGCGCGGTGCCTTGTTGACCCGCCTATCCAGCCCCCTTTCCAGGAGCGAGCCATGACGACCACCTGCGCGGTGTGTGGATCGGAGCACGACCCGGAAGCACTCGAACTGGGCTATCGCCGCCCGGATGCCGTACTGGAACTCGACGAGGCCACCCGCGCCGCCAGCGTGTTCGAGAACGACGACCTCTGCGTGATCGACGCGCGTCGTTTCTTCGTCCGCTCCACGTTGCCGTTACCGTTGACGGGGCGCAACGACCGCTACCAGATCGGCGTGTGGGTGGAAGTATCCCCGGCCGACTTCGACCGCATCGGCAAGCTGTGGACCGACCCCGCGCAGGCCGTGGAGCCACCGATGTCGGCCACCCTGGCGAACGAGGTGCGCCATCATCCGCACAGCCTCGGCCAGGCTTTGTTGCTACAGCTGATGGGACCGACCACGCGGCCGCAGGTGTTCGTGCTCGACCCGACGTTCTCGCTGGGCAGCGAACAGCGCCACGGTATTACTTCTCATCGCGCCAGCGAGTACTCCGCGGGACTCAAGCCGGCCTGAGCGGGGCGATGCGCGGCAGTATCGCTGCACTGCGTCAGAGGTCCGGAGGGCGCCGGGGCTAGAATCGACCGGTTCCCTCCCCAGACGTCGCGTTCCCCGGAGTTTCCATGAGCTCGCAGCCCAAGCCTATCCCCGCCAGCCATACCGACGCGGAGGGAACGCCGCTGCGTTTCGTCACGGCGGCCAGCCTGTTCGACGGCCACGACGCCGCGATCAACATCATGCGACGGATCATCCAGAGCCAGGGCGCCGAGGTGATCCACCTGGGCCACAACCGCTCGGTGGAAGACGTGGTGCGCGCCGCCTTGCAGGAAGACGCCGATGCCATCGCGCTGTCGTCGTACCAGGGTGGCCACGTGGAGTACTTCAAGTACATGGTCGACATGCTGCGCGAGCGCGGCGCCGGCCATGTGCGCGTGTTTGGCGGTGGCGGGGGCACCATCACGCCGGAGGAGATCCGCGAACTGCAGGCGTATGGCGTGGAGCGCATCTACCACCCCAATGACGGCATGAAGCTCGGCCTCACCGAGATGATCGAGGACGTGATGACGCGCACGCGCAACGCCACGCGCGAACGCACCGTCACCACGCCGGAAGCTACCTCGGTGGACGACGAGATTTCCATCGGTGCCATGCTGTCCGCCATCGAGGAAGACCAGCTTCCCGAGGCGGAGCTGGCGCGCGTGCGCAAGGCCTGGCAACTGGCCGGCGGCAAGACGCCGGTGCTCGGCCTTACCGGCACCGGTGGCGCGGGCAAGTCGTCGGTCGTGGACGAGCTGTTGCTGCGTTTCCTGCATGCGTTCCCGGACATGCGCATCGCCGTGCTGGCGGTGGATCCCACGCGTCGCCGCAGCGGCGGTGCGCTGCTGGGCGATCGCATCCGCATGAACTCGCTGCGCAGTCCGCGCGTCTACATGCGCTCGATGGCCACGCGCCGGCAGCACGCCGCCACGTCCATCGTGCTGCACGACTGCATCGATTTTCTGAAATCGCAGGCGTATGACCTGGTGATCGTGGAAACCGCCGGCATCGGCCAGAGCGATTCGGAAATCGTCGACCTGGTCGATTTCCCGGTCTACGTGATGACCAGCGAATACGGCGCGGCCAGCCAGCTCGAGAAGATCGACATGCTGGATTTCGCCGAGCTGGTGGTGCTGAACAAGTACGACAAGCGCGGCGCCGAAGACGCCCTGCGCGACGTGCGCAAGCAGTGGAAGCGCAACCGCACCGCCTTCCAGATGGCCGATGAGAACGTGCCGGTGTATCCCACCATCGCCAGCCAGTTCAACGACCCGGGCGTCACCTGGATGTTCGACAACCTGTGCCGGCTGCTGCGCGAGAAGCTGGCGCTGCCGGGCACGAACTGGACACCCGTGGTGGATACCACCCTGCGCGAGCCACGCGCCACGGTGCTGATCCCCGGCAACCGCGTGCGTTACCTCGCGGAAATCGCCGAGCAGGGGCGCGGCGTGAACCACGGCATCGCGAAGCAGGCCGAGGCGGCGAGCAAGGCGCAGCACTATTACGAATCGCTCAAGGATATCGGTGACGACGCGCTGCCGCGGGCGTTCGACCTCTACGACCATGCTGCACTCACCGTCGAAGGCGATCGCTCGCTGGTCACGCTCCGCCAGCGTTACAACGAGACCGTGCGCGAACTCACCAGCGAGGCCATCCACCTGTTGCGGGAATGGCCGTCACGCTTCGCCGCGGTCACCGCGGAGTTCAACGAGTACCAGGTGCGTGACAAGGTGATCCGCGTCGAGAACTACCGCGAGTCGCTCAGCCACCAGAAGATCCCCAAGGTGTCGCCGCCGAAGACGAAGGACTGGGGCGAGCTGCTGTCGTTCCTGATGCGGGAGAACCTGCCCGGTCACTATCCTTATACGGGCGGCGTCTTCCCGTATCGTCGTGCGGGGGAGGATCCCACCCGCATGTTCGCGGGCGAGGGCACGCCGGAACGCACCAACCGTCGTTTCCATTACCTGTCGCTGGGCGGTGCCGCCGCGCGGCTGTCCACGGCCTTCGATTCGGTCACGCTGTACGGCGAAGACCCCGCGCCGCGGCCGGACATCTACGGCAAGATCGGCAACTCCGGCGTGTCCATCGCCACGCTGGACGACATGAAGAAGCTGTATTCGGGCTTCGACCTCTCGGCGCCATCCACGTCTGTGTCGATGACGATCAACGGACCCGCGCCGATCATCCTCGCGATGTTCATGAACACCGCGATCGACCAGAACATCGAGAAGTACCTCAACGAGGACGCCTCACGCTGGGATGCCGCCAACGCGCATATCGCGCGCCTGTACCCGGACGGCAACCGCCCGACGTACCACGGCGACCTGCCAGAGGGTAACGACGGGCTGGGCCTGGCGCTGCTCGGCGTTTCCGGCGAAGAGGTGGTAGATGCAGAGACCTATGCGCGCATCAAGGCCTGGACCCTGGCCAACGTGCGCGGCACGGTGCAGGCGGACATCCTCAAGGAAGACCAGGCCCAGAACACCTGCATCTTCAGCACGGAGTTCGCCCTGCGCATGATGGGCGACATCCAGCAGTATTTCGTCGACCACAAGGTGCGCAATTTCTACTCGGTGTCGATCTCGGGTTATCACATCGCCGAAGCCGGCGCCAACCCGATCAGCCAGCTGGCCTTTACCCTGTCCAACGGCTTCACCATCGTGGAGTACTACCTCGCCCGCGGGATGAAGATCGACGACTTCGCACCCAACCTGTCGTTCTTCTTCTCCAACGGCATGGACCCGGAATACACGGTGATCGGCCGCGTGGCCCGCCGCATCTGGGCGCGCGCGATGCGTGATCGTTACGGTGCCACCGCGCGCAGCCAGATGCTGAAGTATCACATCCAGACCTCCGGCCGATCGCTGCACGCGCAGGAGATCCAGTTCAACGATATCCGCACCACATTGCAGGCGCTGTACGCGTTGTTCGACAACTGCAACAGCCTGCACACGAATGCCTATGACGAGGCGATCACCACGCCTACCGAGGAAAGCGTGCGTCGCGCCGTGGCGATCCAGCTCATCATCAACCGCGAGCTGGGCCTCAACTTCAACGAAAATCCGTGGCAGGGCAGCTACGTAGTCGACGAACTGACCGACCTGGTGGAAGAGGCGGTGTACAAGGAGTTCGAGGCGATCAGCGAGCGCGGCGGCGTGCTGGGCGCCATGGACACCATGTACCAGCGCGGCAAGATCCAGGAAGAGTCGATGTACTACGAGCACCGCAAGCACGACGGCTCGCTGCCGCTGATCGGTGTCAACACCTTCCTGCCCAAGGACCATGGCGGCGAGATCGCCACCGAGATCGAGCTGATCCGCTCCACGGAAGAAGAAAAGGGCCAGCAGATCGACAACGTGCTGCTCTACGGCAAGGCGCGCAATGATCTGGCCCCGGAGAGCCTGGTGACGTTGCAGAAGACAGCGCGCGACCGGCGTAACGTGTTCGAGCAGCTGATGGACGCGGTGAAGAACAACTCCCTCGGCCAGATCAGCCACGCGCTGTACGACGTGGGTGGCGAGTACCGCCGCAACATGTAAGCGGCGCTGCGGCCACGTGCCGCGGCAGGTGCTCGTATGAACCCGGCGAGGCTTGGTCTCGTCGGGTCCATGCCGCTAAGCTGGTGCGACACGTCCAGGGAAGTCACGCATGCAACGGATGGTCATCGCCGCGGGTTTGACGATTTTCGCGATCATGGCGCCGAGAACGCAGGCCACGCAGGCCACGCAGGTCGCGCAAGACACGCAGGTTGCGCACGTCACGCTCGTCGTGCAGCCGCCCCAGGTGGCTCCGCATAGCGACAGCTTTACGCTGGTTGCCAAGGCCCCCGCCGAAACGCGCCACATCAACGTTTACACGCCTCCCGGCTACGACGCGTCGAAAGACCGCTACCCCGTCCTCTACATGCCCGATGGCGGGTTGCAGGAAGATTTCCCGCACGTGGCTGCCACCCTCGACGAAGGCATCCGGGCAGGGGAGATCCGGCCGGTGATCCTGGTCGGCATCGAGAACACCGAACGGCGTCGCGACATGACCGGGCCTACCACGGTGGCAGAGGACAAGAAGATCGCCCCACACGTGGGCGGTTCGGCCGCGTTCCGGGCCTTCATCGCACGGCAGTTGGTGACGGAGATCGGCCGACGTTACCGTGTGGATGGGCACCGCGGCATCATCGGCGAATCGCTGGCGGGGCTGTTTTCGGTGGAAAGCCTGCTGCGCGAGCCCGCGCTGTTCGACACGGTGATCGCGATCAGTCCCAGCCTCTGGTGGAACGACGCGGCGCTGGTGCGCGAGGCACCTGCGCTGCTCGCCGCGATGCCCGCCGCGCCGCGGCGTCTGTTCCTCACCTCTGCCGACGAGGACAACATCGGTCCGCACGTCGCTCAGCTGGATCGCATGCTGGCCGTCGCATCGCCTGCCGGCCTCACATGGACGTACGTGCCCCGCCCGGACCAGCACCACGACACCATTTATCGAGCCTCCGAGCACTACGCACTACGCTGGGCATATCCCCCGCTGAAGCCTGCGGCCGTCGTGCCTGGCCGATGAAGGAAAGCGTGAAGCGTGAGATGCCGCGGTAATGGTGGAATACCGGCATCCTTCCATGGTAACTCGTGTAGTTGCCACCGCTGGATTCACCCTGCAACCTTGAACCATCGCCCCCATCCGTAGTCCCATGGGGACAGATTTTGTCGTGGGAGCGGTACATTGAGCAGTCAGTCGTCGGGTTCGAAGTGGATTGCCGGGGTGTTGATCCTTGCCATCATTGCGGTGGCCGGTGTGTTCTTTTGGCGGGAGAAACAGGCGCGCGACGCCGCCACGCCCGCTCCCGCGGCTGCGTCGTCGGTTGCTGGCGCGACGTCCACGGCGTTGAACGAACCGGCGCTTCCCCAACACCCCATCGGCCCCGCCACGGGTTCCACGGCCGCGCTGCCCAGCCTGGACCAGAGCGACGATGCGGTGCTGTCGGGCCTGCTGGCCTTGACCAACGACGATGCTCTGAAGTCCCTGCTCAAGTCCGATGCCATCGTCTCGCGCATGGTCTCGACCATCGACGCGCTACCGAAACGCACCGTGGGCATGAACGTGTTGCCGCTGCATACGCCGGCCGGCCGCTTCCAGGTGGTGTCGGACGACGGAAGCTTCGTCGCTTCGAAGAAAAATGCGGAGCGCTACGCGACCTACATGTACGTCGCCGACCGCATCAGCCCCAAGGCCGCGGCCGCCTGGTACAAGCACAACTACCCGCTGTTCCAGCAGGCCTATCGTGACCTGGGCACCGGCGGCTATTTCAACGACCGGCTGGTGCAGGTGATCGACGACCTGCTGGCCGCGCCTGAGCCGCAGGGCAACCTGCAGCTGCTGCCGGAGAAAGAGGGTTACCTCTACGCCAACCCCGCCATCGAGCAGCTCTCGGCCGGGCAGCGGTTCATGATCCGCGTGGGGCCGATCAACGAGGCGAAGCTGAAAGCGAAGCTGCGTGCGTTGCGGCAGGAAGTGGTCAAGCCGGACGCGGCCTCGTCCGGGTCCGAGGCGCCTACGGCGTCTTCTGCGAAGGATCCCGCACCGGCACGCTGATGTTGCACAGGTCGATCTTCCCCGCTGGTCGCGTATAGAAATCGTCCTTGCGATGGCGCTTGGCCTCGATCAGCGCGGCGAAAGTGGTGCTGTCCGTCCGCAGCACCTGTATCGGCGTGTGCTCGCTTCGGACACGTCGGAGGCCACGCGCACGCTCTTGCCCGTCACGCACTGCACGGGCTTGTCGTCGAAGCCGATGGGTTCGCCGCCACGCGGGTAGATCGTCTCCTGCCGTGCCTTAGCGACACGCAGGGCAATCTGACGATCGGCCATGCACTCCTCCAAACACACCGAGGTCTCGAAACAAAATACCGGTAAGGAGACCCGCGGTGCGTACAAGCAAACCTGCCTAATAGTTAGATTGTCGCGACTTCAAACAGGCCGACGGCGGCAGGCAGGTCGTTAACCTATGTGATCAGCCCTGCAATATGCGGCCCTGCAAAACCGCCCACGGCGAGCATTGATTCTGCAAATAGCAAACGAGGGCATTCGCGCAAAGTCAGCTCTCTCGGCTTCGTTTGACGTCAAGGTTGATCTTGGCATCCAATCCTATGCCATAAGAAGAGAGAGTTTTTCCATCTTCGAGCACTCCTTTTCCGCCCGGTAACAACAGGCGCTGTCGATCCGTCGGTAGGCCTTCCTTATCAGCGATTTTGGATTTGACTTCGTCGACGGTCGTGTCTGGTTCTACTTCCAAAGCGAGTTGTTTTCCGCTCAGCATGTTGATGAAAATCTGCATGACATTCCCTTTTTCCTATCCGATCAAAGCCGCGGACGGTCGGCTGCTAAAGGACACGAAAACCACCATGGCAACATGGCCGAAAGCAACCCAAATCTAGTCGCGCGCCGATTAATCGCCTCAAAATCACCCAGGTGGCACGGCAGGAGATTTCCAAAGGCTTGATTCGACTTGCGTTAGTCCTTGGGTTTCGCCAGGTCGAGCCGGGAGAAGGTCTTTATTAGGTAGTGGCCGCCGTCTTCGATGGTATCGGTCATGGCTTGCCTGACGGATTCCGCGACGGCACACCGATGTTGCAGAGGTCGATCTTCCCGGCCGGACGGGTGTAGAAAGCGTCCTTGCGGTTGCGCTTGGCCTCGACGAGCGCGGCGAACGTCGTGCTGTCGGTCCGCAGGACCTGGATTGAAGTGCGCTCCGCTACTGGTACATCGGCAGCAAGGCGCACTTGCTTGATCGTGACCCGCTGTTCGGGCTTGTCGTAGAAGCCCATCGGCTCGCCGCCGCGTGGGTACGCGGCGAGCAGGTCCATGCCCTTGATGACCTTGCCGGCCACCGCGAGATTGCGGTCCAGGTTGCGCGGGGCTTGGCCGATGATGGCGTAGAGCGAGCTGCCGTTGCCGGTGTCCGCGCCGATGTCGCGGGCCACGCCCACGGTGCCGTAGCAGTGTGCGATCCATGCCTCGCCCTTGTCGCGGGCCACGGGGAAACCGTCGGAGAAACCGACCTCGGGGGCGTACACGTCGCCATCCGGCAACCGGGTGAACGGGTAGGGCTTGCCGCCCTTGCGCGTGAACTCCGGCGGCAGGGTCTCCTTCGCCGTGCCGAGAGATTTCGCTTTCTTCTTGTCGTCGCCGTCGGGGTCGCCCCATTGGGTGACGAAATTGTCCTGGACGCGGATCACCTGGGTGCCGTCGAAATAGTGCTCGCGGATCAGCGTGCGGATATTGGCCGCATGCAGCGGCGACCAGTCCGGTGCCAGTTCGATCACCACGCGGCCCTGCGGCAGGTCCATGTAGACCAGGTTCTGCGGATCCGGCGTGCGCCATTCGGCCGGAGCTGCCTTGGCGAGCAGTTCCTTCGGTGTCGGTGTGTGCGGCTTGGCAGGCGCGTCGGCGGCCATCGCGGAAGCGGGGAGGGCGCAGGCAAGGGCGAGCGCGAGGCAGGTACGAGCGAGCATGAAACCCCCGGAAGAAAATGGCGAACGCCGTGAAAGTAGCAGAGCACGCCGCCTTCGGGGCGCCTCCCAGGTCGGACATCGCCGCACATAGGCCGATAGTCATGCCCAACCTTTTGCGATCGCCAGGCATCCTATCCGCAGAATGTCACGATCCTCCGGACCCCCCATGCATCGTCGCCTCGCCCTGTTCGCCGTGCTTTTCCTCGTTTCGGCGGTCGCCCGGGCCGAGGTGGTCATCGATGGCCACATCGACCCCGCCGAGTGGGCGAGCGCGCGGCGCATCGCGGATTTTCGCGACACCCAGCCCATGACCGGCAAGCCCGGCAGCCAGCCGACCGAGGCCTGGGTGATGTCCACGCCGAAAGGGCTGGCCGTGGCCATCCGCGTCACCCAGTCGGCCGACGTGCCTCGCTCGCGGCAACAGACCCGCCGCGACGAAGACGCCATGGTCGATCGGATCAACGTCATGGTGGACTTCGATGCGGATGGACGCGTCGGCTACGACTTCGAGGTGAAGTCCATGGGCGGCGTGGCCGACGAGGTCATCACCAACGAATCCGACTTCAGCTATGACTGGGACGGTCGCTGGGACCACGCGGTCAGCGAGGATGCCGAAGGCTACTCCGTCGAGTTGCTGATTCCCTGGTACATCGCACCCATGCGCAAGGCCGATGGCGAGACGCGCACCATCGGCCTGTACATCGACCGGGTGATCGCCGCCACCGGCGAACGGATGGCGTGGCCGGCGGTCGCCTTCGATCGCGGGCGTTTCCTCTCGCGCTTCGAGCGCGTGGAGGTGCCGGCGTACTCGCAGTCGCTGGTGGCCGTGACACCCTATCTCGTCGGCAAGGTGGATCGCGCGCACGGCAGCACGTCGTTCGAACAGGGCGCGGACATCCTCTGGAAACCGAACGGGCAAACCCAGCTCACCGCCACGATCAACCCGGATTTCGGCCAGGTGGAAAGCGACGACCTGGTGGTGAACTTTTCGCCGCAGGAAACCTTCTTCACCGACAAGCGCCCCTTCTTTACCGAAAGCCAGGGCATCTTCGACTTCAGCCTGCTCGACGACGATTCGCAACTGCTCTACACGCGGCGCGTCGGCGGCGCGGCGGACGACGGCCACGGCGCCGCCGACATCGCGGCGGCGGTGAAGGTCAACGGCAGCGTCGGCTCGACCAGCTACGGCATCCTCACGGCGCAAGAGAAAGGCGACGACGGCCGCACGTTCGGCGCGTTCCGGCTGTTGCAGAACGCCGGCACGCAATCCTTCGGCCTGCTGGCCACGCGGGTGAACCATCCCTACCTGGACCGCGACGCCAATGTGCTGGGCCTGGATCACCGCTGGCAGCCCAACGAGAGCTTCACCCTCACCAGCAACGTGGTGGGTAGCAAGATCGACCAGCCACGCAACGACAGCGCCGGGCTGGGTGCCACCGGCATCGCGTTCTGGGAAATGAGCGACGTGTGGAGCCAGCAGTGGCTGGGCATGTACTTCGGCCGGCGGCTGGACATCGACGACTTCGGCTACCTGCCGCGCAACGATATGCGCTACCTGCACTGGGAGGTGCGGCAGCGCGAAACCGACCTGCCGGCCGACTCGGCCTACGCATCGCATGTGTGGCGGTATCGCGTGTCGGCGCAGACCAACACCGAGGGCCTCATCGTGCGCCGTCGCTTCCGTGTCCAGCGGAACAGCCAGCGGCGCGACGGCGGTCAGGAGATGTGGCGGCTGGACGCCCTCACGGCGGCCTACGACGACCTGCTCACGCGCGGCGGCAACAAGCAGCGCACGCCGCCCACGGCCAAGCTCAGCTACGACCGTACGCATCCGCGCGTCGGCCGCTGGGCCTGGGAAGCCGAGGGTTTCATCGGCGGCAACGCGCTCACCGGTTACCACCGCTTGGGCGGCTACTTCAAGTTCACGCCTACCTATTTCATCACCGACGCCTTCAGTGTGTTTGCCGGGGCCAGCTACGAATGGGACCCGAACTGGCTGATCTGGCAGCACGACAACCTGGTGGGCGCCTACGACGGACGCACGGTGGGCCTGGACGGCGGGCTCAACTGGAACCTGGGCAACAAGCAGGAACTGCGGGTGAAGATGCAGACCCTCGCCGTGGGCGCCACGCTGCGTCGCCGTCTCGAGATCACGCCCTCGGGCGCCGCGGTCGATACCGACCAGCCGATCGACGGCCTGGGTGTGGCCAACCTGGGCTTCCAGATCCGCTACCGCTACGAAATAGCGCCCTTGTCCAACCTCTATGTGGTCTACAACCGCGGTGGCTACACCGACGACGTCGACGACGATGTTCAATCCCAGTTCCGGCGCAGTTTCTCCCTGAAGGACGTGCAGGAAGGCCTGGTCAAGGTGGCCTACCGTATGGAGTTCTGAGCGGCCCTACCGCTTCATCTTCACATGCGCTGTGGCATGGGTTAGCCATGTCCAAGCCCTCGAAAACACCGCAGCCCAATCCCGTGCCCGGCCGCACCATCGGTGAGCACGGCATCGTCGGCAACCTCGACACCACGGCACTGGTCGCCAGCGACGGCACCATCGATTTCATGTGCTGGCCGCACATGGACAGCCCCACCGTGTTCGCCGGTTTGCTCGATCCGGACAAGGGTGGAGAGTTCACGGTGACGCCGGACCTGGTCGATGCGAGCACCATGCAGCTCTACGTGCCCGAGACCAACGTGCTCATTACTCGCTGGATGAGCGAAGCGGGCAGCGTCGAACTCACCGATTTCATGCCCCACCCCGAGACGCGGCCGCGCGTGGCCGCCTGCGTGATGCGATGCATCCGCGTGCCGCGGGGCAGGGTGCGTATCCGCGTGCGCTGCCGCCCGCGGCTGGATTACGCACGGCGTGTACCGGCGGTGGAGGAGTACGGCGACAGCGTGGTCTTCCACGACGGGCCGCAGTCCCTGCGCCTGGCGTCGAAGGTGCCGCTGATGATCGAGGAGGGCGAGGGCGCCGCGCACGCCGAGTTCGAACTCAACCCCGGCGAGGAAGTGTGGTTCACCCTCGGCGACGAGGCGCACGATCCGCCCGACGAAACGGAGTGCCGTGCCGCCTGCGAGGATACCGCCGAGGCCTGGCGCCGCTGGACGCGTCGGTCGACCTATCGCGGTCGCTGGCGCGAGCGTGTCGAGCGCTCCGCGCTGGTGCTGAAACTGCTCACCTCGCATACGCATGGTTCGGTGGCCGCCGCCGCGACCTTCGGCCTGCCCGAGGCTACCGGGCAAGGGCGCAACTGGGATTATCGCGCCACCTGGATACGCGATGCCTCGTTCACGGTGTACGCGTTCATGCGCCTGGGCTACATCGACGAAGCGGAGCACTTCCGTCGCTGGACGGAAGCCAGGCTGATGGACCTGGACGAGGACACCGCACTGCGCATCATGTATGCCATCGACGGCACCGAAGCAGCGGAGGAAGACACGCTGGACCACCTGGCCGGCTACGCCGGGTCACGCCCCGTGCGTATCGGAAACGGGGCGCGCACGCAGACCCAGCTGGATATCTTCGGCGAGTTGATGGACAGCCTGTACCTGGCCAACAAGTACGGCCGCGCGATCAGCCACACCGGCTGGCTGCACGTGGTGCGCATGGTCGATCACGTCAGTCGCCACTGGCAGGACCCCGACGAAGGCATCTGGGAGATCCGCGGCGGCCAGCAGCATTTCCTGCATTCCCGGTTGATGTGCTGGGTGGCCCTGGACCGGGCCGTCCGGCTGGCGGGCAAGCGCTCGCTGCCGGGTCCGGCGGTGGAGTGGGCCGCCGTGCGCGACCGCATCGCCGACGACATCTGGACGAACTTCCGTCACCCCGAGTACGGTTACTTCGTGCAGACGCAAGGCGGTACGGATCTGGATGCCGCGCTGCTGATGATGCCGCTGGTGCGCTTCGTCTCCGCCACCGATCCGGTCTGGCTGGCCACGCTGGATGCGATCCACGACCAGCTGGCCGACGACGGCATGATGTTCCGTTATCGCAACGAGGACGGCCTGGAGGGCGGGGAGGGTGCCTTTACCACGTGCACGTTCTGGTATGTGGAATGCCTGGCGCGCGCCGGTCGCCTGACCGAGGCGCGCGAGATCATGGCGCGCGGCGTGCTTTACGCGAACCACCTCGGCCTGTTCTCCGAGGAACTGAGCCTGCGTGCCGCACTGCTAGGCAACTTCCCTCAAGCGCTGACGCATCTGGCCTTCATCAGCGCCGCGTTCTACCTCGACCGTCAGCTGAGCCATCCCGACGGGCAGGTGTGGCAGCCCTAGACCAGATGCAGGTCGGTGGGTTTCGCCTCGGGAAACACCCGGTTGATGTCCGCCTGGGATAACCCGTACATGCGCTGCATCAGGCCACCGAGCAGGTCGCGATAGTTGTTGAGCACCGGGTAGTCGCGGTTCTGTAGCAGGTTCTTCGCATCCACCGCGACCTGCTGCCCGGCGATGCGACCGCCGTTCACCTTGCCGCCCATCACCCAGTACGTGGTGCCGTGACCGTGGTCGGTACCCTTGTTGCCGTTCTCGCGGAAGGTGCGGCCGAATTCGGACACGACCACCACGACGGTGTTGTTCCATTCCGCCTCGCCCAGGCCATCGGCGAACGCCGCCAGTCCCTGGCCGAGGTTGTCGAGGTTGCTGGCCAGCTGGCCGTCCGCCCCGCCCTGGTTGACGTGGGTGTCCCAGCCGCCCACATCGACGAAACCGAGGCGGAAGCGATCGCGCATCAGGGTAGCCATGCGCTGGCCCTGCTGGGCGAAGCCGCGCGCGTTCACCGCCCCGCGGCTGGCGGCAACCATCTCGGTCTGCAGATCCTTCGCGACCTGCTGGCGCAGTTGCAGGCCGTCGGTGGCCGCGGCCTGTAGCGTGGTGCCCTGGTACATGTCGGCAAGGATCTTCGACTGCCGGTCATCGAACACAGCCTTTTCGCCGCCTTTCAGCGAGATGTTGGGCACATCGCCCGCACCGCGGAACGTCAGCGGCAGCGCGTCGGTGAAGGCGATCGGCGGCACGCCGCGCAATACCGACGATAGCCGGCCCATGAAGCCCGAGCCGTAGTCGCGGCTGTTGCCGGAGGCGCCGACCTCGATGTTGTCCTGGGTCTCGAAGTGGCTGCGCGAGAGGTCGTCCGTGCCCGCAAAGGGGACGAAGGCCAGCTGCCGTTTGTCCCACAGCGGGCCCATGCTGGCGGCCACCGCCGGTGCCAGGCCCCAGTTTTCATCCAGGACGCGCACCGATTTCGGATCGCCGGGCGTGGGTCGGGCCAGCGCGATGTTCTTGCGCGATTCGTAGTAGAAATCGCTGGAATAAGGCACCAGCAGGTTGTTGGCGTCGTAGCCGCCACGCAGGAACACCAGCAGGAAGCGTGGTGAGCCGGCGGGCGCGGCGAATACCTGTCCGCCCAGGGTCAGTGCGGGCACGGTGGCGGCGAGGGTGAGCAGGAACTGGCGGCGATCCATGGGAAGCCTCAGTGGTAATTGAAGTCGGGGGAGGACAGCAGGAAGGTGTTCCATTCCTGTTGCGACGTGGCCTGGGCCAGCGCGTCGCGCGTCTTCGGGCTCAGCCACGGCTCGATGGTGGCGTAGTAGGTGGGCGTGGTCAGCTGCGGAAAACCACCGCCCTGCACCTTGCCGCTGTCGTCCACATCGAACAGGTGGTTGGCGCCGCTACCGATGGAGCGGGCTATCTCGAAGCGCTTGGCCACCTGGCCGGAACTGGACCACTCGGTATCGGCGGTGGGCCAGCCGTCAGGCGTGATACGGCCGAACGGCGCCTGGCCGAGCTGGTTGATCCAGTTCACCAGCGGGCGGGGATTGCTCACGGGTTTGCCGTCGTAGGCCAGCCGCATGGTCGACACCAGGAACTGGGTCGGGTCCTTGTAGCGCTTGCCCAGCGAGGCGGTGAACTCCTTCGATTCGAGCATCGTCTGCATTACCGCCGAGATGTCGCCGTCGGTACGGTGGAAGGTCCTGGCCATGGCCGCGACCAGTGACGGCGGCGGGTTGTCTGAGACGAAGTACTTGGCCAGCTTGGTGGACACGAACGTCGCGCATGCCGGCTGGCTGACGATCAGGTCGACCGCTTTCTCCACCTCGTCCATGCCGCCGCCTGCCAGGGTCTGCCCGAGCAAATGCTGGTCGCTGAAATCGTGGCGGTTCGGGTTGAATTCGAACAGGCCGTCCTTGACGTAGTACGCCTGCCAAGCCGGGCGGATCTTCCGCGGCTGCCCGTCGTTGTCGATGCCCACGCCGGTGAGCACGTGGGCCAGGTTCTGCACATCGTCCTGCGTGTAGCCGGAGCCTACGCCCAGCGTATGCAGTTCCATCAGTTCGCGCGCGTAGTTCTCGTTGATCCTGTCGCGCGCGTTCTGTGCGTTGTCCAGGTATTCCAGCATGGCCGGGCTGCGCAGCGTGGCCATGACCAGGTCGCGGAACTTGCCGAGCGCATGCGGGCGGATGGTGTCTTCTTCGTAGCTGGCCACCAGCCAGCGCACGCGGTCCTTGGCCTGGAACACGCTGAAGTGGTTCAGCCAGAACCAGACCATCTGTTCGCGTAGCTGGTTCTCGTCGTACACCGCGCGCAGCAGTTCGATCGCCTGCGCCTGCTCGGCGTACTGGCTGCCTTCCTTCTGCACCGCCTTTTTCGCTTCCGTCTTGGCGTCGCCGTCGGGCATCGCCTTGATGTACTGGTAACGCTGGCGCAGCTGCGCCATGCGCAGGGGTAGCGGTGCCTTCATCACGTCATAGGCGGCGATTTGCGCACGTACCGCCTCAGGCAGGCCTTGGGACGTGGGGTGCAATTGTTCGTCGAGGAAACGGCGCCTGCCCAGTTCGCGGTAGCGCGCCACGGTGGCCGAATCCACGCCGAAGGTGACGCGATTCAGCCACGCCACGTCGTCTCTGGAAAGCGGCGCATCCCGCGCGGCGGCGGGCAGGGCGGTCAGGGCCAGCAGGGTAGCGATAGCGAGCGATCGCATGGAACCTCCGTTCTCGGTGCGTGCAACACCTTAGAACGGCGACCCTTTCAGGGGGTTTACGCATGAATGCCGCAAGAACATGCAGCATTCATGGGTCGGTTCAGATTTCGCTTTCGTCCGGATCGACGAACTCGATCGCGGCCTCGCGCGTTCCGGCAGTCTCTTCGGCCACGCTTCGCACTTCTTCGCCGACCTTGGCGTTCGGTACCTCGACCTCGAGCACGTACGTACGCGACGAGACATCGTCGGACAACTCACTGGAGCTGGAATCGTCCCGAACGCCCATCATCAGGTCGTCGATTTCCTCGACCCGCTCGACCCGGTCGATGCCATGGATGGCGTTCATCACGTCGTCGAAGATATCGCGGTCGCCGGTGATACGGAGCTGGATAAGGGGCATGGGCTGGTCCTCGGAGCAAAGAGCCCCGATGCTGCGGCGATCGATGTATGCCCCGGGTGTACGGCCCGCTACCATGGCGGTTTTCCGGTGGCGTGCGGCGCATGAGCAAGACCTACGACCAGGCCTATTTCGACAAGTGGTACCGCAGCGCGGAGCACGCCGTGCGCTCCCCCGCCGAACTGACCCGCAAGGTGTCGATGGTGCTGGGCCAGGCGGAGTTCTATCTGGGCCGGCCGGTGCGCAACGTGCTGGACGTGGGCTGCGGCGAGGCGCCCTGGCGCGCCGTGCTGCGCCGGTTGCGCCCGGGCATCGCCTACCGTGGCCTGGAAGCCAGCGAATACGCCGTGGCGCGCTACGGCCGCTCCCGGCAGATCGGGCTGGCCCGTTTCGGCCAGCTGGCCGAGCTGCGCTTCGACACCCGCTTCGACCTGGTCGTGTGCACCGACGTACTGCACTACCTCAAGCCGGCGGAGATCCGTGCCGGGCTTACCGGCATCGGCGAGATGACCGAAGGCCTGGCCTTCCTCGAGGTGTACACGCGGGAAGACGATCCCGGCGGCGATCGCGTGGGCTTCCACGGCCGGCCGGCCCGGTTCTATCGCGAGGCGTTCAACGCCGTGGGCCTGATCCCGGTGGGGTCACAGTGCTACGCCAGCCCGCGGCTGGCGCGGCACGTGGCCGCGCTGGAGACCTGCTAACCCGCTGCGGTGGCCGAAAACCACGCCATCACGGCCAGGCCGTTGTTGGCCGCGTGGGCCACATAGGCGGGCCAGATCGAGCCGCTGCGCACGCGCAACCACCCGCAGAACACGCCCACCAGGATCAGGTTGGGCACGGCATACCAGAGCCAGCCCAGGTCGGGCAGGTGTACGGCGCCGAAGATCACGCTGGATATCGCGATGGCCCAGCCGTCGCCCAGGCGGACGCGCAGGCGGGCCAGCAGGGCGCCACGGAACAGCACCTCTTCGACCAGCGGCCCGACCAGGACGGCAACAGGCACCAGGGCCATGCGCATGCCCAGGTGCGCTTTATCGGCGATCTCGGTGACGGTCTGCGAGACCGCGCGATCGCCCGCCAGCCACTGGGTGAGCAGCCCGCCGAGGATGGCGGCGGCGATGCCCAGCCCGGCGCCGATGGCGATGAACTGGCCGTCTGGCTCGCGAAAACCGAGGCCGAGGGCGTCGCCGGATCGTGCCAGCGGACCCCAGCGGCGCAGCACGCCGTGCACGACCAGCCAGGTGGACAGCGCCACGGTCGCCATCACCACCAGGATGATGCGGTCCGGCGCATCCGGCATGGCGTCCGGAAACCAGCGGGCGAGCAGGTCGGTGCCGAGCTTGAACCCCACGCCGAAGCCCACTTGCAGGGCGAAGTAGGCCAGGATCGTGAGAATCGCCTCCACCAGCCCGGGCGCGCGGACAGGGGCGGCGACCGGGACGGGCGGAGGGGTGGCGAGGGGCAGGTCGTGAGGCATGCGGCACCCTAGCGGAGGCCCCGCGGCAAATGCAACGGCGCGCGTGGCGTCGACCGTCACGTGGCACCTGTATAGTATTTCGTCCCTTCAGGAGGAAACCGGGCGCTTCGCCGCGCCGACCCATGTTCGCATTCGACTGGCTTGCCGACCCTTCGGCCTGGGCGGGTCTTCTCACGTTGATCGTGCTGGAGATCGTGCTCGGTATCGACAACCTCGTCTTTGTCGCGATCCTCGCCGACAAGCTTCCCGCCCGCCAGCGCGACCACGCGCGGCTGATGGGCCTGGGCCTCGCGCTGGTCATGCGCCTGTGCCTGCTGGCCGCCATGTCCTGGCTGGTGACGCTGACGACGCCCCTGTTCAACTGGAACGGCTTCGGCCTGTCCTGGCGCGACCTGATCCTGGTGATCGGCGGCGGCTTCCTGTTGTTCAAGGCCACGCTGGAGCTGCACGAGCGCCTGGAGGCCGACGACGACGACGGTGGCAAGTCCGGTCGTCGCGCCAGCTTCTGGCTGGTGGTGGCGCAGATCGTCATCCTCGACGCGGTTTTCTCGCTGGATTCGGTGATCACCGCCGTGGGCATGGTGGATCACCTGTCGATCATGATGGTCGGCGTGGTGGTGGCCATGGCCCTGATGATCACCGCCAGCAAGCCGCTGACCGCGTTCGTCAATGCGCGTCCGACGGTGGTGATCCTCTGCCTGTCCTTCCTGTTGATGATCGGCTTCAGCCTCATCGCCGAGGGCTTCGGCTTCCACATACCCAAGGGCTACCTGTACGCGGCCATCGGCTTCTCGATCATGATCGAGGTGTTCAACCAGACGATGCGGCGCAACCGCCACCGCTCGCTGCTGGTCGGCGGCCGCGCCATGCGCGACCGCACCGCCAAGGCCGTGCTGCGCCTGCTCGGCGGCCGCTCCGACGACGAGCCGGACAACGGCAAGAACGACACCGGCGTCGAAGCCGCGGACACGCCGGTGTTCGGCAAGGACGAGCTGGAGATGGTGCAGGGCGTGCTCGACCTCTCCCAGCGTCCGGTGCGCTCCATCATGACGCCGCGCACGGAGATCGTCTGGGTGGACCCCGGCGAGGACCTGACCACGCTGCTGACGGAAGCACGCGAGTCGGCGCACCACTGGATGCTGGTAGCCGAGGGCGACCTCGACCAACTGGTGGGCGTGGTGTCCTCACGCGACCTGCTGGCCAGCCTGGCCGATCACGGCCGCCTGGAAACCTCGCACTTCGTGCGCAAGCCGATCACGGTGCTGGAATCGCTGAGCGTGCTGCGCCTGATCGACGAGTTCCGCCGCGCGCCGCTGCAGATGGCACTGGTGGTGGACGAATACGGCAGCATCCTCGGCCTGGTCACCCCCGCCGACGTGCTGGAAGTGATCGCCGGCGAATTCCCCGACGAGAGCCGCGAAGGCGACCCCTCGGCGGTCAGCGAGCCCGACGGCGCCTGGTTGCTGGACGCCAGCCTGGATGTACGCCGCGTGGAGCACCTGCTGGGCCACCGCCTGCCGGGCTCGGCCGACGGCAATTTCTCCACGCTGGCGGGCTTCGTGCTGTCCCAGCTGGGCCGCCTGCCAGCGGCAGGCGATCGCTTCGATGTCGATGGTTTCGACTTCGAGGTGACCGCCATGGACGGCGCCCGCATCCAGCGCGTGCGCGTGCTGTCGCTGCCGCGGGACGAGGCCTGAGAGGCCTCAGCCCGCCGCGGCGGCGTCGTCCACCGGCGGCGACGCGTTGTTCTCCATGATGGCCATGCCCATGCCGCCGGCGGCCATCAGCATGAGTGCCGCCCAGGCGATCATCGACACGAGGTAGCCCGGGCCGCGGCGCGAGGCGTCGCGCACATAGGCCACCGCGTACCACACGCGCCCGACCAGCCAGACGATACCGGCGATGCCGGCCCACAGCGGATCCACGTACTGGGCCGCCAGCCACAGCGCCGGGATGAACATCACAGCGTTCTCCAGCGTGTTCATCTGCACGCGCCAGGCGCGCTCGAACGCGGGATCGCCCGAAATGGACGGCGCCTTGATGCCATAGCGTTTGCGTGCATGGCCTACCGTCCATACCGTGTAGAACATGAGCAGCAGGGTGAGCAGGGTGACGACGGCGGGTAGCTGGCTGGTCATGAAGCGATCCGTAGGCTGAATGACCTGCGAGTCTACCGGCAACCGTCCATGCGATCATGCCGACCGCGTCTCGCTGGAGGCGCCCCATGGGAGGAGACACCGCATGCTTTGGCAAAAAGGTCGTAGAAGCGACAACGTGGAAGACGCCGGTCGCGGCAGCGGCGGCGGTGGCGGCTTCGGCGGCCGGGGCCTGGGCATCGGCGGCATCATCCTGCTGGCCATCATCGGCATGGTGTTCTTCAAGGACCCCACCGCGCTCCTGGGTGGGCAGGGCGATCCGGGCGCGACCTCCGGACAGCAGACGCAGCAGCAGTCGGCGCAACCGGTGGATGACGCCGCGGCCTCCGCCGATCCGCAGAAGGACTTCGTGCGCGCCATCCTGGGCGAGACGGAGGACACCTGGGGGGCGATCTTCGCCGCGAAGGGACAGCAGTACGAGCGGCCCACGCTGGTCCTGTTCCGCGACGGCGTGCGCACGGCCTGCGGTTCCGCCTCGTCCGCGGTCGGCCCGTTCTACTGCCCGTCCGATCACAAGGTGTATCTCGACCTCGGTTTCTTCCAGACCATGCAGCAGCGGTTCCATGAGACAGGCGACTTCGCCCGTGCCTACGTCATCGCGCACGAGGTCGGCCACCACGTGCAGAACCTGACCGGCGTGTTCGACAAGGTCGACGGCGCCAAGCGTCGTGGCGCCGCGGTGGAAGGCGCCACCGGTCTGTCGGTGCGTCAGGAGCTCCAGGCCGACTGCTACGCCGGCGTCTGGGCCAATCATTCCGATCAGCGGCAGAAGTGGTTGCAGGCCGGCGATATCGAGTCGGCGATCAACGCGGCCACCGCCATCGGCGACGACACCTTGCAGGAACAGGCGCAGGGTCGCGTCGTGCCCGATTCGTTCACCCATGGCACCTCCGCGCAGCGCGTGCACTGGTTCAAGACCGGCCTGGCCTCGGGCGATATGGCCCAGTGCGACACGTTCGCCGGCCCGCTCTGACCGCCTCCGCATGACGCATCCCTGCCTGCGCTGCGGCGCGTGCTGCGCCACGTATCGCGTGGCGTTCCACTGGATGGAAACCGACCTTGCCGGCGGCATCGTGCCGTCGGCGCTGACGGAGCACCTCGATCCGCACAGGGTGAACATGCACGGCACCAATGCATACGAGCCACGGTGCCGGTCGCTGGTCGGCGAGGTGGGCGTGGCGGCCCATTGCGGTATCTACGCTGTCCGTCCCTCCCCGTGTCACGACCTGCAGCCCGCTTGGGAAAACGGACAGCCTAGCCCGCAGTGCGACAAGGCAAGGCTGAAGCACGGGATGGTGCCGTTGACGCCTGCGGATTTCGCGTAGCGCGTCAACGGTGCACCTCAACGGTCGACCGAGGCTTTTCCCTCCGTCTCCGCGGGTGTTTCGGCCACGTGCGCCATCAGCCCCGTGCGATCCGGCACGAGATGATCGGCCAGTACATGACGGTCCGGGTAGTCGCCACCGTTCTGGGTACGAAAGGCGATAGGTGCGTCGTCGAATAGCCCCTCCACCCGCCTGCGCCATGCCGCAGCGGCTTCGGCCATCGCCGCGGCGTCGATGGCGGCGGCGCCGTAGACGGCGAACGTGGGCAATACCTGCATCCCCGGGAAAAACAGTGTCCCGTGGGTAATGGGAAAGAGCAGCTGGTCCAGCGGACCATTGATACCGCGAGGGGAGTAGTCGATCGCCGGGCCGCCCACGGCGACGGCCAGCAGCGCACGCTTGCCGGCAAAGCCGCCATCGCCGTATCGGAAAGCGTTGCCGGCCTCCCGATAGCCATACGCGAGCCCGTAGGCCCACACCCGATCCACCCAGCCCTTCATGATCGCCGGCATGCTGAACCACCACAGCGGAAAGTGCAGGATCACCGCATCGGCTTCCTGCAGCTTGTGTTGCTCGGCTTGCACGTCGGCCGTCTGGCACGCCTGCGCGAACGCATGCCGCGACTCGTCGATGAAGGAAAGCCGATCCCGCTGCACTCGCTCGGGAAAGTCCTGCGCGTCGAAGACGGCCTTCCATCCCATGGCATACAGATCGGATCGCATCACCTCGTGCCCCCGCGCTTGCAGTACCTCGTGCGAGATGTCGGCCAGCTGGTGCGTCGCGGAGGTGGGTTCGGGGTGTGCATGGACGAGCAGGACTTTCATGGTCGGGATTCCTTCGCTGAAGCAGGAAAGACTGAAGGCCGTTCACTCATAGTGGAAATGAATTTACGCTATCGTAGGTATTGCCATGAACAATGCCTTGCGACGTCTGGACCTGAACCTGCTGGTCACGCTGGATGCCTTGCTGGTCGAGCACAGCGTGACCCGTGCCGCCGCGCGCCTGCATCTCTCGCAACCATCGGTGAGCGTGCAGCTCGCCCGATTGCGGGAGATTTTCGACGACCCCCTGCTGTTACCGGGCCCGCGCGGCATGCGGCCGACCGCACGCGCGGACGAATTGCGTGAGCCGCTCCGGCTGGCCCTGGCCGCGCTCGAACAGGCCGTGGCGCCGGCCCGCCCGTTCGATCCGGCCCGGTCCGACCGGACCTGGCGTATCGCCGCCTTCGACTACAGCGAGTTCACCGTTTTGTTGCCCGCGCTGGCCGAACTGCGCGCGACCGCGCCGGCCATACGGCTTGCCGTGACCCAGAGCGCGCCGGCGCAGGTCGCCCGCCGGGCCGAGCAAGGTGACATCGACCTTGCCTTCCTCATCGGCAGCGAAGCCTCGCCTGACCTGCGTTGCAGGCCGCTGTTCACCGAGCGCTACGTATTGGCGGGCCGTGCCGACCATCCCCAGCTGAAACGGTGCCCGACGCTGGCGCAGTTCTGCAAGCTCGACCAGGTGATCGTGTCGCCGGATGGGGGCGGCTTCCAGGGCGCGACCGACGCGGTGCTGGCCGAGCGTGGCATGCACCGTCGTGTCGTCCTGTCGGTGCCGCATTTCCTGTTCATGAGCGCCGTGCTGGCGAGTACCGACCTGGTGGCGATGGTGCCGTCGCGTCTGGTACGCGATAACGCAATGCTTCGGGTCGTCGAGCCGCCCGTGGATGTGCCCGGCTTCGACATGCTGATGCTCTGGCCCGAGCGGGTCCACCGCGATCCGGGGCATCAGTGGTTGCGGGAGCGTATTGCTGGATCGGTGTGAGTTCGGCATCGCGTTTGGCCTCGGGCCGCGGAGCAGGAGCCGGCGGGTGCCGCCCTCGGGGCCACGCCTTCGGCGACCCGTTGAGGAAAGGCCGCTGGCGCTGCCGTGTATCTGGTTCGCGCACATCGTGCGCTCCTACGCGCGGCCGTCTATTTATTGCCCTACGGGCCGGGTCGGGCTTCGAACGGGGGTTTTCGACTCGACATCCTGTCTCGCGAAAACGGCCGGCCGTCCTGGCCGGCCCCCTTCGGGCCTGATCCGTTCGAATCCCTCGCCTGCGGCTACTGGCCACGAGGGTGGTACCCGCCGGCTCTTGCTCCAACGCACAAGGCCCAACGCGATGCCGAAGGCGAGCCCACACAGAAACCCGCAACAAAAAAAGGCCCCGTTTCCGGGGCCTCTTCACATCGATCAGGAATCGCGTTTCTTGCGTGGCGGCTTGCCACCGCTGGGGCCACCGCTGGGGCGGTTGCCCGAGGGGCGGAAGTTGCCGCGCGACGGCGGACGCGATGCGCCGCCCGGGCCACCGGCACCGGTGCCACCGCTGCCGCTCTGCGGCGATTCCTTGCCGTCCCACTCGGCGATCTTCAGCTGCTGCTGAGCCACCCACACCTTTTTCAGGTGCGTGAAGGTCTCAGCGGGCATGCCGTCCGGCAGGTCGATCAGGCTGTAATCGTCGCGGATGCTGACGCGGCCGATGAACTTGGCTTCCACGCCGCCCTCGTTGGCGATGGCGCCGACGATGTTGCCGGGCTTCACGCCGTGCTCGTGGCCCACTTCAATGCGGTACGTGCGCTTGCCCGCTTCCGTGGTGTGCGGACGCGGCTGGCGCATACCTTCGCGGACCGGGCGCCGGTCGCTGAAGTCACTGCCACCACCTTCACGCGGACCGCGATCACGGTCGAAGTCTCGCTGCGGACGCTCGCGATCGAAATCACGCGGCGGGCGCTCGGTGTACTCGCGCTTGGCCGGCGGCTCGAGCAGCAGTGGCTGGTCGCCCTGGGCGATCTTGGCCAGCGCGGCGGCGATCTCGATCGCCGGCACGTTGTGCTCCTGCTCGAACTTCTCGACCATCTGCTGGAAGAAGCCGAGGTCGCCCGTGGCCAGCGTGTCGGAGATCTTCTGGTTGAACTTGTTGACCCGCGTGTCGTTCACCGCCTCGATGGTCGGCAACTGCATCTGCTCGATCGGCTGGCGCGTGGCGCGCTCGATCTGGCGGAGCAGGTTCTTCTCGCGCGGCGTGACGAACAGGATCGCCTCGCCGCTGCGACCGGCACGACCGGTGCGGCCGATGCGGTGCACGTACGACTCGGTGTCGTGCGGGATGTCGTAGTTCAGCACGTGGCTGATCCGTTCGACATCGAGGCCGCGCGCGGCGACGTCGGTGGCGATGAGGATATCGAGCTTGCCGGTCTTCAGCTGGTCGATCACGCGCTCACGCTGGGCCTGCGCGATGTCGCCGTTGATCGCCGCGGCGGCGAAACCGCGCGCCTGCAGCTTGCTGGCGAGTTCTTCCGTCGCCGACTTGGTGCGGGCGAAGACGATCATGGCGTCGAAGCTCTCGGCCTCGAGGATGCGGGTGAGCGCGTCCAGCTTGTGCACGCCGCTGACCCACCAGTAACGCTGGCGGATGTTGGCCGCGGTGGTGGTCTTGTTCTTGATCGTGACTTCGACAGGGTCTTTCAGGTAGGTCTGCGCGATGCGGCGGATGGGCGCCGGCATGGTCGCGGAGAACAGTGCCACCTGGCGACCTTCCGGCGTGGCCTGCAGGAGCTTTTCGACATCGTCGATGAAGCCCATGCGGAGCATTTCGTCGGCTTCGTCCAGCACCAGGAAGCGCAGCGCGGAAAGATCCAGAGTGCCCTTGTCGAGGTGGTCGATGACACGACCGGGCGTACCGACCAGGACCTGGGCGCCGCGCTTCAGGCCCTGCAGCTGCGGGCCGTAGCTCTGACCGCCGTAAATCGGCAGCACCTGGAAGCCGGGCAGGTAGGTAGCGTACTTCTGGAACGCCTCGGCCACCTGGATGGCCAACTCGCGCGTGGGGGCGAGCACCAGCGCCTGCGGCTTGTTGCCGGCGCGCAGGTCCAGGCGCGATAGCACGGGCAGCGCGAACGCGGCCGTCTTGCCGGTACCGGTCTGTGCCTGGCCGATGACATCGCGGCCTTCGAGCAGGGCCGGGATGGTGGCGGCCTGGATGGGAGAGGGGGTCTCGTAACCTACCTCGGTCAGCGCGCGCACGACGTTGGCGTCGAGAGCGAGCGCGCTGAAACCGGGCAGGGCCGGAGCGTTGTCTGTTTCGGGGGATGACATGGCGACCTCGAAGAGGGGGCGCGACGGCGACATTCGCGCGCCGGCAGTAGCGTTATTGTAGCAGCGATGGACGCTGTTCGTTGTGGTGTGTGGCCACTTGTCACGCCAGCGTTACACTTCCCGGTCAGCTTTCAGATAGGAGAAGGGCATGTCGGCAGTTGAAACGGTGTCCGAACAGCGGTGCTTCGGTGGCGTCCAGGGCTTCTATTCCCACATATCCGACGCATGCGGCGGCCCCATGCGCTTCGCCGTCTACCTGCCTCCTGCCGCCGAACACGGGCCGGTGCCGGTCCTGTACTTTCTTGCGGGGCTGACCTGCACGGCGGAAACGTTTACTACCAAGGCCGGTGCGCAGCGCGTGGCCGCGGAACTGGGCATCGCGCTGGTCATGCCCGATACCAGCCCGCGTGAGACGGGTCTGCCCGGTGCCACCGGCGACTGGGAGTTCGGTGAGGGCGCGGGCTTCTATCTCGACGCTACCGAAGAGCCGTGGGCCTCGCGGTTCCGCATGTATACCTACGTGGTCGATGAACTGCCGCGCGTGCTTTCGGAGCGGTTCGCCCTGGATATGGGCCGTCAGGGCATCTTCGGCCACTCGATGGGCGGGCATGGTGCATTGACGGTCGCACTGCGCAATCCCGGGCGATATCGCTCGGTGTCCGCGTTCGCGCCCATCGTCGCGCCGGCCAGTGTGCCGTGGGGTGAAAAGGCCTTTCCGCGCTACCTGGGCGGCGATCGCAAGGCCTGGGCGAAGTACGACGCCACGGCGCTCGTGACCGCGGGCGCGCGCTTCGACGGTCGGATACTGATCGACCAGGGCGAGGCCGATGGTTTCCTGGTCGGCCAGTTGCAGCCGCAGCGTTTCGAAGCCGCTTGCGAAGACGCGGGCCAGAAGCTCGAACTGCGCATGCACCCCGGTTACGACCACAGTTACTACTTCATCCAGAGTTTCGTCGAGGATCACCTGCGCCACCATGCGAAAGCCTTGTCCGCATGAACGAGCCGATCCGGATGCGCACCGCGCGCACGGTGATCCGATTGCTCGATGTGGAGGATGCTGCGCTATTGCGCACCTATCGCGTGGAAAATCGCGAACACCTCGCACCGTGGGAACCGTTGCGCAGCGACGCCCATTACACGATGGACGCGTGCCGCGCCGCCATCGAGGCTGGCGGGGAAGCGGCGCGTGCCGACCGCGGGTACCCGTTCGCGATACTCACGCCGGATGCGTCCGACATGATCGGCAGCTTCACCTTCGCCAATGTGGTGCGTGGCGTGTTCCAGGCCTGTCACCTCGGTTACGGCATCGCGCGGAAATACGAGGGGCAGGGGCTGATGTTCGAAGCGCTGGATGCGGCGGTCCGCTACGGGTTCGGCCCTCTGGACTTCCATCGCATCATGGCCAACCACATGCCGCGTAACGAGCGCAGTGGCCGATTGCTGGCGCGGCTGGGCTTCGAGAAGGAAGGTTACGCGCGGCGCTACCTGAAGATCGACGGCGTGTGGGAGGACCATGTCCTCACCGCCAGGATACGAAGCCAGGGCTGACGTCAGCCCTGAAACACGATGGGCCGCCCGGGCGAGTTGCCCGGGCGGCCCATCGATCACGCCGCAGCGTGGCAGCGATGCTTACGCGTTGCTGCTGGCCGGACGGCCACCGCGACCCTGGCGACGACGCTTGTGGTTGCCGGTGTTTTCACCGGTACCGGCAGGCGAATGCCCATGCGGGCGATGCGACGACGGGCGACCGCCACCGTTGCCGCCACCGGCGCCCTGGCGCGACTGGCCGTTGCCGCTTGCGGCACGACCCTGACCACCGCCACCGGAACCCGGTGCGCGCGGCTGGCGCTGCTGGCCGCCACCCTGCTTCGGACGCGGTGCACCGGCATCCAGGCGCAGCGGGGTGCTGGGCTCGTAACCGGCCACGTTGACGATTTCCAGGTCGGACTTGAGCAGGCGACCGATGTCGCGCAACAGGCCGGACTCGTCATGGCTGACCAGCGAAATGGCCTCACCCGTGGAGCCGGCGCGGCCGGTACGACCGATGCGGTGCACGTAGTCTTCCGCGACCATGGGCAGGTCGAAGTTGATCACCACCGGCAGCTGGTCGATGTCGATACCGCGTGCGGCGATGTCCGTGGCGACCAGCACGGTGATGCGGTTGGTCTTGAAGTCGGACAGCGCGCGGGTGCGGGCGTTCTGGCTCTTGTTGCCGTGGATGGCTGCCGACTTGATGCCCGACTGCTCCAGGTGGCGCACGAGCTTGTCGGCGCCGTGCTTGGTGCGGCTGAACACCAGGGTCTGGCGGCGGCTGTCCTGCGACAGAATGTGTAGCAGCAGGTCGCGCTTCTTGGCGGCGTCCACCGGATGCACGCGGTGCGTGACGGTGTTGGCGACCGTGTTGGCCGGCTCGGTGGAGATCTCGCGCGGGTTGCGCATGAACTGCTGGGCCAGGGCCTTGATCTCGGGCGCGAACGTGGCCGAGAACAGCAGCGTCTGGCGCTCCTTCGGCACGGCGGCCAGGATGCGCTTCAACGCGGGCAGGAAGCCCATGTCGAGCATGCGGTCGGCTTCGTCCAGCACCAGCACGTCGACCTTGGACAGGTTCACGGAACGCTGCTGCATGTGGTCGAGCAGGCGGCCCGGCGTGGCCACCACGATGTCGACGCCACGACGCAGCGCGTGCAGCTGGTTGCCCATGCCGACGCCGCCGAAGATGACGGTGCTGGAAAGGGGCAAGTACTTGCCGTAGTCGCGCAGGTTGTCCTGCACCTGGGCGGCCAGCTCACGGGTAGGGGTGAGGATCAGCGCGCGGATGGGGCGCGCCTTCTCGCCGCGCACTTCGTTGGCGATGCGCTGCAGCAAGGGAAGGGCGAACGCGGCGGTCTTGCCGGTGCCGGTCTGCGCGGCGGCCATGAGGTCGTGGCCGGCGATGACCTGCGGGATGGCGGCGGCCTGGATCGGCGTCGGTTTTTCGTAGCCGGCTTCGGAAAGGGCACGCAGCAACGCGGGCGCAAGGCCCAGCGAATCAAAAGACATGGGGTGGAGCTCCTGCTTGACTCGAGCGTTCCCTGGAACCGCGCTACGAGTTATGGATTGGCGGCCGCTAACCATGACGAAGACAGCAGGCTGGCCGGTGTCGAGCGCGCTTCCGGGGGTGGGGGAACGGGCGGGAGAAAACTCCGCGCCGGGGGTCCGCAAGGGAGTCGGAGCGCTTCTCGACCGGGTGAGTATACCTTATTGCGACGCACAATGGGCGTCGCCCGGGTCAACCCTGGCGGGAGGCCGTCATCAGGTAGCTGTTGTAGGGCGTGCGGCCGAACAGCGGGCGGAAGTCGACCCGGATGCCGCGCGGCTCCAGCACGTCGCGGATATCCGATTCCGTCGGGAAATACTGCGCGCCGCCGGGAATCCAGCCGACCGCATGGATGAACTTCTCTTCCAGCACCGTGGCCCGGTAGCGCCAGGTGCCGTCGCGGATGACATTGCGCAGGATCAGCACGCCGTCGTCGGCCAAGTGGTCCACCGCGAAGCCGAGCAGGTCGACCTGGCGCTCACGGGGCAGGTAGTGCAGCACGTCCAGCATGGCCACGTGCCCGCGCAGCGGCTGGGAGGCCGTGGCGTCCGCCTCGTGCAGCGCGATGCTCGCGGTCAGCCCGGCGCGCTCCGCGGCCTCGCGCCCCATGGCGATCTTGCGCGGATCGTGGTCGATGCCGACGTAACCCTCGAGCACATCGCACGCGTGCAGGTAGTGCCCCAGCAGGCCCAGCCCGCAGCCGATATCCAGCAACGGCAGCGGCCGACCGCGAATCGCCTGCGCGGCGGCGGCGTATACCGGATCGCTGGCCAGCTTGCCGTGGATGTAGATACGGTCGCCGTAGCGGCTGAAGCGCGAGGCGATGCGGCGGCGGGTCCGGGTGTCGGGATGCATGGCGTCTCCGTCCGTGAAAAAAACGCCGGGCACGCGAGGTGCCCGGCGGGAAGCGCTAGTGCTGGGGCGTCGGGCTCTTGCTCATGTAGGCCTCGTACTCGCTTTTGTCCACCTTGCCGTCATGGTTGGTGTCGGCCTCCTGGATATGGGCGCGCAGGGTCTTGAGGGCCTCGACATCCTTGGGCATGTCCTTGCGCGTGATGTAGCCCTTGCCGTCCTTGTCTAGGTCGCTGAAGGCCGGTGCCGCATGGGCGTCGTCGCCGGCCTGCGGTGCGGCTGCGGGGTGCGCGGAAACGGCGCCGGCGGCCAGGGCCGTGACCAGGCCGATCGAAACGATGAAACGCGAGTGCTTCATGAATCCCTCCGTCGATGGTGCATCGAGACCGATGCGGGCAGTGGACGATGCCCCGGCGCATGTGCAGGTCGTGTACTTCACCGGTAAACCATCGGCTCCGGCCCGCACCTCGCACCCAGGTCATCGCGGCCAGTCTAGCGGGCAGGGCGCCGGCCTGCCTGTCGATCCGATGCGCTGTGCTAGCCTCGGCGCCGCCCCGGAGTCTTGAGGAAATTCTGATGCCACTTCCCGCCGCGCTCCGCGAACTGGACGCCACCCAGCGCCATACGGTGCTGGCCAGTTTCCTCGGCTGGACCCTGGACGCCTTCGACTACTTCCTGCTGACCTTCGTGATCCTGGCCGTGGCACACGAGTTCAACGTGCCCAAGCAGGAGGTCACCTATGGCCTGTTCCTTACGCTGGCCGCCCGGCCCATCGGTGCGCTGGTCTTCGGCCGGCTCGCGGACCGCTACGGTCGTCGCCCCGTACTGATGTTCGACATCGTGCTGTTCTCGGTGCTGGAGGTGGCCTGCGCCTTCGCGCCCAGCCTCGGCGTCCTGCTGGGCCTGCGCTTCCTTTTCGGCATCGCCATGGGCGGGGAGTGGGGCATCGGCGCGTCGCTGGCCATGGAGTCCATCCCGGCGCGCTCGCGAGGTCTCGTATCGGGCCTGTTGCAGAGTGGCTATCCCTGCGGATTTTTCCTTGCGGCGCTGGTCAACTGGCTGCTGGTCGATCACATCGGCTGGCGCGGCCTGTTCATCGTCGGCGCGCTGCCAGCGTTCCTCGTGCTGTATATCCGCCGCAAGGTGCCCGAATCCCCCGTGTGGGAGGGACGCCGGTCGCAAGCGCGCGAGGGTGTCTTCGCCGCCATGCGCGGCCACTGGAAGCTGTTCATCTACCTCATGCTGCTGATGGCGGCGTTCAACATGTTCAGCCACGGCTCGCAGGACATGTACCCCACCTTCGTGCAGGAGACACTGAAGATTCCCGCCGGCTCGGGCACTGCTTTCCTGCTCACCGCGTTGCTCAACCTGGGTGCCCTGGTGGGTGGCCTGACCTTCGGTTCGCTGTCGGAGCGGATCGGCCGGCGACGGGCGATCATCATCGCGGCGGTGCTGGCGATCCCGGTGATCCCGCTATGGACCTATGGCGGCTCGTTGCTGCTGCTGGGCCTGGGCGCCTTCCTGATCCAGGTGATGGTCCAGGGGGCCTGGGGCGTGGTGCCCACCCACCTCAACGAACTGTCGCCCGATGCCGTTCGCGGCACCTTGCCCGGCTTCGCCTACCAGATGGGCAACCTGCTGGCCGCCATCACTGCGACCGCGCAGACCTGGCTGGCGGGACAGCGGGGTGGCGACTTCGCCTTCGCCATGTCCACCTGGATCGCCGTGGTGGCGGTGCTGCTGGCCCTGCTGACCTGGCTGGGCCCCGAGGCACGGGGCGTCGGCTTCGGCGGCAAGGTCGGTCCGCGTGACGACGGCCGTCCCGGCCGGTAAACTGCCGCGTTTTCCTCCGGTAGAAACCAACATGCAGGCTGGCAAGGACAAGGTCATCTCGTTCCACTACACGCTTACCGTCGACGGCGAGAAGGTCGAAAGCTCGATCGAGGGCGGCGAGCCGTTGTGGATCCTGCTGGGCCATGGCCAGCTGATCCCGGGCCTGGAAGCCGGGCTCGAGGGCAAGTCGGAAGGCGATGCGTTCGATATCGAGATCTCGCCCGAGAACGGTTACGGTCCGCGCCAGGAAGGCATGACCCAGCGCGTGCCCAAGAAGTATTTCCCGAAGCAGGGCAAGGGCCTGGCCGTCGGCGATTCCACGGTGCTGTCGCTGAAGGAAGGCGGCAACCGCGTGGTGGTGGTGCAGAAGATCGGCTCCAGCGTGGTCGATGTGGACCTCAACCACCCCATGGCCGGCAAGAGCCTGACCTTCCATGTCGACGTGCAGACCGTGCGCGACGCGACGGAGGAAGAAATCGCCCATGGCCACGCCCACCCCAAGGGTGATGGCGAGCACTGAGCCCCCGGGGCACAGGCATAAAAAAACGGCGCCCCATGGGGCGCCGTTTTGTTTTCCGGCCATCGAGCCGCCGGGCTGACGCTTAGGCCAGCGCTTTGCCGTTGACCGACACGTCCACGTCCACATTGCCGCGGGTGGCGTGCGAGTAGGGGCAGACATCTTCGTGCGCGGTTTTGACGATCTCCTGGGCCACGGCGTCGTCGACGCCCGGCAGGGTCACCTCGAGCTTGACCTGCACGGCAAAGCCGGAACCTTCACGTGGACCGATACCGACGCTGCTGGCCACCGAGGCGCCATCCACCTTGACCTTCTTCTGTCCAGCGACGAAGCGCACGGCGCCTTCGAAGCATGCGGCGTAGCCCGCGGCGAAGAGCTGCTCGGGGTTGCTGCCGCCGCCGTTGCCGCCCATTTCCTTCGGCAGGCGCAGGTCGAGCTTGATCAGGCCATCGTCGCTTTCGACATGGCCTTCGCGGCCGCCGGCGACCTTGGCATGGGCGGTGTAGACGATCTTCTGCACTTTCGAGAGGTTGCTCATGGCGTTGTCCTTTGACGTGTCAGGGGAGGGAGGGCCGGGCAGGCCGACCACGACGTTTATAAGAGCACACAATTAAATCGCGCACAATTCAAAAGGCGTGACGATGTCGGGTCTGTTGTGTTTCGTTCAGTTGAGGACGCGCCGTCCGTAGACGAAATTCTGCTTCCAGTACGAACCGTCCAGGTCGTCCAGGCGCACGGTGCCGCCGGAGTTGGGCGCATGCACGAAGCGGCCCTTGCCGACATACACGCCCACATGGGTCACGTGGCCGCGCCCGAAGAACACCAGATCGCCACTGGCCAGGCTGGATTCGTCGACCTTGGGCTTGTCCAGCGCGGCCATCTCCTGCGATGTACGAGGCAAACGTAGCCCCGTGGATGTCAGGTAGATGTAATTGATCAGGCCGCTGCAATCGAACCCGCCCTGGGGGGTGTTGCCGCCCCAGCGGTAGGGCGTGCCGACCAGACCGATGGCACGGAACAGCACATCGTTGGCGGCATCGGCGGGTGGCGCATCCGCGGCTCGCGTCGACCACTCCAGGTTCTTTGCCAGCGGGACGGCCGATGCGGGATTGCGCTGCTGCGAGGAGGACCGCTTGGGCGGGGCGCTACCGCAGGCAGCGATCAGGCTCATGCCCACGGCTAGCGTCAGCCGCCCGAACAGGCGCCACGGACGACAGGATGGGGGCAAGGCAGGCACCACGGATCGTTCCCCTAGGAGGATAGGCGGACATGAGCTTAACAAATCAAGGGGTTGCACGGAACACCTGCCAAACCGCACGAATTTATCTCACGGACAGGCTGGCGCTCACTCGCGATCTTCACCGGCGGCTGGCTAGCCTCCGGGTTTGACCTGATGGAGCGCCGTATGACCATGGAAGCTTTCGACCTCATCGTCATCGGCGGCGGCTCGGGAGGCCTCGCGACGGCCATCCGGGCGGGGAAACACGGCGCCCGGGTGGCGTTGGTCGAGCCGGTGGAACTCGGTGGCACCTGCGTCAACGCCGGCTGCGTGCCGAAAAAGGCGATGTGGTTCGCGGCGCAGATGGCCGAGGCACAGTGCATCGCGGTGGACTACGGTTTCCACGAAACGCCGGGCCGCCTGGATTGGCCGCGTTTCATCGACCGGCGCAACGCCTACATCGAGCGTATCCATGGCAGCTACCGGCAGTCGCTGGACAAGGCGCACGTCACCCTGGTGCACGAGCGCGCTCGGTTTCTCGCCGCGGACCGCATCCTGGCCGGCGAGCGCGAACTCACCGCGCCGCACATCGTCATCGCCACGGGTTCCACGCCGAACACGCTGGACAAGCCTGGTTTCGATCTCGGTGTCACCTCGGAGGGTTTCTTCCGCCTGCGGGAAAGCCCGAAGCGCACGGCCATCGTCGGCGGCGGTTACATCGCCGTGGAGCTGGCCGGCGTGCTTCGCGCCCTGGGCAGCGAAGTGGACTTATACGTCCGCGGCCGCCTGATGAGCGAGTTCGACGAGGAGATGTCCTACCAGTTGGGCGAGGAGATGCAGAAGCATGGCATCGGCATCCACTACACGTGCCAGATCGACGCGGTGCACGAAAAGGACGGCGTGCTGATGCTTGACTGCGACCGGGGCAACCACCCCGGGCCATACGATCTGCTGGTGTGGGCCGTCGGCCGTCATGCGAATACCCATTCACTCGACATCGACCGTATCGGCGTGCATACGGACGGGCAGGGCCATATCGAGGTCGACGACTTCCAGAACACGTCCGTGCCCGGCGTGTATGCGGTGGGCGACGTGACCCAGCGGCTGGCGCTGACACCGGTGGCCGTCTCGGCGGGGCGCAAGCTGGCCGACCGCCTGTTCGGCGGCAAACCGAACGCGCGGCTGGATTACCGCAACGTGCCCAGCGTGGTGTTCTCGCACCCGCCGCTCGGCACGATCGGCATGTCCGAGCAGCAGGCCCGCGACGCGTACGGCGACGACGTGCAGCTGTACAAGCAGTCGTTCGTGCCCATGCAGCTGGCGCTGGCGCAGCGTCCGATGATGGTGCGGTTCAAGCTGATCTGTGTGGGCGAGGACGCCCGCATCGTCGGCCTGCAGATGCTCGGCCCGGGTGTCGACGAAATCCTCCAGGGCTTTGCCGTGGCGATCAAGATGGGTGCGACCAAGGACGACTTCGACGCCACCCTGGCCATCCATCCCACGTCGGCGGAAGAGATGGTGACCATGGGTGACCGCGTACCCGGTTGAGCGTTTACACTGGCCCCATGATTCCGTACACCCTGCATCGCGGCAACGCGCCGCTCCTGATCAGCCTGCCGCACAACGGCAGCGCCATTCCCGACGACATCGGCGCGCGGATGAAACGCCGCGCCCGACGATCGGTGGATACGGACTGGCACGTGGCCGAGTTGTACGATTTCGCCCGGAACATGGGCGCGAGCATCATCAAGCCGTTCGCCTCGCGCTACGTGGTCGACCTCAACCGTCCGTCGGATGGGCACGCCCTTTACCCGGGCCAGGCCGAAACCGGGCTGGCGCCGCTGGTGATGTTCGACGGCAGCCCGATCTACCGGCCGGGCGCGGAACCGGATGCCGCGGAGATCGCGGACCGTGTCACCCGCTGGTGGAAGCCTTACCACCAGGCCCTGGGCGACGAGATCGCCCGGCTGCGCAAGCAGTTCGGGCGCGTGGTGCTGTGGGAAGGGCACTCCATCCGCAGCCAGGTGCCCATGCTGTTCGAAGGTCGCCTTCCGGATTTCAACCTGGGCACGGCGGATGGCGCCAGTTGCTCGCCCGCGCTGCAGCAGCGCGTGGTCGACCTGCTGCAGGCGCAGGACGAGTACACCTTTGCAGTCAACGGACGCTTCAAGGGCGGCCATATCACGCGTCACTACGGGCGTCCGGACAAGGGCATCGACGCGATCCAGCTGGAGCTGGCGCAGATCAACTACATGGACGAAGACTCGTTCGAATACCTGCCGCGCCAGGCCGCGGGCGTGCAGACGCTGATCGGCGGGATGCTCGAGGCCTGCCTCGTCAGCTGACCACGGCCGCCACGCACTTGAGCTCGATGGCGATGGGCGTGGGCAACGCGGTCACCTCCACGGTGGTCCGGCAGGCATCCACGCCGGCGAACGCTTCCGCGTACAGCCGGTTGTACGTGGCGAAGTCGTCGGCCATGTGGGTGAGGTACACCGTAACGTCCACCAGATCCTCGAAGCGGGCACCGCTGGCCTCGAGCACGGCGCGCACGTTGGCGAACACCTGTCGGCACTGCGCTTCGATGTCGTAGCGAAGCAGCCGTCCATCGGCATCCACGACGTTGCCGGGGATGCTGTTGTCGTCGGGCCGGCGCGGGCCGATGCCGGAGAGGAACAGCAGGGGCCCCACGCGCCGTGCATGGGGATAGGCGCCCACCGGTCCTGGTGCGTTCGCGGTATGGATGCCCTCAGTGCCCATGGTCGATGCAGACATTCCTGGCCTCGGTGAAAAAACGCATGGCTTCCACGCCGCCCTCGCGTCCCATGCCGGATTGCCGGGTGCCGCCGAACGGCGTGCGCAGGTCGCGCAGCATCCAGCAGTTCACCCAGACGATGCCGACATCCAGCCGGGCGGCGACACGATGGGCGCGCGATACGTCGTGGGTCCACACCGAGGCGGCCAGGCCGTAGGGCGTGCCGTTGGCGATCGCCAACGCCTCGTCTTCCGTGTCGAACGGCAGCAGCGTGACCACCGGGCCGAAGATCTCCTCCTGGTTGGCGGCTGCTTCGGCAGGCAATCCTTCGATGACGGTGGGGGCGATGAACCAGCCCGAGGCGCAGCGGCCGGGCACAGCGACGCGATGGCCGCCGCACAGCACCTGCCCGCCATCGGCCCGGGCGCGCTCGATGCACGCCATGACCTTGTCGAAGTGCGCGCGAGAGACGAGTGCGCCCAGGTCGCTGGTGTCATCCGCGGGGTCGCCGACACGCAGGGCCCGGACGCGATCGAGGTAGGCCGCACGGAAACGTTCGTAGATGCCCCGCTGCACCAGCAGGCGCGAACCGCAGAGGCAGATCTCGCCCTGGTTGGCGAACCCGGAACGCACCAGCGTGGCCATGGCCGCGTCGCTGAAGTCGAAATCGTCGAACACCAGCGTGGCGTTCTTGCCGCCCAGTTCCAGCGACGTTTTTTTCAACCGGGCCGCCGCGGCACTGGCGATCGCCGTGCCCGTGCGCGTGCTGCCGGTGAAGGACACCGCCTTGACCGCCTCGTGCGTGACGATGGCTTCGCCCACGCGGGCGCCCGTGCCCTGCACGATGTTGATCACGCCCGGCGGAAAGCCCGCCTCCGTGACCAGCGTGCCCAGCAGCCACGCCGTGTAGGGCGTCACCTCCGACGGCTTGGCCACCACAGTGTTGCCGGCGGCCAGCGCCGGGGCGATCTTCCAGGTGAACAGGTAGAGCGGCAGGTTCCAGGGGCTGATGCAGCCGACCACGCCGAGCGGCAGGCGCAGCGTGTAGTTGATGGCGCCGTGCGCCATGCCGTGCGACTCGCTGCTCCACTGCGTGGCGGCCGCGGCGAAGAAGCGCAGGTTGGCGATGGCGCGGGGAATGTCCAGCGAGCGGGCAAGGGCGACGGGCTTGCCGCTGTCCTGCGATTCCGCGGTGGCGAAGGTATCCAGGCGCACCTGGACCAGGTCGGCCAGACGGGACAGGCAGGCGGCGCGGACGTCGGCCGGTGTCGCGGCCCATCCCGGTGCGGCCCGTTCGGCCGCAGCCACTGCGGCGGCGACGTCGGCGGCATCGGAGTCCGGACAGCTGGCGAACACGGCGCCCGTGGCGGGATCGACCACATCGAGGTAGGCCCCGCCGTGGGGCGCACGCGATGTGCCGTCGATGAAGTTGGCCAGGACGATCATGCGTGCCGTCAGTTCAGGCTGCGCGTGCGCCCGCCATCGACGCTCAGGCTGATGCCGTTGACGTAGCCGGCCGCTGGGCTGGCGAGGAAGGCGATCACCGCCGCCACCTCGGCCGGATCGCCGAAGCGCGCCGCCGGGACACTGGCCAGCAGGCCGCGTTCCACATCCTCACGGCTGCGGCCCGCCTTGCAGCTGGCTTCGACCAGGGCCTCCAGGCGGGGCGTGCGCGTGTAACCCGGCAGCACGTTGTTGACGGTGATGCCTTCGTGCGCCACTTCCGACGACAGGGTCTTGGCCCAGCCCGCCACGGCGGCACGCACCGTGTTGGAAACGCCCAGGTTGGGGATCGGTTCCTTGACCGACGTGGAGATGACATTGACCACGCGCCCGTAGCGTGCGGCACGCATACCCGGCAGGCATGCCCGGGTCACCACCTGCGCGGCCAGCAGGTGCTGGCGGAAGGCGGTGAGGAAGTCGTCGGGGGTGGCGGTCGAGGCTGGCCCCGGCGGCGGGCCCCCGCTGTTGTTCACCACCACGTGCACGGCATGCAGGCCGACGATGCGCGCCACGGCGGCGGCCAACGCGTCGGTATCGAGCATGTCCACGGCGATGGGCTCATGCGACTGGCCGGGCTGACCGGCGGGCAGTTCCCGGGCCAGGGCGGCAAGGGTGTCTGCCGAGCGCGACAGCAGGGTGACGCTGGCGCCCAGTGCCGCCAGTTCGAAGGCGGTGGCGCGGCCTATACCCTGTGACGCGCCACAGACCAGGGCGTGGCGACCGGTGAGGCGAAGATCCATGCGAACTCCCTCGGTGGGATGGCGAGCATCAGCGTTGTTGCGAGGCCCACCACTGTAACGCCATCGCCGCCGCCCAGCACGGCCAGGCCAGCCAGGGTGCACGGCGCCACCAGGCCTGCCAGCGGTTCAGGTCGTCGTCGTTGAAGAGGGCCGGGGCATCCGAGCGCAGTACGCGTCGTATGCGCAGCCAGTTGGCCATGCCGTTGGGCCGGCCGGTGTCGGCTTCCGTGATGGTTTTCCACTGGTCCGGATAGCGGGCGCGGAGGATCGCCGTGAAGCGCCACTGCGCGAGGAAATGGACCAGGAAGAACGCCACGGCGGCCAGCAACAGCGCGAGGTAGAGCATGACCGGGATCGACATGGGTCAGCTGTCCTTGTCTTTCTTCTTGGCCTCGTCGGTGCCCAGCAGGTCGGTGGTGACCACGCTGCGGATCGTCGAGATCACGCCGTTACCCTGCGACGCCTTCGAGCAGACGGCGTTGTTGATCGCCCGCTTGTAGGTGTCGTTCTGCATGCCGAGGAACAACACCCCGTCGGGCCCGTGCGGGATCTTGAAGCTGCCCGCCGAGCTCATCTTCACCGGCGCCTCGGCCGAGAAGCTGCTGGGCGACTGTTCCCAGTAGGTCTGGTCCTTCTGCTGCTTGGCCGACGAATACACCACCATGTAGCGGGCCTTGTCGTCCTCGACCTTGAACTTGCCGAACGCGCCGGTGGTCTCGTTGGTCCAGCCCATGTACTCGCACAGCTGGATGTCCTCGGCGTGCAGCGGCTGGAAGGCGTCGTCCAGCAGCACCACCGTCGGCGCGAACAAGTAGCTGGAGCTGAGCCAGCGCCCGTTGAGCTCGGACTTCATGGCGATCGTGTAGGGCAGCTGGGCGCCGGTGGGCAGGCGGAAGGCCAGGAAGTAGCTGCGGTCGCCATTGAGGTTGGCGACCGGGCTGTCCTTGCTCAGCTCGAAGCGCTGCGGCTGCCAGGGCAGCATGTCCTGGTAGGACAGGTCCGCGAAGCTGCCGCAGCAGGGGGTGGCCGCCTCTAGCGTCTTGCGCGCCGCGTCGATGGCCGCCGTGGTCTTCTCCGGCGGGCGGAAGTTGGGCGGCACGATGGCGCCGATGGTATGGCAGGCGCCGAGGCCGAAGAGGGCCGCGGCGATCAACAGGGGGCGTAGGGCATTTGGGGGCATAGTCTTGGGGAAGCTCGTCAGAACTCGGCGCTTCCTGCGGCACGGGGATAGGGAATGGCGTCGCGGATGTTGGCCAGGCCGCAGACGTACACCAGCAGGCGCTCGAAACCGAGGCCGAAGCCGGCGTGCGGCACTGTGCCGTAGCGGCGCAGGTCGCGATACCAGTTGTAGACGTCTTTATCGAGGCCAAACTGGTCCATGCGGCGATCGAGGTAATCCAGCCGCTCTTCTCGCTGAGCGCCGCCGATGATCTCGCCGATGCCCGGTGCAAGGACGTCCATGGCCGCGACCGTCCTGCCGTCGTCGTTGAGCCGCATGTAGAACGCCTTGATTTCCTCGGGGTAGTTCATGACGACCACGGGACGGCCGATATGTTCCTCGGCGAGGTAACGCTCGTGCTCGGTCTGCAGGTCGATGCCCCAGGCCACCGGGTGCTCGAACTTCTTGCCGCACTTCTGCAGGATATCGACCGCCTCGGTGTACTGGATGCGCTCGAACGGCTTGGCGATGAACGCCTCCAGCCGGGTGATGGCATCGGGCTGCACGCGCTCGGCGAAGAAGGCCATGTCGTCCTGGCGCTCGTCCAGCACCGCCTTGAAGATGCCCTTGAGGAACAGCTCGGCCAGGTCGGCGTTGTCGTCGAGGTTGGCGAAGGCCACCTCCGGCTCGACCATCCAGAACTCCGCCAGGTGGCGGGTGGTGTTCGAGTTCTCGGCGCGGAAGGTGGGTCCGAAGGTGTAGACCTTACTCATGGCCAGGGCGTAGGCCTCGACGTTGAGCTGCCCGGACACTGTAAGGAAGGCCTCGCGACCGAAGAAATCCTTGCGCCAGTCGATACCGCCCTTGTCGTCGCGCGGCAGGTTGGCCAGGTCCAGGGTGGACAGGCGGAACATGTCGCCGGCGCCTTCGGCATCGGACGTGGTGATGATCGGCGTGTTGATCCAGAAGAAGCCCTGCTCGGTCAGCAGCCGGTGGATCGCCGTCATCATGGTGTGGCGCACGCGGGTCACCGCGCCGAACAGGTTGGTGCGCGGGCGCAGGTGGGCCACCTCACGCAGGAACTCCATCGAGTGCTGCTTGGGCTGGATGGGGTAGGTGAGCGGGTTCTCGACGAAACCGGTGACTTCCACCCGCGTGGCCTGGATCTCGAAGGCCTGGCCCTTGCCCTGCGAGGGCACCAGCCGACCGGTGGCGATGACGCCGGCGCCGGCGGAGAGGTGCTTCACCTCGGTCTCGTAGTTGGCGAGATCGGTCGTGGCGACCACTTGGATGGGCGCGAAGCAGGAGCCGTCGCTCACGTTGACGAAGGAGAGGCCACCCTTGGACTCGCGCAGGGTGCGCACCCAGCCGCGGACGGTCACCTCGTGTTCGCCTGCGGCCGTGCCGCCGGCGAGGGCCTGCTTGACGCTTACCACCGTCATCGATTGAAACTCCGGAAAAGGCGCCGCATTTAAGATGGCGCGTAGGACACGACCTTGCATGATAATGTAAGGGTTGGGTGAACGGCACCGTTCCCGGGTATACCACGGTAAAACGAACTCATGAGCATCCAGATCACTCCCGCCGCCTCCGAACGCATGCGCAGCTTCCTGTCCCGGGCGCCGCAGGCCGCCGGTGTGCGCTTTTCCGTCAAGCGGATGGGTTGCTCGGGCTTCGGTTACGTGGTCGATCTGGCCGGTGCCATCGCCGACGAGGACCAGGTGCTCGATATCGACGGCATCCGCGTCGTGGTCGATCCCACCAGCCTCCCGCTGGTCGACGGCACCCTGATCGACTTCCAGCGCCAGGGCCTGAACGCCTCCTTCGTGTTCCACAACCCCAACGCCACCGGCGAATGCGGCTGCGGCGAGTCGTTCACCGTCGCCTGACCCCGCCCTCCCCGTAGGAGCCGACGATGTCGGCGATACACGCGCCACAAGGCGCCTGCGCCGCCCCGGTTGCGACACCCCCCGGTTTCTCCCTACAATAGGCGGCTGGCCCTTCCCCAAGGAGGGGTCTTCTTGCCTCACCGTACGAACGGGAGGCTGCCATCCCCGGAAGGGGTGCATCCACAAGGAGTCACCATGCGTCATTATGAAGTCGTGTTCCTGGTCCATCCGGACCAGAGCGAACAGGTGCCCGCCATGATCGAGCGTTACAAGGCGCTGATCGAAGGCGACAACGGCACGATCCACCGTCTCGAAGACTGGGGCCGCCGCCAGCTGGCTTACCCGATCGAAAACCTCGCCAAGGCTCACTACGTGATGCTGAACATCGAGGTTTCGCAGAACGCCCTGAACGAGCTCGAGACGGGCTTCCGTTTCAACGATGCCGTGCTGCGCCACCTGGTCGTCCGTCGTGACGAGGCCGATACCGAGCCGTCCTTCATCCTCAAGAGCAAGGAAAAGGACGAACAGAAGGGTTCGCGTCGCCGTGACGACGACAGCGACGGCGACGACCGCCGTGGTGGTCGCGACAACGACAACGATCGCGACAGCGACGACTAATCGGGGATCACAGCCATGTCCAAGTTCTTCCGCCGCCGCAAGTTCTGCCGTTTCACCGCCGAAGGCGTCAAAGAGATCGATTACAAGGATCTCAACACCCTCCGCCAGTACGTGACCGAGAACGGCAAGATCGTCCCGAGCCGCATCACCGGCACGAAGGCCCGCTACCAGCGCCAGCTGGCGACCGCGATCAAGCGCGCTCGCTTCCTCTCGCTGCTGCCGTACACCGACAACCACGACGTCTGATCGCGGTAGCCCTCCCTGAGATAGGGGAGGGCGTCCGGCGTCACACGTTTTATTTCGGACAACCGTCCTGGCTGCATGGGGCCCATCCCGTGCTAACGAAACGATAGGAAAAACCCATGGAACTCATTCTCCTCGAGAAGGTGAAGAACCTCGGTAACCTCGGCGACAAGGTCAACGTCAAGCCGGGTTACGGTCGTAACTTCCTCCTCCCGACCGGCAAGGCCGCTCGCGCGACCGCCGCCAACCTCGAAGCGTTCGAAGCACGTCGTGCCGAGTACGAAGCCAAGGCCAAGGACCAGCTGTCCGGTGCCGAGGGTCGTGCCGCCAAGCTCGACGGCGCCGAGGTCACCATCGAAGTCAACGCTTCGCCGGAAGGCAAGCTGTTCGGCTCGGTCACCCCGCGTGACGTGGCCGAGGCCCTGACCGCCAAGGGTCTGGAAGTCGACAAGAGCGAAGTGATCCAGGCCGAAGGCCCGTTCCGCAACACCGGCGAGTACGAAGTCACTGTCGTCCTCCACGCCGATGTGCAGCAGATGGTCAAGGTCAAGGTCATCGGCGCGTAAGCACCGGTTACCGCGATACCCGACGGGCGCCCTTGTGGCGCCCGTTTTCGTTCGTGCCGCGCGACGTGTGGTCCCTGCTTTCCGCGGCAGGCGTCGGCGTGCGGCATTGCGTAATGTCTCAGGCTTCCGCCTCGCCCCGACGCACGCCGTCGCGGCCGTTCGCCGAGGGCGACCGGCGTAGCGACGCCGTTTTGCGCGTAAACCATCCGCTCCGCCTTGGCCGGCCTCGTGCCGCCACCTAGAGTCGGGTGTCCCGCGGGTGGATGGAAGGCGTCGGATGCGTAAGTGGTGGTGGCGGTCGTGCCTCGGCATGGCCGGTAGCTGGATGGGTGGGGCGTCGGCGTGGGCCGCGGATGCGCCGGTCGAAAGCCCGTTCAATATCGACGCGCGGTATCGCTACAGCAACCTGCATTCCGACGGGGCGCCGAAGCGCGGCCATGCCAACACCCTGCGCACGCGGGTCGGTTATCACTGGCGGATCGGCAACGGATGGAGCGCCTACGGCGAAGCCAGTCGCACCTGGTCATTGTTCGGCCAGCAGTACGACGACGGCTCCGGGCGCCGCACACCGTATCCGGCCGAGGCGGACCCGTCCTCCACCGGTATCAGCAACGCCTGGGTGTCCTGGCGCAACGACGATGTGGCCGTACGCGCGGGCAGGCAGTACATCCGCCTGGACGGGGGGCGCTTCGTCAGCAACAACCCGTGGCGGCAAAGCCTGCAGTCGTTCGACGGCGTCGGCGTCACTTGGAAGGCCTGGCAGGGCGCGGAGCTTCGCTATTACTGGCTCGGCCGGGTCAATCGCACGCTCGGCTACGATTTTCACGACCGTGACCAGCTCCGATGGACGCTGGATGCCCACCTGCTCCACGTCGACCAGGCCTTGGCCCTCGGCAAGCTCTCCGCCTACGGCTATTTTGTCCGCAACGACACCGTGGCAGCCCAGTCGGTGAAGACGGTCGGCGTGCGCTGGACGGGCAGTGCGGCCGTGGGGCCCGCAGGCGCCACCCTGGGCTGGACGGCGGACGCGGCGCGGCAGCATGCCTATGCGAACAACCCCGCGCGGTTCAGTCTCGGCTACCACCTCATCGACGCCACCTGGGGCGTGCCCGAGCTGTCGCTGCGGGTGGGTGAGGAACGGCTGGACGGTAACGGCCGCAACGCCATCAACGTCGCCTATGGCGCGGCACGTGCCTTCAACGGCTGGGTGGTGGCCTTCCGCATCCCGCGCAGCGGCCTGCGCGAGCGCTACGTCGGATTGCTGGGCTCCGTCGATGCCGGCCGAAAGGTCAGCTGGCAGGTCACTTTGCGGCACTTCGTCGCGGACGAGGGCGGCGCGGCGCTGGGCCGCGAACTGGATGCCGGCGTGCTGACCGACCTGGGCCACGGTTTCTCGGCGGAGGTGCAGTTCGGCGATTACCGGGCCGCGGGCCATGGCGTGGACGAGCGCAAGCTCTGGCTGATCGGGCAGTACCGCTTCGGTGAAGCGCCGCGCTGACGGATTCGCCCACAGGTTATCCACAGACTTATCCCCTCAACGCCCTGGACCGGGGCGCGTATCATGGTGGAACGGCGACCCGGGCCCGGGTCACGCGCCGACGCATGACGAGGTAAACCATGTCTTTCAATCCAGAACGCGGCGATCGCGGCGATCGCAAGCGCCGCCGCGAGCGCGAGCCCACGGCGTTCGAGTCCCTGCGCATCCCGCCGAACTCCATCGAGGCCGAGCAGGCCGTGCTGGGCGGCCTGATGCTGTCGCCGGATTCCCTGGACAAGGTGGCCGACAAGCTCACCGACGACGATTTCTACCGCAAGGATCACCGCCTGATCTGGCGCGCCATCAACGAGCTGGCCAACAAGGGCATGCCGTGCGACGCCGTGACGCTGGGCGACTGGTTCGCCGCCAACGACATGGTCGAGATGGTCGGCGGCGCCAGTTATTTGATGGAACTGGCCAACTCCACGCCCAGCGCGGCCAACATCGGCGCCTATGGCGACATCGTGCGCGAGAAATCCGTGCTGCGCATGCTGATCGACGCCGGCACGTCGATCACCGAGGACGGCTTCCGCCCCGAGGGAAAGAGCGTCCAGGAAGTGATGGAGCTGGCCGAGCAGCGCGTGTTCCGCATCGCGGAATCCGGCGCGCGCGGCAAGAAGGACATCGTGTCGGTGCGCGAGGCCGTGGGCGAGGCCTTCCGCATGCTGACCGAGCGATACGAGAAGCGCGGCCAGCTGACCGGTCTTTCCACCGGCTTCACCGACCTGGACGAACTCACCTCCGGCCTGCAGCCGTCCGATCTGGTGATCATCGCGGCGCGCCCCTCGATGGGCAAGACGGCGTTCGCGCTCAACCTCGCCGAAGCCGCCGCCCTGCGCGGCAAGAAAGCGGTGGCGGTGTTCTCGATGGAAATGTCGGCGTCGCAGCTGGCCTTCCGTCTGATCTCGTCGCTCGGCCGCGTGCACGCACAGCACCTGCGTAACGGCGACCTGGCCGAGGAAGACTGGCCGCGCGTCACCTCCGCCATCACCATGCTGTCGGATGCGAAGATCTTCATCGACGACACGCCGGCCATGTCGCCGGTGGAAATGCGCTCGCGCTCGCGCCGCCTGCAGCGCGAGCATGGCCTGGGCCTGATCGTCATCGACTACCTGCAGCTGATGCAGGTACCGGGCAACAGCGAAAACCGCGCCACGGAAATCTCGGAAATCTCCCGCGGGCTGAAAGCGCTGGCGAAGGAGCTCAACGTGCCGGTGATCGCGCTGTCGCAGTTGAACCGCTCGCTGGAGCAGCGCGCCGACAAGCGCCCGATGATGTCCGACCTGCGCGAGTCCGGCGCTATCGAGCAGGATGCCGACGTCATCATGTTCATCTACCGCGACGAGTACTACAACAAGGAATCGCCCGACAAGGGACTGGCCGAGATCATCATCGGCAAGCAGCGTAACGGTCCGACGGACACGATCAAGCTGGCCTTCCTCGGGCACTACACCAAGTTCGAGAACTGGGCGCCGGATGCGTATGTGGGCTCGTTCGACTGATCCGGCGCCACGCCGGGCCATCGCGGCCGCGGCGTGGCTGTCGATGTGCCTGTATGCCGGCGTGTCGGCCGCCGCCGGACAGATCGCACTGCCCGAGCATCCCACCGTCGACCAGCGCGCGGACATCGAGCAGCGCCTCAACGACTGGCCGTTGCTGGCGCGTTTCGCCCGGGACAACGCGACCTACCCGCCACCGAAGCCGGGCGAGAAGCGCGTGGTCTTCTTCGGCGACTCCATCACCGATTTCTGGGGGCGCCCGGTGGGCGAATTCTTCCCCGGGCACGGCTATATCAATCGCGGTGTCAGCGGGCAGACCACGCCGCAGATGCTGGTGCGCTTTCGCGCGGACGTGATCGCTCTGAAGCCGGCGGTGGTGGTCATCCTCGCCGGCACCAACGACATCGCCGGCAACACCGGTGCGTCCTCGCTGGGAATGATCGAAGACAACCTGTCGTCGATGACCGAACTGGCACGCGCCCACGGTATCCGCGTGGTGCTGTCGACGTTGCTTCCCGTGCACGATGCGGTGGTGACGGATCAGTCGTTGCGCCGGCCGCCATCGACCATCCGTGCGTTGAATGCGTGGATTCGCCAGTACTGCGCCAGCCAGCACCTCGTTTTGCTCGACTACGCGCCGGCCATGACCGACGGCCACGCCGCACTCAGTCGCGAACTCAGCGACGACGGCCTGCATCCCAATGCACAGGGATACGCGGTCATGTCGCCGCTGGCGGAGCGTGCTGTCGAGAAGGCGCTGGCCGATAGCGGGGTGCGTGACGGACGGTAGCCCGCTCCGTGATTCCGGGTATTCGTGCCGCCTCAACGAAGGTGCGCGTGGCTCGCGGCCTGACACGTTGTTTTAAGACATCGCCCAATGGATTCGGGTATGCCGCGCTGATGGAATATCGGCGATCGCTTCCGTGCCGTGACAGGTTTCATCCCGTCGCATGCGGACGCGTTTTCCTCCGAAGCATGCGTACATCAGACGCGCCAGCACCTTGCTTTGTTTCTGGGTATCGACTGACTTACTGCGTCCCGTCGGTTCTCTAGCATCGTGCCCTGGTTTGACGGCATAAAACAGGATCACCTATGGACATTTCGATCAGGCACGCGGGCGTGGCGTCGCTTGCGCTTGGACTTACTCTTTCGCTTTCCGCGTGCACGGCGGCCAATCCGCTCGTGGCAAAAACGCAGAAGCAGCACGAGGAAAAAGTCGCCGCCATTCCCCATTGCGCTCGCAAGCTCGGCACTATCTCGGTGATCGAGCCGGAGGGCGACGTCCACTGGTGGACCCAGCAGCAGTTGCCTTCGCCCACCAAGCTGATCAAGGTGTTCATCAACAAGTCCGGCTGCTTCACGCTGCTCGACCGCGGCATGGGCATGGGCGCAGCCATGCGCGAGCGGGCGCTGGCAGCGGGCGGCGAACTGCGCGGCGGCGCCAACGTCGGCAAGGGGCAGGTCAAGGCCGCGGACTATGTGATGGTGCCCGACCTCATCTCCGCCAACGCCGATGCCGGCGGCAGCGCGCTCAGCGCGTTAGCCAGCGGTCTGATCGGTGGCAGCACCGGTCGCTTGGTCGGCGCGATCAACATCAGTTCCAAGACATCCGACGTCGTGCTCACCGTTACGGATGTCCGCTCGTCCGAGCAGGTCGCCATGACCGAAGGCCACGGCGAGAAGAACGACATCGGCCTTGGCGCCCGCGGTTCGCTGTTCGGTAGCCAGAGCCTCGGCAGTGCCGGTATCGGCGGTTATGCCAACACCACCATCGGTCAGGTCATCACCATGGCCTACCTCGATGCGTACACCAAGCTCGTCAACGAAATGGGCGGCATGCCGGGCAATGCGTCGGCGGCCAACGCGCGGCAGTCCGGCACGGTGCGTGTCGCGACGCGCCTGTTCGCCACGTCCGCGATGAAGGGCAAGGCGGTGCGCTCGCTCGATCCCGGCATGGTGGTCTACCCGACGGGCGACAAGGTCGGCCTGGTCTGGGAGGTGGAGGACGAGCACGGCAACCGTGGCTGGGTCTCGTCGGAACATTTCGACCTGGCCAAGTAACGCCGGATGGCGGCCCTGTCCCGGGGTCGCCATCCCCGTGCCCTACGGTTGCCCGGTCGATGCGACTAGACTGGGCGGTCACTTCCGCCAGGCATGCCGCCGTCGAGCCATGAGCCGTACCACCGTCGCCACCATCCATCTGGGCGCGCTGCGCCACAACCTCGCACGTGTCCGGTCGCTGGCCGGCAGCGCAAGGGTCATGGCCGTGGTCAAGGCCGATGCGTACGGTCACGGCCTGGAGCGTGTCGCCCGTGCGCTGGGCGACAACGCCGAGGCCTTCGCCGTGGCGGCCATCGCCGATGGCCTCCGGCTGCGCGCCGCCGGCCATCGTCAACGCATCGTGGTGCTGTCCGGTCCCGATACGCCCTCCGACATCGCCGAAATGCAGCGGCTGGGCCTCGACGCGCTGATCCATCACGACGCGCAACTGCCCTGGCTGGCCCGGGCCGATCCGGCACGCGGCTCCCTGCGCGTATGGATCAAGGTCGACACGGGAATGCACCGGCTCGGTTTCGACCCCGCACGGATCAGGGATATTCACGCGGCCCTGTCCGCCATGCCGGCGATCGATCCGGAGCTGGGGCTGATGACGCATTTCGCCTCGTCGGAGGCGTTCGACGACGAGGATACCGCGCGGCAGATCGCCTTGTTCAGGCAAAGCACGGAAGGCCTGGCCGGACCACGGGCACTGTCCAATTCCGCGGCGGTGCTGGGCTGGCCGGATGCGCGTGGCGACTGGGTGCGTACCGGCGGTCTGCTTTACGGGCTGTCCGTCGTCGAGGGCAAGACGGGTGACGACTTCGGCTTCCGGCCGGTCATGACGCTGGCCACGCGGCTGGTCGCCATCAACCGTGTCGGCAAGGGCGAGCGGGTCGGTTACAACGGTACCTACACCTGCCCGGAAGACATGGACATCGGCGTGGCGGCCGTCGGCTACGGCGACGGTTACCCGCGCAGTGCCGCGGCCGGTACGCCGGTGCGGATCAACGGCTGCACGGCGCCGCTGGTCGGGCGCGTGTCGATGGATCTCATCACGATCGACCTGCGTGGCGTGCCCACGGCCCGCACCGGCGATCGCGTCACGCTATGGGGCGATGGCCTCCCCGTGGAAACGGTCGCGGCCGCGGCGGGTACGATTTCCTACGACCTCACCTGCGGCATGACGCGCCGCGTGCTGTTCGTCGAAGACGAGACCTGAAGGGCCGCCCGCGTCGGCGTATCGATCCCTGCGACGCGTCTGTGCGATACAGCTCCCTACCTTTTACGGAATGCCCCCGACCATGGCCAAGGCCAAGACCGCCTACGTATGCACCCAGTGCGGCGCCGAGCACAGCAAGTGGCAAGGGCAGTGTGCCGAATGCAACGAGTGGAACGTGCTGACCGAGTTTGTCGTGCAGCCGGCCAAGCCCGCTGCCGTATCGTCGCCCGGTGCACGCCGCGGCGGCTATGCGGGCGACGCGGCCGGCGCGCCTCGCATTACGGCGCTCGCCGAGGTACTGCTGACCGCCGAGGCGCGCACCCACACGGGCATCGGTGAGCTCGACCGCGTCCTCGGCGGTGGCCTGGTCGACGGCTCCGTCGTGCTGATCGGTGGCGATCCGGGTATCGGCAAGTCCACGCTGCTGCTGCAGATGCTCGGCACCCTGGGCGCGGTGCTGCCCAGCCTTTACGTCACCGGCGAGGAATCGCTCAGCCAGGTGGCCGGCCGCGCGCAGCGCCTCGACCTTCCGCTGGCGCCGCTGCACGCGCTGGCGGAAACCTGCATCGAACGGATACTCGAGCAGGTGGCGACGGCGCGTCCGCGCGTCCTGGTCATCGACTCGATCCAGACCATCTGGACGGAAATGCTCACGGCGGCACCGGGTTCGGTGAGCCAGGTACGCGAGTCCGCCGCCAAGCTCACCCGCTTCGCCAAGGAAACCGGTACCTCGGTGTTCCTGGTCGGCCACGTGACGAAGGAGGGTGGTATCGCCGGCCCGCGCGTGCTCGAGCACATGGTCGATGCGGTGCTCTACTTCGAGGGCGAGTCCGGCAGCCGCTTCCGTGTGCTGCGCGCCTTCAAGAACCGCTTCGGCGCGGTCAACGAACTGGGCGTGTTCGCCATGTCCGAGAAAGGCCTGCGGGAAGTCGCCAACCCCTCGGCCATCTTCCTGTCCTCGCACGCCGGGCCCACGCCGGGCAGTGCGGTCATGGTCACCCGTGAGGGCACGCGTCCGTTGCTGGTCGAGGTGCAGGCGCTGGTCGACCAATCGTCGCTGGGCAATCCCCGCCGCGTGGTGCTGGGCCTGGAGCAGAACCGGCTGGCCATGCTGCTGGCCGTGCTGCATCGCCACGGCGGCGTGGCCGCCTACGACCAGGACGTCTTCGTCAACGTGGTCGGTGGTATCCGTGTGCAGGAAACGGCGTCCGACGTACCGGTGATCATGGCCGTGCTGTCCAGCCTGCGTGATCGTCCGCTGCCCGAAAAAACCATCGCCTTTGGCGAAGTGGGGCTATCCGGCGAGATCCGCCCCGTGCCCAATGGCGAGGAGCGCCTGAAGGAGGCGGCCACCCACGGTTTCCGCCGCGCGGTCGTCCCCGCGGCCAATGCGCCCAAGCGCGGCCGTGTCGGTGAGATGGAGGTGATCGGTGTGGAGCGGCTTTCGCAGGCGCTGGACGCCAGCCGCGACTGAGCTCACGCCACCCGGTGCAGCACCAGCTCCAGGACCGCCTTGGTCCCGAAGAACGCCAGCAGCAGGATGCCCATGCCCGCCAGCGTCAGGTAGACGGCGCGGATACCCCGCCACCCGTGGCGCCAGCGTCCCCACAACAACACGCCGAACACCACCCAGGCGACGATCGACAGCACCGTCTTGTGGACCAGGTGCTGGCCAAACAGGTCGCCGACGAACAGCGCGCCGGTCACCAGGGTGAGCGTCAGCAGCACGAAGCCCGCGGCGATCAACCGGAACAGCAGGACCTCGGTGAGGGTGAGCGGGGGCAGGGCACGCAGCCAGTGCCCGAACCGGCTGCGGCGCAGGGCCCGTTCCTGGATCGCCAGCAGGATGGCCAGCGCGGCGGCGATCGAAAGCAGCCCGAACGCCAGCACGGCGATGGTCACGTGCAGCTCGATCTGCCAGGTCATGCTGTCCGGTGCGGTCTTCGGCGCGAGGAACGCGTCCACGGCCACGAAGATCGCCGCCAGCGGGAAGACGATGATGCCCAGTCCCGCGACGGGCCGTGACAGGTTGACCAGCAAGGTCAGCACGGAGGCAATCCAGGCCACCAGCGACAGGGCGGCAAAGAAATGCAGGTCCAGCGTGCCGCGATGGGCGCTGAGCAGGACTGCGCCATGGGCCAGTGCAGCCACGGCGGCCAGCGATGCCCCCAGGCGCGCAAGGGGCTGCCCGCCCGTCACCAGCGGCCGCGCGAGCGCACCGGCGGCGGACAGGTAGAGGACGACGGCGACCAGCGAGAAAGTGGTGACGATCATGGCGACGCAGTGTGGCATAGCCGCTTTGCGCCGTGAATGCGACACGCTGTCATTTGCGGCATCGCGGAGCGTCCGGCAGCGATAGTGGGCTATAATCCGTCGTTTACAGCAGCCCAGACACGAACTCGCCATGTTCGAATCGCTCAGCAATCGCCTCTCCGATACCGTCAATCGCCTGCGTGGTCGCGGCCGGCTGACCGAGGAAAACATTCGCGAGACGTTGCGCGAGGTGCGCATCGCGCTGCTCGAGGCCGACGTGGCGCTGCCGGTGGTCAAGGCCCTGATCGAACGCGTCAAGGTGCGCGCGGTCGGCCAGGAAGTCCTCAAAAGCCTGTCGCCGGGCCAGGCGCTGGTCAAGGTGGTCAGCGACGAGCTCACCGCCGTCATGGGCCAGGCCAATACCGAGCTGAACCTGGCGGCTACCCCGCCGGCGGTCGTGCTCATGGCCGGCCTGCAGGGCGCGGGCAAGACCACCACCGTCGGCAAGCTGGCGCGGTTCCTGCGCGAGCGCAAGAAAAAGCGCGTCATGGTGGTCAGCTGCGACGTCTACCGCCCCGCCGCCATCGAGCAGTTGCGCACGCTGGCCGAGCAGGTCGAGGTCACCTTCTTCCCGTCGGAAGCCGGGCAGAACCCCGTCGACATCGCCCGTGCCGCCGTGGCCGCCGCCCGGCGCGAGGTCATGGACGTGCTGCTCGTCGATACCGCAGGTCGCCTGCATATCGACGAAGCCATGATGGACGAGATCAAGGCGCTGCACAGCGCCCTCGATCCGATCGAAACCCTGTTCGTCGTCGATTCCATGACCGGCCAGGATGCGGCCAACGTGGCCAAGGCCTTCGCCGATGCGCTTCCGCTCACCGGCGTGGTGCTGACCAAGACGGACGGCGACGCCCGCGGCGGTGCTGCCCTGTCCGTGCGCTACATCACCGGTCGGCCGATCAAGTTCCTGGGTGCGGGTGAGAAGTCCGACGCACTGGAGCCGTTCCATCCGGATCGTCTGGCCCAGCGCATCCTCGGCATGGGCGACGTGCTGTCGCTGGTCGAGGAAGTCGAGCGCAAGGTCGACCAGCAGAAAGCCCAGAAGCTGGCCGAGAAGGTCATGAAGGGCAAGCGCTTCGACCTGAACGATATGCGCGACCAACTGGAACAGATGTCCAATATGGGCGGCCTGGCCGGCCTGATGGACAAGCTGCCGGGCATGGGCAACCTGCCCGACAGCGTCAAGTCCAAGGTCAACGACAACGAACTCAAGCGCATGGTGGCCATCATCGGCTCCATGACCAAGAAAGAACGCCGCCACCCCGATCTGCTCAACGGATCGCGCAAGGCGCGCGTGGCGCGTGGTTCCGGCACGCAGCCGGCCGACGTCAACCGCCTGCTGAAGCAGTTCATGCAGATGGAGAAGATGATGTCCAAGCTGTCCAAAGGCGGCAGCAAGGGCCTCATGCGCCAGATGCGCGGCGCCATGAAGGGCATGGGCGGTATGGGTGGCATGGGCGGCGGCATGCCGCCGATGCGCTGATCGCGCAAAGCCCTTCCCTTTTTCGTAACTTTCGTTAAAATGCCGGGTTTACCGCGCCCGCTTCTCGCGCGCGCTTTGCCGGCATACGGCACTCTGGAGCTCGTAATATGGTTAAGATTCGTCTTTCGCGCGGTGGCGCCAAGGGCCGTCCGTTTTATCACGTCGTCGTGACCGACCAGCGCAGCCCGCGCGACGGTCGCAACATCGAGCGTGTCGGCTATTACAACCCGGTCGCTTCGGGCGCCGACAAGCGCCTCGAGCTCGATGTGGCCAAGGTCCAGGCCTGGGTGGCCAAGGGTGCACAGCTGACCGACAAGGTCCGTGCGCTCGTGAAGGAAGCCGGCAAGCTGGCTGCCTGATGTCGCTGGAGTCCGGTAAGCGCGTCCGTCTCGGGCGCATTGTCGGGCTCTACGGCGTGCAGGGGCAGGTCAAGCTCGAAAGCTGGACCGACCCCCGCATCCAGATCTTCCGTTACCAGCCATGGCTGCTGACCGCGCCGGGCGTGGAAAAGGAGATCGACGGAATCCGCGGGCGCGCGCAGGGCAAAGGCCTCGTGGCCACCCTGCCGGGTATCGAGGATCGCGACCAGGCGACAGCGCTCATCGGGTGTGAGATCACGGTCTCCCGCGATGCGCTGCCGCCTCCCGCTCCTGGCGAGTTCTACTGGACCGATCTCGAAGGCCTCGAGGTCGTTACCACGGAAAACGTCATGCTGGGTCGGGTCAACCATCTATTCGCCACCGGTGCCAACGATGTCATGGTGGTGAAGGATGGCGAGAGGGAGCGGTTGATTCCATTCGTCCAGGGCCCCTACGTGCATTCCGTCGATTTCGACGCGGGGCGCATCGTGGTGGACTGGGACCCCGAGTTCTAGGCAGCGACACCAGGTCATGCGCATCGATGTGGTCTCGTTGTTTCCCGACTTCATCCGCCAGTCGGCGGCGGTCGGGGTGGTCGGCAGGGCGCAACAGCGCGAGTTGTTACAGGTGGAAACCTGGAACCCCCGCGATTTCGCCCCTGACAGGCATCGCACCGTGGACGGTCGCCCTTTTGGCGGTGGACCGGGCATGGTCATGTTGATCGATCCCTTGCGGGCGGCGCTTGCCGCGGTTCGCCAGGCCGCACCGGAGCCGGTGCATGTGATCTACCTCAGCCCGCAAGGTGCGCGGCTGACGCAGAAGAGGACCGAAGCGCTGGCGAGACTGCCGCGAATCGCCCTGGTCTGCGGACGTTACGAGGGCGTGGACGAACGCCTGCTGGAGCACGAGGTCGACGAGGAGCTCTCGATCGGCGATTATGTGCTGTCCGGTGGGGAGCTTGCCGCAGCAGTTGTCATCGATGCGGTGGGTCGTCTTCAGGAGGGCGCGTTGAACGACGCGCAATCCGCCCAGCAGGACTCCTTCTCGGATGGCCTGCTGGATTGCCCGCATTACACCCGTCCCGAGCATCACGATGCCTGGGGCGGCGTGCCGGAGGTGCTGCTTTCCGGCGATCACGCGGCTATTCGCCGCTGGCGTCGGAAACAGTCGCTGGGTCGTACCTGGCTGCGCCGGCCGGATCTGCTAACGCAGCGTGCGCTCGATGATGAATCGAGGACATTGCTGGATGAATTCCGCCGTGAATACGCACGGCCAAACGGTGCGGCCGGAAACGACCGCCGTAATAAAAATTGACAGGTGTGCCATGAACAAACTCCTCCAACAGTTCGAAGCCGAGCAGATCACCCGCCAGCTGCCGGATTTCGGTCCTGGCGACACCGTGATCGTCAACGTCAAGGTGAAGGAAGGTAACCGCGAGCGCGTCCAGGCGTTCGAAGGTATCGTCATCGCCAAGCGCAGCCGCGGCCTGCACTCCGCTTTCACCGTGCGCAAGATTTCGCACGGCACCGGCGTCGAGCGCGTGTTCCAGTCGCACAGCCGCGCCATCGACTCGGTCGAAGTCAAGCGTAAGGGCAAGGTCCGCGGCGCCAAGCTGTACTACCTGCGCGGTCTGGAAGGCAAGGCTGCCCGCATCAAGGAAGACATCGCCGCCGCCGCCGCTGCCAAGGTCGCCAAGAAGGCCGCCGCAGCATCCGCCGCCGCTGCTGCCGCCGAGTAATCGGCTGCCGCAAGGCGCAACAAAAAGCCCGCGAGCGATCGCGGGCTTTTTGCTTTGGCCGGTTGCGCCGTGCCCTACGTGTCTGGTGTAGGAGCGCACGCTGTGCGCGACATCTTTTCGCGGAAACCATCGTGCTGGCGCGCCAGCTTCATGTCACGGCCACAAAACATGTCGCGCACATCGTGCGCTCCTACGCATGCCGTGTGTGCATTTATGCCGCGTGCGTGCGACGTGCGTACGGCGTGCGTGCCGCGCGCATTACACCGGCATGTATTCCTCGGCCAGCACCTTGGCCGGTTCCTGCAGGAAGTTGCCCTGCACGAAGTCGACGCCGCAGGCGAACAACAGCGACGTGCTGACGGCGTCTTCCACCCATTCGGCAATCGTCTGCTTGCCCGAGGCGTGGCCTTCCTTGCATATCTCGGCGATTTTTTTCTGGTTTTCCGGATGCTGCGGAAGGTCGGTCATGAAGTTGCGGTCGATCTTCAGGTAATCGGCTTCGATGTGGCTGAGGATCTGGAACGAATTGAGGCCTGAGCCGAACTGCTCGATGCCGAACTTGCCGCCGGCCTTGCGCCATCCCGACACGAACTCCTGCGTGGGACGCAGGCTGGTCAGCACCTTCGATTCCGGCATCTCGATGACCAGGGTGCTCCGTCGCAGCTGGGCGGCTTCCAGGCGACGGCAAAGCCAGGGCAGCAGGTCACGGTCTTCCAGCGACTGCTGGGTCACCTTCACGAAATACGTGGTGGTCATGCCGTCGTTCTCGCGGTGCACCAGCGCGTCGATGGCGTGGCCGAGCACCCAGCGGTCGATCGCCGGTAGCAGGCCGTTGCGCTCGGCTACCGCGAAGAAATAGGAGGGCAGCACGTCGCCCTTGGGCCCGCGCATGCGGACCAGGATCTCGTAGAACTCGCCCGCGGCATCCTGCAGGCTGATGATCTGCTGGTGGTAGAGGCGAAGGCCATCCGTGGACAACGCGTCGCGCACGAGGTCGAGCCAGTATTGCTCGCGCTCCGCGTCCGCTTTTTCGCGAGCGCTCGGGTCGTGCAACTCGACGCGGTTGCCGCCCTGGTTCTGGGCGTTGCGCAGTGCCGCGCTGGCCTGGTGCAGCACCGTGTCGCTGTTGGCGTTCTTCTCGGCCAGCAGGGTGCCGCCGATGGTGATCGTAACGGTCAGCGAGCGCGAGCCGGCGTCGAAGATATGTTCGGAAATGGCGGTGCGCAGCCGCTCGGTCAGCGCGGCGTGTTCCAGGTCGCCGCGCGGGGACAGCACGAGGCCCAGCGTGTGGTCGCCGAGCACGCCGGCCACGTCGTCCTCGTCGATGGACTCGGCGATACGCGCGGCGATGGCTGCCAGCAGCGGGTCGGCGTTGCCGATGCCGGCGCTGGTGACGATGTCTTTCCAGTTGTCGGGCTCGATCAGCAGTACGGCCTGGCCCTCGCGACCGGCCGCGGCGGCGGCCACGGCCTCGTCGACGTGCTCCAGCGTGCGCGCCCGGTTGAACAGGCCGGTGACCGGGTCGCGCTGCAACTGCGCGACCAGCGCGGCATCGACGACCTGCTGGCGGAAGACGATCTGCAGGCAGGTCTCGCCTTCGAACGTGGCGTGGGCGAACTCGACCAGGGAGGTGAATGTGCTGCCGTCGTCGCGGCGGGCCAGCAGTTCGACCGGGGGTGGCGACTTGTCCCCCTTGGACAGGCTGCGCAGCGTGGCCTTGAAGGCGTCGGCGTGGGTGCCGGCGATCAGGTCGAGGATGGGCAGGCCGAGGATGTCGTCCAGCTCGGCAAAGCCGAAGGCTTCCAGGTAGGCCTGGTTGACACGGACATGCATGCCCTCGTGCACATAGGCGATGGCGTCGCGCGAGGAATCCAGCAGCGAGTCGCAGCGGCGCTCCGTCTCGCGCAGGGAGGTTTCCAGGCGGCGCACCTGGCGGCGCGTGGAGAGGGATTCGAACTCGCGCTCGGTGATGGCCAGGATCTGGTCCGGGCGCCCGCGGGGGCCACGCCCCGGCAGCCGGCGGCGATAAGCTCGGCCACGGCGTCGTCGCGCAGGGTGTCCACGATGGCGATCAGGGCGAGGTCGCGGCCGCTGGCATTCAACTGGCGCATGACCGCCGTGGGCTCGACGCCGGCGACGTCGGGATTCATCAGCACCAGATCGGGGACCAGCTCGTCGAGGGACGCCTGGATGCCCTCGGCGTCCGTCGCCCGGGCCGGCCTGACCGCCACGCCGCCATTGCGCAGCACGTTGATCAAAAGCTCGGCGTCTTCCACCGAGTCTTCGATGAAGAGGATCCTGATGACGTTGTCTTGTTTCATGCCGTTCCGGTTGCCGCTGGCCTACCCGACGAGCCCGTGCCCCGGCCCGCTCCCCCCCGTGTCGCGGCCCGGCTTTTCAGGGCCGGGCAAGGGACATACTAGCGCGCGAAATCGGCAATAGGGCGCTTGGCGGGATCGCCCGGCAGTTCACGCACCAGTTTCGGAACGAGGTAGCCCGGCAGTCGCCTGCGCAGGCTGTCGATGAGGCGCAGGGCGTGCGCGTCGTCCACCTCGAAGTGGGTGGCGCCCGCCACCTTGTCGAGCTGGTGCAGGTAATAGGGCAGCACCCCGGCCGCGAACGAGCGCTCGCTCAGGCTGGCCAGCGCGTCGGCGTTGTCGTTCACGCCGCGCAGCAGCACGGACTGGTTGAGCAGGGTGGCCCCGGCGTCGCGCAGGCGCCCGCACGCGGCATCCACCGTGTCGTCGAACTCGTTGGCGTGGTTGGCGTGCAGCACCACCACCTTCTGCAGGGGCAGGGCCCCCAGCCAGTCGGTGAACTCGGCGTCCACCCGCTCGGGCAGCACGACGGGCAGGCGGGTGTGGATGCGCAGCCGTATGACGTGGGGCAGGGCGGCCAGGCCCCGGGTCAGCTCCGCGAGCTTGTGCGTGGCCAGCGCCAGCGGATCGCCTCCGGACAGGATGATTTCACGGATGGAACTATCCGCCCGGACATGGGCCAGGGCGTCGCGCCACTGCGCGGCGGCGGCGATTTCCTCGCCATAGGGAAAGTGGCGGCGGAAGCAGTAGCGGCAGTTGACCGCGCAGCTGCCACTGGCGATGAGCAGCGCCCGGCCATCGTACTTGTGCAGGAGGCCCTGCCCAGCCTTCGCCGCCATGTCGCCCACGGCGTCGACGGTGAAACCCTCGGCGGTGTCGTGCTCGGCGCGGCGGGGCAGCACCTGCAGCAGCAGGGGGTCGTTAGGATCGCCGGGACGCATGCGGGCCACGAAGCCGCGGGGCACGCGCAGGGGAAAGCCCGCATCGTCGGGCGGCAGGAGGTCCGGCCGGCCGGCGAGCCCCACCGCGCCGAGGAGTTCGCCCGCGTCGGTGATGGCTTCGCGCCATAGCTCGCGCCAAGCCCTGGCGGGCGGCGATAGGCGTGACATGGGGCTTGCGGTTATCATTGCGGACCTTGGGTCGGGCCTTGCAGCCCATCACAGACCCCATTTTAACCGCCCAGCGGGGCGGATATCACTCCGGAGCAGATACAGATGGGCATGCTTGGCCTCAACGACGTCAAAACGGGCAAGAAGATCATCCACAACGGCGATCCCTGGATCATCACCGAAGCGGACTTCGTCAAGCCTGGCAAGGGCCAGGCCTTCACCCGTATCCGCATCCGCAACCTCAAGGACGGCCGCACCACCGAGCAGACGCTGAAGTCCAGCGATTCCTACGAAGAGGCCGATGCCGTCGATACCGATGCCAGCTTCTCGTACGTCGAGGGCACCGGCAACGACCGCGAGTGGATCTTCATGCAGAGCGAAACCTACGACCAGCACCGTGCCAGCCTGGCTGCCATGGGCGACGCCTGGAAGTGGCTCAAGGGTGACGAGGAATGCGTCATCACCCTCTTCAACGGCAACATCATCGCCGTGCAGGCGCCGAAGTTCGTCGAACTGAAGATCGTCGAGACCGACCCCGGCGTCCGTGGCGACACCTCGGGCGGCGGCGGCAAGCCGGCCACGCTGGAAACCGGCGCCGTGGTCCGCGTGCCCCTGTTCGTCAACCAGGACGAAGTCATCAAGGTCGATACCCGCACCGGCGAGTACGACAGCCGCGTCAAGTAAGGCCGTCCATCCCCGTTCGGCCGATCGGCACGGTGGCCTCCAGGGCACCGTGCCGCTTTTGTTTCGAGGCTCCCGTTTCCCCATCGAGGCCCCCGCATGAGCAACAGCCCCATTGAGATCGACCTGCTGATCGAGGCGCGCTGGGTCGTGCCCGTCGAGCCCCACGCGGTGGTCCTGGACGACCACGCGGTGGCCGTGCACGGCGGCGAGATCCTCGCCATCCTGCCGGCGGACCAGGCACGCGCTGCCTACGCGCCGAAGGAGCGCGTGATCCTCGACGAGCACGCGCTGATCCCCGGGCTGATCAATGCCCACACGCACAACCCCATGACGTTGCTGCGGGGTCTGGCGGACGACCTGCCGCTGATGACCTGGCTGCAGGAGCACATCTGGCCGGCCGAAGCCCGCGTGATGGGCCACGACTTCATCCGCGACGGCGTGGAACTGGCGGTGGCGGAGATGATCCGTGGCGGTACCACCTGCGCCAACGAGAACTACTTCTTCCCCGATGTCATCGCGGCCACCTATCGCAAGATGGGCTTTCGCGCCGTGATCGGCCTGCCGGTGATCGACTTCCCCACGCCCTGGGCGAAGACCTCCGACGAATACTTCAGCCGCGCGCTGGAAGTGCACGAATCGCTCCAGGGCGAGCCGCTGCTGACCACGGCGTTCGTGCCGCACGCCCCGTATACCGTGTCCGACGAGAACTTCGAGCGCATCCGCGTACTCTCCGATCAGCTCGACATTCCCGTGCACCTGCATACCCACGAGACTGCGCAGGAAGTGGAAGAGGCCGTGGCGAAGGACGGCATGCGTCCGTTCGCGCGCCTGCAGAAGCTCGGCATCGTCAACGAGCGCCTGCTCGCCGTGCACATGACCCAGCTGACCGATGGCGAAATCGCCGCCTGTGCCGCCGCCGGCGTGTCGGTGGCGCATTGCCCGGAGTCCAACCTCAAGCTGGCTTCCGGTTTCTGTCCCGCCGAGAAGCTGCGCGCCGCGGGCGTCAATGTCTGCATCGGCACCGACGGTTGCGCCTCCAACAACGACCTGGACATGTTCAGCGAGATGCGCACGGCCGCCCTGCTGGCGAAGGCCGTGGCGCAGGATGCCGCCGCGTTCGACGCGGCTTATGCGCTGCGTGCCGCCACGCTCAACGGTGCGAAGGCCATCGGCCTGGGTGATCGCGTCGGTTCCATCGAGCCGGGCAAGCGCGCCGACTTCGCCGCCGTACGCCTGGACGCGCTCGAAACCCAGCCGCTGTACCACGTCGCGTCGCAGCTGGTGTATGCCGCCGGTCGGCACCAGGTCAGCGACGTGTGGATCGACGGCCAGCGCAAGCTGTCCGGCGGCGAGCTGGTCGACGTCGATGTCGCCGGCATCCGCGAGAAGGCACGCGGCTGGCGCCAGCGCATCGCCGCCGGCGACGATGCCACCGATGCGTGACCCGAATCCTCGTCATTTTCCTGCCGCCCAAGCGTGGCGCGCCCGCAGCGCCCCGGAGGCCTGAACCATGCAAACCCAGAACCCATCGAACGTCAGCCCGGACGAGATCGCCCGCTTCGAAAAGCTCGCCGCACGCTGGTGGGACCCGGACGGTGAATCGCGTCCGCTGCACGACCTGAACCCCGTGCGCGCCGCCTACGTGGGCGCGCGCGCCAACCTGCGTGGCGCCAGGGTGGTCGATGTCGGTTGCGGCGGCGGCCTGCTCAGCGAGGCACTGGCCCGTGCCGGCGCGCAGGTGACGGCGATCGACCTCGGCGCCAAGCTGATCGAGATCGCGAAACTGCACCTGTTCGAGTCCAACCTGCAGGTGGATTACCGCGTGCAGTCGTCGGACGCATTGGCCGCTGCCGAGCCCGCGTCGTTCGATGCGGTGTGCTGCATGGAAATGATCGAGCACGTACCCGATCCGCTGGTGCTGATCCGCGACCTGTCGGCCATGCTCAAGCCGGGTGGCCAGCTGTTCCTTTCCACGCTCAACCGCACGCCACTCGCGTTCGGTGCGGCCATCGTGGGTGCGGAATACCTCATGCGCCTGCTGCCGCGCGGCACGCACCACTACGCGCAGTTCCTCAAGCCCTCGGAAGTGGCCGCCATGCTGCGCCGTTTCGATCTCGAGATCGAAGACCTCCGCGGGCTCGCCTACAACCCGCTGACGCGCAATGCCGCGCTGTCGTCCAACACGTCGGTGAACTACGTGCTGGCGGCCCGGAAGGTCGCGTGAGCGTGCTGTCGTTCAAGCCGGAAGGCGTGTTCTTCGACCTCGACGGCACGCTGCTGGACAGCGCCCTCGACCTGCATGCGGCCGTGGTCGATCTCTGCGCCGAACAGGGCGTCATGCCCCCGTCGTACGACGCGGTACGTCCGGTGGTGTCGCGCGGATCGCGCGCGATCATCGCGACGGCCATGCCGGGACTCGATGCGGAGGCGATCCTGGCGCTCGTCCCTCGTTACCTGGAGATCTACGAAAGCGGCCTGGCCCGCCACACGGTGCCCTTCGAGGGCATCGAGTCGCTGCTGGCCGGCATCGAGGCCGCCGGCATGCGTTGGGGCGTGGTGACCAACAAGCCCGGTTTCCTCACCGACGCGCTGCTGCCGCAGGCCGTGCCGCATTGGAAGCCCGCCGTCGTGGTCTCCGGCGACACGTTGCCGGTGAAGAAGCCCGATCCGGCGCCCGTGGTGCACGCCTGCGCCCTGGCCGGCTGCGCGCCGTCCCGCGCCGTGTTCGTCGGCGACGATCGCCGCGATATCGCCGCCGGCGCCGCTGCGGGGTGCTACACCGTCGCCGTGCGCTGGGGCTACCTCGACGGCGGCGACCCGGACACCTGGGAGGCCGACACGGTCGTCGATCGCGTAAGCGACCTCGCTACCTTGCTGGGCGTAGGGGAGGCGGTGGCGTGAGCGACGGCGCAACCCAGAGCTACATCGACAAGTGGCTGGCGGTGCAGCCGCAGCAGCGGATCGCGCTGGGTTTCGTCGATCCGGCCGTTCGCGACGAGCATGTGGCGCTTGCCGCCTTCGAGCAGGAACTGATCGCCTCGGCCTACGGTATCCGTGAGCCGCAGGTGGCCGCCGCCAAGCTGCAATGGTGGGCGGAAGAACTATCCGGCGCAGCGGCCGGTGGCGGCCGCCATCCGCTGACCAAACAGCTGTTCGCCAGCGAGCGGGCGCGCCGGGTCCCGGCGGCGCTGTGGCTGGCGCCGGTGCTGGCCGCCATGGCGCAGCTGGAGCAGGGCACCTCGTCCGACTTCGCGGCCCAGTTCGCGGCGGCACGCGGGCTGCACGGCGCCCTGGCCGCGCTCGAAACCGCATGGTGGTTCGGCCCCGAGGCGTCCGCCGAGGCCGCGACCCGCGTGGCAACCCTGTCGCACCTGGTCTTCGCGCTGTCGCGGCTGGAACTGGACGCCGAGCGCGAACGGCTGCCCTTGCCCATGTCGCGACTGGCGCGTCACGGGTTGTCGCGCGGCCAGCTGAAAACGGATGCGCCGGCGCGCCGCGACGCCATTCGTGCCCAGTTGCAGGAACTGGCCACCGGCCTGCGCGCCGCGCTGGCGCTCGACGCCCCGCTGAGCACGTTCCGTGGCCTGGAGGGCCGCACCGCGCTGGCCACCGCGCGTGGCGCCGCGCGGGCCCCCGAGCCGTTCACCGAGCTGCATCGGCGGCAGTCGCGCACGGGCCCGGCCACGGCGATCCGCGCCTGGCTGGCCGCACGTCGCGCCGGTCGATTGGGCTGAACACACCGTTTCCCGGCACTCACCATTGAGCCCAAGCGCAGGGCCCCCATTTCGGCACGGTCAGGCCGGACACCCCGGCCCCCAGGATATCCACGATGTACATCCACGAGTCTCCCACCCGCCTGCTGCCCGACGTCGCGTCGCAGGACCATGCCCTCGCCCTCGGCACGCTCGAATGGGTGGGCATGGATGGCATGGAAATGCCGGTGGCGTTCGATGCGGGCGACGGTGATGTCCGCTCCACGGGGGCCCGCGTGGGCGCCTTCGTCAACCTGGTCAAGGCCGAGGCTCGTGGCATCCACATGTCGCGGCTGTACCTGCTGGTCTCCGAGGCGCTGGGCGCCCGCCCGCTGACGATCGCCGGTGTCCGGACGCTGCTGGAGGCCTTCCTCGCTTCGCACGAGGGCTTGTCGGACCATGCGCGCATCACCATCGGCTTCGAGCACCTGGTGCGGCGGCCGGCCCTGCGCAGCGAGAACAGCGGCTGGCGCGCGTATCCGATTACCGTCGAGGCTACGCTGAGCCAGGGTGCGTTCCGTCTGGAGATCACCACGGACGTGGTGTATTCCTCGACATGCCCAGCCTCCGCGGCCCTGTCCCGCCAGCTGATCCAGGACAACTTCGCCAGCGCGTTCTCGTCCGGCCAGCCGCTGGACCGCGACACCGTGCTCGCCTGGCTGGGCACGGAGAAAGGCGTGCTGGCCACGCCGCACGCGCAGCGCAGCACCGCCACCCTCCGCCTGTGCCCCGTCGGTGAGGGCGTGTTCCCCCTGATCGGCCTTATCGACCAGGTCGAGAACGCCCTGGGCACGCCCGTGCAGACGGCGGTCAAGCGCGCCGACGAACAGGCCTTCGCCCTGGCCAACGGACAGAACCTGATGTTCTGCGAAGACGCCGCCCGCCGCATCCAGAAGACCCTGGAAGCCGCCCCCGACGTGGCCGACTACCACATCCGCGTTGCCCACCACGAAAGCCTGCACCCCCACGACGCCGTCGCGTTCGCCCGCAAGGCGCGGTAAGGCGCCGCCCCGCGACGGCGGCCGACCGGCCGTAGGAGCGCACGCACGTGCGCGATCCCCGTGATTTACGATGTTTCGGCCGGTCCAACCTCTCCTCAATGAATCCCCGGCAGCAACAGCGGATCTAGCCGCGTGCCGAACCAGTTGAAGCCCCAGTGCACGTGCGGCCCGGTGGCGCGTCCCGTCTTGCCGGCCGCGCCGATCACCTGGCCCTGCTTCACGTGCTCGCCCACGGTCACGTCGATGCGCGACAGGTGCAGGAAGTTGGACGACAGTCCGAAGCCATGGTCGAGCAACACTGTGCCGCCCGTGAGGTACAGGTCGGGCTTGGCGAAGGTGATGACGCCATCAGCCGGTGCCTTCACCGGCGTGCCCTCGGGGACGGCGATATCCATACCCGAATGCGGGGCCTTGGGATCGCCGTTGTAGATACGCTGGTTGCCGAAGCGGCCACTGATCCTTCCCTTCACGGGCCAGATGAAGCCGTGGGTGAAGTCCTCGCGGGCATCGTCGCGGTTGCGTGCGGCGACCACCTCGGCCTGCTCGCGCTCGATCCGTGCGGCGATCTCCGGCGGCGGATTCACGGTGGCCGGCGGCACGCCCTCCACGCGCTCGATCGGCCAGTCGCGCGGGGTGACATCGACCTGGCGCTTCGTCCCGTCCACGACCACGACCAACGGGCCTTTCTCGTCGCGCCCGGCACCGAACACGAATACGCCGTCGTCGCCCACGTGCACCGGTTTGCCGGCGACGGTGACCCGCGCGCCCGGGGGGGCGTGGGCGATCACCAGGCCGCCCTGCGACACGCTGGCGGGCAGGTCGGTCACGGCGGCCGATGCCACCGTGACCGCGAGCAGGGCGAGGGCGGTGCTTACGATCCTTCTCATCGGTCGAAGGTCAGGCGCTGGCCACGGACCGTGCCATCGACGGTTTTGCCGTTCCACACGCGCTGGCCGTTGACGAAGGTCGAGACGATGCTGCTGGAGAAGGTTTCGCCTTCGAACGGCGACCAGCCGCACTTGGAGAGGACTTCCTCGCGGGTGACCGTGTGCGGTTTGTTCGGGTCGACAAGGACCAGGTCGGCCGCGTAGCCCTCGCGCAGGAAGCCGCGGTTCTCCACGTCGAACAGTTTGGCGGGGGCGTGGCATACGGCCTCGACTACTCGCTCAAGGGTCAGTTTGCCTTCGGTCACGCGCTGGAGCGCCGCCTGCAGGGCGAACTGGACCAGCGGCAGACCGGACGGCGCCTTGTCGTACTTCTGTTCCTTTTCTTCCAGCAGGTGCGGGGCGTGGTCGGTGGCGAGCACGTCCAGGCGGCCTTCGGCCAACGCCCTGATGATGGCCTCGCGATCGGACTCGTCCTTGATCGCCGGGTTGCACTTGATGAACGAGCCCTTTGCCTCATAGTCGGCCCTGCCGCCGAAATGCAGGAAGTGCACGCAGGTTTCCGCGGTGATCCGCTTGCCTTCGATCGGACCGGGCTCGAACAGGGCCAGTTCGTCGGCGGTGGAGATGTGCAGCACGTGCAGGCGGGTGTTGTGCTTCTTCGCGAGCGAGATGGCCAGCCGGGTGGACTTGATGCACGCCTCGCGCGAACGGATGTGCGGGTGTTCCCACATCGGGATGTCGTCGCCGTACTTCTCATGGGCCTTGGCGAGGTTCACGTCGATCATCGGCGTGTCCTCGCAGTGGGTGATGATCGGCGTGGGTGCGTCGCGGAAGATGTGATCGAGGGTTTCCGGGTTGTCGACCAGCATGTTGCCGGTGGACGCGCCCATGAACACCTTGATGCCCGGCGCGGCCTTGGGGTCCAGTGCGCGGATGGCCTCGAGGTTGTCGTTGCTCGCCCCCATGTAGAAGGCGTAATTGACGACCGACGATTTGGCGGCCAGGTCGTATTTGTGTTCCAGGGAGTCGCGACCCAGCGCGGGCGGCTTGGTGTTGGGCATTTCCATGAAACTGGTGATGCCGCCGGCGGCACAGGCGCGCGATTCACTGGCCAGGTCGGCTTTCTGGGTGAGCCCCGGCTCGCGGAAGTGCACCTGGTCGTCGATCATGCCGGGCAGCAGCCAAAGGCCGGTGGCGTCGATGACCTGTTCGTCACGCTCCGTTGCCAAGTCCTGCGCAATGGTCGCGATTTTTCCGCCACGTACGCGCACGTCGGCCTTGAACCGGCGGCCTTCGTTGATCAGTTCGGCGTTCTTGATGAGCCAGGCATCAGTCATGGGTATGCACTCCTTGGGCGCCGCAGCGGCGCAGGACGAATTGTTCGGGGACGGGGTCGTGGCCGCCTTCACACAGCGGCTGGCAGCGCAGGATGCGCCATAGTCCCAGGATCGAGCCGCGCAGTGGCCCGAACCGGGCGATGGCGACGCGGGTGTAATCGGAACAGGATGGATGGAAGCGGCATCGGGCCCCGAGGAGGGGACTGAGCCACCGTTTGTAGAAGGAAAGCAGTATCAGGAGAAGGCGGGTCACAATCAGTCCGGTGCCTACCGGCGTAAGCCAGGGCACAGTATCCCAGAAGAGAGGTTGCTGGGGTAACGCATCTGGGCTATAACACCCCGCCGCCACGGCCACCGAGGTGAAGGATATGGCGAAAAACGCTAGCAGTTCCGCAGCCGCCAAGGGCGCCGCCAAGAAGGGCGGGTCAGGCGATGTGACGTCGGCCAGGACGCCGGCCAGCAAGACGGTGGCCAAGGCCGCAACGAAGACGACCGCGCCCGCGGCGAAGAAGGCTGCGCCCGCGCCGGCCACGAAGCCCGTGGGCAAGCCGGCGGCGCCCACCGCCAAGGCCGCCGCGAGCAAGGGCGCTCCTGCCAAGGCCGCCACCGCGAAGGCCCCGGCCAAGGCGGCAGCCACCAAGGCGGCATCCACCCACGCTGCCGTCGGCAAGCCCGCCGCCGGCAAGTCGGCTCCGGCCGCTGCCAAGGCGCCGTCGAAGCCGGCCGCTGCCGCCGCCAAACCGGCCGTCACGGCGGCCGCGACGAAATCCAGGGCGCCGGCCAAGGCCGGGCCCGCACCCGCTTCCCCGCCGGTGGCGAAACCCTCCGCCCCGGTCCATGACGCACCGACGCCCGTGAAGGGCAGGACCGCCTCCGCGGTCGGCAGCGCCACCTCATCCAGTAACGAGAAGTCCACGCACCCCAGCATGAACAGCACCGCTCCCCAATCCCCCGACAATGGCATCACGCGCGAGGACGGCCGTTACGCACTGCCGGCTTCGACTCTCATCGACCTGCCCAAGGGCTACAAGCCCGGCCCGGACGAGGAGTACATGAATCCTCGTCACCTGGCTTATTTCCGTAACAAGCTGAAGGACTGGCGCGACCAGCTGGTCGAAGAATCCCGCCAGACCATGGACAACCTCCGTGAGGAAGTGCGCGACGTGGGCGACGAGGCCGAGCGCGCTACGCGTGAAACCGAGAACTCGCTCGAACTGCGCACCCGCGACCGCTATCGCAAGCTCATCTCCAAGATCGACAAGGCCCTGCGCCGGATCGAGGAAGGCCGTTACGGCTTCTGCGAAGAGACCGACGAGGAAATCGGCGTGGAGCGTCTCGACGCCCGCCCGATCGCCACGCTCACCCTCGATGCGCAGGAGCGCCGCGAGCACCTGCAGAAGCAGATGGGCGACTGACCGTCATCCGTTCCGCTTCGGCATGAAAGACCCGCGAGTGATCGCGGGTTTTTTATGTCACTCAGCCATGGGCTGCACCTGCTGGCGCACCGCTTCCAGCAACAGCGTCGCCAGGCGGCTCGCCGGGGCCTCGGCGTGGGCCTGCGCGCGATACAGCACGAGTGAGATCTTCGGCAGCGCCGGCAACGACAGCACGGCGCGGTCAAGCGCGCGCACATGCGAGGGCAGCCCGAATGGCGTGCGCACCGTGAGGCCGAGCCCTGCCGACGTGGCAGCCCACAGCGCGGCCAGGCTGGCACTGCCGAAGGCCCGGCGCCAGGGCAGGCCGGCACGGTCGAGCGCGGTGATGACGATCTCCCGCAACGGGCACGGCGCGTCAAGCATGATCAGGGGTAACGGCTCTTTGCTCTTGGGCCGGCGTGGGCCGGGGCCGCCGTGTTCGCGTTCCGTCCACCAGGGGGCATCGACCCGCTCAGCCGCCGTCGGGCCGATCCATAACAAGGGGAGCCGCGCCACGCGCTCGGCGTACGGAGACAGGGGCTGGTCGCCCGCGTCCCACGCCAGCGCCAGGTCGAGCTGCCCCAGTTCGAGGCGCTCGCGTAACTCGCCGCTGCGCGCCACGCAGGCTTCGATGCGCACCTTGGGGTGCGCGCGCGCGAAGCGCCCCAGCACGGCTGGCAGCAACGTCTCGCCGAAGTCTTCCTGCAGGCCCAGCCGCACCCAGCCCTGCAAGCCGGCGCCGCGCATGGCGGCGCCGGCTTCGTCGTTGAGTTCAAGCATGCGGTGCGCGTAGGCCAGGAGTGTCTCGCCAGCGTCTGTCAGTGCCAGGCCACGCCCCTTCTTGCGGAACAGCACCGTGCCGGCCTGTGACTCCAGCTTCTTCAGCTGCGCGCTCACGGCAGAGGTCGAACGCCCAAGCTTGTCGGCCGCGCGCGCGTAGCTGCCAAGAGCGATGCCGGTAGAGAACGTGCGCAGCACATCGAGATCGAGCATCACCTGGCCCGTAGGCAGCGTCATGTTTATCGTCCTGTTTTTCAGGACGAATATCGCATTATTTTCTGATTTTCAAAACCTTTGAAGCGGTGGAGACTGCGTCGCATCATGACCTTATCGACGTGTTCTTCGACGTATCCACTGCGCCATCGCTGGAAGGTGCTGGCCGCTGGGGTGGCCGCCAACGCGGCGTTTTCCGTGGCCTTCAGCGGCATTCCCATGACGGCGGTGCTCATGCGTACCGGCTACCGGCTTGACAACGCCACCCTCGGTCTGGTGCTCGGCCTCATGGGCCTGGGGATTGCGGTGAGCGAACTGCCGTGGGGCCTGTTGACCGACCGCTGGGGAGACAGGCCCGTGCTGCTGACCGGGCTGGGCAGTACCGCACTCGCACTCGTGGCGATGGCGCTGTGGGCCGCGCCGACTGCGCAGCACATCCCCGGCCTCGGCGTGCTGGGGGCGGGACTGTTGCTGGTCGGCCTGCTGGGCGGCAGCGTGAACGGTGCGAGCGGGCGTGCGGTGATGACCTGGTTCGACGCCAGCGAGCGCGGGCTCGCGATGAGCATCCGCCAGACCGCCGTGCCGTTGGGCGGCGGCATCGGCGCGCTGGTGCTGCCGTATGTGGCGCTGCATTTCTGCTTTGCCGCGCTCTACGGCCTGTTGGCCGTGCTGTGTGGGCTGGGCGCGGTGACGAGCTGGGCCTGGGTGCATGAGCCGCCCATCGTGCCGGGCACCAGGGCGAGCGCGGCCGACGCGGCCTTCGCGTCGAGCGCATCGAAAAAAGGCCCGCTGCGAGATCCGCGCGTGTGGCGCATCGTGCTGGGCATCGGCAGCCTCTGTGCGCCACAGTTCGCCGTGCTGTCCTTCGGCACCGTCTTTCTGCACGACTTCGGCCATGCAGGTCTTGCGACGGTTACCGCCACCATGGTGTTCACGCAGGTAGGCGCGATGGTGATGCGCGTGTGGAGCGGCCGTTGGACCGACCGTCGTCGCAACCGACCCGCCTACCTGCGCGCGTGCAGCGTACTCAGCGTGCTGCTGTTCGCGGGACTTGCGGTGCTGGTGATGGCCGGGGGCACGCATGCTGCCGACTCAGGGGCGCTGCGCGTCGCACTGGTTGTATTGCTGGGTTTGAGCGGCGTTTGCGTCTCGGCATGGCACGGCGTCGCCTACACGGAGCTCGCCACGCTGGCCGGTGCGGCGCGTGCGGGCACCGCCTTTGGCATGGCGAACACCAGCGTGTTCCTCGTGTGCTTTGTCACGCCTTTCTCGATCCCGTACCTGCTCGCATGTCAGGGCTGGCCGGTGGTGTGGCTCGCCGCAAGCGCCTGTGCGCTGGTAGCGATGCCATTGCTGGTGCCGCGTGCCGAACGCCTTCCGGGGCACGCGTGAGAGGAAACGTTTTTACGTCCCCAGTGCCTGGGCGGCCTGGGCCTTGAGCTTCACCAGCATGGCGGCCAGACCGTTGGAGCGGGTGGGCGAAAGGTGCTTGGCCAGGCCGATGTCCTGGATGAAGGTGGGCTCGGTCTCCACGATCTCCCGTGCGGAGCGGTCGGAATACACGCGCAGCACCAGTGCGATCAGCCCTGACACGATGGCGGAATCGCTGGCGGCGTCGAAGTGCATGCGCGAGGCGTCGCCCGACGGAATCAGCCAGACCATCGACTGGCAGCCATGCACGCGGTGCGCTTCCGTCTTCCACTCGTCGGGAAACGCCGCCAGCTGACGGCCGAGGTCGATGAGGTACTGGTAACGTTCCGTCCAGTCGCTGAAGAAAGCGAATTCTTCCGCAATGGCGGTCTGGGCCTCCGCGGCCGTGGCTTCGATCGGTGTGCTCATGCCTTCACCACGCTCCAGCGCGTGCCCTGGGCGCTGTCCTCGATAGCGATGCCCAGCGCCTTGAGCTGGTCGCGAATGGCGTCCGAGCGCGCGAAATCCTTCGCCGCTCGTGCGGCCCGGCGCTCTTCCAGCAGGGCCTCGACGGCCGCTTCGTCCACGGCATCGCCCGGGTTGCCCTGACGGAACCAGGCTTCCGGATCGTCCTGGAGCAGGCCGAGCAGGGCTGCGCCGCCGAGCAGGGCCGCCTTGGCCGGGCCGCGCTCCGCACCGCTGGCGCGCCGCGCCGTGTCCACCAGCTGGGATATCTCGGCCAGCGCCTGCGGGGTGTTGAGATCGTCGCACAGCGCCGCCTCGACGGCGGTCGGCACCGTTGGCGCCCCGGCATCCACGTCGGCCATATCGCGCAGCGCGCCATACCAGCCGTCCAGCGTGCGCACCGACTGCGTCAGCGCGCTGTCGGACCAGTCGAGCGGCTGGCGGTAGTGGCCGCGCAGCAGCATCAGGCGGAGGGCCTCGCCCGGGTGCCGCGCCAGCAGCTCGTGCAGCTGCAGGACATTGCCGATCGACTTGGACATCTTCCGGCCGTCGAACGTCAGCATGCCGTTGTGCAGCCAGTAGCGGGCGTAGGTCTTGCCGCCATGGGCGCAGACGCTCTGGGCGATCTCGTTCTCATGGTGCGGGAAGGTGAGATCCACGCCACCGGCATGGATATCGATGGTCTCGCCCAGGTGCGTCTCGATCATGGCCGAGCACTCGATATGCCAGCCGGGACGGCCACGACCCCAGGGGCTGTCCCAGCCAGGGAGGGAGGCATCGGACGGCTTCCACAGCACGAAGTCGCCGGGGCTCTTCTTGTACGGAGCCACCTCGACCCGGGCGCCCGCGATCAGGTCGTCCGGATCGCGACCGGAGAGCGCGCCGTACTCGGCATACGACTCCACATGAAAGAGCACGTGGCCTGCGGCGGCGTAGGCGTGCCCGGACGCGACCAGTCGCTCGATCATCCCGATGATCTGCGGGATGTGGTCCGTGGCATGGGGCTCGACATCCGGCGGCGCCACGCCCAGGCGGGCCATGTCCTGACGGAAGGCCTCGGTGTAACGCGCGGTGATCTGGCCGATGGGCACGCCCGCCGCGCCCGCGGCGGCATTGATCTTGTCGTCCACGTCGGTGATGTTCCGCGCGTACACCAGCGTCGGGTAATGGCGGCGGATCAAACGTGCAAGAACGTCGAACACCACCGGCGGCCGGGCATTGCCGATATGGATGTAGCTGTACACGGTCGGCCCGCATACATACATGGTCACCCGGTCCGGATCGAGCGGGATGAACGCTTCCGTGCGGCGCGTCAGGGTGTTGTAGAGCGTGATCGGCATGCGGGAATCCATGAACGTGCGCGGTGGGCGACCGACCGTGAATACTAGCAAGGCGAGCGCCTCGGCGGGCACACGCACGGTGGCGCGTTCGGTTGACAGCGAATGTGACGACGCGGACGCAAGGTTCTAAGCGTGGATTCAGCGTTAACTTGTTGAAATACACACCAGTAGGCGCGCCTGTGCGCCTGGCTGGAGGTTTTCCTACATGTCTCGCCTGCTTATCCCTGCCCTTATCCTCGCCGTTTTCGCCTCTGGCGTCAGCGCCCAGGACGGGCGCTATGCGCCTCCGCCCCCTCCGGGTCCGGCCGGCCCGGACGACAACACCCATTTCGGTTGGGCCGATGTCCTGCGCGTGGACCCGGTCTACGGCGTCGCGCGGGTCGAAACGCCGCGTCAGGAATGCTACGACCAGCCGGTCGTGCGTCGCGAATCCAGCGGTAACAGCACCGCCGGCACCATCCTGGGCGCCGTGGTCGGTGGCGTGCTGGGCAATACCGTGGGCCATGGTGATGGCCGCAAGGCCGCCACGGTCGTCGGCGCGGTCGCCGGCGGCGCGGTCGGCAACGGCATCGCCCGCAACGGCGACCGCACCTACGAAGGCACGGAAACCCGTTGCCGCGACGCCAGCTCGGTCTCGGAGCAGCGTCGCATCGCGGGCTACGATGTCGAGTACCGCTACCGGGGCGAGGTGTATGTGTCGCGCCTCAACTACGACCCGGGCGAGCGCCTGCGTGTACGGGTGAGCGTGGCGCCGGCAGACTGACCGGCCTAAGTGCACGGCAGCGACGAAAAGGCCACGAGCGATCGTGGCCTTTTTTGTTGCCACCATGCGCCCGTTTCCGCCATCCGCGCCATCCGCGCCACCCGCGCCACCCGCGCCATTCGTAACCGCGTAGGAGCGCACGATGTGCGCGAAAAGCCAACGAAGCGGTAAAGCGGTAAAGCCGAACTCCTCGAGCAAGAGCCGGCGGGTAGCCCCCTCGGTGCCACGCCTACGGCGACCCGCTAAGGAAGGGCCGCTGGCGCGGCCGTATCCTTATGGCCCTTCGGGCCCGGGTCGGGCTTCGCACAGGGGTTCTCGACTCGACATCCTGTCTCGCGAGAACGGCCGGCCGTCCAGGCCGGCCCCCTTCGGGCCTGATCTGTGCGAATCCCTCGCCTGCGGCTACCGGCCCCGAGGGGGCTACCCGCCGGCTCTTTCCCAGACTGAGGTGGGGTGTTGGGCGAGCAGCGCGCGGTGGTAGTGAGTGGATGCGAGGGTACGGCATCACCGCGTTATTGGCTTTTCGCCCACATCGTGGGCTCCTAAATGTGGGTTGTGCGTTGATTCCACGCACGGCGCATCTGTCGCGGATGATCGGCGGGTGGGGGGGTAGGAGCGCACGCACGTGCGCGAGCCCTCAACGTATCTAAGGCGCCCGATGCCATGCACACCAGGCAGGCGAGCGTTCCCAGCAACGAAGCGAAACCTGGCTCTGCGCTCTCCCCACACGCAACCTCAGTCTTGGAAAGAGCCGGCGGGTGCCACCCTCGTGGCCGGTAGCCGCAGGCAAGGGATTCGAACGGACAAGGCCCGAAGGGGGCCGGCCAGGACGGCCGGCCGTTTTCGCGAGACAGGAAGTCGAGTCGAAAACCCCCGTTCGAAGCCCGACCCGGCCCGAAGGGCAATCAATAAACGGCCGCGGACGCGGCCCTTCCTTAGCGGGTCGCCGCAGGCGTGGCCACGAGGGTGGCACCCGCCGGCTCTTGCTCCACGGCCCAAGGCCCAACGCGACGCCAAAGGCGAGCCCACCCCCGAAACAACCACCAACATCCCCAACAGGATCCGCGAACCCACCCAAGTTGCGCGACGCAACAAATCCCGGCATGATCGGACTTCCATGTTTCGTGACCCTGCCGTGTCCCATACCGTCTACACCGCCGTCGTCTTTACCAGCGCCCGCATGGCCGCAGGAATGACCTCGCGTGCTCGTCGACCGTACATCGGACATTCGGCCGGGTAGGCTGTCGCGCGCATTTCATCTGCATCGACTAAAAAACCCGGCCCCGTGCCGGGTTTTTTCGTTTCCAATTCCTGCCATTCCACCCACGGCCCCCGGGCCACCGACCGATCTGGATTGCCATGACCGTTCGCCATTTCCTCAACACCCAGGATTACAGCCGCGCCGAGATCGACGCCCTGCTCACGCAGGCCGCCGAGTTCAAGCGGTCGCCGCAGGGCCAGCAGCTGGCTGGCAAGTCGATCGCGCTGCTGTTCTTCAACCCGTCCATGCGCACGCGCACCAGCTTCGAACTGGGTGCCTTCCAGCTGGGCGGGCACGCGGTGGTGCTGGCGCCGGGCAAGGACGCGTGGCCGATCGAGTTCGAGGTCGGTACGGTGATGGACGGCGATACGGAGGAGCACATCGCCGAGGTGGCCCAGGTGCTGTCGCGCTATGCCGACATCATCGCCGTGCGCGCCTTCCCGAAGTTCGTCGACTGGCAGGTGGATCGCCAGGACATCGTGCTGAAAGCGTTCGCCCGCTACGCCACCGTGCCGGTGATCAACATGGAGACGATCACCCATCCCTGCCAGGAGCTGGCCCATGCCATGGCCCTGAAAGAGCACCTGGGCGATCTGCAGAACAAGAAATACGTACTGACCTGGACCTACCATCCGAAGCCGCTCAACACGGCGGTGGCGAATTCTGCGCTGATGATCGCGACGAAGATGGGCATGGACGTGACCCTGCTGTGTCCCACGCCCGAGTACATCCTCGACCAGCGCTACATGGACTTCGCCAAGCAGAATGCCGCCGAAAACGGTGGGTCGCTGCAGGTGTCGCACGATATCGAATCGGCATACAGCGGGGCGCACGTGATCTACGCCAAGAGCTGGGGTGCCATTCCGTACTTCGGCCGCTGGGATGAAGAGAAGGCCATCCGCGAGGCGAACAAGCATTTCATCGTCGACGAGGCCAAGATGGCGCTCACCGACCGTGGGCTGTTCAGTCACTGCCTCCCGTTGCGCCGGAACATCAAGGCGACCGACGCGGTGATGGATTCGCCCGCCTGCATCGCCATCGACGAGGCGGAAAACCGTCTGCACGTCCAGAAGGCCGTCATGGCCTCGCTCATTTCGCACGCGTCGGGCGCCAGGTCCGGCCTCGGTTTCTGATTCGTCCTTCCTCTTTTCCCTATTCCTTTTCCCGGAGCCAGCATGTCCAGTAAAGATATCGTCCTCGCCTTCTCGGGCGGCCTCGACACCAGCTTCTGCGTCCCTTACCTGATGCAGCGCGGCTACGCCGTGCACACCGTGTTCGTCGACACCGGCGGCGTGTCGGCGGAAGAGCGCGAATACATCGAGCAGCGCGCGACCGAACTGGGTGCGGCCTCGCATCGCACCGTCGACGCGTCGCAGGCGATCTGGGACAGCTTCGTCACGCCGCTGATCTGGGCGGGCGAGTTCTACCAGGGCCAGTATCCGCTGCTGGTGTCGGATCGCTACCTCATCGTGAAGGCATCGCTGGAGCGTTGCGACGAACTGGGCACCAAGCTGTTCGCGCACGGCTGCACCGGTATGGGCAACGACCAGGTGCGCTTCGACCTGACCGTGCGTGCGCTGGGCGATTACACCATCGTGGCGCCGATCCGCGAGATCCAGCGCGAGCACACGCAGGTGCGTGCCTACGAGCAGGCCTACCTCGAAGAAAAGGGCTTCGAAGTCCGCGCCAAGACCAAGCACTACACGATCAACGAGAACGTGCTGGGCGTGACCATCTCCGGTGGCGAAATCGACGCGTGGGAAATCCCGGGCGAGGGCGCAGTCGGCTGGTGCGCGCCGCGCGCCGAATGGCCGTCCGAACCGCTGCGTGTCGAGCTGGGCTTCGAGCAGGGCGTGGCCGTCTCGCTCAATGGCAAGGCGGCGACGGGTCCGGAGATCCTCGCTTTCCTCAACCGCGAACTGGCGAGGTACGGCGTGGGTCGCAGCCTGTACACAGGCGACACCAACATCGGCCTGAAGGGCCGTATCGTGTTCGAGGCGCCGGCACTGACCGCGCTGCTGACCGCGCACCGCGCGCTGGAAGAAACCGTGCTCTCCAAGCAGCAGAACCGCTTCAAACCGGAAATCGGCCGCAAGTGGACGGAAGTGGCCTATGAGGGCTTCTTCAACGATCCGATCAAGGCCGACCTGGAAGCCTACCTGGTGTCCACGCAGCGCAAGGTCGACGGTAAGGTCATCGTCGAGACCCGCGGCGGTTCCATCTACGCGGTGAAGGTCGAATCGAAGAACCTGCTGCACTCGTCCAAGGCGACCTATGCACAGGCGGCCGACTGGGGCGTGGCCGAGGCCGAGGGCTTCATCAAGCTCTACGGCATGAGCTCGACGATCTGGGCGGAAGTCGACCGCGCCAACGGGAACTGATCCACGACCATGGACAAGCTACTCGACGACACCCTGACCCATCTGCGTGCGCTGGTCGGTTTCGACACGCGCAACCCGCCGCGTGAGATCGGCACCGAAGGCATCTTCGACTACCTGCGCGCCAACCTTCCGGGGTTCGATGTGCAGGTCACCGACTTCGGTGCCGGCGCCGTCAACCTTTACGCCGTGCGCGGTACGCCGAAGTACCTGTTCAACGTGCACCTGGACACCGTGCCGGATTCGCCGCACTGGACGGCGAGTCCGCACGAGCTCCGGGTGACCGGGGACCGCGCGATCGGCCTGGGCGCGTGCGACATCAAGGGCGCCGCCGCGGCGCTGGTCGCCGTGGCCAACGCCACGCAGGGCGACATGGCCCTGCTGCTGTCCACGGACGAGGAAGCCAACGATGCGCGCTGCATCGACGGCTTCCTGAAGACGCCGCGCGACTACGAGGCGATCATCGTCGCCGAGCCGACCCAGGGTGAAGCGGTGCTGGCGCACCGGGGCATCCTGTCGGTGCAGATGCGTTTCCAGGGGCGGGCAGGGCATGCCTCGGGCGACCAGAAGCCGTCCGACAGCGCATTGCACCAGGCTACCCGCTGGGGCGCCGCGGCGCTGGACCACGTACAGGCGCTGTCGCACGAACGCTTCGGTGGCCTGACCGGTCTGCGCTTCAACATCGGCAAGGTCGAGGGCGGCATCAAGGCGAACGTCATCGCCCCCACGGCGGATGTGCGTTTCGGCTTCCGGCCGTTGCCCTCGATGGATGCCGACGCCCTGCTGGAGACCTTCCGCACGCTGGTCGATCCGGTACCCGTGGAATACGGCGAAACCTTCCGCGGCGATTCGTTGCCGGCGGGCGACATCGCCACGGCCGAGACTCGCCGTCTGGCGGCGCGCGATGTCGCCGATGAGCTGGGCATCCCGGTGGGCAACGCCGTGGACTTCTGGACGGAAGCGGCGCTGTTCTCCAAGGCCGGCTACACCACCTTCGTCTACGGCCCTGGCGATATCGCCCAGGCGCATACGGCCGACGAGTGGGTCCTCCTCGAACAACTGGCTGCCTATGCCAGGACCATCCATCGGATCGTCGACAGTGGAATCTAACCAACATACCCGCAAGACCATCGTGCGCCTGCTGTCCTCCATGGGCAGCGCGCGTGAGATCCAGCAATACCTCAAGCGTTTCTCCCAGCTGGACGCCGCGCGTTTCGCCGTGGTCAAGGTGGGCGGCGCGGTGCTGCGCGACGACCTGCCGGCACTGACGTCCTCGCTGTCCTTCCTGCAGCAGGTGGGCCTGACGCCCATCGTGCTGCATGGCGCGGGTCCTCAGCTGGACGAGGAACTGGCCGCTGCCGGGATCGAGAAGAAAACGGTGAATGGCCTGCGGGTGACGTCGCCCGAGGCACTGGCCATCGTGCGCCGCGTGTTCCAGGCGCAGAACCTGCGCCTGGTCGAGTCGCTGCAGGAAGCGGATACGCGCGCCACCTCGGTGCCGTCGGGCGTGTTCGCCGCCGAGTTCCTCGACCAGGCCACCTTCGGCCTGGTGGGGCGCGTGCGCGAGATCAACCTCGCGCCGATCGAGGCCAGCCTGCGTGCCGGGTCAATCCCGGTGATCGCCAGCCTGGGTGAAACCGACGCGGGACAGATACTCAACATCAACGCCGACTTCGCCGCCAACGAACTGGTGCGCGTGTTGCAGCCCTACAAGATCGTGTTCCTGACGGGCACCGGTGGCCTGCTGGACGGCGAGGGCACGGTGATCGATTCGATCAACCTGTCGACCGAATACGACCAGTTGCTCAAGCAGCCCTGGCTGCACTCGGGCATGCGCCTGAAGATCGAGCAGATCAAGGACCTGCTGGACGACCTGCCGCTCACCTCGTCGGTGTCCATCACGCGCCCGGCCGAGCTGGCCAAGGAACTGTTCACGCACAAGGGTTCGGGCACCCTGGTGCGCCGTGGCGAGCGTGTGCTGCGTTTCGAGTCGTGGGACGGCGTGGACAAGGCCCGGTTGCGCGAGCTGATCGAATCCAGCTTCGGTCGCAAGGTGGTGCCGGATTACTTCGAACGCACCGACCTGTATCGACTCTATGTATCCGAGAACTATCGCGCGGCGATGGTGCTCACCCAGGACGAAGGCTTCGCGTACCTCGACAAGTTCGCGGTGCTGGACGACGCACAGGGCGAAGGCCTGGGGCGTGCCGTGTGGCAGGTGATGCGCGACGAGAACCCGAAGCTGTTCTGGCGCTCGCGCCACGGCAACGTCATCAATCATTTCTATTACGCGGAGTCCGACGGCTGCTTCAAGCAGTCGCGCTGGAAGGTGTTCTGGTACGGCCTGGACAACTTCGCGGATATCGAACGTTGCGTCGCGCATTGCGCCACGCGCGTCCCCACCCTTCAGGACTGAGCGGTCATGGCAAGCAAGACCATCGGTATCGTCGGCGCGCGCGGCCACACGGGCGCCGAACTGATCACACTCGTCGCGAACCATCCCGGCCTCGAGCTGGCCTTCGTCTCGTCGCGCGAACTGGCAGGGCAGCCGCTCGCCGACCACAACGCGGCCTACAAGGGAAGCCTGGCATTCGGGAATCTCGATCCCGCCGCGGTGGCAGAGCAGGGCGTGGATGTGGTCATCCTGGCCTTGCCCAACGGCAAGGCGGCACCGTATGTCGAGGCGATCGACAAGGCCGGTGGTTCGACGGTGATCGTCGACCTGTCGGCGGATTATCGCTTCGACGAGCGCTGGTACTACGGCCTGCCCGAACTCTACCGTGACCGCTGGCGCGGCGAGAAGCGGATCAGCAACCCCGGTTGCTATGCCACCGCGATCCAGGCATCCATCGCCCCGATCAAGGACCTGCTGGCGGCGCCCCCGGTGTCGTTCGGTGTATCCGGCTATTCCGGTGCGGGCACCACGCCCTCGGACCGTAACGATCCGGAAAAGCTGCGCGACAACCTCATGCCGTACGCGCTCACCGGGCACATGCATGAGAAGGAAGCCAGCCGCCACCTCGGCATGCCGGTGGAATTCATGCCGCACGTCGCGCCGCATTTCCGTGGCCTGACAGTAACGACCAACCTCTACCTGGCCAAGCAGGCCAAACGCGAGGATATCGTCCGTCGCTTCGAGGCGCGCTACGAGAAGGAAAAGCTCATCCACGTCGTCGACGAGGCGCCGTGGGTCAGCCAGGTCGCCAACCGGCACCATCTCGACGTGGGTGGTTTCGCGCTGTCCGTCGACGGCCGTCGCGTGGTCGTCGTCGCCACGCTGGACAACCTCCTGAAGGGTGCGGCCACGCAGGCCCTGCAGAACGTCAACCGTGCGCTCGGCTTCGACGAGCTCACCGCTATCCCGCTTTAAGGACCTTAAGATGACCCAGCCGCTCTGGCAGAAATCCGGCATCCAGGTGGACGCGAAGATCATGCGTTTCCTCGCCGGCAACGACGTGGTGCTCGATCGCGAGTTCTTCCTGCACGACATTACCGCGAGCAAGGCGCACGTCGAGGGCTTGGCCAATATCCGCGTGGTGTCGCACGACGAGCGCGATGCCCTGCTGCGTGAACTGGACACGCTGGCGGCCGACTTCTCGGCCGGCACGTTCGTGCTCGACGACCGTTTCGAGGATGGTCATTCTGCCATCGAGGCACGCCTGACCGAACGCCTGGGCGATGCCGGCCGCCGCGTGCATACGGGGCGCAGTCGCAACGACCAGGTGCTGGTGGCGACGCGCCTGTGGTTGAAAGAGAAACTCTCGACGCTGGAAGCGCTGTGCCGCCGTATCGCCGAGGTCTGCCTGGAGCGCGCAGCGGGCGATGCGCTGCCAATGCCCGGGTACACGCATATCCAACGGGCGGTGGTGTCTTCCACCGGTATGTGGTTCGCGGCGTTCGCCGAGGCGTTCATCGACAACACCCTGCGCGCGAAGCAGGCGCTGGCGCTGATCGACGCCAACCCACTGGGCACCGCTGCGGGGTATGGCGTCAACGTGCCGCTGGATCGCGCCCATACCACGGCAGCCCTCGGCTTCGCCCGCATGCAGGTCTCGCCGATCTACGCGCAACTCTCGCGCGGCAAGTTCGAGATGGCCGCGCTGGACGCGGTGGGCACGGCGTTGCTCGACACGCGCCGCTTGGCCTGGGACCTGTCGCTGTTCACCACGGCGGAGTTCGACTTCGTGGCGCTGCCGCCCGAGTACACCACGGGTTCGTCGATCATGCCGAACAAGCGCAACCCGGATGTCGTCGAACTGCTGCGCGCCAGCTATGCCAGCGTGGCCGCCGCGCGCACCGAGATCGAGCAGCTGCTGTCGCTGCCCTCGGGCTATCAGCGTGACCTGCAGTTCTCGAAGGGCTCGCTGTTCCACGGTTTCTCGATGGGCCTGGGCGCCCTCGACCTGCTGCCGGACATGCTGGCGCGTTTCGAGTGGAAAGCGGACAAGATGCGCGCCGCGATCGAGCCGGCGATGTACGCCACCGACGTCGCGATCGAGCAGGCCGTGGCGGGTGTGCCGTTCCGCGACGCGTACCGCGCCGCCGCCGAAACCGCCGCCTCGGCCGGCGACGGCCGCACGCCCGAATCCAGCCTCGCCGCCCGCACCTCCCCCGGCGCCGGCCACTACCTGATGCTGACCACCCTCCACCAAAGGCTCGCCACCCTGGGCTCGCGACCTCGCGACTCGTCACCCTGATGTAGGAGCGCACGATGTGCGCGAACCCTCATGCTGCATCTCGCGAATGAGGCCGTAAATCTAAACATCAAAGGCGGTTAAGCACGTCCCCTATCCCGAACGACAACGCAACCTCAAGCAATAACGCTATCTCATCGCGCACATCGTGCGCTCCTACACAGCCCATATCACCCTGGAGGCCTCATGGCTGGCGGCTTCAACGAGCAACCGTTGCCGACGTGGCAACGCGCCGTGCTCAAGGTGGGCAGCAGCCTGCTGACGACGCCAGCCGGTGCGCTCAGCGACGAGCATGCGGAAGGCTTGGCGGCCTTCGTGCGCGCCAGCCGTAGCGCCGGTCGCGAGGTGGTCATCGTGTCGTCGGGTGCGGTCGCGGCCGGGCGGGGTTTTGCCGCGCCGGAGCGCGCCGCGGGGCTGACCGGTCGCCAGGCGCTGGCCGCGCTGGGCCAGACACGGCTGATCGCATTGTGGCAAGGGTTTTTCGATGCGCCGGTGGCGCAGGTGCTGCTCACCCACGACGACCTGCGCAACCGCCGCCGCTACGTCAACGCGCGTTCCACCCTGCGTGAACTACTCGCGCTGGGCGCCATCCCCGTCATCAACGAAAACGACACGGTGGCGGTGGACGAGCTGAAACTGGGCGACAACGACAATCTCGCCGCCATCGTGGCGGCGCTGGTCGATGCCGACGTGCTGTTCATCGCGTCGGACATCGGCGGCCTGTACACGGCCGACCCGCGCACCGATGCTGGCGCGCAACCCATCGACAGCGTTGCGGCGGTCACGCCGGCGCATCTCGCCAGCGCGGGGGGAGCGGGCACGGCGGCCGGCACGGGTGGCATGCGGACCAAGCTGGAAGCCGCCGGCAAGGCCGCGGCGGCAGGCATCGAGACCGTGCTGTTCAACGGCCGCGACGCCGTCTGCGTCGCGCGGCTGTCCGATGGCCTGCTCACCGGCACGCGGCTGCACGCCCCCGGTATGCCGCTCGCAGCGCGCAAGTACTGGCTGCGTCACGCGCCTACGGCAGGCCGCATCGTGGTCGACGAAGGCGCCGCGCGAGCGGTGCGCGAGCGTGGCGCCTCGCTGCTGCCCGGTGGCGTATGCGCCGCGACCGGCGATTTCGCGCGCGGCGACGTGGTCGAGATCGCCGAGGGCGAAACCGTGTTCGCGTGCGGCATTGCGCAGTATGCCGCCGTCGATATCCGGCGTATCGCGCGCCGCCACACGCGAGATATCGAGGTATCGCTCGGCTACAGTTACGGCGAGAACGTCGTCCACCGCGACGACCTGGTCGTCCTTCCCGCATGAACGAGGCCACCATGACGCTTACCCTGCGAGATCGTGCGCTTGCCTGTCGCGATGCGGCGTCCTCCATCGCGTCCCTCGACACGGCGGCCAAGCGCCATGTGCTGACCGCCATGGCGAAGGCGCTCGAAGCGGCCGCTCCCGCCATCCTCGTGGCCAATGCGATCGACATGGCCGCGGCGCGCGCGAGCGGCACTGCGACGGCCATGCTCGACCGCCTGCGTCTGGACGACGAACGGGTGCTCGCCATCGCGCGGGCCATGCGCGACGTGGCCACGCTACCGGACCCGGTCGGCCTGGTCACCCGTCGCGAAACACGGCCCAACGGCATCGAGGTGCAGCGCGTGCGTATCCCGCTCGGCGTCATCGCGATGATCTACGAGGCTCGGCCCAACGTCACCGCCGATGCGGCAGCGCTGTGCCTGATGGCTGGCAACGCGGTGATCCTGCGCGGCGGCTCCGACGCCATGCAGTCCAATATCGCCATCGCCGACGTGCTGCGCGGCGCCCTGCGCGATGCGGGCCTGCCGGAGGCCGCGCTCACGCTGATCGACGATCCGCGCCGCGAAACGATGATCGAACTGCTGCAGCTGGTGGACATCGTCGACCTGGCGATTCCGCGAGGCGGTGAAGGCCTGATCCGCTTCGTGGCGGAACACGCGCGCGTGCCGGTCATCAAGCACTACAAGGGCGTCTGTCACCTCTACGTCGATCGCGACGTGGATCACGACCTGGCCCTGCGCCTGCTGGTCGACGGCAAGACGAGCCGTCCCGGCGTGTGCAATGCACTGGAGACGTTGCTGGTCCACGAGGAGGCGGCCGCCGCATTCCTGCCACGCACCATCGCGCGCTTGCGCGAACTGGGCGTGCAGGTGCGCGGCGACGATGCGACGCGCGCTCTGGCAGAGGGCGTGGTGTCAGCTTCGGAGGACGACTACGCCGCCGAGTTCCTGGACCTCGTCATCGCCGTGCGGGTCGTTCCGACGCTCGACGATGCCATCGCACACATCCGTCGCTATGGCTCCGACCACACCGAAGTGATCGCCACGCGCGACGACGCGGCGGCCGCGCAATTCATTCGTGCCATCCGCTCGGCGGTGGTCATGGTCAACGCGTCGTCGCGCTTCAGCGATGGCGGTGAGCTGGGGCTGGGCACGGAAATCGGCATCTCGACCACGCGCCTGCACGCCTATGGCCCGATGGGCGCGGAGTCGTTAACGGTGGAGCGGTTCGTGGTGCGCGGGGCGGGGCAGGTCCGCCATGAGGAAAGCACGGCGGGCTGAGTCGGGAGCTAGACGCTCAGACCAGTCGACCCAGTTCCGCGCGAATGCGTTCCGATACATCGCACATGGCCGACCAGGCGCGTTCCAGTGCATCGGCAAGCGCCTCGCGATCCAGGGCGACCGTCTCGGCGCGGCTGCCCTCGTCGGGCATGTATTCGATCAGCACGCGCCGACCGTCGATCCACGCCTGGTCGCCGGCCAGGAAAATCGGATCCTCGAAGCTGCCGGTGCCGGGTTCGGGCGGCATCGCGAAAGCGGTTCGACCGTCGTGGGGGGCGCGACGCAGCAGGTCGATCGCGCGCGCGTAGGAGCCGTCGTCGTCGTCCAGCTCGATATCGATGCTGTCCATGGCTGAACCGGCATACAGTTCCACGCTGCCGACGAAGATCGCCTGCGTGGCATACCCATCGAGGCGGGTACGCTTGTCCATCAGCACACGGCGCAAGGCATCCACATAGCGTGTCGTCGCCTCTGGATGTTCACGCAGCCACACACTGCTGACGTCTTCGATCGCCGTGATATGGCCGTTCACGCGTGCCTCGACGCCACGATGCGAGACGGTGGCCGGACGGTCGGGTAGGGCCACCGGAAGACCGCCCGCGCGAAGCCCGAACATCACCCGCCCAGGCGCCGTCCGCAACCAATGGGTCACCGCCTGCACGGCAAACCCTTCGCCGCGTTCGCTGTACGGTGCCGGGAACAGCTCCTGCTCGCTCATGCCTGCGTGCCGCGCCAGGCTTCGATGGCTTCCACCGCACCGAGGCAGTCGGCGAAGCGGTTGTACAACGGCGTGGGCGAGAGGCGGATGACATCGGGCTCGCGCCAGTCGCCGATGATGCCGTGCTGTTCGAGGTAACCGAACAGGTCGCGCCCGGCATCGCGCCCGGCACGGACACGCACGGACAACTGCGCGCCCCGCTGCAGCGGATCGGCTGGCGTCACCACGTCGAGCGTGTCGTCCACGCGTGTGCGGATCAGCCACTCGAGGTAACCGGTCAGGCGACGGCTCTTCTCCACCAGCCTCGGCATGCCGCCGGCCTGGGTGAAGATATCGAGCGACGCGCGTAGCGGCGCCAGCGCCAGGATCGGCGGGTTGGACAGCTGCCAGCCATCGGCACCCGGTGTGGGCACGAACTGCGGGCCCATCTGGAAACGCGTGCCCTTGTCGTGTCCCCACCAGCCGGCGAAGCGCGGCACGTCGGCGTGGGCGTGGCGCTCGTGCACGAAGCAACCGGCAACCGCGCCCGGGCCGGCGTTGAGGTATTTGTACGTGCACCAGACGGCGAAGTCCGCGCCGCTGTCGTGCAGGGCCAGCGGCAGGTTGCCCACCGCGTGTGCCAGGTCGAAGCCTACCTTGCAACCCTGGGCATGGCCCAGGCGGACGATGGCGGCCAGGTCGAACACCTGGCCGGTGCGATACTGCACGCCCGGCAGCATGATGAGGGCGACGCGGTGGCCGTGCTCGGCGATGGCGCGTTCGATCGCCTCGGCCGACAAGGTCCCGCCCGGGCCGTCGGGCGTGAGCTCGATCAGGTCGGTGGCGGGATCGAACCCGTGGAAGCGGACCTGTGATTCCAGCGCATAGCGATCCGTCGGAAAGGCGCCGGCCTCCATCAGGATGGCGGGGCGCTCGGCGGTCGGTCGGTAGAAGCTCACCATCATCAGGTGCAGGTTCACGCCGAGCGTGTTCATCGCCACCACTTCGTGCGGCTGCGCACCGACCACCAGCGCCATCGCGTCGCGTACGTACTCGTGGTAATGCATCCACGGCGAGCGGCCACGGAAATGGGCTTCCACGGCGAGGTCGGCCCAGTCGGCCAGCTCGGCCTCGATGGCCGTGCGCACGCTCTTGGGTTGCAGGCCGAGCGAGTTGCCGCAGAAATACAGGCTGTCCCCGCCGGCATGCGGCGGGATGTGGAACGCGTTGCGGTAAGCACGCAGCGGGTCGTTCGCATCCTGGGCATCGGCCCACGCGCGGGTCGCTTCGAAACCGGTCATACGAAAAGCCTCGGGTACATCAGGAGGGCATGCGGGCGGCGAGTTCGGCACAGCCCTTGTCGAAGGCGGTGCTCCATTTCGCGTCGCCGCCGGGGCGTGCGCAGCGCAGCTGGATGGCATAGCCGCCGCTGTAGAAATAACGCTCGTAGTACTCGAGTGTCACCGTGCCTTCCCGGGCCTTGTAGACGTTTTCGGTGGGGCCGGCGGGTTTGCCCGCCGCGTAGTCCTTCAGGCCGGAGGCACGGCTGCGCATGTTGCCCGAGAACTGCTGGAACCCGTTGAGGTTGGGCACCTTCTGCAGCGTTACCGAGACACGGGCGACCGTAGCGTCGGCCGCATTGGCACCGGGTACCTGGAAGATCTGCGTCTCGGTCTCGCCCTGCGACTGCATGATCGGGATCCAGCTGTCGGGCACGCTGAAACGGATGGCGCCCTCGGCCATCGACACCTCGGCGGCGCCGATGGCGGGACTGGCCAGCAACAGGCCGAGCAGGAGGGCAGGCACGGAGCGGTTCACGGTACGGATTCCCCAGGTCCAGCGGCGGTGCCGCGCGATGCATGCATTCTTGCACAGCACCACGTCACCTCACGCGGGTAAGGGGTCCGTCTGGAAGCGGGACAGCGGCACCCCCAGCCATGCCAGCGCGGTGCCGTGGAACAGGCTGGCCCGGTCGGTGTCGTCCAGGCCCAGCGCGTCGATGCCGCTCCCAGGCTCCTGCTCGCCGAGCGGGAACGGGTAATCCGTGCCGAGCATGACGCGGTCAGTGCCGGCGGTGGCCAGCAGGTAGCGTAATGCGGCCGCGTCGTGCACGCAGGAATCGAAGAACAGCCGCGTGAGGTACTCGCGCGGGTTGCGCGGGTTGTCGGTGGCGACCAGGTCGGGGCGCATGCGGAAGCCGTGTTCGATGCGGCCGATGGAATACGGAAAACTGCCGCCGCCGTGGGCCAGCATGACGCGCAGCGAGGGCAGGCGCTCCAGCACGCCACCGAAGATCAGCGCACACGCGGCACGCGCCTGTTCGGCCGGCATGCCCACCAGCCAGGGCAGCCAGTACTTGGGCATGCTCTCGCTGCCCATCATGTCCCACGGGTGGACCAGCACGGCGGCGCCGAGGTCGGCGGCGGCCTCGAAGAAGGGAAACAGCTCCGGCGCGTCCAGGTTCCAGGCGTTGCAGTGCGAACCGATCTGCACGCCCTGCAGGCCCAGTTCGCCGATGCAGCGCTCCAGTTCGCGAATGGCCAGCTCGGGTGCCTGCAACGGCACCGTGCCGATACCGGCGTAATGCCGGGGATGGGCCTGGCAGACCTCGGCCATGGCATCGTTGAGGTGGCGGTGCAGCTCCAGCGCGTGATGGCCGCGGGCCCAGTAGGAAAACATCACCGGCACGGTCGAGACGACCTGGACGTCGACACCGAAGCGCGCGTAGTCGGCGATGCGCACCTCGGCATCGAACGCCGTCTCCCACACCTCGCGGAAGAACTTCCCGTCCTTGTAGATGCGATGGTGGCCGCTCGCATGGGTCATCACGGGAAAGCGGTCGTCGCCGTAGCGGGCCGCCAGATCGGGCCAGTCACGAGGCAGGATATGCGCATGCGTGTCGATCTTGAGCATGGCCGGAGTGTAGCGCCGGCCCGCGGACAAGGCCTCTGGCGCTGCAGCAATCCCGCGGCGGCTCAGGCCGGGGTGACCGACCGCCGGGTGACCACGTGCGCGATGGTGTCGACGTTGTCGGTGAGGCGGTCGGTCAGGCGCTCCAGCGCGCCCGCCAGCTCGCGATCGGTGGCGCGCCCCAGCGAGGCCATCAGGTGGCGCTGGTGCTCGCGCAGCAGGGGCGGCACAGCGACGCCCTCCGTGCGGGTCAGCGCCTCGGCCTGCGCGCGCAGCGCGACGGCGGCCTCGTGTACGAACGGTCCCACGTGCGTCCAGGCTTCCGGCAGATCGTCCCCGTCGATCAGGGATTCCAGCGCCATCGCGGTACGCGCCAGGCGGTTGCCGTTGGCGAACAGCGTTTCCGCCAGCTCCAGCAGCACGGCCGGCGTGCCGGGCTCCGCGCGCATGCGGTCGACCGACGCCTGGGCATTGGTGCGGGCCGTACGCGTGGCGGTGCGCACCTCGTGGCGTACACCCCGATCGGCCGGGGCCACGAGGGCATCGAGGTAATCGGCGTAGGCGCGGAGCATGGTCGACAGCGACGTGCGTGCCTGGTGGCGCTCCCACGACGGCCACAGCAGGTAGGCCAGCAGCGCCAGCCCGCTACCCAGCACGGTATTGAGCACGCGGTCGGCCATGGCCGCGTTGGGGTCCACACCCTCGAACGACAGCAACACCACCACGGTGCCGGTGAGGGCGGCCACCGCGATGCCGTAGTGCGCGACGGCGAGGTAACGGAAGCCGACGCACAGCACGCCCATCACGGCCAGGTGTGCCCACGGCACGTCCGGGGTCAGGCGCAGCACGAACGTGGTCAGCAGCAGGCCCAGGATCGTGCCGACCACGCGCAGCAGCCCGAAGCTGAAGGTGGCGGCAAAATCCGGGCGCAGCACGATGGCGGCGGTCATCGGCAGCCAGTAGCCGTGGGGCAGGGCGAAGTGGCGCGACACGGCGAAGGCCAGGGTGAGCACCACCGCGCAGCGCACCGAGTGGCGGAAGGCGACGGAGCCGGGCGTGAGGTTGGCGCGCAGGGTGGCCAGCGCCGAACCGCTGCGCAGGGTTTCCGGCAGCGCGGTCTCCGCGCGTTGCGCGCGTTCCTCACCGCGCGAACCGGCCCAGTTGGTGTTACGCACCGCGGCCGCCAGCTGGCCGGACAAGGCCCGGATATGCCCGCCCAGCCCCGTGCCGGTCGAGCCGGCGAGCAGGGCGCGCTCGCTGGCCTGCAGCGTGGCCAGGGCGCGCTCGGCACGCTGCGGCGGCTCGGCCGCATCCAGGGCGTCCGCCGTGGCGTCCAGCACCCGTGCGGCATCGGCACGGAACATGTCGCCCATGCCGTCGCGACGGGCGTCCAGCTCGGCCATGGCGATCAGTTCGAGACGGATGCGTTCGGCCAGTTCCAGCAACACGCGGAAGGCCTCCATGGCACGGCCGTGCGCATGGTGGCGGCCCAGCAGCGTGGTCTGCAGCGTGTTCATGGCATCGGCCAGGGCCGGCGCCTCGCCATCCTTCTGCGGTTTGCGGGCCAGGTCGGCCAGTCCGCGATACACCACGGCCAGGGCCAGTCGCTCGGGACGATAGCGTTGTAGCGGCCAGGCGGCGACGGAGAATGCGGCCAGCAGCATGCCGCCGGCGAAGATCAGGCCGCCGCCGCTGAGCGCGCCGATCAGGTCCTTCGGCGTCGCCGCGGTTATGACCAGCAGCAGCATGCTGGTCATGCCCACGCGGGCGATGTCCGGGCCAAACACCACCAGCATGCCGCCGAGGAAGCCGCAGACCAGGCAGGCCAGGCACATCGGCCCCACCCAGTCGCCGATGAGGAAACCGACCAGCGAGGCCGCACCCGCGGCCAGCGCCGCGAGGAACAACCGGCTGAGCCGTTGCTGATAGGGGCCCGGCTGGTCGGAGAACATCGTGTCCAGCGCGCCGGCGGCCACGCCCAGGCCGATCTCCGGATACCCCAGCAGGATACCCAGGGCCATGGGCAACACCACGGCCGCGGTATTGCGCAAGGCCACGCGCACGGGCACGTCGGGCCGCTTCGTCCGGATCAGCGTATCGATGACACTGGCACGAAACGAATAGCGGCCGTTCATGGCATGGGCGCGTCGACGACCCTTAGGCGCGGCCGGCGAATTCGCCGGTCAGCGTGTTGACCGTGACCTTCTCGCCGGTGGTGATGTACTCGGGCACCTGGATCTCGACGCCGGTCTGCAGCGTGGCGGGCTTGGAGCGCTTGGTGGCGCTGGCGCCCTTCATCTCGGGCGCGGTGCCGGTAACCGTGAGCACCACGGAGGTCGGCACCTGCAGGCCCACCGGCGCATCGTCGATCACCTGGATGTAGTAGCCCTCCAGGTCTTCCACGACATAGCCGGCGTTGTCGCCGACCACGGCGGCGTCCAGCGTGTACTGGGTGTAGTCCTCGTCGTCCATGAAGACGAACGCGTCGCCATCCATGTAGGAGAACTTCGCCTGGCGGCGCTCCAGCGCGACTTCCTTCAGTTCGTCGTCGGCGCGAACGCTCAGGTCGAACTTGCGGTTGCCCGGAATGGAATACAGCGTGAAGCGATACGTGACGTTGCCGCCGCGCGCCGACGGCGCACTGCGCTCGATGTCGCGGACCTGGTAGACGGTGCCGTCGTTCTCGACGACGTTACCCTTTTTGACTTCGGATGCTTTCATGGCGTTCGACTTCGATGTCGTGGAATGGAGTGGGGTGAAGGGAGGGGATTACTTCGGAGCGAGGCGGACGCCGCCGTCGAGCCGGATCGTTTCGCCATTGAGGTAACGGCTGGCGAGGATGAAGGCCACCGTGTCGGCGAATTCCTCCGGCTTGCCCAGGCGCGACGGGAACGGGATCGACGCGGACAGCGACTCCTGCACCTGCGGCGGCATGCCGTCGACCATCGGCGTCCAGAAGATGCCGGGCGCGATGGTGTTCACGCGGATACCGAAACGGGCCAGCTCGCGCGCCATCGGCAGCGTCATGCCGACCACGCCACCCTTGGAGGCGGAATACGCGGCCTGGCCGATCTGGCCTTCGTACGCGGCCACCGAAGCGGTGTGGATGATGACACCGCGCTCGCCGTCGTCGCCGGGCGGATTGGCCTGCATCAACTGCGCGGCCGCCTTGGCCACGTTGAAGCTGCCGACCAGGTTGACCATGACGGTGGTGCTGAAGGTGGACAACGGCATCGCGCCTTCCTTGCCCAGCACGCGGCCCGCGCCCAGGATGCCGGCGCAGTTGATCACCGCGTTGAGGCCGCCCATGGTCTCGCTGGCGGCAGCGATGTTGGCGACCACGCCGTCTTCCGATGTGACGTCGGTGCGGCGGAACGATGCCTGAGGTCCCAGCGCTGCGGCGGCGGCCTGGCCTTTTTCCTCGTTGACGTCGAAAAGCGCGACCTTCGCGCCGGCCTCGACGAGACGCTTGGCAACGGCGTGGCCGAGACCGGATGCGCCGCCGGTAATGACGGCCCTGACCTGTTCGAGCTGCATGGAAACTCCGCGGAAGCGACTGGCAAAGAGGCCCATCTTAGCCGAGGCACCGCGGCTTGGCGTTGTGCGGGAGCACACGGCCCGGTGCATGCGATCAGCGTTCGGCGAGAAACGCCTGCATGCGACCCGACGCCACCAGGGCGGCGAACGGGATGACGGGTGACGGCGGGTTTTCCGTCGCGCTGAGGAATAGGCTCCACACGCCGACGTCCCACCACCGGCCGAGCTTGTAACCGGCGCTGGGCCAGACGCCGGCCGGTGTGAAGCCCATCGACGCATGCATGGCTACGCTGGTATCGCCCGGCAGCGTGATCACGCCCACCGCCTGATTGATGCCTTGCAGGCGCATCGCGTCCAGCAGTGCACCGTACAGGCGCCGGGCGATGCCGCGGCGACGCGCGTCCTCGTGCACGTAGATCGAGGTTTCGGCGACCCAGTCGTAAGCAGCGCGTTCGCGGAAGCGTCCCGCATACGCATAGGCCCGCACCGTGCCATTTTCCTCCCACACCAGCCAAGGGTGGCTGGCCATGCGTGCGGCGATGCGGCCGCGCATGGCCTCGACACCGGGCAGTTCGGTCTCGAAGGTGATCGCGCTGCCTTCGATCACGGGCGCGTAGATGGCATGGCAGGCAGCGGCGTCGGCCTCGTGGGCGATACGTATCACAGGGGCTTTTCCATGAAGATGCTGGACGGGTTGGCGTGATGATCGCCGAAGGGCGGGCAGCGACGGTAGCCCGAACGCTCGTAGAGTTCGATCGATTCGGTCTGTGCCACGCCGGTTTCCAGCTTCACCCGTGTACCGCCGCCGGCGCGCACCTGCCTCTCCAGCGCTTCCAGCATCTGCTTGCCCAGGCCCATGCCGCGGCAGGCCGGTACCACGTACATGTATTTCAGTTCGACATAGCTGCCCTGGTCTACGCAGGCACCGCAGGCCAGCGGCTGGCCGTCCACGCGCGCCGTCATGAAGGTGGTGTCGGGCCGACGGAGATTTTCCACGCCGACCGCCTGGGGCAGGGGATGGCGATAGAGATCGGACAGGTAGCCGTGCAATTGTTCAATCAGCGGCAGCACGTCGTCCTTGCCCGGATCGTCGATGCCGAACACCAGCGACGGCGGCTTCGGCGCCACGATCAGGTCGCCGTCGTTGAGGCTGCGCAGGAAGAAGCGGTCGCAGCTGAAATGGCCCGTGCCGCCCATGGGGGCGTCGATGCGCGTGAAGCCGTGCCGGAAATACACCGCCTGCGCGGCATCCATGCCGGTCAGTGTTTCCAGGTAGCAGCGCGAGAAGCCGGCGCGCCGCGCGGCATCCAGGCAGGCGCGCATGACGTTGGACGCGGCACCGATGCCGCGCGCCTCGGGCAGGAAATACATCTTGCGCAGTTCGCAGGTTTCGTCGTCACCGCCCTCCAGTGGCGCGATGCCGGCGCCGCCGATGGCGCGACCGCCCTTGTCCACCACGAAGTACGCCGCGCGTGGCCGCGCGTACGCGGCGGTCATCGCGTCCACCTCGGCGTCGTGGATGGCGAAGCCCGGCCCGTCGGCACCGAACTCCGGCATGACATGACGGATGACCGCGGCGATGTCGGCATCGTCGCGGGGCTCGATGGGGCGGATGAGGTAGTCGGCAGGCATCCCCCGATGCTGCCCGAACGGCGGCGGAAGCGCCAACCGTGTGGTGGGCAAGTGCCGGGCCATCAGACCGCGGTGCGGGCCCGGGTCACGCGGCTGGCGGTTGCCTTGCCCAGCTGGCCGGCCAGCCAGGCGCCGGTCTCGACCAGGCGGTCCAGGTCCACGCCCGTGGTCATGCCCATGCCGTGCAGCATGTAGATCACGTCCTCGCTGGCCACGTTGCCGGTGGCGCCGCGCGCATAGGGGCAGCCGCCAGTGCCCGAGACTGCGCTGTCCACCACGCGCACGCCTTCCTCGAGACAGGCGAGGATATTGGCCAGCGCCTGCCCGTACGTATCGTGAAAATGCACGGCGAGCGACGCCATGGGCACCTCCGCCGCCACGGCGCGAAGCATCGCGCGCGCCTTCGCGGGCGTGCCGACACCGATGGTGTCGCCCAGCGATACTTCGTGGCAGCCCAGCTCGTGCAGGCGACGCGCGACACGGACCACGTCGGCCACCGGCACCTCGCCCTGGTAGGGGCAGCCGAGCACGGTGGATACGTAGCCGCGCACGGCCACGCCGTCCGCGCGGGCCCGCTCCATCACCGGCACGAAGCGATCGATCGACGCATCGATGGAGGCGTTGATGTTCTTCTGGTTGAACGCTTCCGACGCGGCGGTGAACACAGCGACTTCCGTGGCGCCGACCGCGCGCGCGCGCTCGTATCCCTGCAGGTTGGGCACCAGCACGGGGTAGACCACGCCGGGCACCTTGTGGATGCCCTGGAACACTTCTGCGGCATCGGCCAGCTGGGGTACCCAGCGCGGGCTGACGAAGCTGGTGGCTTCGATGGTGACCAGTCCGGTCGCGGAGAGGCGATCGATCAGCGCGATCTTCACTTCGGCGGCCAGCATGGCTTTTTCGTTCTGCAGTCCGTCGCGTGGCCCGACCTCGACGATGCGGACGTGGTTGGATGCGGTCATGGAAGGGTTCCGGTCAGGCGGGTTCGGCGAAGCGGACGAGCACGGCATCGGCGTCGACGAAATCGCCTTGCACCGCCGAGACGCTTTCGATGGTGCCGGCACGCGGCGCCTTCAAGGCGAGCTCCATCTTCATCGCCTCCATCACCATCAGTTCCTGGCCTTCCTCCACCACGTCGCCCGCGGCCACACGCACCAGCACCACGCGGCCCGGCATCGGTGCCGCGAGGTGGCGCGCACCGGCCGATGCGGCGCCGGCCCAGGCATAGGCCGGTGCGCGGCTGAACGTCCAGCGGCGGCCCTGTCCGTCGTGCAGGCGGACGCGATCGCCGTCGACCGCCAGGGGCACGCGACGGCTCTCGCCGTCGAAACGGGCCGACAAGACGCCATGGTTCCGCCGTGCGCCGGCGACCGTGCATGACGCCTCTCCTTCGCGCAGCACATAGGCGCCGTCGTGGCCGTGCGCCTCGATCTCGTGGCGTACGTCGCCCTGCATGAGCGCGACGACGCGCTTGCCGTGATGCCCGAGGCGCCAGGCGTCGGCCTGTGCCCAGGGCGAGTGGGGATCGCCGGCGGCCCCGGTGGCGCCGGCTTCGTCGGCCAGCAGCACCGCGGTGGCGGCGGCGAACCGTTCGATGTCGGCCGGCTGGTCGTCACCGACGAGGAACTGGTCGAGGTGGCGGTCGAGGTAACCGGTGTCGATCCGCCCTTCCACCACCACGGGATGGCGCACGAGGCGTTCGAGGAAGGCGACGTTCGACTTCGGGCCGACGATGTCCGTGGCCGCCAGTGCCTCGCGCAGTCGCTCCAGCGCCTGCGCGCGGGTACGGTCGTGGACGATCAGCTTGGCGATCATCGGGTCGTAGAAGATGGTCACGGTGTCGCCTGCGATCACGCCGCCGTCGAGGCGAACGTGTCGCGACGCCTGCGGCAGGGTCAGCGAAAGCAGCTTGCCCGAGCCGGGCAGGAAGCCGGCCTCGGGGTCTTCCGCGTACAGCCGCACCTCGATGGCGTGGCCTTCGGCACGGATGTCCTGCTGGGCCAGCGGCAGGGGCTCGCCCGCGGCCACTCGCAACTGCCATTCCACCAGGTCCAGCCCGAGGGTTTCTTCGGTGACCGGATGTTCCACCTGCAGGCGGGTGTTCATCTCCATGAAGAAGAACTCGCCGTCCTGGCCCACGATGAATTCAACGGTGCCCGCGCCTACGTAATCCACGGCACGCGCGGCGGCCACGGCGGCGGCACCCATGCGTGCACGGCGAGCCTCGTCGAGGAAGGGCGACGGTGTTTCTTCCAGCACCTTCTGGTAGCGCCGCTGCGCGGAACACTCACGCTCGTTGAGGTGGACGATGTTGCCGTGGGTGTCGCCGAACACCTGGAACTCGATGTGACGCGGATGTTCGACGTAACGCTCCAGGATCACCCGCGTATCGCCGAACGCGTTGGCCGCCTCGCGCTGCGCGGACGCCAGCGCCTCGGCGAACCCGGCGGCATCGTGCACGATGCGCATGCCCTTGCCACCGCCGCCCGAGGCGGCCTTGATCATCAGCGGGAAGCCCGTGCGTGCGGCCTCGTCGGCGAGATGGTCGGGAGCCTGGTCCGCACCGTGGTAGCCGGGCACCAGCGGCACCGCGTGACGTTCCATCAGTGCCTTGGCGGCCGCCTTGGAGCCCATGGCGTCGATGCTCTCCGGGCGCGGCCCGATGAACACGATGCCGGCGGCGGCGCACGCACGCGCAAAATCGGTGTTTTCAGAGAGGAAACCGTAGCCGGGATGGATGGCCTGGGCGCCGCTGCGCCGGGCTACCTCGATGATCGCGTCGCCACGCAGGTAGGACTCGGCCGGCCGCGGTCCCCCGATCGGCCAGGCCTCATCGGCCAGCCGTACGTGCTGGGCATCCGCGTCGGCGCTGGAATACACCGCGACCGTACGGATGCCGAGGCGGCGACAGGTCCGGATCACGCGGCAGGCGATCTCTCCGCGGTTGGCGATCAGAATGCACTCGAACATGCGGCTCCCGGCGAGCTGGACAGGGTGGGGAAAAGCGGAAAAATTAGCAGATCGCGGTGCGGGGAAGGGTTGCGGCGCAGCATGCTCCGATTCCGTGGATTTGCACGCGGGCGGCGGGTCGCCTAGCCTTGAGGGTTCGGGAAGGCGCCTTCATGTCTTCCCTTTCCCCCTCCCAGCGAGAGAATTTCATGCAGATCGCCAACCGCCACGCCGTTTCCTTCCATTACACGCTGACCGACGACCAGGGCAACGTCGTCGACAGCTCGGACGGTCGCGAGCCGCTGGCCTACATCCATGGCGAAGGCCATATCGTGCCTGGCCTCGAGAAAGCGCTGGAAGGCCGTTCGGTCGGCGACCAGTTCAAGGTCGACGTCGCTCCGGAGGAAGGCTACGGCGTCCGCCACGAGGAACTGATCCAGGTGGTACCGCGCGCGGCGTTCCAGGGCGTGGAAGACCTCCAGCCGGGCATGCAGTTCCAGGGTCGCAACGACCAGGGCAGCATCAACGTCACGGTCAGCAAGATCGAGGGCGACAACGTCACCGTCGACGGCAACCACCCGCTCGCCGGCCAGACGCTGCACTTCGCCGTCGAGATCACCGATGTGCGCGATGCCACCGAGGACGAACTGGCCCACGGCCATGTCCACGGCGCGGGCGGCCACCAGCACTGAGGGTGATGGGGCGGGGCGTGCGCGTATCGCGCGCCTCGGCCTGGTTTGGTCGCGTGCGTCGGGATCGCGCACGTCGTGCGCTCCTACACCGAATGTGGCGCGGATTTGATCGCGCACATCGTGCGCTCCTACACGCGACGCTTGGTAGGAGCGCACGATGTGCGCGAATCAGCCACCCGCAGACTCAATACCAGTCGAGCAACGACACACCCACGCCCAGATACGTCGCGCGGTGGTTGTAGTCGATCATGCTTTCGCCGTACCCGTTGAACACTTCCACGTAGCCACGCAGGTTGTTCACCACCGGGAAGCTCCAGGTGCCGCGCAGCGAGCCGTGTGAGCGGTCGCCCGTGCGGAACGAATGGCGGCCGGTCAGCGAGAACTCCTGGCGACCCACCTCGTGCACGACGGTGATTTCGCCGCGGCCCATGTAATCCTTGATATCCGGGTTGTCATCGTCCTTGCGCGCTTCCGGGATGCGCCACCAGGGGCGCAGCATGATGACCCAGCCCTCGCGCTCGAGGCCGATGTCGGCCACCACGCGGTTCCAGCTGCGCGACAGCGGGTCGGCGCGTCCGTTGGACTGGTGGTTGATGCCGATGCTGGCCAGGCGGCCGTTCCAGCCGAAGAGGTTGTAGTTGGTGTTGAACACCAGCAACGCTTCCGGCTCGTAGTTGGTTTCGCGGAACGGACGCGAGTTGTCCTTGTTGTATACCTGCCAGCGGGACGACTGCGTGTAACCCACCCACACGTCGCCGTTGTCGCCGAACAGGTTCTCGGCCACCTTGGTCTTCATGCTGATCTGGAACTTCGCCTCGACGTTGTCGAGGTTCTGCGGCGTCGTGACGGTGTGGTCTGGCGCGGGCGTGTGTGGCGTGGTGTTCTGCTTGTTCGTACCGAAGAACGGCAGGACATAGGTCGGCTTGTAACCACGCAGGTTGAACGTGCCCAGCTTGCTCTCGGGCGACAGCTCCCAGCGGCTGTCCAGCAGCGACAGAGGACGCGGTACGTCGCCCGAATTGCGCGTGGCCAGATCGACGCTCAGGGATTCACCCTTGGGATCTTCCTTCTTCGCCGCCGTGGTCATGTTCGGTCGGCCCACCGCCTTGTCGTAGCAGAGCAGCCGCTGCGAGTCGGTTTCAATACCCGAGCAGGCGCGAATATCCATCGGGCTCGGATTCTGCGCAAAGGCGAGGCTCGCCTGCAGACAGGCGTAAGCGCCGAAGGCGCCGGCGGCGGCGTGGATTCGTTTCATCGTACGGAGACTCCCTGAGCCGGTGACTGCCCGGCAAGCGGAAGTGTATCCGTGACAAATGTGAAAAACGTGCATGTGCGCGAATACTCAAGGAAACGGCCCGACATGCGGGCCGTTTCCTGCGCGCGGTATAGAACGTGCTTACTGGCCGCTCGCGCCCGACTTGGTCACCCACTTCTGGTACTCGGCCTTAGAGACGCGGCCGTCGCGGTTGGCATCGGCGTACTGGAAGTCGTTAGCCAGCAGCGGGAAAGCCGAAGCCTGCGTCGGGCTGATCGAGCTCTTGCCGCCCGAGAGCGTCGCGAAATCCGGTGCCGGACCCGACGGCTTGGCCGGTGCGGGACTGCTGTTCACCACAACCTGGCCAGCGCCCTGCGGTGCGTGCATGGAGCGTTCCATCGCACCGGCTTCGCCACCCGGCGGGGGCGGGGGCGGGGGCGGGGCATCGCCCGGACGGGGCGGCGGCGGAGCATCACCGGGGCGCGGCGGCGGCATGTCGCCCGGGGGCGGCGGAGGCGGCGCATTGGCGGCGGGCGGCGGCATGGCCGGATCCTGCTGCTGCATCGTGCCCGGTGCGGTATCGGACGGCGGCGGCGGTGGAGGCGTGGCTTCACCGGCCGGCGGAGGCGGCACGCGGCCCGGCGGCGGAACGTCCTGTGCAAAAGCGGCACCGGCCAGCAACAACGAAGCGCCCAGTGCGGCAGCGCGAATATGCGTCTTCATATAAGCCTCCTTGGTAACGGTGGTCAGATCGCCACGGATCGTCGATCCGCAGCATCGTTGCCGACGCTACCAAGGAGAGATTTAACGGCGGCACAACTACGAAAGGCCCTGCACCGCGCCGTCACGCCTATCCGACAGGACGTGCACGGCGATGGTGGGTGACTCCCGAGAACTCAGCGCGTGGAGGCGGGAGCCGGCGTGTCGGCGCACGACTTACCGTGCAGTGCATCCTTCAACTGGCTGGCCAGCGACGCGCAGCGCGCACCCAGCTGACCGCGCATGTCCGGGTCCTGCGACTGGCGCAGCAGGCTGGTACGCATCATGTCGTAGCGGCTGTCGATCTGGTCGCGCGCGAAGATGCCGGCGGCGAGGTGGCAGCTCTTGTAGCTGGCCAGGTATTCGTCACAGGCGGCGATACCCGTGCTGTCGGGCAACGGGGCGTCCTTGGTGGCGGTCGCGGTGCGGCTGGTCGTCCGGGAGGTCGATCCGCTGGTCGTGGGGGAGGTAACACGCGGCTTGCTGGACGAGCTGCTCGCAGGTGTCGAGGACACGGTCGTGCGGGTGTTGCCCGACGTCGTCCTGGCGTTGTGATCCGCGCATGCCGCCAACGCCAGGGCGCCGATGAGAAGCGGAACGAGTCGGATGCTGGAGTGGTTCATGGAGCGGTCCCCCTTGGTTAGAACGTGAGCGGATGGTAGGTGAGATCGCTGTGCTTTTGCGACCGCCCGCAAGCATGTGCGCCGATGCCGTGAAAGTTACGTCAGTGAGCCGACCACGGATGCGGCCTGAGCGGCATCGCTATTTGTGACATGGCGCTGTATAGTCGCCGGACTGTGTTTGCCGGGGTCATAGAGTTAGTTTGACCCGATGCAGCTGATCACGTATCCGCAACATCGCTTCGCTCCTCGCGTTTCCTTGCACACCAGTTAGGCGGCAGCTATTTCAAGTTGCCGGTTTTATTCGTAAAAATTGTTTGGAGTGTTTCTATGTCGGATCGTGAAATCGGCACCGTCAAGTGGTTCAACGACGCCAAGGGCTTCGGCTTTATCTCCCGTGAGAACGGCCCGGACGTGTTCGTGCACTTCCGCGCCATCCAGGGTAACGGCTTCAAGTCCCTCGCCGAAGGCGAGAAGGTCTCCTTCAAGGTCGTCAACGGCCAGAAGGGTCTGCAGGCTGAGGAAGTCCAGAAGGCCTAAGCCTTCGGATATCCGAGCTGCATAAGAAAGGCCGGGCGGCGACGCCCGGCCTTTTTTTGTGGGCGAATGGCTCGCCTTCGGCATCGCGTTTAGCCTTGGAGCCTTGGGCACTGGAGCAAGAGCCGGCGGGTAGCCCCCTCGGGGCCACGCCTGCGGAGACCCGTCAATGAAGGGCCGCGTGCGCGGCCGTTTATTGATTGCCCTACGGGCCCGGGTCGGGCTTCGAACGGGGATTTTCGATTCGCCATCCATGGCTCAGCGAAAATGGCCGGCCGTCCTGGCCGGCCCCGCTACGCGGCCTTGTCCGTTCGAAGCCCTCGCCTGCGGCTACCGGCCCCGAGGGGGCTACCCGCCGGCTCTTCCCGAGACTGAGGCAGGTTGTGACGCGAGCGGTCGCAGACGTGCAGGGTAGGGCGTCGCCGCTTTGTTGGCTTTTCGCCCACATCGTGGGCTCCTACCCCACGGGTAGGGCCGGATGTTGCATATCCAACGCGTGATCTGCTGTCTGGGGGGTAGGAGCGCACGCACGTGCGCGAACCCTCGACACACCTAAGGCGATCGATGCTGTGCACACCAGGCAAGCGAGCGTTCCTACCCACGAATCGGAAACCCCCGTTCGAAGCCCGACCCAGGCCCGTAGGGCAATCCATAAACGGCCGCGCGTAGGAGCGCACGATGTGCGCGAACCAGATACACGGCCGCGCTAGCGGCCTTTCCTCCGGGTCGCCGCAGGCGTGGCCCCGAGGGTGGCACCCGCCGGCTCTTGCTCCGCGGCCCAAGGCCCAACGCGATGCCAAAGGCGAGCCCACCCCCTCCAGAGCCCTTCACAAAGTCATTTTTTCCCAAGATTTCGACCCAAATCACGTGATAGACGTCAAAAATTCGTCCCATGTAGGGGTTCCCCTACAGAACTTCGCGAAAATACGGTTATGATCGACCCCACTGAGTCTGCGCGGTTACGCGAGTGACCCGATGTAAGCGCGTAATCCACGCTCATCGCCTCACCCGGTCCAGCATGCCCAGTAAGTCGCCGGCTCGCCGAGTCGGGTTTTTAGTGTGTTGGATAGAGGTGTGTGTGATGGCAACTGGTACTGTGAAGTGGTTCAACGACGCCAAGGGCTTTGGCTTCATCACTCAGGATGAGGGTGGTCCGGACGTGTTCGTGCATTTCCGTTCCATCCAGGGCAACGGCTTCAAGTCGCTTGCCGAGGGTCAGAAGGTGGAATACACCGTGACCCAGGGCCAGAAGGGCCCGCAGGCTGACAACGTCGTTCCGAAGTAATGCCCTCGGGCTGCCTCGCGCCGCCCGTTCCTGCATGACTTTGACCCTCCCGGTGCTTCGCGCCGGGAGGGTTTTTTGTATGACCGACGACAGCACACCCGACATCGTCACCTCGTCCCAGCCCCTCCGCATGACGGACGGCGCATCGGCGGACCTCCTGATCTACCGGCCGGCCTCGGCCCCGCCTCGTGCGGCGCTACTCTGGCTGCCCGCCATGGGTGTCGGCGCGCGTCACTACGACGGCCTGGCCCGTGCGCTGGCGGCACGTGGGGTAGCCGTCGCCTTGCATGAGTGGCGCGGTCTGGGCTCGAGCGACCGACGCGCATCGCGCCGCGCGAACTGGGGTTACCGCGAATTGCTGGGCGACGACCTGCCGGCCAGCCTTGCGGCCCTGCGCCGCTCGGTACCGGACGTGCCCGTCCACGTCGGCGGGCACAGCCTCGGCGGTCAGCTGGCTTGCCTCCTGGCGGCCATGGCGATCCAGCCACCGGCGGGCGTGGTCCTGGTCGGCAGCGGGGCGCCGTACTGGCGACGCTTCAAATCCTGGGTCGTGCTTGCCTACATCGCGGCTCCCGCCCTCGCGAACCTGGTCGGGCGACTGCCGGGTCGGCGGATCGGCTTCGGCGGCAACGAGGCGCGCGGGGTCATCGCCGACTGGTCGCGCAGCGGGCGTAAAGGCACGTATTCGGCAAAGGGTCTTCGCGTCGATCTGGAAGCCGCACTGCGACGACAGTCGGCGCCCGTGCTGGCCCTGCGGCTCCGCGACGACTGGTTGGCCCCCGCGGCGTCGCTGGAATTCCTGCTGGGCAAGATGCCGGATGCGCCAAGCCAGGTCCACCTGGTGTCCCCGGTGGACCTGGACGGGCAGGCGGCGGATCACTTCACCTGGATGAAGGCGCCCTCAGCGATCGCGTGCCGGATCGCTGAGGGGTTATGAACCTGTCGTCAGGCCACTTCGGAGGTGGACACCTCCCGCTCGCCGTCCCGTCGTGCACGGCGTGACGCGCTCCATGCCGGCACGTCCATGGCATCCCGGGCGACGCGACATACCTCGATGAGCCGCGAGACGTCGTCGTCGCTCATGCCCGCGTTGAGGGTAAGGCGCAGCAGCGAGCGGTTGACGGTGGTGGCCGGTGCGCTGAAGACCGAACCGAACACCCCGTGGCGCTCCATGACATCGCGGACCTTGCCGGTCAGCAATTCCTGTCCGGCTTCGAAGGCCACGATCTGCTCGGTGCCGTCGGCGATCGGGTAACCCAGTTCGGTCAGTTCCGCGCGGACGCGACGGGTGATCTGGCGCAAGCGCTGGCGCCGCCAGCCCTCGGTCTGGATGACCCGATGGGCCGCGGACAGGCCGGTCAGTTCATGAGTAAGCAACGACGAGCTGAAGATCGCTGGTAACGCCTCGCACCCGAAGTAGTCCTTGAAGCGCGAGGTGCAGGCGACGAAGCCTGCACGTGAGCAATACGCCTTGGCCAGGCTGGCGGTGATGAAATGCACGCGGTCGTTGAGCCCCAGGCTGGCGACCAGTCCTTCGCCGCGGCTGCCGTGGGTGCCCAGCGAGTGTGATTCGTCGACCACCAGCACGCAGCCGTGCGCCTGCGACAGGTTGGCGATCGCCTCCAGCGGCGCGATGCTGCCGTTGGTGCTGTACACCGCATCCACCACGACGACGCCGGGCCCATGGCGCAGCACCTGGCGCTCCAGGTGGCCCACATCGTTGTGCAGTACCGGCACCGCCTTCGCTCCCGCGCTGCGGATACCCTCCCACAAGGACGCGTGCGCCAGCATGTCCACGTACACCGGCACCCGTTCGCCCGCGATGGATTGCAGCAAGCCGACATTGGCGGCGAAGCCCGACTGGGCGAGGATGCCGTCCTCGCTGCCGACCGCCCGGGCCAGTTCCGCCTCCACACGGTGCAACGGCTGGTCGGCATCCTGCTGGAACAGGGCGGACATCATCATGCCCAGACCGCCGGCGGCCAGGGCATCGCGCTGGGCCTCGACGATCGTGGGATGGCCGGCGATGGCGAGGTAATCGTTGCTCTGGAGCATCAGGTCGCCGGATTCGGGGCGGCGACCTCGCAAAATGTGACGGCCGCCCCAGTCGATGGCGACACGTTCGTTGTGAAATCGAGCGACCCGCGTCGCTACGAAAGCGGGAAGCGCGGGCGCCCGGGTAACGCGGTGCAGAACGGAAACGTTTTCCATGGTCATCTCTCTGTGATGTCATGGGCGATGAACGCGTCGTCGTTCACCACGAACGACGCGCGCGCCAGCCTCGCCCAGGCGGGCGCGAATACGAGAGAGACCAAAGGAGGGGAAGTCCTCCGGCCCCTGGCAATGCCAGAGAGACCGGGGACGGTAACGCGATTAGATGAATCGGGGCCGGCTGTCGGCGGCGAGGCTCAGGTCCTGCTCGCGGAGCCAGGTGCGGTACGACTTGACGTGCTGCAGGCGGAAGCGTTCGACTTCGTCGATCAGGGCGTAGTAGTACCACTGCTCGCCGGACACCGCGGTGGCTGCGTACATGTGGTTTTCCGGGTGCTCCACGCCCTTGTGGTAGAACCCGTCGCGCGAATTGAACCAGGGCAGGGCGTCGCCGCTGCGCAGGGCATCCAGCACGGCGCCGGGCGCCCCCAGATCTGCCGCAATTTCATAGTGTGTGCGCAGGTCCTCGTCGGTTTGCACCAGCAGAAAACGCCCGATGCCCCAGGCGTCCACCAGCAGCAGCCCGGTCGGGTTGCAGTGCACGTAGCACTCCACCGGCTGGAACGTGGCCGTGACGCTCTGCAATACCTCGCGGAACGCCGGGTCGCGCAGGAAGCGGAAATTGCCCAGGGCGAGGGTCTCGGCCACGAAGGCGCTGGCGCGGTCGAAGTAGCGGCGCTGCAGTTCGACGATGGCGGTCTGCAGTTTTTCGATAGCCAGGGGATCGTTCTTGCGGATGAACCGGTCGATCACGCCCGAGTTGAAGGCGTCGATCGCCGTGGCGTCGTCGGCACGACCGGTGAGCAGGATCTTGCCGATGTGCGGGTTGGGCAGGCGCTTGCAGAAGGTGATGCCGTCCATCTCGGGCATGGCCTGGTCCACCACCACCACCGAGATCTCGGCGAAGCGTTCCGGGTCGTAGACCACGCGGTGGATCGAGTCGATGTCCAGGGCTACCAGCTCCTGGGTTTCCGAGGGGCGGTCCTTCCAGCGGTAAAGCCAGCCGCCCCCGGGCACCGGCCGGCTGCCGTTGTTGCCCAGCGTGGCCAGCGCGCTGCGCGGCGAACTGAAGGTGCGCACCCGGACCATGGGGTCGAGCAGGAGCGGGACCACGTCGAGGTATTCCTCGTGGTCGTCGACGAGCACGGTGGTCGTCGGGAAATGGAAAGGCTGGATGTCGCCCTGTGCGTTCAACGTCGTCACTGCCGGTCCCCGGGTTCCGAATGCGGGAAGGTCAGGGTGAATTCGGTGAACTCACCCAGTTCGGTACGGCATGCGATGCCACCGCCCATATGCTCCATCGCCGCGCGGCAAAAAGCGAGTCCTATTCCAAGGCCCGTGATGGCGCCGGTGCCGGCGCTGTCGCTGGAATAGGAATAAAACCGGTTGAAAACACGGGGAAGCACGTCCGCAGGGATGCCCGGTCCGGTGTCGTGCACGCGGATGCGGTTGACGCCTTCGGCGGGTTCGATGAACACGCGGATCTCGCCCTTGCCCGCGCGATCGGTATGAAAAAGTGCATTGCGCAGCAGGTTGAACAACACGTGGACCACCAGGCTTTCTTCGCCGTAAAGGGGGAAGTCGCCCAGGGGCGACAGGGTGATGCGATCTCGCTCGGAGCGCGACCCGTAAGGAAAACGCCGGAGGGCCTGTTCCACGCAATCGCGGGCCTGGAGGCGTGACAAGGGCACCTCGCCGATCGGCCTTGCCGACAGCAGCAGCATGTCGATGATGGTATTGGCGTAGGTGACCTCGCGCTCCATCACCCCGATGCTTCGCTCCAGTGCGTGCAGGTTCTGCGCCCGCATTTCCGGCACGGCCAGGCCTTCGCCCTCGGCAAGCCGGTGGCTGCGGATCAGGTCGGGCATGTAGCGAGCCACCGCGCGCGCCGCGATGCGCAACGAGCCCAACGGCGTACGTAGCTCGTGCGCGATGTTGTTGGACGCGGCGGTGAGGGCATCGATGCGCGATTGCTCCGCCATGGTCGAGGACACGGTGCAGGTAGCCCCGCCGACCATGCCGAACAGCAACAGGGGGATGTATTCGAGCATGGTGCGGGTGTGCAAGTGGGCTTCCGGCGACAGCACGAAGACCAGGCCGGCCAGCACGCTGCCCACGGAAAACACCAGCAGGAAACTGACCAGGTCGAACAGCATCATCAGCAGCATGACGCAGGCCAGGTGGGTCATCAGCCACGCCGGGGTCGCGTTACGCAAGGTCATGTAGCCGACGAAGAACGGCATGGCGACCGTCATCGCGAAATACCAGTAGGTCGGCAGCTGGGTACGCAGGCGCCGTGGCCACCAGGGCAGCAGCGCGAGCGGGATGAACGTGGCGCAGCAGGCCAGCCGCATGGGCAGGTTTTCGTACGGCTGCGGAAACAGGTAGGCCCAGACCGGGTAATAGACCGCAAGGCAGAAACTGCCGACGACGCCGATCGCCACCATCTTCGGCTGCGAGTAGCGCGTGCGCAGGAACATGGTGGTTTCGAAACGTGCCATGGCCCGTACCAGCAGCCACCAGCGCATGCGCAGGAAGCCCTGCGGCCCGGCTGGTTTGTCGGTGGGCGTGTCCATGGTGGGTCCGGCGTCGGTCATGGGTCAGCGGTACTGCCGGTGGCAGGCCTGGCAGGCATCGCCGATGGGCTTGAGGACGGTGGCCAGGACGTCGCAGCTGACCGGTGCGGTGGCACGCGCCGCATCCACGGCCTGGCCCAAGGCGTCGCCGGCGGCGAAGAAGGGGGCATCCATGTCGGGAAAGGCGTCGCGGATATCGCTGGCGGAGACGCGCAGGGCGGCCAGTTGCCCGGCCGACACCTTGGCATCGCACTGCCTCGCCCGCACGTTGGCTCGCAGTACTCCCATGCGATGTTGCATCACGGCCATGACGCCGCTGTGGAACGGCGTGCCCTGGCGCAGGGCGGACAGCGCGAAGGTCGCGCCCATCGCGCCGACCACGAGGCCGAGGATGACGAGGAGCAACGCACGCATGGGGGATCCCTGGCCTGGCACGGTCGTCAGCATAGCTGACGGCTCCGTTCTTTCAATATGAGACCATGAGCACAGTCCTTTCTGCTGGAAATCATGTGGGTACCGCACAGGCGGAACGCTTCGCCGGCATCGAGCGCCTGTACGGGCGCGGCAGCCTCGACCGCCTCGCCCGGGCGCACGTATGCGTCATCGGGGTGGGCGGTGTGGGCTCGTGGGCGGCTGAAGCCCTGGCGCGCAGCGGAGTCGGCCGGTTGACGCTGATCGATGGCGACGATGTCTGCCTGTCCAACACCAACCGCCAGTTGCACGCGCTGGATGGCCAGTACGGCCGGCCCAAGGTGGGCGTCATCGCCGAACGCGCGCATGCGATCAGCCCGACGATCCGGCTCGAGGCCATGGAGCGTTTCCTCACGCCGTCAAGCCTGGACGAGTTGCTGGACCGCAACTACGACGTGGTGATCGATGCCTGCGACGCCCTGAAGGTGAAGCTGGAGACCATCGTCTGGTGCCGCCGCCGCAAGCTGCCCCTGGTGACGGTGGGCGCGGCGGGCGGCCGCACCGACCCCACGCAGGTGCGCGTGCGCGACCTTTCGCGTACCGAGCACGACGCCATGCTCAGCATGATCCGGAAGAAGCTCCGCCAGGAGCACGGCTTCCCACGCAACCCCGATCGCTTCTTCGGCGTATCCGCCGTGTATTCCTTGCAAAATGTGCGCTACCCGCAGCCCGATGGCAGCGTCTGCGGTGTGCGACCCGCCGGCAGCGACGCGGTGAAGCTCGATTGCGGCGGCGGCCTGGGCGCCGCCACGCACGTCACCGGCGCCTTCGCCTTCGCCGCCGTAGGCAAGGCCCTCGAAAAGCTGACCGCCATCCCATCCCCAAACGGCCCGCCCTCACCCGCGCAGGGGTAGGAGCGCACGATGTGCGAAACCGGCCTAACGACACCCTCCAACGATTCCCAACGCCACCTCCAGCCGGCCGATATCCTCCTCGGCCCCCAGGCACATGCGCACCCCCGTGGCACGGGTGGATGGATCGCCATACCCGGCCGGGTTACCGACCCTGACCCCCCGTGCCAGGAGGCGCTCGCTGAAGGCCTCCGCATCCGCGCAGGGCAGCCACGCATGCAGGCTGGCGCCGGAGGTCACCAGGTCGGGCCCCACGACCTGGCGTGCGAGGGCCGCACGCTCCCGCATCGCCGATTGCAGGGCCTGGTTCAGCGCCAGCGCCGTGCCATCCCGCATCCAGCCGGCGACCACGGCCGGCAGCCATCCCGGCAAGCCGTCGGTGGCGCGGCGGAGCGGCTCCACGCACGCCGCAAGGAGCGCCGGATTCGGTAGTCGCAGCCAGCCGACGCGCAGGCCCGGGCCAAGCAGCTTGCCGACGCCGCCCGCATGCAGGGTGCGCTGGGGCAACAGGGTGGCGAACGGCGGCAGTGCCTCGCCCGTGTCGTGCACCAGGTGGCTGTACACGTCGCCCTCGACGATCCACAGCCCCCGTCGCTCCACCACCGCGGCGAGGTCCAGGCGCCGCTGCAGGGGCAGCGTGAGGGTAGTCGGGTTGTGCAGGGTCGGCTGCACGTACACGACGCGGCTGTGCGAACGTGCCGCCACGGCGTCGAGTGAATCCGGCAGCATGCCGTGCTCGTCCATGGCGACATCGACACATCGGGTTCCCATGCCCGACGCGAGGTCGCGGAAGCCGTGGTAGGTAAGGGTATCCACCATCACCGTCGACGCCTCCCCCTCGGCGACGAGGCACGCCAGCGCCAGCCAGAGCGCGTGGCGCGCGCCCAGGGTCAGCACGAGGTGGCCGGGATCGACGGTGGCGTGCCCACCGATACGGGTCATCCACTGCGCGATCGCCTGGCGGGTCGGTGCCGAGCCCTGCGGATCGGGATAGGCCAGCGTGTCGAGGTCCAAGGTCGCGTGGGCCAGTGCCTCGGCCAGCCGGGCGGCCACCGGGGTTCGCAGGGGATAGTTCACGGCCAGGTCGTAGGACGGATGCATGGCCCGATTGTAGGCATGCCGGTTACGCTACGCGGCATGTGGTGTGTCTATCTGATCGAATGCCGCAACGGCGCCTGGTACGCGGGGATCACCAACGACCTGGACGCCCGCTATGCGGCGCATGTGGCCGGCAAGGGCGCGCGCTATACCCGGGCCAATCCGCCCGTGCGCCTGCTCGGCTCGCGGCCGTTCGCCGACCGGGCCGAGGCCTCACGGGCCGAGTGGGTGGTGAAACGGTTGCCGCGAGCGAAGAAGCTGGCATGGCTGGTCGCATCGCCGCCCGATCCGGCTGGCTGAGCGCAGGCGTCTTCACGCTGCGTACGATGCACTTTCGGCGCCGGAAAGGCACACTGTTCACGATCATTCGCCAGGGAGCTCCACGCACATGGAGACGCGCAAGCACACCAGGGTTACGCCCGATTGGTACCGCTGGATCGCCGAGTCGCTCGCCGCGGGCAATGCGCCGGCCGATATCCTGGCCACGATGCGCGACCACCAGTTCGATACCGGTATCGCCCGCAGTGCCATCACCGATGCCTTGTTCGGCGGGGCCGGGCCGGTCGCCGAGCCGTCGACGTCGGCCACGCCCCACGTCTCGCGCCTTGCCCAGGGCCACATCCTGCACACCCCCGACCGCGATATCCGGGTGCTGTTGCGCATCGCGCGGCCCGTGGTCGCCTTGCTCGACGGGGTGCTCGACGAGGCGGAGTGCGAGCAGCTGACGCACATGGCGCAGGTTCGCCTGGAACGCTCCGCCGTGGTCTCGCCGGAATCCGGGGCCAACACCGTCATGGATATCCGCACGAGCGAAGGCGCGTTCTTCCAGCGGTCGGAGAATCCGCTGATCCAGCGTATCGATGCACGGGCCGCAGCCATCATGGGCCTGAGCGAGGAGCACGGTGAAGGCCTGCAGGTGATGCGTTACGGCGTCGGTGGCGAATACGTTCCCCACTTCGATTATTTCCCGCCGGAGGAGAAGGGCAGCGAGGTTCCGCTGCGGCAAGGCGGCCAGCGGGTATCCACGCTGATCATGTACCTGGCGGATGTCGAAGCAGGCGGGGAAACCATCTTCCCGCGCATCGACTTCAGCTACGTGCCGCGCAAGGGGCAGGCGTTGTATTTCGAGTACACCGACGCCGACGGGGCACTCGATGTGCTGTCGCTGCACGGCGGCGCGCCGGTGATCCGTGGCGAGAAATGGATCGTCACCAAGTGGATGCGCGAGCGCCCGTTCCCCGGCTGATCGCATGGGCGTGCACCGTGACCTCTGGCCTATATCGGCATGAAGGCCCCAGCCCGCAATCTTTCCGGATTGCAGGGGAGGGTGGTCGATGCGCCGCAAGGCAGCCAGGGTGGTTCGTTGTGTCGCAGCGGTGGCGCTGCTCGGTCTCGCCGGGGCATGGGCGCAGGATGCCGTTCCCGTCGCGCCCGTCGCTCCGCCCGTGCCAGCCTCCGCCAGCACCGTTGCCGCGGCGCCGCAGCTTCCCGTCGAGATTCCCTTCGCATCGCCACATGCCGGCTTCATCCGCACGCCCAGCGCACCCGAGGCGTGGGGCGGTCCACGCAAGGGGGACGAGGCCACGCTGTCCGACCGCGTCGTGTCCTACCGCATCCAGGCGCGGCTCGATCCGGGAAAGCACACAGTGGACGGCCGGCAGCAGCTGACCTGGCGCAACCGCAGCGATCGTCCGGTGTCGTCGGTGTTCCTGCACCTGTACCTGAATGCCTTCGAAGGGGAAGGCAGCCTGTTCTTCACCGAGCGCAACGTGCTCGCCGGTGCCGGCGGTTCGCGCGGTGCGGCCGAGGTGAAGAAGGGTGAATGGGGGTACATCGACCTGGGCAGGGTGGAGCAGGACGGCGCCGCGTTGTCGTGGCGCTACGTGCACCCGGATGGTGGCCCCACGACGGACCACACCGTGGTGCGGGTCGACCTGGCCCGGCCGGTGGCGCCCGGTGCCAGCGTCACGCTCGACATGTCGTTCCACAGCCAGCTGCCGCGGGTGATCGAGCGCACCGGCTACGTCGGCTCGTTCCATCTCGTGGGGCAGTGGTTCCCGAAGATCGGCGTGCTCGAACTGGCCGGGGAGCGCGGCGCGACGGCGCCGCGCTGGAATGTGCACGCGTTCCATTTCAACAGCGAGTTCTACGCCGACTTCGGCGAGTACGACGTCCACATGACCGTGCCCAAGGGCTACGTGGTGGGTGCCACCGGCGAACAGCAGGGGGAGCCGGTGCCGGAAGGCGACGCGCTCATCTGGCATTTCATCCAGGCCGACGTGCACGATTTCGCCTGGATGGCCGCTCCCGGCTACCGGACGATGGACGGCGAATGGCGCGGCCCGGGCAGCCCGACGGTGAAGGTGCGCGTGATCTACCCACCTGAATACGCGGCCACGGCGAAGCCGGTGCTCAAGGCCACCATCGATGCGCTCGGCTGGTTTTCGTCCACGCTGGGCCCGTATCCGTACAAGACCGTAACCGCCGTGGTGCCGCCGTTCAACGCCGACGAGGCGGGCGGCATGGAATACCCCACCTTCTTCACCGCGGACAGTTACACCCGCGTGCCGGCGAAGACGATCGACGAATACATGCTGGATTTCGTCACCGTGCACGAGTTCGGCCATGGCTACTTCTACGGGCTGATCGCCTCGAACGAGTTCGAGGAGCCGATGCTCGACGAAGGCCTCAACGAATACTGGGACGAGCGCATGCTGCGCGCGCGCAACCAGCCGGTGTACCTGACCACGCCGCTGTGGCGGTTCTTCGGCGTCGAGCCGGCACTGCCGGTATTCATGCTCGAACGGATGACGGCGATGCTGTCGCGACCGGCCGATGCGCTGGGCGCGAACTCATGGGATCGCCTGTCCAGCGGCACGTATGTCACGGTGTATTCGCGTACCGCCACCGCCCTGCACGACCTCGAGGAACGGCTGGGCAAGGCGGCGACCGAAAAGGCCTTCAAGGATTACTACGCCACTTGGCGCTTCCGTCATCCGTCGATCGGCGACCTGCAGGCGTCCCTGTCGGCCTCGACGGGGCAGCCGGCCGTGGTGGCGCAGGTGTTCGACCAGTACGTCTACGGCACCGACCGCATCGACGACCGCGTCAGCGACATTGCCAGCGAGGAGGTGCTGCCGCTGGCCGGTACGGCGTTGGTCGACGGCAAGCGTGTGGAAACCAGTACCGACGACAACGACGCGGCCATCGAGCGCCAACGAGACGCCTGGAAAAAGGCCCATCCCGGTGCGGCGAAGGGCCTGGGCCCATTCCCGTGGAAGACCACGGTGACCCTCTGGCGCGACGGTGCCCCGGTACCGCAGACACTCAAGGTCACCTTTGCCGATGGCGGCGTGGAAACCGCGCGCTGGGACGACACGCGGCGTTGGGCCCGCTTCGTCTTCACCCGGCCGGCCAAGGGCGTTTCCGCCGAGCTGGACCCGGAGCGCACCCTCTACCTCGATGCGAACAAGCTCAACGACAGCCGCACCGTCGAGGCCGACCACGCCGCTTCCCATCGCTGGAGCGCCGACGTCGCGGCGTTGCTGCAGGGGTTCTACGCTTTCCTGGTGACCCTATGAATGCCCGTACCAAACGCTCGACCGCAGCGGCCCTGGGCCTGGGTGCGATCGGCGGCCTGCAATGGCGGCTGATGCTGCTGTGGATGGCGATCACGCTGCTGCCGACGCTGGTCGTGGCGTTGCCGCTGTGGAGCGTCCTCGACGACATGACCGGACATTCGGTGCATGCGGGCGCCTGGGCGCGCCACTTTGACGGCCTGTTCTTCGCCGATGCCGTCGCCACGGTACAGCGCAGTACCTGGACGGGCTCGGCCTTCGCCGCGGGCGCCATCCTCACACTGGCCTTTTCCCCGTTCCTGACGGGCATGGTAGTGGCCGGCGGTCGTGCTGGCCGCGCGCTGGGCTTCGGGGCCCTGTTGCAAGGCGGCGCTGCGGAGTACGGGCGGATGCTGCGCCTGCTGCCGCTCTCGCTGATTCCCTATGGCCTGGTCGTGCTGCTTTCGCAGGGTGTGACATCGCTTGCGGACGAGCGCGTCGAGGCGGCGTTGCTGCCGTCGACGGCGGACCTCTACCAGGACGGTGCCCTCGCGCTGACCGTGCTCGGTTTCGTGATCGCGCAGGCCCTGGTCGAGTCGGCGCGCGCCCAGTTCATCGCCGATGCCGGGCTGCGTTCGTCGCTGCTCGCCTTTGTGCGCGGTGTCGCGCAGTTTGCGCGGCGGCCGTTCGCCAGCCTGTCGGTGTACCTGGCTATCACCGTGCCGGGCGCGGGTGTGGCCGCCCTGATCGCCGCGTGGCGCGGGCATGCGGTGGCCGTGGGCGGGGAGTGGTTCATCGCCTTTCTGGTCGTGCAGCTGGGCGTGGCGGTGATCGCCTGGATGCGTACCGCACGCCTGCTGGCGCTGGCCGGCCTGGCCGGCACGAACCTGCAGCGCCGCCGGCGTACCGACTTTCCCGCGCGGACCTAGCTGGCGCGACGCAGTTCGCGATGGGGTGGGTAGTAGGCGAAAAGGTGGGTGGCGCCACCGAGGAAATCGATGTTGTCGATGTGCTCGCCGCCCAGCCGCTCGGCCACATGGTCGGAGGCCTCGTTGCCGATGCGCACAAGGCTGATGACGCGCTGGGCGTGCATCTGGTTCCACGCGAAGGCGAGGATGGCTTCACCCGCTTCCGTCGCGTAGCCATGGTGGCGGTGCTCGGGCTTCAGCATCCAGCCCAGTTCCAGGTCGGGCCAGCCTTCGGGCTTCATCAGGCCGGCGCGGCCGATGAATTCGCCGGTGTCCTTCAGCTCCATGGCCCACATGCCGCAGCCGCGCAGGGCCCAGTGACCCAGCAGCATGGCCATGGAACGCCAGGCGTTCATGCGGTCAAGAGGCTGGCCGTCACCGATCCACCGGGTGCTTTCGGCATCCGCGAGCATGCGCGCGTAGTCGTCGAAATGCTGTTCGGTAAGGGCGGTGAGCCGCAGGCGCGGCGTTTCCAGGACGGGGATATCGGATAGGGGCATGGAGGTGACCAAGGGAGTCAGCCGAGCAGGGCGGCCAGGGCACGCGTCGAGCGTGTGAGGCTTTCGTGCCAGGACAAGCCGGTTATTTTCTCACCACTTGCCGCGTCGTTAAAGCTTTCTTCCTGGCCGGGGGCAAGCAGGTGGCGGTAATCCACTGTGATTTCATCGCCTTGGACCAGATCCCTCGCGGCGAAGATGAAGCCCAGGTGCCATAGCCCGGTCGGTTCGAAGCTGTGGTTGACGTAGCACTCGTCGGGCCACTCGGGGGAGACGGTGTAGCGGTCCTCGAACCAGCGAGCGGCGGCATGGAGGTCGGCGGACAGGGAGGCGGACGCCATGATCTCGTCCCAGCGGTGGGTGCGATCGATGGCGTCGGGCGCGGTGACGATGCGACCGGCGGCAACGGCTTCGTCGAGAAAAAGACCCTTGCCGGCGCCGGGAATGGCGGAGGCGGCAATGCGGTAACGCGGCACGATCATCGGATCATCTGGCCCCAGGTCCGTCGGCAGGGCTGAAGCGCCGCCGGCATGGGGCGCGAGTGTAGCGCGTTCCGCCGGCGGCGTAAGGTCGGGCTCAGTCGTCGGCGTCGACGCCCTTGGCGCGCGCGGCCCGGGCCGGCCGGGGCTTCTTGCCCGGTTTGCCGCCGTCGACCTGGATGGCCTCGCGGTTCCGGTCGACCAGCGCCTGGCCGATGCCCTTGACCTCGGTGAGCTGGTCGGCGGATTCGAAGGGGCCATGGGTGTCCCGCCAGGCCACGATGGCCTGCGCCTTGGCCAGCCCCACGCCATCCAGCGACTGGGCGAGGGCGGGCGCGTCGGCCGTATTCACGTTCACCGGCGTGGAGGCGAAGGCGGACGAAGAGATCATGAGGCCCGCGAGGGCGAGGATGAGACGGTTCACGGTGTGTTTCCTTCGATGGCGCGTCGCATGACGCACGGGCACTGTGCGGCGAGCCCGCCCGCGCGCGAACCGGCGTGGTGGGTGCCGTGGCGTACGCGTTCGCTGCGCCTGCCCGACGCCCTCGCCGACGGCGCGAAGGGCCGTTCCGTCGGCGCTGTTACAATCGCCGCTTGCCCACCTGAAGCCGCCCGCCATGGATACCTCGCGCATCACCTCCTTCGTCAGTGCCCTCTGGGATGCGGAAATCGTCCCGCAGCTGGTCGAGTACATCCGCATTCCCAACAAGTCGCCGATGTTCGACGCGCAGTGGCGGGAACATGGTTACATGGACCAGGCGGTGGACCTGATGGCGCGCTGGGCGCGTGCGAAGCTGCCGGCCTTCGAAGGCGCCACGCTCGAGGTGGTGCGCCTGGAAGGCCGCACGCCGCTGATCTACATCGACGTGCCCGCGCAGGGCGTGACCGGCAAGGGCACCGACGAAACCGTCGTGCTCTATGGCCACCTCGACAAACAGCCGGAGATGACGGGCTGGGCCGAGGACCTCGGTCCGTGGGTGCCGGTGATCAAAGGCGACAAGCTCTACGGCCGTGGCGGCGCGGACGACGGCTACGCCATCTTCGGCTCGCTGGCCGCCCTGCTGGCGCTGCGCGAACAGGGCGTGCCGCATGCCCGCTGCGTCATCCTGATCGAGGCCTGCGAGGAATCGGGCAGCTACGACCTGCCGCATTACGTCGATCACCTGGCCGACCGCATCGGCAACCCGGCCCTGGTGGTCTGCCTCGACTCCGGCTGCGGCAACTACGACCAGCTGTGGCTGACCACGTCGCTGCGTGGCATGACGGGCGGCAACCTGACCGTGCAGGTCCTGGAGGAAGGCGTCCATTCCGGTGACGCATCGGGTGTGGTGCCGTCGAGCTTCCGCATCCTGCGCGACCTGCTCAGCCGCCTGGAAAACCCGCAGACCGGCGAGATCGTGCCGCGCGAGCTGTATGTCGAGATCCCGGCCCAGCGTATCGAGCAGGCCCGCCGTTCCGCCGAGGTCCTGGGCACTGCCATCTACGACAAGTTTCCCTTCGTCGAAGGCATGCAACCGGCGGCCACCGACCTGAGCGAGCTCGTGCTCAATCGCACCTGGCGGCCGCAGCTGGCGGTGACCGGCGTGGGTGGCATGCCTCCGCTGGACAGCGCTGGTAACGTGCTGCGCCCGAAGACGTCGGTGAAGCTGAGCCTCCGTGTGCCGCCGACCCTTTCGGGGGCGGAGGCCGGCGCGTTCCTCAAGCAGCTGCTGGAGAAGGATCCACCCTACGGCGCCCGGGTCAGCTTCGACCTCGAGAAGGATGGCAGCGGCTGGAACGCGCCCGCCCTCTCGCCCTGGCTGGAGGATGCCGTGGCGCAGGCGTCGCAGCATTACTTCGGCGCGCCCGCCGCGTATATGGGCGAAGGCGGCAGCATCCCGTTCATGGGCATGCTCGGGGACAAGTTCCCGCAGGCGCAGTTCCTCATCACCGGTGTGCTGGGGCCGCATTCCAACGCCCACGGCCCGAACGAATTCCTGCATATCCCCACGGGCAAACGGGTGAGCATGGTGGTGGCCGATGTGGTCGCGCGCCACTTCCAGGAAGCCTCGAGGGCATGACCGACGCTGCGGGCACCTTCGCGGATCGCCTCGCGGGCGTGCGTGGTGCCGTGGCCGCCGCGTGCACGGCAGCAGGGCGCGATCCGGCGGAGGTCACCCTGCTGCCGGTCAGCAAGACGTTCGGTGCCGACGTGGTGCGCGAGGCCATCGCCCAGGGTCTGCGCCGGTTCGGGGAGAACAAGGTCCAGGAGATCCAGGCCAAGGCCGCCGAACTGGCTGCCGAGGCCCTCGACTGGGTCGTCATCGGCCACTTGCAGACCAACAAGGCCAAGCCGGTGGCACGCCTGGTGACCGAGGTGCAGTCGCTGGATCGCCTCGACCTGGCCGTAGCGCTCGACAAGGCGTTGCAGGCGCAGGGCAGGGCGATCGACGTTCTGGTGCAGGTGAAGACCTCCCGGGAAGAGAGCAAGTTCGGGCTGGCCCCGCAAGCGCTGCCCGTTTTCCTGGACCAGTTGCGTGCCTTCGACACGTTGCGCGTCCGTGGCCTGATGACCCTGGCGGAAGCGTCCGACGACGAGGCCGTGGTCAGGCAGTGTTTCCGTACGTTGCACACGTGCCGCGAGACGGGCCGTCAGGCGGGCCACACGCTGGACCGGCTTTCCATGGGCATGAGTGGCGATTTCGCCCTGGCGATCGCGGAAGGCAGTACGGAAATACGTGTTGGCAGCGCCTTGTTCGGGGCTCGCACCTACACGCCCTGATGGCGTCCAGCCCCCGTCAGAGGGCCGATTACGTGATTTCATGCTCACATACGTGAAGCCAAGTGCTTCTATGTGTTCAGGTTTCCGTCTCGCAGCCCGCATTTTTGTGCGAATTGTATGAATGTTTCCTAGGACTGACCGCTTTTAACTTTATGCCAACAACAAGGCCGTCGTCGTTTGGTAACTTCACCACTCGTTCACGGTCGTCTCACCTTCACGGCGGCTTAACTTCACGATGAATAGGCCTTATCGCTCATGCATTTAAAGCGACTGACCGCTCTCGCGTTAGCCTCCTCCTGCATCGCTTCCGTCACACCCGTCATGGCCGACACCGTCGCCGCTCCACAGGGTCTTGACCAGTCCGCAACGCTGCTCCTCACCGATCTTCCCGTGTTCGCACCGGCGAACGCCCTGGCCCAGTCGGCCATTCCGGACATCGCTTCGCTCACCGCCCCCAAGGCGTCGCTCACCGCCCCGAAATCTACCGCCGCGGTCGCCGACACCACGTCCTCCGATGAAGATTCCCTGGCCGACGACGAAGACGACGACAGCGTCGTTGCCGCCGCCTCCGCCAAGCTCGCCGGCCACGTCGACGGCCATGCCCGCGAGGCCCTGCTCTCTTTCGCGATGAAGCTGCGCGATATCCGCTACCACCGTGGTGGCCGCGCTCCGTCCACCGGCTTCGATTGCAGCGGCTTCGTCCGCTACGTCTTCGCCCACAGCATCGGCCTCGACCTGCCGACCAACTCGGCCAGCCAGTTCCTCGCCGGCCTCAAGGTCAAGCGCAACGAAATGAAGACGGGCGACCTGGTGTTCTTCCGCACCCACGGCAAGGCTATCTCGCACGTCGGCATGTATATCGCCAACGGGCAGTTCATCCACTCTCCGTCTGCGGGCAAGACGGTTCGCGTGGACAGCCTCAACGAGGCCTACTGGTCCAAGCACTTCGCCGGCGCCAAGCGCCCCGAAGGTATCGCCAAGATCTGACGGGTACCCTTCAACGTATTTTCCGAAACGGTATGCTCCGGCATGCCGTTTTTTTTGCCGGAGCCTAGACGCCGATCAGGGTCAGGTTGTCGAGGACGAGGAGGTGTAGGTCCTCGGAAAACAACCCCACGGCCTCGATGCGAAGGCCCTGCGGGTGCGACTCCTGGATAAGGTTTCGTCCCTTGGTCAGTGAGATCGTTTTGTCCAAGAACGTCGACTCATCCGGATTATCGGTATAACGATCGTAGAGCTGGACAATTGCAACACCCGCGGCAGGCGAGAAAAGATCGATGATGACGGCTGAGGCGGGCCGCGAGGAAAATGCCAGGCCGAGAAACAAGGGCACTCCACCGCCCTCTCCCTGGACTGCGGACAGTTGGTTCCCGCCTTGCTCGGTAATCGGTGCGACGACCGCATGGCCGTACACCGGCTCGATGGTCAACCAGCCAGCGGTGAAAGGACTCTCGGGGACGATCCAGGTGCCAGCGGCGATACCGTCGAAGTCCTCGACCAGGGTGGACTGTGTGTTATTGACCGATTTGCCACCGCGTGCGCGGCCCGGTTTAACGAAGCTCATATCCTTCTCCTTCATGGCAGCCATTCCATGCAGCCGGCTACGGGACTGTGCAACATCATGCTGCCGTTCGCATTGTCCGCACCTGTCGCCGATCCGGCCATAGAGCAGGCGTTGTAGGTGCGTCCGAGGCAAATCCGGCCCGATCGGCGCTATCCTTTTGGTCATGCCACGCTATCCCGGTCACACCGCACCCCGATCCCGCGGGCCATCGTCATCGCCGCGGTACGGCCTTGCCCGCGTGCTGTCCAAACGTGGCGTCTGCTCGCGTAGTCAGGCCGAGAAGGCCGTGCGGGAAGGCCGGGTGCGGGTCGACGGGAAGATCGTGCGCGATCCGGAGTGGCCGATGGTGGGGCAAGAGCACATCGTCCTGGACGGCGTCGGGGCCGAGGCGGCGGCACCGGTCTACCTGGTGCTGAACAAGCCGCGTGGCATCGTCGTCTCCGCCGCCGACGAGCGCGAACGCGACACGGTGTATGCGCTATTAGAAGGGTCCGCCCTGCCGTGGCTGGGTCCGGTAGGTCGCCTGGACAAGGCCAGCGAAGGCCTGCTTCTGCTCAGTAACGACACGGTGTGGGCGGCCGGGATCACCGAGCCTTCGACGCACGTGGCAAAAACCTATCACGTGCAGGTGCGGGGCCGCCCGGACGCGGCAACCATGACGGCCATGCTGGACGGTTTCATGGACGCGGGCGAACGTTTACGCGCAACAGGCGTGTCACTGCTGCGCCAGGGCGATCGCAACGCCTGGCTGGAAGTGACGTTGGACGAGGGTCGCAACCGTCACATTCGCCGGTTACTCAGCGCGCTTGGCTTCGACGTGCAGCGCCTGGTTCGTGTCGCGGTCGGCGATCTGGCACTCGGCGAGCTGGCCAAGGGCGCCTGGCGCCACCTGACCGCGACGGAAGTCGCCGCGCTGCGGCAACGTCCTTAGACTCCACTCAGGAAAGCAGCCCCAGCTTCCTGCCCACCCGGGTGAACGCCGCGATCGCATGATCGAGTTGCTCGCGCGTATGGGCGGCGCTCATCTGCGTACGGATACGCGCCTTGCCCTGTGGCACCACCGGGAAGAAGAACCCTGTGACGTAGACGCCTTCGTCGAGCAGGTCGGCCGCCATGGCCTGAGCCTGCTTCGCGTCGTAGATCATCACCGGCACGATGGGGTGCTGGCCGGGACGGATGTCGAAACCCGCCTCGGTCATCTTCTCGCGGAAATAACGCGTGTTCTCCTTCACTTTCTCGCGCAGGTCGCCCGCGGCGTCCAGCATATCGAAGACCTTCGTGCCCGCGGCCACCACATGCGGCGGCAGCGAGTTGGAGAAGAGGTAGGGCCGCGAGCGCTGGCGCAGCAGTTCGATCACCTCGCGGCGGCCGGTGGTGAAACCGCCCAGCGCGCCACCCAGGGCCTTGCCCAGCGTGCCGGTGATGATGTCGATCTTGTCGAGCACGCCGTGTACCTCGGCCGAGCCGCGGCCGGTGTCACCGAGGAATCCGGTGCAATGGCATTCGTCGATGTGCACAAGGGCGCCGTACTTCTCCGCCAGCGCGGTGATCTCGGCCAGCGGGGCCACGAAGCCGTCCATCGAGAACGCGCCGTCGGTGGTGATCAGCTTGGTTCGCGCGCCGGCGGCGTCGGCCGCCTGCAACTGGGCTTCCAGGTCGGCCATGTCGCAGTTGGCGTAGCGGAACCGCTTGGCCTTGCACAGCCGGATGCCGTCGATGATCGACGCATGGTTGAGTGCATCGGAGATGACCGCGTCTTCCTCGCCCAGCAGCGGTTCGAACAGGCCGCCGTTGGCGTCGAAACAGGCGGCATAGAGGATGGTGTCCTCCTTGCCGAAGAACGTGGCGATCTTCGCCTCCAGTTCCTTGTGCAGGTCCTGCGTGCCACAGATGAAGCGCACGCTGGCCATGCCGAAGCCGTGCGTGTCCAGCGCATCCTTCGCGGCCTGGATCACCTGGGGGTGGTCGGCCAGGCCCAGGTAGTTGTTGGCGCAGAAGTTGAGGACGGAACGGCCGTCCTCGAGGGTGATCTGCGCCGACTGCGGCGAAACGATGATGCGCTCGCGCTTGAACAGGCCCTGTTCGCGGATGGCGTCGAGTTCGCTGGCGAAACGTGTCTGGCCCGGGTAGGTCATGTCCATGAGCACACCACCTTGCCGCAGTGACCCGCGTCCATCAGGTCGAAGCCCTTCTGGAAATCGTCGATGGCGATCTGGTGCGTGAGCACCTTCTGCAGCGGGAAGCCGGTGAGGACCATCTGGGTCATCTTGTACCAGGTCTCGTACATCTTCCGGCCATAGATGCCCTGAAGGGTGAGGCCCTTGAAGATGACCTTGTCCCAGTCGATGCCGGCGCCACGCGGCATGATGCCCAGCATGGCGATCTTGCCGCCGTGGTACATGCAGTCGAGCATGTCGCCGAAGGCGCGCGGGTTGCCGCTCATCTCCAGGCCCACGTCGAAGCCTTCGATGTGCAGGTCCTTCACGGTGTCCTTCAGCGACTGCTTCGACACGTTGACCACGCGCGTGGCCCCCATGTCGGCGGCCAGCTTGAGGCGGTAGTCGTTCACGTCGGTGACCACCACGTTGCGCGCGCCCACGTGCTTGGCGATACCCGCGGCGATGATGCCGATGGGGCCGGCGCCGGTAATCAGCACGTCTTCGCCGATCAGGTCGAATTCCAGCGCGCAGTGCGCGGCATTGCCGTACGGGTCGAAGAAGGCGGCCAGCTCGGACGGCACCTGGTCCGGGATCGGCCAGAGGTTCGAGGCGGGCATGGTCATGTATTCGGCGAAGGCGCCGTTGCGGTTCACGCCGATGCCGGTGGTGTTCGGGCACAGGTGCTGGCGGCCGGCGCGGCAGTTGCGGCAATGGCCGCAGACGATGTGCCCCTCGGCGGAGACGCGGTCGCCGATGGCGTAGCCGGTGACGCCGGGGCCGATCTCGGCCACGCGGCCGACGAACTCGTGGCCGATGGTGAGGCCCGGGGTGATCGTGCGCTGGGACCATTCGTCCCATTTGTAGATGTGCAGGTCGGTACCGCAGATGGCGGTTTTCTCGATCTTGATCAGGACTTCGTTCGGGCCGGGCTGCGGCACCGGCACTTCTTCCATCCAGATGCCTTGTTCGGGCTTGCGCTTGACCAGCGCCTTCATCGTCTGCTGCATGGGCTTCAAAGGGTTCCGTGCGGGGAAGGTCCGGGGGCGGACCCAAACCGCGATTATAAGGCCGCCACCGATCCGGCCGTGGTGCGCCGCGCCATTGCCACGACCGCCCCGGGGCCTCTATGGTCGGGTCCGCTTTGGGCAAGACCGACAGGGGCACCGATGATGGGAATCCGAACGATGATGCTGGGCGCGGCCATGGCGCTGGGGCTGGATGCGAAGGCCGACGAAGGCATGTGGCTGCCGTCGCAACTCCCCTCGCTTGCGAAGAACCTCAAGGAGGCCGGCTTCCGCGGCAACCCGGACGATCTCGCCGATCTCACCCGCGCGCCGTTGAACGCGGTGGTCCGGATCGGTGGCGGCACCGGGGCGTTCGTCTCGTCCGACGGCCTGGTGCTGACCAACCACCACGTGGCCTTCGGGGTGATCCAGTACAACACGCGGGCAGACCGCGACCTGATCACCGACGGCTTCGTGACGCCCGACCGCGCCGGCGAACTGCCGGCGAACCCCGATTACCGTCTTCGTGTGACCGTCGGCTTCGACAAGGTCACCGACCGCATCCTGGCCGCCGCGCGCGGTACCACGGGCAGGGCGTACTACGACGCCGTGGATGCCGCCAGCAAGGCGCTCGTCGCCGAGTGCGAAGCGGAGGCCGGCATCCGCTGCAGCGTCTCGACGATGTTCTACGGCCGCGACTTCTACCTCGTGCGCCAGCTGGAACTGCGCGACATCCGGCTGGTGTACGCCCCGCCGCGCGCCATCGGCAACTACGGCGACGAGATCGACAATTTCGTCTGGCCGCGCCATGCGGGCGACTTCACGGTACTGCGCGCCTACGTGGGCAAGGATGGCAAGCCGGCCGATTTCTCGCCGGACAACGTGCCCTACCACCCGCCCTCGCATCTGCAGATAGCGACCGAGGGTGTGGCCGAGGGCGACTTCGTCATGCTGGCGGGGTATCCGGGCACCACGTACCGCCATCGCACCGCGGCCGAGTTCGCCGATCAGGTGCAGTGGCGGCTACCCACCGCCGTGACGGTGCTCAAGGCCTTGCAGGACGTGATCGAGGCGCAGGGCAAGACCGACAAGGACGCAGGCATCCGCTATGCGTCGCAACTACAATCGCTGAAGAACAGCATCAAGCGTTTCAGCGGCGAGCGCGAAGGCCTGGAGCGCAGCGACGCGGTGGCCGTGCGGGGCGAGGACGAAGCGGCGATGCTGGCGTGGCTGGCCACCCAGCCGGACGCGAAGGCGCTGCGGTCCTCGATCGATCAGGTCATGGCGTTGATCGCGCAGGGCAAGGACGTGCGCGAGCGCGACCTGCTGGTCGGCTTGTTGTCCGCGCAGACCCAGCTGATGCGTGGCGCGCTGTCGATCGATCGACTGTCCGTTGAGCGGCGCAAGGACGACGCGGCGCGTGAATCCGGCTACCAGGCACGCGACGAGGAGATGATCCACAGCCAGCTGCGCCAGATCCAGCGCCGCTACGATCCCGCCGTTGAAAAGGCGCTGGTCGGCACATTGATGACGCGCTACCAGCAACTGCCCGACGCACAGCGCCTGCACGAGCTGGACACCGTGTTCGGCCGCACGCCCGCCGAACTGGCCCGGGCGCTGGACCGCCTGTACGCGGCCACCCGCCTGGGCGACGAGGCCCAGCGCGAACGTCTGTTCGCCGCCGATCCCGGCACGGTTGAGCGTGACGACGACGCCCTGCTGGTCGCCGCCCGTGCACTCCGCCCCGCGTTATTGCGCATCGAGGATGAGAAAAAGGCACGAGAGGGGGACCTCATGCGCCTGCGACCCGCGTACATGCAGGCGCTGGTGGCCTATCGCCAGAGCCAGGGCAAGGCGGTCTACCCGGACGCCAACTCGACCCTGCGGGTCAGCTACGGCAAGGTGACGCCGCTGGCGGCGCGCGACGCCGTGAGCTATGCGCCGGTCACCACCGTGCAGGGCATCGTGGAGAAGAACACCGGACGGTTCCCGTTCGACGCGCCGAAGCCGTTGATCGACGCGATCCACAAGGCCGACTTCGCGAGCTATGCCGATCCACGAACCGGCGCCATGCCGGTCGACTTCCTCAGCAATCTCGATACCACCGGCGGCAACTCGGGCTCGCCCGTGGTGAACGCAAAGGGTGAACTGGTCGGGCTGAACTTCGACAGCAACTGGGAGGCCGTGAGCGCCAGCTGGATGTACGACCCGCGCTACAAGCGCGCCATCCATGTCGACATGCGCTACATGCGCTGGCTGATGGACAAGGTGTATCCGTCGCCAGCATTGCTGGAGGAACTGGGGGTTCCCGCGGCCCATGCGCCCGCGCACCCATGACCTCCGGCACATAGCCCCTCGCGGGCCCGTGCCGCATTGTTAACTTATAACACTCAGGGAGTATCACCCCATGCGCCGACTTGCCCTTGCCGCCGCCCTCGCGGCCGCGTTCGTTCCCGTTGCCCATGCCGTGGAAGGCATGTGGCAGCCGGCCCAGCTGCCGAAGATCGCCGCCACGCTGAAGCAGCATGGCCTCAAGCTCGATCCCGCTTCGCTCACCGATCTCACGGCGTACCCGATGGGCGCGATCGTGAGCCTGGGCGGGTGCACGGCGTCGTTCGTGTCGCCGGACGGCCTGGTGGTCACCAACCACCATTGCGGCTACGGGGCGCTGCAGTACAACTCGACCAAGGAAAAGAACCTGATCGAGCAGGGCTTCCTGGCGAAGACGCCGGCCGAGGAACTGCCGGGCTCGCCCGACATGCGGGTCTTCGTCACGGAGGAGATTCGTGACGTCACGGCCGACGTCGCCGGCAAGCTCACCGCGTCGATGACCGGCCAGCAGCGCTACGACGCGATCGACCGGGCGAAGAAGTCGCTGGTCAAGGCCTGCGAAACCGACGGTTATCGCTGCGATGTCTACACGTTCCACGGCGGCTACAGCTACCAGCTGATCAAGCAGCTGGAGATCAAGGACGTGCGTCTGGTGTACGCCCCGCCCGAGTCCATCGGCAAGTTCGGTGGCGACATCGACAACTGGATGTGGCCGCGTCACACCGGCGACTTCAGCTACCTGCGCGCGTATGTCGCGAAGGACGGCAAGTCCGCCGCTTACTCCAAGGACAACGTGCCGTACCACCCCAAGCATGTCATCAAGGTCAATGCGCAGGGCGTGGACGAAGGCGACTACGTGATGGTGGTGGGTTACCCCGGCCGCACCAACCGGTACCGCCTGGCCCAGGAGGTCAGCAGCGCCATCGACTGGACCTACCCGACGCAGATCAAGCTTTACCAGCAGCAGCTCGACACCATCGCCGCAAACGGCAAGCGCGATCCCAACGTCACCGTGAAGTACGCCAGCCTCGTCGCCGGCCTCAACAACTACCTGAAGAATTTCGGCGGCCAGCTCGAGGGCCTGCGTCGCGCGGACGCCGTCGCGGTCAAGCAGAAGCAGGAAGCCGACCTCAACGCCTGGCTGGCCAAACAGGGCGGCGCCGAGAACCAGGCGCTGGCCGCCGACATCGCCCAGCTGAAGGCGAAGCTGGCCGAGTACCAGGCCACCCGCGAGCGCGACCTGGACCTGATGCTCATCCAGCGAACGCAGCTGTTCTCCGCGGGCGTGCGCCTGGCGAAGCTGGCCGACGAGCGTGCCAAGCCGGACATGGACCGCGAGTCGGGCTACCAGGAGCGCGACGAATCGCGCATCGAGGGCGCTCTTAAGCAGATGGAGCGTCGCTACGACTCGCAGACCGACCAGGAACTGCTGACCAACGCCCTGGTGCGCTACGTGTCGTTGCCGAAGGACCAACGCCTGACCGGGTTGGACACCTGGCTGGGTGGCGCGTCCACGCGTCCCGCGATCCAGGCGAAGGTGGCCGCCCTGTACAAGGGCAGCCAGCTGGGCGACACCGCCGAGCGCATGAAGTGGTTCAAGGCCGACGCGAAGACACTGGACGCCAGCAACGACAGCATGCTCAAGCTGGCCCGTGCACTGCTGCCGGAACTGAAGACGATCGACCAGCAGGACGATGCCCGCGAGGGCGAACTGGCCAAGCTGCGCCCGCGCTACATGCAGGCGATCATCGCGTGGAAGGAGTCGCAGGGCTTGCCCGTCTACCCGGATGCGAACAGCTCGCTGCGGGTGACCTTCGGCAACGTGAAGGGCGTGGCGCCGCGCGATGGCGTGAGCTACTCGGCGTTCACCACGGCTGAAGGCATCGTCGAGAAGAACACCGGTGAAGATCCGTTCGACGCACCCAAGGCCGAGATCGATGCGATCAGGGCGAAGGCCTTCGACGGCTACGCCTCGAAGAAGCTGGGCACGCTACCGGTGGACTTCCTGGCCGACCTGGACATCACCGGCGGCAACTCCGGCTCGCCGGCGCTCGATGCCGAGGGGCGTCTCGTGGGCCTGGCTTTCGACGGCAACTGGGAGTCGGTGAGCGGCGACTGGCTGTTCAACCCGAAGCTCAACCGGTCGATCCAGGTGGATGTGCGCTACATGCTCTGGGTGATGCACCACCTCGATCATGCGGACAACCTGCTGAAGGAAATGGGCGTGCCGGCGAAGTAATCGTTGCGGGGCAGGGAGTTAGATAATTGCCATATCGCAACCCTTACATCTAAGGGATGCTCCCTGTCTCACAAGTCCTGCTTTCCAGCGTTCAGGTGCCGCGATGCCGTCAAGAGGGCCGCCGCGTCCACCATCCGGTGCGATTGGACGTGTGCGTAGGTCCGTGCGGTGGTCATGATCGAGGTGTGCCCCAGCCACTCCTGGACCAGCTTGATGTCGCCCATGGTCTCCAAGAGGCCGGTCGCGCATGTGTGGCGAAGCGAGTGAACCACGCACTCCGGCTCGGTTACTCCAGCGTGCTTCATCGCCTTCCGCCATACATGGCCGGCTCGGTATTTGGTGATCGTGGAGAAGGGGCCATCCGGCACCGCCTTGCAGCGCTTGAGCGCCGCGTAGCAGGCTTCCGTCATGGGCAAGGGTGATCTTCATGTGGTTTCCTTCGAGTTGGGCACACGCTGCCGAGGAGCCGCGCGTGGAAGACGACAACTGCTGGGTGTACCGAGGGTTCGTATTGATGAGCGAGCCAAAGCCGAGAGGGGCGGGCTACATAGTCACGGCAGCAGTGATGCCAGCCGGGCATCCCGAGGACGCGGTGGTGGCCGACTCGCCGGATGACGTGGTGCTCATCTCGGCTAAGGCAGCGGTCGCTTACGGTCGCGAGTGGGGGACTGAATACGTGGACTTGCTGCTCGGGCCGATTAAGCGCCCGGATTGAGCGGCAGGGTCGATACGATGCGGAGGCCACGCGTGTACGCCTGGTTCTCGGCGTGCAGTTCGGCGGCCTTCAGGGAATCGGCCTGGACGCTCTCGCCCCATTTGCGGCCCTCGTGTTCGAAGGTGGTGACGTAGGAGCTGAGCGGGGTTCTTGCGGTGGATTTGCGGGTCATGAGGGGTTCCTTGGGTGACGTGCGGGCATGAAAAAGCCGCCTAGGGGCAGCTGGTTAAGTGATAAAGTGACGCAAATTGGAGGTGCTATGGCGTTCTCGGAAGCGTTGAAGCTGGCCGTTCGAAGGTGCGCGCATTTCTCTTGCGCTGTGTGTCATGACCACGGCGTTGAGATTCATCATCTCCTCCCCCAGGCCGAGGGTGGGCCTGATACTGACGAAAATGCGTGCCCCCTCTGTCCTTCTTGCCATGAGAAGTACGGGGCGAATCCCACGAAGCGGAAGTTTCTCCGAGAGGCCCGTGACAACTGGTACGACCTATGCGCTAAGCGCTTCGTTTCCGATGCCGCGCAGATCGAACAATTCATTCATCTGTTCGAGAATTTGGCAACGAAAGAAGACGTCGTCGGCGCCATAAGGCAGGCTAAAGAGTCTCCACCCGCTGTCACGAATTCGGACGAAATTTCCGAACTTCCCATCGAGTTGAAAGAGGCACCGCTTACCGAGGTCGCGGTGAAAGGCTATCTTCGCTGGATGTACTCGGGGCTCCGACATTCGGGTTCTGACGCGGTACGATCGCTAACGAAGGACCTTCTTACCATCGGCTACCGCGACATTTCAGAGCTTCATCGTGTTCTTGCTCTCACGAAGGAAGCGGTCGCAGACGTAGTGCAAGCGAAGCGCGATGAGGGAGTAAACATGGATTCTCATAGCGATATCTTCGCACCTCGCCTCATGCTCGCTGTGCTCGATGAGAGGTGGTGTCAGAAGTTTCATCCGTCCGTAGCGAACAAATTCGAAAGGTCAGGTCACTGGGTCGTGCGTACTAAATCCGAATGCATCGTAGCTTTAGCTCAAGACCAAAAGGCGTAGACAGTCCCGTCGAACTCGACAAGCGACACGTCGCCACCGAGCTTCATATCCCGCAGATACGCTTCGGCGTCGAAGTAGCTCCGGAGGTTCTCTTTGTTCCACCTGGCGAGCTGTCGAGGGACCGAGGCGTAGTCGCCCTGGTTCAACAGGCGCAACAGGGTGGACGACATGAAGCGAGCGGCGCCCAGGTTGAACACTAAGGAGGCCAGCACGATGCGCTGGTTGGCGGTCAGCAGGACTCGCACAAGGCGCCACCGTTTGCATCGCATGGCCCGCATCGGCCCTCAGGAGCGCCCTGGAGGCCGTGAGGGAGATGGTCAGTCCGGGACGAACCTCGGGGCCGGTGTGGCCGACGCCGATGGTCCAGGTGCCGGTGCCGTCCTTTCGGTCGTTGTAGGCAGTTAGCCGTTCACCCTCGACCTTCACTAGGAAGTCTTCGAGGGCAGGTTATATATTCGCAGTAGTTATGTGCCTAGTTCTTCGAGTTGAGGGGGGAAAGGGATGTTTGAGTGGTTTAAGAAGCGGCACACGAAACAGCAACTTCAAGCAGGCTCGTTAGAAGCGATGGCGAGTCAATACTTGAATACGGTCATGGGGTTTCGACCTGCTTATTACGCAAAGTATTTGCATAGCAATCGGGTCGCCGCTGGATACGTACTAGGAGTTATCGACGCGTACGCGCAGATGAGGGGACATGGCTTCATCGACGACCCATCACAGGTCGCCCCTTACGTCGCCAGCTACATATTCTTATTTGGCGAGGACGAGGGCGCTAAGCTTTTTCTAGACGCTGTGACCTTTTCGAAGAATGCAGACCCCCGCTTTGACGCTGGAATGAGCGTCGGTGGCGAGGATGTCCACAAGTTGCTTGAGGAAGGGGCTCGGCACGCTAGCCGATTTATGCGGACCTTGGATGCATAGAGCGAGGCGCAAGGACGCGGCTGAACGCCTAGGTGCCACGTTCGTATCACGTTGGCGTAGCCGCGTCCGCGTCGTCTAAAAGTTGTCGTAGAAGTTCGGAGGGGCCGTGGAGTAGCCGAAGACGGACTCCTCGAAGCGGCGGTACTCCTCATCCATGAGTTCCTGCATGCGCCGGTCTTCCTCGTTGGAAACGTCGCGGTCCAGGTAAGAGGTCCAGTACGCTACGGCCATGGCAAGCGCGTCGAGCCTGTCGTCGTGACGCAGAGCGCCACGCTCCCTCGTAATGCGGGTGAGCTGGTGAAAGAGCTGGAACTTGGGTTCGCTCTTCTGGTCCGCTCGGAGCAGGGCGGCATCGACCACCAGGCGGTGCTGGTTCATGACCGGCTCCAGCGTGTCGATGATCCGCTTCTCCTTCTGTCCGGTACTGCGGACCTCCTCCACGGCGCACGGGTAGATGCGGCGGAGCACAGGCTCCAGCAGCTTCACGAACATGCCGTCGCCGAAGTTCGACTCGACCAGGATCAGCTTGACCTTCTCGGCCCTTGCGACGTGCGCGATGTTCTCCAGGGCAGCGTCGTCCTAGCCGCCAGGGAGACCTCCAGCGCGCCTCAGGAACACCATGCCGCGCAGCATCTTAGTCACGGCGTAGCCCGTCTCGTCACCGCCACGGCCCGAAGGGTCGATAGCCATGACGGAGCCCGTGAACTCCTCCATCTCCTTCGCCACGTACATCGGTCGGTACAGGCGGTCGCCCGTGAACCCGACAGCCGGGATGTCGTTGATCGTGTGTTCCGGGGACGACGCCCACACGATCCGTATGGGGGCCACCTCACGATCGACATCCATCGTGATGAGGTCGCTCAGCTTGAGCGGGTAGCGCTCGCTGTCGGACAGGGTCGTGTCCAGCATGAACTGGAGCATGAAGCCCGAGCGCCCATAGGACGCCTCTCGCTTCATCAGGTCCTCTTCGTGGAACCGCGAGGGCTCTACAGGCTTCCAGGCCAGTGAACTGTCGTTTTCGAAGCGCTCTACGAGGTACGGGGCGATGCGCCCGCCGTACTGTTCGAGGTGCTTACGGCTCTTAGGGAACCTGGCGGGCCACACGCGAATCTCGTAGCCACGGTCCGGTAGCTGGTTGTAGATCGACTCCTCAGTCTGCGGCGTGCCCAGGTAGATGATCTCGGCGTTCGCAAGGGGCTTCAGGATCGCGTCGAACTCCTTGATGAGTTCGGACAGCTTCTCCCGCTGTGCGACGGTGGCCGAGTTCTTCACCACCTCGACGTCGTCGGCGATGATGGTATCGGCGCGGGAGCCCGTGAGCTGGCCCGTAATGCCGACCGACTTCACCGAAGGCGACTGGTCGGGCTGTGCCGGGCCGACGTCGAAGGCGAGGTTGTAGTCGCGCTGGCCGGCACGCGGCTTCAGGTGAGCTAGCTCGGGGACGGTTTCGACCAGGCGCTTGACGAAAGATCGAGAAGGCGTCTGCGCGATCTTTAGATGCAGAAACAACGAGAATTTTGTGCTGTGGGTTCTTCCACAGCAGCCAGCACACGTATGCGGCCGTGAGCCACGACTTGCCGATTTCTCGAAACGCCTCTATCACACGACGGCGTGGGCCGTGCTGTAGATACGACGCGATGTCGTACTGAACAGTTGTCGGGGACGGTAGGTTGAGGTGCTTCCAGATATGGAAGACGAAGTTTCGGAAGTCGTCGATGGGGTGCTTGTCAGCTATTAAAGAACTCCGGAGCTAGGCCGATAACCGACGACACAACAAGGGAGAAGGATGTGGCGGCACAAGATAAAGGTGCAGGAAACAGCAGTGGGTCAAGCAAACGAATGTCCTTGGCTAGCTTTCTAGGGATTGGAGGGCTCTTGGTGGCCCTGGCTACCTCGATTGGTGCCGCAGCGTGGGAGCACGCGCGCTACACCGCTTTGGTCAGCGAGCGTGATGCTGCCAACAGCCGAGCGGTGACGGCGGATGCGAGGTTCACGGATGTACAGGGGAGGTTAGAGACCACCCGGTCTTCGTTGGACGCGTGCTATGTAGAGAAAGAGCGCGCGCTATCTAACGTCTTCAAACAATCCGAAAGCGCGGGCCAGCTCGCCGCCTGTCAGACCTCCTTGATGGAGGTACAGCGCCGCGACTCGTTCGGACAGCAAATTCGGGAGCTACGTGCCGAGGCTCGCGAGCTGGATAAGGAACTGGAGGGTAGTCCTCTAGCAGCTTTGATCGGTGGAAATACTGCACCCTCGGCGGCTGAAGAACAGCGTGTGGATTTGCTGGTTGGCCGCCGAGAAGCAGTGCACGAACTTCTTAAGGCGTCGTTCGAACACTGTCCGCACTAGGCACGTCGTTTAGTGGGTTGTTGGGTCGAAAGGGAACGAGGCCAGCGACTTAGCTAAGTTCCCAGTTGGCGACCCAGGCGCAGGAAGTGCCTCGATGCCGTTGTCCTTGACGAACTGTCGGGCTACGTTGAGGAACGCAGCGAGGCCCTTCTCACCGGCATCCATCTGCCCGATGCTCTCGGTGAGCTTCGTGGCGATGGCGGTGTGCAGGGCTTCAAGAGATTCCTTGGAGGCCGCCACTTACTTGACTAGCCACTTCTGGAAGAGACGCTCTACGGCGGACGAGCCGAGGCTCGATAGGACGCATGCGACGCCGATGGTGGCGTTGGTGGAGATGCTGGGGAACATGAGGTATGCGGCAGCGGCACAGAGGCCGAGAGCGCCGGAGATGATCGCGCGCGCCATGACGACGCGGGCAGTGATCTTCTCAGTGGAGGCAAGGAGCTTGCCGATGCCCACGACGGCGCCGAGGGTCCCCATGCCGTCGCGGTCGACGACATAGCGGCTCAGCGGGTAGAACTTAGCGTTCCCTCGTCGGGGATATAGAGGAAACCGTTGCCGGTTGCGACCAGGTGCTTCAGCGCCAGGGAGATTTTCCCGCGCATGCCCGAGGTCTCGATGTCATTGATGACGGTCCGCTCGATCTCAGCGAGGCCCATCTCCAATTCGCCCTGTTGAATGCCCGCCTGTTCGGCGAGCGCCTGGGCGTCCATGCCGTCCGGGGACAGCTTGAAGAAGTTGGCATTGACCGGGAAGAGCGCGAGGAGGAACCGCGCGGGCGCCGAGTTAACGCAGCGGGCGCCGGTGCCCTGGTAGGGGGTGGTACGGGAGGAACTCGATTTACCCTTCGAGACTTCCTTGTAAAGCGTCGGCAGCGTCAGAGTGGCGCACTGTTTGGCGGGGGACTCTGCGGCGTTACGGTCGGACTTGAGTCGCTGGTAACTGGCTTCTGCGGTGACGGTCTGCGGGGCGGACTGGCTCAAGTGGGAATGACGAGGCTGCTTCCGTAGGATGAGGTTGCGGAGTTGTTCAGGTCGATCCGGAGGGACTTGCGTCCGGAGGTCCCGCTCTCTTGGTTACCGCCCATGCCGTCCCGTGCGGTCATGAGGACCGCTGGAGTGGTGTCTTCGGCCTTGGGGGCTTTGGGTTTCTTAGCCGTGCACATGCTGCGTCTCGTCGTCGAGCTGCCGCCTGCGAATCAGGGACAGGACAAGGCGTCGCTCGCCCTGTCGGAGCAGGAACTCTTCACGGTCCATCCGGGGGTCGTAGATCACCTCGGGGTACCGCTCGGCCAGCTCGTCGATCAGGTCGTAGGCGTGCAGAGGGATGGATTCGGACATAGGGGCTCCATAGGGGAGAGGAGGGGTCTATAGGAGACCCTAAGGAACCCTTATGGGGGAAACTTCGTTTCCTCGTAAGCTGGCGGTTATACCCTGACAGAAGACGCGCCCTCCGCTATATTCTCCAGACACCGACAGGGGACCGGATAGTGGATAAGGGAAATAAGGCGCATGTAACTTGGACGATATGCGTCCTCGTTGTACTTCTCGTTGTGTCGTTGTGCATTCGGATGCCGTCTTCCCAAAGACTTACGGACCTCATCAGTTTCTCTGCGACGGTTTCGTCTCTGATTTTGGCCGTCTACGCTATTTTCCAAACCGCCTTAGCGTCGAATGAAGGGGCCAGATCCGCGAGCGAGGCCCGCGAATTGAATGCGAGAACCACGACCCTGCTCGAAGGGATCAATCAGTCCCTTCCAGAAATTCGAACGGGTGTCGCTGACATCAAGGCTCAAGTATCGAGCGGGGCGTATTCGCAGTCAGCGGCGGCGCAGGCCGAGCCCGATGGCTCGGCCAAGACAGGCGATGAAGCGGACGCCTTGATTCGAGCCTCCTCGCCGATGGGATTAGTTGCCGTCCAAGCAGCCATCTTGAGCTTTCAGAACAATAAGTACATTCCTTTTTCGAGCTTCGATACTGACACAATGTGGCATACCCTAGGTGTTATCTCAGGTTTATCATCTGCCAAATGGATGGAGTTCGCTGTTTCGGAAGTCAACACGATTTACAGTGTGATCGTTAAAGAAGTTAACCCAGCGCTATTGGCACGTTATAGCGAAGTCCTTGATCGTATTCAGCAGCAACCTGCACAATCGCTCTCTGTCGTTCAATCAAATGCGCTTGCCAAATTCTTTTCGACATCGATATGGGATGACCCAGCGCCATCCTCTCTTTGACACATTGCCGAGACACCTTCTCTTGGTCAAGTGATCCAATGCGATAAATAATCCTGCATCGCACCTAGTGCGCCCGAGTTGTCGAACCGTAAGTCATCGCTCTGTTGCGCCACACCCTGCTCGGAAGCATGGGCGCTGACTGCTTCAGCCCCGGATCGCTCGATGTGAACGATGGTTCCACCCGTCGACCGGATCATTTGGGCTTCGTTTTCAAAGCGAACATCGGAAAATACGACCACGTCGGGGCGGGTTCTCGTGTCCTAGGGCGGCCGCACCGTCCAAAGAACGCCGAGCCACCTTGATCCAAAGGTCGCTGTCGATGAGTTCTCGTCCCCACTCAGTTCCCAAGGTCTGCATCATCTGACGGGGTGACTTACCGCCCAGCTCGTGGATCGGCTCTTCCTTACGCCGACTGTCCACCAAATCTGCATATGATATGCCGGTTAGCTGGGAGACGAAGTATCGGATGGGGTCGGCGAACGACATTCGAATGCCGACTTCGACAGCGAGACGATCATGTCCGCCATCGTGTCCTTGCCGGACCTTGCTCGGCCTGTGATGCCAATGATTTTCATGGTGCCCAAAGGTTCACCTTTCCTGTCTTGAAGTCATAATCGCCGTCGCGCAGGATTCGCGCGCAACGGGCCTGGACGAGCGCGTCGTCCGATGTGAGCCCCTTGGACTCGTAGGTCGTCACCACGGCCGCCCATAGGGCCGCGAGGTGTTCCTCGGGCGGGGCGTCGAGCAGGGCTTCGTGGATCGGCTGGAGGATCGGGTCGGCACGCTTGGGGCCAATGCCAGGACAACCGCTGTAGTTATCGGTGGTGTCGCCCGTGAGGGTCTGCATCATCCAGTAGAGGTCCGCCTGGTGCTGCGAGATCGTGCGGGTGCCGATGTCGGGCTTGCCGGGGTTGTACAGGCGGCCGGGCAGGGTCTGCGTGTCCTTGTCGATGGACACGATGATCCGCTTACCGGGAGCCAGCCGGGGGACGGCATGGTCTGGAGGATGCCCAGGATGTCGTCACCTTCGAGGTACTCGCGGGTGATGATCTTCTCGGGCCAGAGTTCCTTCAGGAATCCATCGACCGCGTACCAGAGCGCCGGGCGTAACGCCGAGGTCGACCGCGTCGTCAGCGTTGCCGCCACACCAGCTATACGCCTCGAAGTCTTCGTTGTCCGTGGCAACGCGGTCCGAGGCAAGAGCCTTCAGGCGGTCAATGATCTTGGGGGTGAGGGCGATTGCGCTCATGCGGACCACCCATCGCAGGCGATCTCGATGGCATTGAAGGCCTCGGCGACCGTCTGTACACGCGTCTCGCCGTTGGAGATCGCGTTGAGGCAGTGACTGATGGTGATGTAGGCCAGCTCGGACGAGGGAAACTTCTCGCACCAGCGGACGGCCGTGTGTTGCTTGCCGTTGCGCGCCTCGGCCACGAAGGCGTCGATGGCGGCGGAGAGAGGGGTGATGCAGTCGCGGATAAGGCGGCGACCAGGGCCAGAGTCGGACTCATCCTGGCGGTCGCGCTCCTTGTGGTAGCGGTCAACGCCGAGGGTCAGGGATTCTTCTTCGAGGGCGAGTTGTCTGTCGCGGAGAGAAAGGGTGGGCTGCACGATAGTCATGCGTGGTCTCCAGAAACGAGAAAGGCCCCGCTTGGGGGCCTTGGGTGGGTCGATGGGTTGTTGCCGAGGTGTCTCTCTCGGCCTTGTGTGTACCGAAACGAAAAACGCCCCGGCTCCGTGAGGAACCGAGGCGTCTCGTTAGGGGTTCGAAGGGGGGTGTCGTGGTCAAGTATTTCTGGACACCCGATAGGCGTTATTTCCGGGCCGCCATCATCTCGTAAATGGCTGGCGGCACCTGCCCGTTGGCCGCATGTAGGCGCCGGTAGTTGTAGTACGACGTCAAGAAAACAGTGATGTCGCTTTGGGCTTCATCGCGGTTGCTGTAAGTCGATGTCGTCCATTCGGTTTTCAACGTGGCGAAGACGCGCTCGGCAACCGCGTTATCCCAACAGTTGCCGCGCCTGCTCATACTTTGGGTAATCCCCAGGGCCTTGAGGCGTCCGAGAAAGTCAAAACTGTTGTACTGCGCACCTTGATCGGAGTGGAACATGAGATTCCCCGACGGTTTCCTCTCTCTGATTGCCATGTCCAGGGCGGCAACGGCCAGCTGTGCATTCGGCCGGGTTGAAAAGGCCCAGCCCACGATCCGGCGTGCATAAAGATCCACGACAACGGCCAGATAGAGCCAACCCTGTCGGGTAGGCACAAAGGTAATGTCACCGACCCAAACCTGGTCGGGCCGGGCGACGTTGAATTGCCGTTCGAGGCGGTTGGGGGCCGGCACAGCCGCCTTGCTCGCCGTCCGGTACACGTGCCGACGCACCCGCTCGGCCCATAGACCGGCCTGCCTCATCAACGTGCGCGCCCGATATCGCCCTGTCGGCATGCCTTGGCGACCCAACTCAGCCGCCATGCGACGGGTGCCGTAACTGCCTCGGCTCTGGCGATGAATCTGCTTGACCCTCGCTACTAGCGCCGGATCGGCAACCGCCGGCTGTACCTCTTCTGCCCGCTTGGCGTAATAGCTGCTACGGGGGTATTCCATCGCCTCGCACAGCCGCGATACCGGGTAGGCCTCCTTCAGCTCGTCGATCACCGCCGTGGGCGATCGCTCTCCCGAACGAAGAAGGCGATGGATTTTTTTAAAAGTTCGCGCTCCTCCTTTAGCTGAAGTACCTGCGACTCAAGCTCGACGATACGCCGCCGATCATCCGCCGCCGTGGGGGCATGAACCCCGGTCGACTTAGCCTCTTCATGTATCGCCAGCCAGCGCCTCAACGCTGTCGGGCCTACATCCATCAGCTGGCATACCTGTCGTACCGTATGCCCCTCGGCCACCACCAGATGCACGGCGTCGTCTCGCTGCGATTGCGATATCTCTTTACGTCCCATAGCTCACCTCCTTCTGCCCGTGAATCCTATCTGAGCTTGCCCCGGTTTAATGGACACTCAAGTTATGGGATAGCAGCTTCGGTCGCCGCAGGCGATCGATAGCCGTTGGTCGAGTGTAAGCGCTGCCGGTTATAAAACACTTCGATGTATTCAAAAACCACGTGGCGTGCCTCCTCGATCGAGGCGTAGCGGCGTGGGGCTGCGATCTCGCACTTCAACGTACTGAAGAAGCTCTCAGCCACCGCGTTGTCCCAACACTCGCCGCGCCGGCTCATGCTTACCCGCATACCCAGTCGAGCGAGTTCGGCCTGATAGGCCGCGCTCGTGTACTGACTGCCCTGGTCGGAGTGATGGAGCACTCCCTGCGCCGAACCGCGCTGGCCTACGGCCATGCGCAAAGCCTGCAAGGGCAAGTCGGTATGCATAGTCGCAGCCGTTGCGTGGCCAATCACTCGCCGGGCGTACAGATCGATCACGACGGCCAGATACATTGGACCCTGTTGCGTGGCGAACTGTGTCATGTCCGTTACCCAGACCTGATCAGGCGCGGCCGTGGTGAAGCATCGATCAACATGGTTATCGGCCACCGCGGACACCGTGGCGGCCCGTCGTGATGCCTTGCTTGTACGCCAGCTGCGCCCGACGAGACCGCCCTGGCGCATCAAGCGGGCGGTCGCATGGCGCCCCAGGCTCAGCCCCTGCTCACGAGCCAGATGCCATAGCCGGGGACTGCCGTAAAGCCCTCGGCTGCGCTCATGCAACTGCTTCAGCTGCGCCAGGTGCTGGCGGTCACGAAGCACGCGGGGGCTCGGATGCTTTTGGCGATGCCGCCAGGCATAGAAGCTGTTGCGACCCACCTCGAGCAGCCGGCAGAGGACCACGATGGAGTACGACGCGCTCTCCGCTTCGATAAACCGGCATCTCAGCTCGATTCCTTGGCGAAGAACGCCGTCGCTTTTTTTAGGATGTCACGCTCCATCCGCAGGATCTCGTTCTCGCGTCGAAGCTGCTGTATCTCGGCCTGCTCGGCCGTCAGCGGAACGGCGGGGGGCGATCGCGAAGGCGCTCCAGAACCGGCTTGAACCTTCTCGATCCAGCGCCTGAAGACACTCTCGACCAGATCCAGGTCACGGCATACCCGAGACACCGGCTGACCTCGCTCAAGGACCAGGGCAACCGCGCCGGCCTTGAAATCAGGTGTGAACTGACGACGAATTCTTTTTGACATGGGACACCTCTGAACGAACCTTACGGCTCACGATGGGTGTCCATCAAATCCGGGCAAGCTCAATCGGACTGTCCAGAAAGATTAGACCACCTCAGGTACCTTCAGAGCCCTTTAGGAATCTTTAGGGGGAGGAACTATCGTTCCCCTGAGGCTGGCGGTTTTACCCCCACCGGCACCTGGCAGCGGCACCTGGATGGCACCAGCGGTACCTCAATCCGGCACCTACGGCGGTTGTTCTCCCGTAAGTGATTGATATGAAGGTGTGTGTACTGTCTGCTCTGGGTGATGCACCACCTCGATCATGCCGACAACCTGCTGAGGGAAATGGGCGTGCCGGCGAAGTAATTGTGGCGGGGCAAACGTTCTTTGCGCATGACTGAGAAAGGCTCGCCGTTACTGGCGAGCCTTTCTTATGGCTCTTCGCGCAGTGCCGGGAGAGGAGCGCGAGGCTCGTGCGATAACGGGAGGAGGCGTCGGGTGATCACCCTCTGCGCTCGGGCAGCGGCCGCAAGCGGCCGAACTCGCTCAGAGGATGATCACCCGACACCTCGTTGGCGACTGAGGTGCCCGAGAGGAAAGCGACGCTGGCGGCGTTGTTCGATGCGGCATCTCCGCGGGGGCGCCTGAAAAAAACCGCGAGTACGGCGTGTCCGTCAGTAGAGTTCTGAGGTCGTGAGGATCGCTAGAGAAGCTTGGCGATCAGCACCGCGCCAGCACTCAGGGCGCTGACGACGATCGCTCCAAGGGCGATCATCGGGTAGTACCGCTGCTCCGCGATGACCTTCGCGGTTTCGGCACCGATTTTCATGGTCTCCGCCATGGTTTTGTTGATGTTTGCGCGGAGTTGTTCGAGTTCTGCGTCTTGCACGGTTCCGGCCTCGTCCATGTATTCCCCCCAAGAATATCACTGGTATTGCGGTATCAGCTGCTGCCTTGCTCGTGAAGATGTGTACGAGCTTTCGCTGGCGAGGTAAGCCATTACAATCCGGAAGACCCTTGAAGCCCCAACGGAGTTTGCATGCTCAGTCACGTCATGGTCGGTTCCAGCGATATCGAACGCTCCAAGCGGTTCTACGACGCCGTACTCGGCGTCGTGGGTGCCGGTGAGCCCGTAAGGAACGTGTCGGGCAGCGGCCATGTCCGGCTGTTCTATCGGCACGACGGCAGTTCGTTCTGCGTGACGCAGCCGATCAACGACCTGCCGCCCCAGGCCGGCAATGGCACGACGGTCGGTTTTCGCTGCGACTCGCCCGAGCAGGTCGCGCAATTCCACGACGCGGCGGTCGCGGCCGGTGGGGTCTCGATCGAAGAGCCGCCGGGTCCGCGCCAGACCGGCGCGGGCGAGGTCTACCTCGCGTACGTTCGCGATCCGGACGGCAACAAGCTCTGCGCGATCTTCCGTCCGGCGGCGTAGTAACCGGGGTGTCTTGAAGCGAGGGACGGTGCGGGCCACTATGCCGCGTCGTCTCCTTTTTTATGGGTCTTCGCACATGACCATGGCCAGTCCCGAAGTCGAGCCATCGTCGCTCGTAGGGCGCGGCGACGGCGCCGGGTGGTCACACTCTGCGCTCGAGCAGCGGCCGCAAGCGGCCGAACTCGCTCAGAGCTTAACCACCCAACTCCTCTGTGACGACGGAGGCACTCGGTGTGGAGAGCAAAGCGTTGGCGACATCGGGCGGGGCCGCCTTGGAGATGACGCTCGGTGCGATGCCGCAGGCGTTGCTTTCCCAGCCCGCAACCTCAGTCTTCAGGGAGGTGTCGGGTGGTCATCCTCTGAGCGAGTTCGGCCGCTTGCGGCCGCTGCTCGAGCGCAGAGGGTGACTGCCCGACACCTCCTCCGCGGCAACGCGTGAAGAACTTTTTAGGAGCGTCGCCAGCACGGTTATCCACACCCAATGTGGATACGTGCTGCATAAGCCTGTGGACAAGTGGAAATTTGCACCGCATGGCGCGTACTTGCGTCACGCTGGTCATTCGCTGACCAGTGAGTCAGAACATGGCCAGGGGCTTGTCAGGGCGACATCTGCACCGTTGCGTCCGCTGCTTGCATGGTGTCTTCCGTGGTCCGTGTGGTTATCCACAGCCGGTGTGGATACGGGTTGCATAACCGTGTGGATAAGTCGCATACGGGCAGGCTGCTCAACGGCTTACATTGCACTGCTTACTTCTTGATCACATCAGTGAGCGATGAGGTTACCCGACGCCAGCCATAAGGTCATGCAGGTTGTTCCCGCTTCTCATGGCGGAATGTCTGCTTGGGTAAGGGTGGACGCCATCGGTATGTCCGCCTGCGTTACCCTTGCGGTCGTTTGACCGACCGACGCGCGCATGACCCTGGATACCCGTCCCCTCGCCATCTTCCTGATGGGCCCCACGGCCTCGGGTAAGACGGCGCTTGCCTGCGCGCTGGCCGACCGTTATCCGCTGGGCCTGATCAGCGTGGATTCCGCGCTGGTCTATCGCGGGCTGGACATCGGTTCGGCCAAGCCCGATGCCGCCACGCTGGCGCGCTACCCGCACGAACTGGTGGACATACGCGATCCCGCACACCCTTACTCGGCCGCGGATTTCCGCACGGATGCGCTGGCGGCGATGGCCCGCCAGCACGACGCGGGCAGGGTGCCCTTGCTGGTCGGAGGCACGGGGCTGTATTTCCGGGCCTTGCAGCAGGGCCTGTCCGACCTGCCCGAGGCCGATCCGGCGCTGCGCGAGCGCATCGGCGCCGAGGCGGCACGCATCGGTTGGGCCGCGCTGCACGCGCGCATGGCGGCGCGCGATCCCGTGGCCGGTGCACGAATCCGGCCCGGCGATGCCCAGCGGATCCAGCGGGCGCTGGAAGTGATGGCGCTGAGCGGCCGCACCCTGACCGAGCTGCAACAGCAAGGTCAGCGCCAGCGGTTCCCTTGGCGGGTGCTCAAGCTTGCCCTGCTGCCGGCGGATCGCACGCTGCTGCACGCGCGCATCGCGCAGCGCTTCGAGGCCATGATCGCGGAGGGATTCCTCGACGAGGTACAGCGCCTGCGGGCGCTGGGGAACCTGCACGCCGACCTTCCGGCGATCCGGGCCGTCGGCTACCGGCAGGCCTGGGAATACCTCGACGGACAGGGAACCGCCACGAACTTCCGCGACCGTGGTATCTATGCCACGCGGCAACTCGCCAAGCGGCAGATCACCTGGCTGCGCAGTGAGCTGGACGCACGCACGTTCGACCCCGATAGGCAGGATCCGCTGCCGGCGTCGGACGTGGCGCTGGCAGGCTTCCTGGAAAAGCCGATACGGTGACGTACGGCGCTTCCAGCCAGCGTTTAAAAGCGGTTAAGATTCAAGACACTTGGACCGGGGCGTCGAAAGGCGTTCTTTTTGCCCGGTCCCGTACGAAGGCGTAGGGGAGAAGAAGAAATGTCCAAAGGGCAATCGTTGCAGGATCCGTTTCTCAATGCGCTGCGGCGCGAGCGCGTGCCGGTCGCCATTTACCTGGTGAACGGCATCAAGCTGCAGGGCACGATCGAGTCGTTCGACCAGTTCGTGGTGCTGTTGCGCAACCAGGTGAGCCAGATGGTCTACAAGCATGCCATCTCCACCGTGGTGCCCAGCCGCAACGTGCGCGTCGGCGGCCACGACCATGCGGACGGAGGCACGGGCGACGTCGAGGGTTGAGGGAACCCCGGCGGCAACCCATATGTGTAAGGACGGGTGCGCGTATCCTTGGGTTACGCGTACCCCTTCTTTTCGATGAGGTCATCCCCCTAAGTGTTCGACAGGCAAAAGAAAGGCGACCGGGCCGTGCTCGTGCTGCCGCATTCGCGCGGCGAAGGCGACGCCATCCGGCGCGGCGAAGAGTTCGCCGAGCTCGTATCCTCCGCAGGCGCCGAGGTTCTCGCGACCATCTCGGCACGCGTCGAGAAACCGAACCCCCGTTTCTATATCGGTACCGGCAAGGCCGACGAAGTGGCCGAGGCCGTGCGTGCGCTCGAGGCCGACGTGGTGCTGGTCGACCACGAGCTGACCCCGGTGCAGGAGCGCAACCTCGAGAAGCAGCTGAAGACGCGCGTGGTCGATCGCGCCGGCCTCATCCTCGATATCTTCGCCCAGCGGGCCCGCTCCCACGAAGGCAAGCTGGAAGTCGAACTGGCCCAGCTCAAGCACCTTTCGACGCGCCTGGTGCGCGGCTGGACCCATCTGGATGCCCAGCGCGGCGGTGCCATCGGCAACCGTGGCCCGGGTGAAACCCAGCTCGAGACCGACCGCCGGCTGTTGGCCGAGCGGGTGAAGATGCTGAGCAAGCGGTTGGAGAAGGTCGGGGTGCAGCGCGACCAGCAGCGGCGCTCTCGCCTGCGCAACACCGTACCGCGGGTGGCACTGGTCGGCTATACCAATGCAGGCAAGTCCACGCTGTTCAATGCGCTCACCACCGGCGGTGTCTACGCCGCCGACCAGTTGTTCGCCACGCTGGACCCCACGGTACGCAAGATCGACGGGCTGTCCTGCGGGCCCGCCGTGGTCGCGGACACCGTCGGTTTCATCCGCGAGCTCCCGCATGACCTGGTGGCCGCGTTCCGCGCCACGCTGGCCGAGGCGCGCGACGCGGACCTGCTGATCCACCTTAGCGATGCCGCCGACGAGGAGCGCGACCTGCTGCGGCGTGTCGTCGACGAGGTGCTCGACGAGATCGGGGCGGGCGACGTGCCGCAGCTGTCGGTCATGAACAAGGTCGACCTGATCGACGTCGAGCCGCGGATCGACCGCGGCGATGACGGCAAGCCGCGCCAGGTATGGCTGTCGGCGGCGACGGGGCAGGGCGTCGAGGGCTTGCGCGAGGCGTTGGGCGAGTTGCTTGGTGGCGACCGCATCCGCTCGGGCCTTGAGCTTCCGCTCACGGCAGGCCGCCTGCATGCGCGCCTGAAAGCGGCCGGCGCCATTGCCGGGGAGTCCATCGACGAGCATGGCTGGCACCTGGACATCGACGCGCCACGATCCGTGCTGGCGCCGCTGCTGGGCGACGACGAGCATGCGCGTGCCCTGCGCGACCTGATCGATCCGCCCCATCCGGCGTTCTGAGCCGCACCCGCCCGAACGCATCTGCTAGAATTCACGGCGTTTGCGTGCCTCTACCAGGGCGCGCTGAAGGCTTTGCAGCCCCCACCACGGTCCCCCAAGGAGACTGCCGCCCATGGCTTGGAACGAACCCGGCAACGGCCAGAAGGACCCCTGGAACCGCAACCGGTCGGGTGGGCGCAAACCTGACCTCGACGGTGCGCTGAAAAGCCTGAGGGCGCGCTTCGGCAAGTTCGGCGCCGGCAGCGGCGGCGTCACCGCCATCGTGCTGGTCTTCATCGTGGCCTGGTTGCTGGTCAGCAGCTACACGGTGATCGACGCCCGCCAGGTGGGCGTAGTGCTGCGTTTCGGGCAGTTCTCGCGCATCCTGCCGCCGGGCTTTCACCTCAAGGCGCCCAGCCCGATCGAGACGGTGACCAAGGTCGAGACCACCCAGGTCCGTTCCGTCTCCGACAACGTGTCGATGCTCACCCGCGACGAGAACATCATCGCCATCGATTTCAACGTGCAGTACCAGGTGTCGGACGCACGCAAGTTCCTCTATTCCAATGCCGACCGTGAGGAAAACACCATCCATAACGCGGCCGAGGCGGCCGTGCGATCGGTGGTGGGCGCCAACATCATGGACAACATCCTGACCACGCCGGGCGTGGACACGCCCGCGCCGGACCAGGCACCGGTGGCCGGCGTCGCGCCCGCCGCCAAGGAAACCCTGCAGCAGCAGACCCGCGACATCCTCCAGGCTACGCTCGACAAGTACGACGCGGGCATCATGGTCACCGGCGTCAGCTTCCAGAACGTTTCGCCGCCCAAGGAAGTGAAGGACGCCTTCGACGACGTCAACGCCGCGCGCGAAGACAAGCAGAGCGAAGAAAACAACGCCCGCGCCTACGAGAGCCGCGTGGTGCCCCTGGCCCGCGGTGACGCCGGCCGGATCGCCGCGGTGGCCGAGGGCGATCGCGTCGAGCGCATCGCGCGCGCCAACGGCGAGGCCGAGCGCTTCGACCTGCTCCTGAAGGAATACCGCGCCGCGCCCGAGGTCACCCGGCGCCGGCTGTGGCTGGAAACGGTCGAGGAAGTGATGGCGGACAACCCGAAGATCGTCGACGGCACCAACGGCAAGAACATCATCCAGCTGCCGGTCGGCTCGCCCGACAGCGCCGTCCGTAACGTGCCCGGCGTCGGCACCGTGGTCCAGTCGGCCACCACCGATGCCACCCCGACCACGAACCCGCCGCAGGGGAGCGCCCAGTGAAGATCGTTTCCGGCCTCATCGTCCTTCTCGTCGTCCTGCTCGGCCTCAACAGCGTCTTCGTGGTCAAGGAAGGCGAGAACGCCTTGCTGCTGCAATTTGGCCGCATCGTCCGTGCCGACTACCAGCCCGGCCTGCACTTCAAGATCCCGGTCGTGCAGCAGGTGATGCGCTTCGACAACCGTATCCTCGGCCTCGACGCCCAGCCCGAGCGCTATTTCACGCTCGAGAAGAAAAGCGTCAACGTCGATTTCTACGTGAAGTGGCGCATCGCCGACAACGCGGCGTTTTATCGCGCCACGTCGGGCGAGGACACCCAGGCGATCCAGCGCCTGACCCCCATCGTGAAGGACGCCCTGCGCCACGAGTTCAACTCGCGCAAGCTGGAAGACCTGATCGCCGGCGGCCGCGAGGACATCACCGGCCAGGTTCGCAAGGACACCGACGCCGCCGCCCGCAAGAACCTCGGCATCGCCGTGGTCGATGTACGCATCAAGCGCATCGACCTGCCGGACGAGGTCAGCGGGTCGGTCTACAAGCGCATGCGTGCCGAGCGCCTGCAGCTGGCCAACGAACTGCGCTATACCGGCCAGGAAAGCGCGGCCAAGATCCGCGCCGATGCCGATCGGCAGAAATCGGTGTTGCTGGCGGACGCCGAGCGCGACGCCACCAAGGTCAAGGGAGACGGCGATGCCCAGGCGGCCGCCATCTACGCCCAGGCCTACAGCCAGGATCCGGAGTTCTTCGCCTTCTATCGCAGCATGGCGGCGTATCGCAAGTCGTTCGCCGACGGCAAGGGCGTGCTGGTCCTAAAGCCCGATTCCGAATTCCTGCGCTATCTCAACGACGGCCCCGGTCGTCAGCGCTGATCCCTATCCACATCGCCCGTTCGGGCAACGCCACCAAAGAGAACCGTCAACATGGGTAAGTCAGTCGTAATTCTGGGCGCGCAATGGGGCGACGAGGGCAAGGGCAAGATCGTCGATCTTCTTACCGAGCGCGTCGGTGCCGTCGCACGTTTCCAGGGTGGCCATAACGCCGGTCATACGCTGGTTATCAAGGGCAAGAAAACCGTCCTGCACCTCATCCCCTCGGGCATCCTGCGCGACGACGCGCTCTGCCTGATCGGCAACGGCGTGGTGCTGTCGCCGGCCGCGCTGATGAGCGAAGTCGCCGAGCTGGAAGCCCAGGGCGTCGACGTGCGTCCGCGCCTGAAGATCTCGCCGGCCACGCCGCTGATCATGCCGTACCACATCGCAGTCGATAAGGCGCGCGAAGTGGCTTCCGGCGCCAAGGCCATCGGTACCACCGGCCGCGGCATCGGCCCGGCGTACGAGGACAAGGTCGCTCGTCGTTCCATCCGCGTCGCCGACCTCATGTACCCGCATGAGCTGCCTGAAAAGGTGAAGGCCGCGGTGGATTACCACAACTTCGTGCTGACGCAGTGGCTGAAGGCCGAGCCGGTCGATTACCAGACCGTCCTCGACGAAGCGCTGACCTGGGGCGAATACCTGCGCCCGATGGTCGACGATGTCGCCACCATCCTGCACGACGTGCGCCGCGACGGTGGCAACATCCTGTTCGAAGGCGCGCAGGGCGCGCTGCTCGATATCGACCACGGCACCTACCCGTACGTCACCTCATCCAACACCACCGTCGGCGGCGCACTGGCCGGCACCGGTGTCGGCGCGCGTGACATCGACTACGTGCTGGGCATCTGCAAGGCTTACGCCACGCGCGTCGGCGGCGGTCCGTTCCCGACCGAGCTCAACGACGACATGGGCGAACTGCTGCGCAAGAAGGGCAACGAGTTCGGTGCCAGCACGGGCCGTCCGCGCCGCTGTGGCTGGATCGACCTGGTCGCGCTGAAGCGTGCCGTGCAGATCAACGGCATCGATGGCCTGGCCATCACCAAGCTCGACGTACTCGACGGCCTGGAAAGCATCAAGGTCTGCATCGCGTACGAATACCGCGGCAAGCGTCGCGAGCTGGCTCCGCTGGACGCCGATGGCTGGGACGAGTGCAAGCCGGTGTACCTGGAGTTTCCGGGCTGGGAAGAATCCACCGCGGGCATCCGCGACTGGAACAAGCTGCCGCCCGCGGCGCGCGCTTACCTGCGTGCGGTCGAGGAACTCTCCGGCTGTAAGCTGGCGCTGGTGGCGACCGGTGCGGATCGTGACGACACGATCATCCTGGACGACCCGTTCGGGGGTGAGGCGGGTTGCTGATCTTGCTTCGGTGAGATGAGGTGAAAAACGCCAGCCTTGCAGCTGGCGTTTTTTTCGCGCACATCGTGCGCTCTTACCGGGCAGGGGTGTCGTGGCGGGTTTCCAGGGCGTGGAGGTCGAGGTCCTTGACGGATATGGGGCGGTAGTCTTCGCCGAAGGCCACGTCGCCCAGGCGCCAGCCGGCGCGGCATCGGACGGCGCCCCAGAAGCGGCGGAAGGCGTTCCAGTGCAGGCCGACCAGGCCCTTGTCGTTGTCGGCGTCCACCATGGGATCGCCCACGCCTGTGGGACGGATGGGCTCGCCGTACAGGGCGGTGCCGAACACCACGTCCCAGATCGAGAACACCTGGCCGAAGTTGCAGTTGTGCAGGGTGGGACGGTCCGGGTCCACGCGCATGTGGTGCAGTCGGTGGAACACGGGCGAGACCAGTAGGCGGTCGAGGACGGGGCCGAAGCGCACGCGGACGTTGGCGTGGGAGAAGTTCTGCACCAGTTCGCCGAGCAGCATCAGCCACGCGAAGTCGGTGGGCTCGACGCCGATGACCAGCCCCACGCCGGCCAGCACCATCGACTGCAGGAAACCGTCCACCAGGCTGCCCCGATCGTTCGTCCAGCAACTCATCTGCCGGGTGCTGTGGTGCATGCTGTGCAACGCCCACCACCAGGGCAGGGCGTGCTGCAGGCGGTGCATCCAGTAGTACACCAGGTCGTAGATGAGGTAATAGACGACGAACAGCGCCAGCGGATGCCCGGCCAGCGCGGGAATCCAGTGCGTGATGCCCAGCAGCGAATCGTCGCTGCCCGCCTCGTTGCCCGTGCCGCCGAAGTAGTTGCCGATCGGGGTGAGCACGAGGTAGCTGAACATCGGAAAGATGCCCAGCAGCATCATCAGCGTGTATTGGCGGTCCACGCGCGTGAGGCGGCGGTCCGGCCAGCGTTCCGCGGGAATCATCGACTCCAGCGGGCGGAACAGGAAACCGATGATCGCCACCTGCAGCAGCGAGATGAGGATCGCCTCGGCGATCTCCCGCGGGTCGCCGGCCAGTCCGTCCAGGTGGAGGAAGGCCAGGAGGGGAACGATCGCATGGGCGCGTGTGCCCTCGACCAGTGCAGACCAGAGCGCGAACATGCTGCGTACCTTCGCGTGTGCCAGGGCCGCAAGGGTGCACGCGACCGTCCGGAGCATTAAGCTGCACGCCTCTTTCATCGGGCTTTCCGCTCCATGTCACCGTGGTTTTCCCCATGACGCGCTCGTTGTCCGACTGGCTGGCCTACCAGGAGCGCACGCATCCCCGTGACATCGCACTGGGGCTGGATCGCGTCCGTGCCGTATGGACGGCCATGGGCGCGCCACGTCCCGCGCCGCTCGTGGTCACCGTGGGCGGCACCAACGGCAAGGGTTCCACCGTCGCCCTGGTCGAGGGGATGCTGCGTGCCGCCGGCTACCGTGTCGGTTGCTACACCTCGCCGCACCTGGTGCGCTACAACGAGCGCATCCGCCTCGACGGCCGCGATGCCGACGACGCCGCCCTGGTGGCGTCGTTCGAACGGATCGAGCGGGCGCGTGGCGATATCGCGCAGACCTATTTCGAGTTCGGCACGCTGGCGGCCATCGACCTCATGTCCCGCGCGTCGCTGGACGTGGCCATCCTCGAGGTGGGCCTGGGCGGCCGGCTGGATGCCGTGAACCTGGTGGACGCCGATGTGGCCGTCATCACTACGATCGACCTCGATCACCAGGACTGGCTGGGTGGCGACCGCGACAGTATCGGTCGCGAGAAGGCCGGCATCGCACGGCCCGGCCGACCGGCGATCGTCGGCGAGCGGCAGCCGCCGGACGGCCTGCTCACGGCGCTGGCGGCACACGGCGCACGCCTCGTCCGCGCGGGCATCGACTACCGCGTCGAGCCGGCAGGTGGCGATGGCGACGCCGCGTGGACCTGGGTGCACGCCGACGGCACGCGGCATGCGTTGCCGTTGCCGGCCCTGGATGCACCGGTGCAGCTCGACAATGCAGCCACCGCCATCGCCGCCGTTCATGCTTTGGTCCCGCGGGTGGTCGTGCCGACCGCCGCGCTCCGCCATGCGCTGGCCGCGGTACGGGTGCCGGGCCGCCTGCAACGCATCGGCGAGCATCCAACGACCGTCGTGGACGTGGGGCACAACCCCCAGGCGGCGCGCGCCCTGGCCGCCTGGATCGATGCGGAGCACCGCGACGGACGCCTGCTGGCCGTGTACGGCGCCTTGTCCGACAAGGACACGAAGGGCGTGATGGCCGCCCTGGGCGACCGCGTCGATCACTGGTACCTCGCCGGCCTGGACGGCGACACGCCCCGGGGCCTTGCCGGGCCGGCTCTGGCGGACAGCCTCGCGGTGGTCCTGCCGCATGCCGCGCACGCGGTGTTCGACGATGTCGCCAGTGCCTGGGCCGGGGCGCGTTCCGCGGCCGGGGAGGGCGACACCGTCCTGCTGTTCGGCTCGTTCTTCGTCGCCAGCGCGGCACTGGCCGCTACGACGTGAACGCCCCGGCGCCCGGGGCGTCGGGGCCACCCCTTTGCCGGCTATAATCGGCTCGATTCGCTTTGCGCTGGTCGTATGGAGCCTTCCTTGAAAACACGCTTGCTGGGTGCCGCGGTACTGATCGCGTTGCTGGTCCTGTTCGTGCCCATGATGTTCTCCAGCGCGCCGCCGAAATCGGACGCCGACCAGACGGTCAGCCTGGAGATTCCGCCCGCGCCCGATCGCGAACTGCAAACCCGTACGCTCGATGTGGCCCCCGGCGGTTCGCCCGCCGCGGCCAACGGTGCGGCGCAGGTAGCCGGTACGACGCCTGCCAACGGCGGTGCGCAGCCGGTCCAGGCGCCTGCTTCGCCGCCGGCCACGGTCACGCCCGGTGGTGGCAGCAAGCTCGCCTCGGTGGACATCGCCTCGCGCAAGCCGGCCGACGCCCTGCCGGAAGATTTCGCCAATGCGCCGGCGTCGCCCAAGGCCGCCGCGCCGGCCACGCCGGCGGCTGCTGTCGCCACGGCCAAGCCGCCCAAGGCGGTTGCCGTGCCCGCCGCCGAGCCCAAGGCCGCCGCCGCGGAGGCCCTGCCCACAGGTACGGCCGGTCGCGGCAGCTACAGCATCAACCTGAGCGCCTACGCCGACCGCAGCAAGGCCGATGCCCTCGTGCAGAAGGTGAAGGCCCTCGGCTATCCCGTCAGCACCGCCGCGACCAACCAGGCGGGCAAGTCGCTCACCCGCGTTACCGCCGGGCCGTTCGAGACGCGCGCCGCCGCGGAAGCCGCCCGGTTGAAGATCACTGCCGCGGCGCCGGGCGCGCCGGCCTCGCTGTCGTCCCGACCGGAGACCCAGACCGCCGATGCGCCTGCGCCGGCGCGGGCTGCGCCCACGCCCACGCCCACGCAGGCTGCGGCGGCCGCGCCGACGGCCGCCGCGGTTCCCGCCGCCTCGCCGCGCGCCGGTGGCTTCGCCGTCCAGGTGGCCGCGGTCAGCAGCGAGGCGGAAGCCACGCGTCTGCGCGATAAATTGCGTGGCGCGGGCATCGCCGGCTATGTCGATACGGTCGTCGCCTCCTCGGGGGCCAAGCTGTGGCGCGTGCGTGCCGGCCCGCAGACCCAGCGCGACGACGCGACGCGCCTGAAAGACCAGATCAAGGCCAAGGTCGGCCTCGACGGCGTCGTGGTGTCGGCCCCGTAACGCTCCCATGACCACGACACCAGGGGGCGCGTCATGAGCTGGGTGGACTACGTCATCATGGGCGTGCTGTTCATCTCGGCCTTGATCGGCCTGGTGCGCGGCCTCATTTCCGAAGTGTTGTCGGTGGTGGTGTGGGTCTGCGCCTTCTGGGCCGCCTGGACGTTCGGTCCGCTGATCGCGCAGCGCCTGGAGGGCAGCATCTCGCTGCCCATGGCGCGCATCGGCATCGGCTATGGCGTCTGCTTCATGGGTGTGCTGCTGATCGGTGGCCTGTTCCGCTTCATGATCTCCCGTCTGGTGGCCAGCACGGGCGTTGGCGGGCCGGATCGCCTCTTCGGCATGGCCTTCGGCGCGCTGCGTGGCATCCTCATCGTCAGTCTGGTGGTGTTCGCCATGGGCTTCACGCCGTTGCCCAACGAGCCGATCTGGCGTGAATCCGCCCTGCTGCCGCAGTTCGCCGCGCCAGCCGCCTGGCTGGGCCAGCAGGTGCCCGGCAACGTGCGTCAGTACCTGCATCCGCCCGCGGCGCTGCAGGAGATGAAAATGCCCAACATGTCGATGCCCAGCGGGGCCGACCTGATGAAACTTCGCGACCTCACCATGCCAGGGCAGGCGCCGAAGAGCGATAATGCTCATCCTGCCGCCGCGACCACGTCGGCCCATCAGTAGAAGGCAACACCATGTGCGGAATCATCGGCATCGTCGGTACCACGGAAGTGGCATCGGCCCTGTATGACGGCCTGACCGTCCTGCAACATCGCGGTCAGGATGCCGCCGGCATCGCTACCGTGGATGGTGCGCGGCTGCGCCTGCACAAGGGTAACGGCCTGGTTCGCGACGTCTTCAACTCGGCTGGCGTCAGCCGCTTGCGCGGCCGCATCGGCATTGGCCATTGCCGCTACCCCACGGCAGGCTCGGAGGGCACGGAAGAAGCCCAGCCCTTCTACGTCAACTCGCCCTACGGCATCGCCTTTGCGCACAACGGCAACCTGGTCAACACCGAGGCGCTGCGCAAGGAAATGTTCGAGGACGATCGTCGCCATATCGACACCGACTCCGACTCCGAGGTGCTGCTGAACGTCCTCGCGCACGAGTTGCAGGTGGACGATCGCGGGGCACTGACGCCGGAGCACGTGTTCAAGGCGATCGGCAACGTGCATGCGCGTGCGCGCGGCGGTTATGCCTGCATCGCGTTGGTGCTGGGCTATGGGCTGATCGCCTTCCGCGATCCGAACGGCATCCGTCCGCTGGTGCTCGGCGAGCGTGTTTCGCCCGAAGGCCGCGAATACGCCGTGGCCTCCGAATCGGTGGCGCTGGACGTGCTCGGCTTCAAGCGCGTGCGCGACATCGAACCGGGCGAGGCGGTCATCATCACCGAGGGCGGCGAGTTGCATGCCCGTCGCTGCGCCGAGAACGCGGTGCACGCGCCGTGCATCTTCGAATACGTGTACCTGGCGCGTCCGGATTCGATGATCGAGGACGTGTCGGTGTACAAGGCCCGCCTGCGCATGGGCGAGAAGCTTGCCGAGAAGATCCTCCGCGAGCGCGGCCCCGATCACGGCATCGACGCGGTCATCCCCATTCCCGACACCTCGCGCACCGCCGCCAGTTCGCTGGCGCAGGCGCTGGGCGTGCCCATGCGCGAAGGCCTGGTCAAGAATCACTACATCGGTCGCACGTTCATCATGCCGGGGCAGGGCGAGCGCGTGAAATCGGTCCGCCGCAAGCTCAACACCGTCGAGCTGGAATTCCGCAAGAAGAACGTGTTGCTGGTGGACGACTCCATCGTTCGTGGCACCACCTCGCGCCAGATCATCCAGATGGCCCGCGACGCTGGCGCAAGGAACGTCTATTTCGCCTCCGCCGCGCCGCCGGTGCGCTACCCGAACATCTACGGCATCGACATGCCGGCCGCCTCCGAGCTGATCGCCGCCGGTCGCACAGTGGAGGAAGTGGAGAAGGCGCTGGGTGCCGACTGGCTGATCTACCAGGATCTGGAAGACCTGATCTGGGCGGTCAACGACGGCAACGAGGACCTCAAGCAGTTCGATACCTCGTGCTTCTCCGGTGAGTACGTCACGGGCGTGGACGCCGGTTTCCTGGAACAGCAGGAAGCGATGCGCTCGGATTCCGCGAAGCACGAACGCCGCAGCGCCTGATCGCCGGCGGCGCCTCGATGCCCTCCGGCTGACGTCATGTCCGACGTGCACGATCTCCACGCTGCGGCGGGGCGCTGCCTCGCCGCCACCGATCCCGCGGAGAAGGTACGCCTGAGCTTTGCGACCTTCGCCGCGCTGGAAAGTGGCGACCTTCGACCCGACTCGGCCTCACCGCCGCCGCGGCCGATCGGGCTACCCGGGCGACCCGATCGTCCACGGCTGGTGTCGCCGCGTGCGTTGTCGCAACGCGGGCTCGGTTCGCCGGAGGGCCGCGCCGCGCTGATCCACGCCATCGCGCATATCGAATTCAACGCGATCGACCTGGCCTGGGATGCGGTCTATCGTTTCCGTGGCAAGCCCGATGCGTATTACCGGGACTGGGCCGCCTGTGCCAACGACGAGGCGCGGCATTTCATGATGCTGTCAGGCCGGCTGGCCGAACTGGGGCATGCCTACGGCGATTTCGACGCGCACAACGGCCTGTGGGAGATGGCCGAGAAGACGGCGCACAGCGACACGGCACGGATGGCGCTGGTGCCGCGCGTGCTCGAGGCGCGCGGGCTGGATGTCACGCCCGGCATGATGGAGCGCCTGCGCCGCCAGCAGGACGATCGTACGGTGGCCATCCTGAACGTGATCCTGCGTGAGGAGGTGGCCCATGTGGCCGCCGGCACGCGCTGGTTCCACTGGTGCTGCGCGCGCGACGGCATCGACCCTGAAGCCACCTTCGCCCGTCTGCTCGACGACTACATGAATGGCTCGCTGCGTGGCCCGTTCAACCTCGACGCCCGCCGCGCCGCCGGTTTCTCCGAAAGCGAACTCAGCTGGCTCGCCACCCTGGACAACCGCCCCGCCGTTTGATCCCGGTAGGAGCGCACGCACGTGCGCGACATCTTCTCGCGATGACCTGGGGCTGGCGCGTGAATCCGGGCGCTTGGCCTCAACAGATGTCGCGCACATCGTGCGCTCCTACATAGGCGCGGTCGCATGCGCGTATGTATGTGCGCGCGATAGGCGCGGTCGCATGCGCGTGTGTATGTTCGCGCGATGTGCGCGATCTCATCAGTGCGTTCACACGTGTGCGTTGTGGAATCCGCGGAGCTGCGCGTCGGTGGCGTCGATGGTCAGCACCGAGCCCTGGTCGTACCAGTCGCCCAGCACGATGCGCCGGGCCGGACGGCCGTCGAGGTCGAAGGTGTGGATGGCGGGGCGGTGGGTATGCCCATGCACCAGGCGCTGCACGCCAGCGCTGCGCATCGCGGTTTCGACGGCGGCCTGGTTCACGTCCATGATGGTCTCGTCGGTGCGCCCTGTGTGCGACTTGCTGTCGCTGCGCGCCTTGGCGGCGAACGCGCGGCGCGCCTCCAGCGGCATCGACAGGATCTGCGCCTTCCAGGCGGGCGTGCGTACCTGCGCACGCACGGTCTGGTACGCCACGTCGTCGGTGCACAGCACGTCGCCATGCATCAGTAGCGTCGGCACGCCTTCGATGTCGTGTACCGTGCCGTCGTCCAGCAGGGTCAGGCCGGCACGCTCGGCAAAGGCGTCGCCCAGCAGGAAGTCGCGGTTGCCGGCCATGAAGTACACCGGCACGCCGGCGTCGCTCAGGCGACGCGTGGCGATGGCGATGCGGGTCGGCAGTTCGGCATCGTCGTCGTCGCCGATCCACGCTTCGACCAGGTCGCCCAGGATGTAGAACGCCGAAGCGGTGCGTGCTTCATCGGAGGCGAGGAACTGCTCGAAAAGCGTGGTGATGGCGGGCCGTTCATCGTCCAGATGCAGGTCCGCGATGAACAGCGTGCTCATGCGGCCTTCGGCGTCGCGGCCTTCTTGTCGGCCTTCTTCGTGGCTGGTTTGGCCGGAGCCGCGTTGCTCTTGGCGGCTGCCGGCGTTGCGGCGGCCGCAGAGGACGCGTGGGCCGGAGCGGCCTTTTCCTCGCCGACCACGCTGGCCGAATCGATGATCACCAGCGGGTTGGGGACATCGCCGACGAACGGCCCCTGGGCACGCGTGGGCAGGGCGGCGATCTTGTCCACCACGTCCATGCCCGAGACGATCTTGCCGAACACGGCAAAACCCCAGGTGAGGCCGCTCTGGTTGCTGACGTAGTCCAGCCGGCGGTTGTCGACCAGGTTGACGAAGAACTGCGACGTGCCGGAGTTGGCGTCGGCACCACGGGCCACGGCCACCGTGCCGCGGAGGTTGGACAGACCGTTGTCCGCCTCGCTGGGAATGGCGGCGCGCGTGCGGCGCTGGGTGAGGTCGCGGCCGTACAGGCCGCCCTGCACCAGGTAGCCGTCGACCACGCGATGGAACACCGTGCCGTCGTAGAAACCGTCACGCACGTACTGGAGGAAGTTGGCAACGCTCTTGGGTGCCTTTTCCGGGTACAGCTCCAAGGTGAAATCGCCCTGCGTGGTGTGCATCACCACCCGGGGATGCTCCGCGGCACCGGTGGCCGGGGCCGTGGGTTTCGCGGGTTGCTGGGCCAGGGCGCCAAGGGGCAGGGCGAGCAGGACGCTGGCAAGGACGGCTTTGAACATGGGTGACCGATCGCGGCGGCGGAACAGGTCACCGATGATACGCCCCTTCGCGAAAGCGTTCGCGCGCACGGGGGCGATTGCGCTCATTCGGTCACGATTTCCAGCTCCAGGCCCAGCTCGGCCAGCGGTTCGCGCTCCTGGTCGAGGTCGGCCTCGGTCAGCGGGTGCTGGTCCAGCCAGTCGGCGGGCAGGGTGAGGCGCAGGCGCTGGCGCGTGGCGACGGCACGGATGCGTGGCAGCGCCTCGGCACGGCGCGCACGACGGAACAGCACGCCCAGGCGCAGGATGGCGGTGATATGCCGGGCCAGCATGCGGTAACGCACGGGAAGCGCAGCGATGACGGATTTTTCCGGCTTGCGTCGATGCGATTCGACGATCGCCGCCAGCAGCTGTTGCTCCTGGCGCGAGAAACCCGCCAAGTCAGCATGGCGCAGGATATAGGCGCCGTGTCGCTGGTGCTGGCTGTGCGCGATGGCAAGACCCAGTTCGTGCACGCGCGCGGCCCACGACAGCCACTCGCGGCCGTCGTCGTCCAGTTTCCACACCTTGGCCAGCTGGTCGAACAGGCCCAGCGCCGTAGTCTCGACGCGCCGTGACTGCGCGCGGTCCACGCCGTAGCGTGCGGCCAGCGCGTCGATGCTGGCCATGCGCGGGTCGGTGCCGGCCGAGCGGCCGATCAGGTCCCACAGCAGGCCTTCGCGCATCGAGCTTTCCGACACGCGCAGGCGTTCGATGCCCAGCGCCTCGAAGGCGGCCTCGTAGATGGCGACGCCACCGGCGAAGACTTCGGCGCGATCCTCGGGCAGCCCCGGCAGCTTGAGCGCGCCGCCGGACGCACCCTGCTCGATCAGGGCCTCGCGCACCGCGGCCAACGCTTCCGGGGTGATGCCGTCGTCGGAGAGCTTCATCGCGCGGACCACGGCGCCGATGGCCTTGGAGGTGCCCGAGGAGCCGTAGGCATCCGCCCAGCCGGCTTCCCGGTAATCCTCGGAGAACTGCTGCAGCAGCACGCCGATCTCGCGGCGCGCGCGGAGCCAGCGCTTGCGGGTGATCTTGCCGCCCGGGAAGAACCGCAGGGTGCTGGCGATGCAGCCCACCTGCACGCTTTCCGTTAGCAGCGGCGACGTGCCGCGGCCGATGATGAACTCCGTGCTGCCGCCGCCGATGTCGATCACCAGGCGATGGTCACGCGAGGCCGGCAGGTCGTGGGCGGCACCGAGGAAGATCAGGCGGCCTTCCTCGCGGCCCGACACGATCTCGACCGGATGCCCCAGCGCCGCTTCCGCCGCGGACAGGAAGGCATGCGGGGAGGCCAGCCGGCGTACGGTGTTGGTCGCCACCGCGCGGACGTGCAGGGCGGGAATGCCGGCGATGCGCTGGCCGAACCGCGCCAGGCTGGCCAGCGCCGCGGCGCGATGGCCGGCGTCCAGCGTGCCGTCCGGTCGCAGGCCGATCGCCATGCGCACCGAGTCGCGCAGGCGGTCGATCACGCGGGGCTCGCCGTGCTCGTAGCGGGCCACCACCATATGGAAGCTGTTGGAGCCCAGATCGACCGCGGCGAGGAATTCACCGTCGTTGATCTGCGATTTGCCTGTAGATGCCAAAAGGGATGTCCGCAGCAACGTATCGACGGATTCTGGCACGGTCCGTCAGCGTGGGGTAGGCGCACGCTGCGGTTTGGGCAGCGCGGACAGCACGAAAAGCACGACGCACAGGAAGCCGAACACCCAGTAATCGGCGGGCGCCGGGCCCCACCAGTGGCGATGCCAGGGCACGTCGACGGGGTCGAAACGCGCCAGCCCGAAGGCGGGGTTCAGCACGAACCACAGGCCGTCTTCCACGACCCAGAACAGCATGATGCAGGCGATCGTCCGTACCTGCGCGCGCCAGCTCCAGTAGCCCTGGAACACCATCGGGAAATGGAAAAACAGCGCGATGAACGGAAACACGTAGGCGTGGTAGCCGGTCATGGCGCGACCGCCCCAGAACAGGTCGAGCAGCCAGTGGTGTTCGATCCGCCAGGTGGGCAGGCTGGTCGCCCAGCCATGCGCGCCCTCGATCTCGATCTCCACATGCGCGAACAGGAAGGCCAGCAGCAGGGTGAAGGCTGCGGTGGCGAGCACCGCCAGCGCGCGTCGTCCCGGGGCATGGATCATGCGGTGCCCCGCAGGTCGAGCACTCGGGCGATCACGTCGCGTGCCGCATGGGGCCGCCCGATGGCACGGGCGCGGGAGGCCATGGTGGCAAGCAGATCGGGTGCGTCGCGCAGCACGTCGACGCGCCAGGCCAGGGCCACGGCGTCGATCGCCTTCCACGCGGCGCCCTGTTCCAGCAGGTAGTCGGCATTGCGTTCTTCCTGGCCCGGTATGGGGGCGTTGACGATCATGGGCAGGCCCATCGCCAGGCACTCCGAGGCGGTCAGGCCGCCCGGCTTGGTGATGGCCAGGTCGCAGCAGGCCATGACCTCGTCGACACGACGCGTGAAGCCCAGGGGGAACAGGCGGCCTGCATGTCGCGTCGCGGCCAGGGCGCGTAGTCGCTCCAGCATGGCGGCATTGCGTCCCGCGAGCACCACCAGCTGGAAGTCGCCGCCGGCGGCCAGCAGCGTGTCGGCCAACTGATCCAGTTCGCCCACCCCGGCGCCGCCGCCCATCACGAGGAAGCTGGGGCGCGACGGATCCAGGCCGAAGCCGGCGGCCAGTGCCTGGCGATCGTGTGGACCGGCAAAGGCCGGCATCAGCGGGATGCCGGTGGCATGGACGCGGTCGGCCGGCAGGCCCACGGCTCGCATGCGGTGGGCGATCTCCGGACTGGCCGCGAAGTAACCGGCCATGCCGTGCACCACCCACAGGCGGTGCAGGTCGAAGTCGGTGACCTGCAGCCACACCGGGGTAGCGATGCGGCCCTTGCGGATCTGCCGGGCCAGCATCTCGGCCGGCAGGAAATGCGTGCAGACGATGGCATCCGGCGCGAACGCGGTGATCGCCGTGCGCAGGCGCCGCGTGTTCAGGCGCTCGATGGTGCGCCGCATGCGCGCGGTCACGGCATCCGGATGGGTGTCGTCGGTGATGCGATAGAGCATGCCCCACAGCCGCGGATAGCGCGTGATCAGGCTGAGGTAGAAGTCGGCATAGATGCGCCGGAACGTGGCGGGCACGTAGTGCATCACGTCCAGGTGCTTCGCCTCCACGTCGTGGCCTTCAGCGGCCAGCGCCGCCACCGTGGCCTCCAGTGCCTCCGCGGCACGCACATGCCCGGCGCCGGCGGAGACCGACAGGAACAGGACGCGACGGGTCACCCGCAATACGCCGAGAGCAGCGCCTGCTGTGCGCTGTGCGGTGCCTCGCCCATGGCGGGCTGGTTGCGCGTGTAGCGGCCATCCGCGCCCAGCAGCCATGCCTGCGTGTTGTCGCGCAGGTAGTTTTCCAGGGTTTCGCCGTAGACCCGGGCGGCCAGTTCCGTATCGAGGATCGGCACGGCCACCTCGATGCGGCGCATCAGGTTGCGCTCCATCCAGTCGGCGCTGGCGCAGTACAGTTCCGGCGCGCCGTCGTTGCCGAACCAGTAGACGCGGCTGTGCTCGAGGAAGCGGCCGATGATCGAGCGCACGCGGATGTTGTCCGACACGCCCGGGATGCCCGGGCGAAGGGTGCAGGCGCCACGAATGATCAGGTCGATGCTGACGCCGGCCATGGAGGCGCGGTAGAGGGCTTCCACCACGTGCGCCTCGTTGAGCGCATTGAGCTTGGCGACGATGCGCGCGGGTCGGCCGTTTCGCGCGTGCTCGATCTCGCGTTCGATCTTGCCCATCACGCTGCTGTAGAGGGTGAACGGCGAATGCAGCAGGCGCTTCAGCTGGATCATCGGGCCCAGGCCGGACAGCTGCTGGAACACCTTGTGGATGTCCTCGCCGATATCCGCGTTGGAGGTCATCAGGCCGATGTCGGTGTAGCCTCGGCTGTTGCCCTGGTGGTAGTTGCCCGTGGACAGGTGCACGTAGCGGCGCAGCCCGCCGGCTTCGCGACGCACGATCAGCAGCATCTTGGCGTGGGTCTTGTAGCCGACCACGCCGTAGACCACCTGCACGCCGGCCTCCTGCAGGCGCGTGGCCAGGCCGATGTTGGCTTCCTCGTCGAACCGGGCGCGCAACTCGATCACCACCGTGACGTCCTTGCCGTTACGCGCCGCTTCCACCAACAGATCGACCAGCGGGGAATCCTTGCCCGCGCGGTAGAGGGTCTGCTTGATCGCCAGCACGCCCGGGTCCGTCGACGCGCGGCGCAGCAGCTCGATCACGGAGACGAAGGATTCGTACGGGTGGTGCAGCAGCACGTCGCGCGCGCCCAGCACGTCGAATTCGTTGACGCCCTTGCCGAACGCCGGGGAAAGGCGGGGTGTGAACCGCGGGAATTTCAGGTCCGGGCGGTCCACCTGGTCGTAGATCAGGCCCGAGCGGATGATGTTGACCGGGCCGTCGCAGCGGTAGACGTCGGCGTCTTCCAGCTGGAAGTTGGCCACCAGCATCTCGGTGATCGCACGCGGGCAGTCCGCACCCACTTCCAGGCGCACCGGGCGCGCGTAGCCACGGCCGACCAGCTCCTCGCTCAGCGCGCGGGCGAGGTTCTCCACCTCGGCTTCCTCCACCACCAGTTCGCTGTTGCGGGTGACGCGGAACTGGTAGGCCGCGCAGACGCGGAAGCCGGGGAAGATCTCGTCCGCGAACGCCTGCAGCACTTCGGCCAGGAACACGAAGTCGCCGTCGTTGCCGTCCACTTCGCCGGGTACGTGGATGATGCGCGGCAGCGAGCGCGGCGCGCGGACCAGCGCCATGTGGCCCTCGCGACCGAACGCGTCGCGGCCTTCGAGCACCACGGCGAGGTTGAGCGTCTTGTTGAGGATACGCGGGAACGGGTGGGCCGGATCGAGGCCCAGCGGCGACAGCACCGGCATGATCTCGTTCTGGAAATAGCCCTGCAGCCAGCGGCGCTGGCGATCGCTCCACGCTTCGCGGGTCAGGAAACGGATGCCCTCCCGTTCCAGCGTGGGCAGCAGTTCCTCGTGCCAGATGATGTAGAGCTCGCCCACCAGTTCCAGCGTGCGCTGGCGGATACGACTGAGGACCTCCGCCGAAGACAGCCCGTCGGCTCCCGGTAACGCCGCGCCCAGGGCATGCTTGTGCTTGAGCACGGCCACGCGCACCTCGAAGTATTCGTCGAGGTTGTTGCTGACGATGGTCAGGTAGCGCAGGCGCTCCAGCGCCGGGACATCGGGATCGCGGGCCTGCGCCAGTACACGGAAGTTGAATTCCAGCGCCGCCAGTTCACGGTTGATGTAGAGGTCGGGGTGACCGAGGTCGACGGGTTCGCTCATTCGTTCCGCTGGTCCTTTCATGACGTCCGATGGTGGCGCATGGACGATCATGCCGGAAAGCGGCGTCGCAGCAACCCGCCGTCGCGTGCCGGCCACGAATCAGCCGTGCAGGCCGGCGGCTTCGTGTAGCCGGGCCGCATCGGCCAGGCGTTCGCTGCCGAAGACACAGGCGAAGGTGGAGCCCTTGCCGGGTTCGCTCTCGATCACCAGCCGTGCCTGGTGCAGGTTCAGCACGTGCTTGACGATGGACAGGCCCAGGCCGGTGCCGCCGGAGTCGCGCGAGCGGCTGGACGATACGCGATAGAACCGCTCGGTCAGCCGGGCGATATGCGAGGCGGGAATGCCGAAGCCGGAATCCTGCACCGAGAATCGCGCCCCTTCCTCAACCGCGGCCCAGCGGATGACGATCTTGCCGCCCGTGGGGGTGTAACGCACCGCGTTGCTGACCAGGTTGGAAAACGCGCTGTGCAGGTCCTTCGGCGAGCCCATCAGGTCGTGCCCCGTGGCCACGTCCAGCGACACGGTATGGCGACCCTGGCTCAGCGCCTCGGCCTCCTTGCGCAGGCTGGCCAGCAGGGGTGCCATCGCCACGGGCTCGTCGGCGACGTGTTCCTGGGTTTCCAGCCGCGACAGCGTGAGCAGGTCTTCCACGATCTGGCCCATCCGCTTGGACTGCGCGCGCATCTCGTCCAGGACCGGGGCAAGCTCAGGCACGTCTTCGGGGTCGAGCAGTTCCAGGTAGCCGTGGATCACCGTCAGCGGGGTGCGCAACTCATGCGACACGTTGGCCACGAAATCCCGCCGGATCTGTTCCAGCCGGGTGAGGTGGCTGGTGTCGCGTGCCAGCAACAGGCGCTGGCGGCTCCCGAAGGGCAGCAGCGTGGCGGTCACGTGACGGTTCGGATGCCCGGGGGCGGTTACGTCGTTGAGCGGTTCGCGCGCGCCGTCGGCCAGCCATTCGGACAGGTCGGTGTTGCGCATCAGGTCGGCCAGCACCCGGCCACGGTCACGCGCCTGTTTCAGCCCGAGCAGTTCCTCCGCCGCATGGTTGAACCAGCGCACGTGGTGCGAGTGGTCCAACAGGACCACCGCATCGGGCAGGGTTCCCGCGGCGCTGCGCAGGTCACGCAGGCGGGAGGCGATTCGGCGGGTGCGGGTCATGAGACGGTCATACTCGGGGGCGTGCGTGGCGGTCGAAGGCAACATTGGCCGTGTGTTGTGACGGAACAGAGACAACAGCACGACGATTTGCCCCAGCGCGACCACGGTCACACCGACCAGGGGCGCGTGCACCAGCCAGCCGGCCACGCCGCCCAGAACGAGTAGGGCCGCGCAACCGGCGGGAAGGCGCCAGGAATAAAGGAAACGGTGTGACATGACGGGTACGGCCGGTGGTCGTTCAGATGCTCGGACCATAGCGTGCCCGCCCGCGCAAACCTAGGTGCTGGCGGAGAAGCGATAGCCGGCGCCGCGCACCGTTTGCACCATGTCGTCGAGTTTCCACGGCTCCAGCGTCTTGCGCAGGCGCCGGATATGCACATCCACGGTGCGTTCCTCGACGTAGACGCTGCCACCCCAGACATGGTCCAGCAACTGGGCGCGGGAGTAGACCCGCTCCGGATGCGTCATGAAGAAGAACAGCAGCCGGTACTCGGTCGGGCCGATGGGCACGGCCTCCTCGCCGGCGAACACGCGGTGGGCGGGTCCGTCGATGCGCAGGCCGCCCAGCTCGACCACGCCTGAGCCGTCGTCGCCCTGGCTGCGGCGCAGGACCGCCTTGATGCGGGCGATGAGTTCACGGGTGGAGAAGGGCTTGATGACGTAGTCGTCCACCCCGGCTTCCAGGCCGTTGACCCGATCCATCTCCTCGCCGCGGGCGGTGAGCATGATGATCGGGATTTCCCGTGACAGTTCTTCCCGTCGCAGGCGCCGGGCCAGTTCCAGTCCGCTGGTGCCGGGCAGCATCCAGTCGAGCAGGATCAGGTCCGGAACCCGCTCGGAAATGGCCATCTGTGCGGCGCGGGCGTCCGCGGCGTGAGCCGCGTCCATACCCGCCTTGCGAAGTGCGAACGCGACCATGTCGCGGATCGAAGCTTCGTCTTCTACGATGAGAATGCGCTTATGCACGCGTGGGCCGCTCGGTGGCTGTGACCGTCATATTGCAGCCTTGCAGTGTTACACGGGAATGACAACGGTCACATTCCGTTTCTCAGCAAGGTACGAGACCCGGCCCACTGGCTACGGCCGTCGGGGTTGTCGTCTGTTGTAATGCGCCGTTTGCGCAGCTCCAGCAGCAGCGGGGTGAGGTCCGCGATGCGCGCCTGGACGCGCGATCGCTGGTAATAATCCAGGTCGTTGCGACCCAGCAGCCGTTTCAGCTGCTCCATGGCGTCGAACGGCCGGCCGGAGAGGTAGGCGCTGTCGGCATACGCTTCCGCGGCCCGGACGCCGTCGCCTGACAGCTCGCTGGCCCGTGCGAAGGTGCGGTAGATGTCCGGGTCCTCGCTGTCGTCCAGCATCGGCCGGAGCATGGCGGTGGCGATGCGGGCGTCCTCGACCCGTCCGGTGCCGGTGAGGGCACGGGCGTAACCCAGGGCCACCGCGCGGTTACGCGGCGAGTTGTCGTGCAGGGCCTTGTAGATCGCCATGGCGTCGCCGTGGCGGCCCGCGTTCTCGTAGGCGTCGGCCAGGCCCAGGCGCAGCACGACGCTGGATGGCGCTTTGGCCAGCAAGGGCTGCAACTCGGCGGCGGCCTGCGCGCCCTGGCCGATACGCAGCAGGCAGAGGGCGTAGCCGTAGCGGTTGGCCGCGGTGTCGAAATCCTTCCGCTTCAGGTTGGTCGCGTAATACGGCGCCAGCTGGCGTGCATCGCCCGAGAGCACGCGCACGCGCTCGCGCATCAGCGCGTAGGTGTCGTCGACGCCGTCCCGGGCCACCTTGCCCGAGGGCGAGATCAGCGTGGTCGGGTCTTTCACGAAGAGTACGGGCGCCGTGCTCTTTTCCCAGGTGGCCTTGTCCAGCGTCGGCTGGCGCGGCCGGTTGGCCTGGGCCTCCTCCAGGGTGCGGGCGCGCGCCTTGGCCTCGCTGATGCGCGCCAGGGTGACCGGATGGGTCTGCAAGAGTGCGGGCAGGGCTTCTTCGCCCTGGCCCACGCGCAGCGTGTCCTGCATGCGGCCGAAGAAGTCGCCCATGGCCTCGGGATCGTAGCCGGCACGGGATAGGGTCTGGATGCCCACCCGGTCGGCTTCCACCTCGTCCTTGCGGGTGAAGTTGATCTGCCGCTGCATCAGCAGGCCCTGGCCGCCCATCAGTACGGCCGGTGCCGCATCGCCCATGCCGCCGCCGGCACCCGCTGCGATGGCGCCCAGCAGCACCAGGGCCATCAGCGGCGCGTTCTTCTTGGAGTCCTCGAAGGCGCGGTAGAGGTGGTTCTGGGTGATGTGGCCGATCTCGTGGGCCATGACGCCGGCCAGTTCGCTCTCGTTCTGCGTGATGTTGATCAGGCCGGCATTGACGCCGATGTAGCCACCGGGCGCGGCGAAGGCGTTGATCTGGGGGTCGCGGACGATGAAGAACTGGAAGTGGTCCTTGGGCCGGTCGCTCGCCGCCACCAGGCGATAGCCCAGGTCGTTGATGTACTGGTCCAGCAGGGCATCGTCCAGCGTCAGGTCGAGTGCATGCATCTGGCGCAGCATCATCGCCCCGTATTCGTCGGCCTCCCGCGGGCTGATCAGCGCATTGGCCGAGCTGCCCAGGTCGGGCAGGCGGACGTTGTCCTGGGCACCGGCGGCGAACGTGGCGAGCGCGGCGGCGACGATCAGGGGCAGGCGAAGACGTGGGATACGCATAGGTGGGAGGACGATACCATCACCCGGTGGCGAACGATTGCCTTGTAAAATAGCCGCCGGATCGCCATTTTTCACCCTCATCCCGGCTTGGAGTTCCCCTCCCGTGTCCACCCCCGACATCACCATCTATTCCACCGCGGTGTGCCCCTACTGCGTGGCCGCCAAGAATCTCCTCAAGGCCAAGGGCCTGGTCTGGAACGAGGTGCGCATCGACACGGACCCGGCCCAGCGCGACCTCATGCTGGAGAAGAGCGGCGGCCGCCGCACGGTGCCGCAGATCTTCATCAACGGCACCCATGTGGGCGGGTTCGACGACCTGGCCGCGGCCGACCGCAGCGGCCGGCTGGCCGAGATCCTCGGGGCGGCGCACTGATGGCCGATAAGCGCGTCGAGGAATTCACCGCGTTCCGCCAGCGGATGAACGAGCGCATCCTTGGCGAGGACAACCAGGTGGTGCGCCGCTTTTTCGCCCTGGACACCCAGACCTACCGGGCAGGCGCGCTGGACGTCAAGACCAAGGAAATGCTTGGCCTGGTCGCCTCCATGGTGCTGCGCTGCGACGATTGCATCAGCTACCACGTGGCCCAGTGCAAGGAGGCGGGGGTGAACCGCGACGAGTTCTTCGAGGTGTTCAGCGTGGGCCTTGTGGTGGGCGGCTCGATCGTCATTCCCCACCTGCGTCGCGCCGTGGATTTCCTCGACTCGCTCGAGGGCGAACCGGCCACGGATGCGGCCGCCTGCGCGGACCATCCCGCCGCCTGATCGACCATGGCGCCCTGCCGGGGCGCCATCCTTGAAGGAAGAGGGCAGGATCGCCGATAATTGGACGATTTTTCTCCCCACGCGTGCGCTTCGGCACGCGTCATGCGACACACCTTCAGGAGTACTCCCATGAGCAAGACGATTGCCGTGATTCCCGGCGACGGCATCGGCCCCGAGATCATGGACGCGACCATCCGTGTCCTCGACGCCCTCGACTGTGGCCTGTCCTACGAGTATGTGGACGCCGGCGTGGTCGCGCTCGAAAAGCACGGCGACCTGCTGCCGCAGGCCACGATCGACACCATCGCCAAGCACAAGGTCGCCCTGAAGGGTCCGCTGACCACCCCGATCGGCGGCGGCTTCACCTCGATCAACGTGACCCTGCGTCGCAAGTTCGACCTGTACTCCAACGTGCGTCCGGCGATCAGCTTCCCGGGCACCAAGGCGCGCTTCGAAAACATCGACATCATCACCGTGCGCGAGAACACCGAAGGCGCGTACCTCGCCGAAGGCCAGACGCAGACGGGCGAAGGCGACAACGAAGTGGCCGTGTCGATGATCCGCAACACCCGTCCGGGCATGCAGCGCATCTGCCGCTATGCGTTCGAGATGGCTCGCCAGAAGGGCCGCAAGAAGGTCACGGCGGTGCACAAGGCCAACATCATGAAGACCTCGTCGGGCCTGTTCCTGACGGTGGCGCGTGAAGTGGCCAAGGATTACACGGACATCGAGTTCAACGAGATGATCGTGGACAACGCCTGCATGCAGCTGGTGATGAACCCGTACCAGTTCGACGTGATCGTCACCACCAACCTCTTCGGCGACATCCTGTCGGATCTGTGCGCCGGTCTGGTCGGTGGCCTGGGCCTCGCGCCGGGCGCGAACATCGGCAAGGACGCGGCCATCTTCGAGGCGGTTCACGGTTCGGCACCGGACATCGCGGGCCAGAAGAAGGCCAACCCGTGTGCGTTGCTGCTTGCCGCGGCGGACATGCTGGATCACCTGGACATGGTCGCGAAGGCCACGCGTCTGCGCAGTGCCATCCGCGATGTGATGGATGCCCGTGATCGCACGACGCCGGATGTCGGTGGTACGGGTACGACGGATACCTTTGGCGATGCGATCGTCGAGCGTATTCGCGCTACGGCGTAAGGTTCGTTCGTTGTTGAAAAACCTCGCGAGAATTCGCGAGGTTTTTTTTGGCTTTTTTTTCGGATGGGTAGGGCTCGCCTTCGGCGTCCCGTCGCGTTGAGCCTTGGGCTGTGGAGCAAGAGCCGGCGGGTGCCACCCTCGCGGCCACGCCTGCGGCGACCCGCTAGGGAAAGGCCGCTACCGCGGCCGTATATCTATTGCCCTTCGGGCCCGGGTCGGGCTTCGCACAGGGGTTCTCGACTCGACGTCCCTGTCTCGCGAGAACGGCCGGCCGTCCTGGCCGGCCCCCTTCGGGCCTTATCTGTGCGAATCCCTCGCCTGCGGCTACCGGCCACGAGGGTGGCACCCGCCGGCTCTTCCACCGACTGAGGTTGTGTGTGGGCGAGTGCAGGTCGCTGGGCGCTGGGCGGGTTGGTGCTTGCGGCTGCTCCAGCACCTTGCACGTACCTCGTGCTACATGTCCGTTTTACCGTGGCACGCATCTGCCTGCGCCGGATAGCGTTCGACGCACCATGCTTGCCACTTCCTTGTATTCCGTGCGCGCTGGCTAGGTAGCAGGTGGCCGTTCTGTGGGCCGAAGGCGCGGCCGGTGATGACCTTGAGGGCGAACTCCAGGCCGTCGTGGACGTACCACGGCTGGGCCTGGCGATCGCGCGAGCCGACACGGCGGACCCAGATGGATTGTTCGGGGAGGCGGCGGCCGTCGCCGATGTGGTGCGATGTCAAAGAGGGTCCGCCGTCAGCGACGGATCAGCCGCGATAGAACGGGTAGGGCGCCAGGAAGATCAGCCAGATTGCCAACACGATGCCGACGTACTTGACCAGCCGGAACAGCTTCGGGTTGGCTTTCTTGAAGCGGCGGGTGCGCTCGCGGCCGCGCTTGTTGAGGGCGAACATACGGTTGACGAAGCCGACCTGTTCGTTGCCGTCGTCGCTGTTGGGCGAGGCGGTGATGGAGCCCATGAATGCGCCGACGCGCTTGTTGATCGCCGTCATCACGCCGCTCTTCAGGGGGCGCTCGACATCGGCGAACAGGATGACGCGGGTCTGGTCGGTGCGGTTTTCCGCCCAGTGCACGTAGGTTTCGTCGAAGACGACATCCTTGCCGTCGCGCCAGGCGTGCATCTCGCCGTCGACGAAGATGCGGCACTCGTCGGAGTTGGGCGTGATCAGGCCGAGGTGATAGCGCAGCGAGCCGGCGAAGGGGTCGCGATGCGGGTTGAGCTTGCTGCCGGGTGGGAGCAGGGCGAACATCGCGGCCTTGACGCTGGGGATCGCGTTGAGCAGCTTCACCGTTTCGGGGCAAAGCGTTTCAGCGGAGGTCAGCGGCTCGCCGTACCACTTGAGGTAGAAGCGCTTCCAGCCTTGCTTGAAGAAGGAGTTGAACGAGGCGTCGTTGTGTTTCTCCGCGGAGCGGATGAAGCCCTCGTCGAACAGATGCATCGCTTCGGCGCGGATCGCCTGCCAGTTGGTCTGCAACAGATCGAGCTGCGGGAAGCCGCTGCGGTCCAGGATGGGGCGGGCCGGCACAGCGGAGAACGCGTACATCAGCAGGTTGTACGGGGCGAAGATGGCGGAGTGATCGACCAGCTGGCGATCGAAGCGCAGGCGCGAACGACCGCGCAGGTGCACCCGCAGCACGCACAGGGTGAACAGGATCAGGACATACAGGACGATGAAGCGGGGTCCGAGGAAATTCATGTGTGGCGACTCGACGTGGACGAGCGATACATGCGGCCGAGGCGGCCCGTATCAACGCGTCTAGGATACTCCCCCGTCAATGGCCGAGCACGTGGACCTCGCCGTTTGCGGGTTTCCAGGCGCGCCGGAACGCCCCGTTCGTCCATGCGATGGCCTCACGGACGGCGGTGCGCGGCGATTTGCCCCGGGCCAGTGCGGCCGTGACGGCGGCGGCCAGGGTACAGCCGCTGCCGTGGCCTTCGATCGGCAGGTGCGGGTGGCGCAGTTCGATGACGCCACGGGCGTCGTAGTAGCGATCGACCAGTTCCCGCCCTTTGCCGTGGCCACCCTTGAGCAGCACGCCACGGGCGCCCAGGGCGAGCAGGTCGGCACCGGCGGCGTCCAGGTCGCGCCCGAGCGGCCTGCCGAGCAGCACCTCGGCTTCGGGAAGGTTCGGCGTGAGCACGTCGGCCAGCGGGACAAGGCAGGTGACCAGTGCCTCCAGCGCGTCCTCGTCCAGCAGGTGCCGTCCGCTGGTAGCTCGCATCACCGGATCGACCACCAGCCACGCAGGTTGCCGGCGCTGCATTTGCGTCGCCACGAGTCGGGTGATCGCGGCGCTACCGAGCATGCCGGTCTTGACCGCGGCGATGGGGAAGTCGTCGAACAGTGCATCCAGCTGGCTGCGCACATGGGCCACGGGCACCGTGTGCACGGCGGTGACGCCGCGCGTGTTCTGCGAGGTGACGGCGGTGACCGCGGTGAGCCCGTGCGTGCCGCGCGCGTGGAAGGTTTTCAGGTCGGCCTGGAGGCCGGCGCCGCCGCCGGCATCGGAGCCGGCGATGGTGAGGGTGTTGGGGCGGACGGTGGGGCGGGGGGGCATGGGGCTGATGATAGCCGGGCTGGGGAACGTATCCGGAAGCGGTTTCCATAGGGAGGTGCCCGGCCCGGTCTTGGAGGGACCGGGGCCAGGTTGCTTCGCGAGCAGGCTCGCTCCTACATTTCCTTATGAGTTCCCTATAAAGCCTCGGAGGCGAAGTCGGCGAGTCTGGAGCGCTCGCCGCGTTTCAGGGTGATGTGCCCGGAATGGGCCCACATCTTGAAACGGTCCACGGCGTAGGTGAGGCCGGAGGTGGTTTCGGTGAGGTAGGGCGTGTCGATCTGCTCCACGTTGCCCAGGCAGACGATCTTGGTGCCGGGGCCGGCACGGGTGATCAGCGTCTTCATCTGCTTCGGCGTGAGGTTCTGCGCCTCGTCGATGATGAGGTAGCGGCTGAGGAAGGTACGGCCGCGCATGAAGTTGAGCGAGCGGATCTTCACGCGGGAGGCCAGCAGGTCGTTGGTGGCCTGGCGTCCCCACGAGCCGCCTTCCTCGGGATTGGCGAGCACTTCGAGGTTGTCGGTGAGCGCGCCCATCCACGGCGTCATCTTTTCTTCTTCCGTGCCGGGCAGGAAACCGATGTCCTCGCCGACCGATACCGTGGCGCGGGTCATGATGATCTCGCGGTAACGCTGCTGGTCCATCACCTGGGCCAGGCCGGCGGCAAGCGCAAGCAACGTCTTGCCCGTGCCGGCGGTGCCCAGCAGCGTGACGAAGTCGACGTCCGGGTCCATCAGCAGGTTGAGCGCGAAGTTCTGCTCGCGGTTGCGTGCCGCGATGCCCCACACGCCGTGCGCGGCGTGGGTGTGGTCGTCCAGTAGCACCAGCTTGGCCTTGCGATCCTCCTCGTCGCCGGTGATCTCGAGCACGCGCAGCTCGACATCGTTCTCGCCCGGCATGTAGAGGCATTCGTTGGCGTACCAGGGCTCGTCCTCGCGTACGCTCACCTCGTAGAACGTGCGGCCCCGCTCGTTCCACGAGCGCAGTTCCGGATGCCGGCTCCAGAAATCCTCGGGAAGTGCATCGGAGCCGGTGAACAGCAGGGCGAAATCGTCCAGCGCGCGGTCGTTCTCGTAGTCTTCCGCATCGATGCCGTAGATCGACGCCTTGATCCGGAGGTTGATGTCCTTGCTGACCAGGATGACCTGTCGGTCGGGGTACTGGTCGCGCAGGTCGATCACCGCCGCCAGGATCTGGTTGTCCGCCTTGCCGTTGCCGTGGCCGGCACGCTGCTGGAAGAACAGCCTGCCCACCGCGCCGCGTTTCAGCTTGACGCCCTGCGGGTTGGTCAACTCGATGCCGCCGCGGATGCCTTCGCCGCCACCGCGCTCGATCAGCTCGTTGATGAACCGGCTGACCTGCCGGCCGTTGCGCGAGACCTCGGAGCCGCCTTTCTTCTTTTCGTCCAGTTCCTCCAGCACCGTCATCGGTATGAAGACGTCGTGTTCCTCGAAGCGGAACAGCGAGGTCGGATCGTGCAACAGCACGTTGGTGTCGAGGGCGTAGATGCGCTTGCTTCCGGTCATACGGAAGTCACCTCATGTGGAGGTTGCGAAGACCGGCCGCACGGCGACGGCCGGGGGTGGGAGCCGCATGACGCGGAATCCGTCACGCGGTGGGAACACGCTCTAGCACGGCCTGCGCATGGCCGGGGACCTTCACCCCGCGCCACTCGGCGGCGACCTTGCCGTGGGGATCGATCAGGAAAGTGCTGCGCACCACGCCCAGGTAGCGCTTGCCGTAGAGCACTTTCTCGTGGATGACGTCGAACGCCTGGCACCAGGTTTCGTCGGGATCGGAGACGAGCGGGAAGGGCAGGGACTGCTTGGCGGCGAAGTTGGCGTGCGAGCGCACGGAATCGCGCGACACGCCGACGACCTCGGCGTTGCGCTCCTGGAACTGCGCGTAGAGGTCGCGGAAATCCTTCGCCTCGGTGGTGCAGCCCGGGGTGCTGTCCTTGGGATAGAAGAACACCACCACCCATTTTCCCTTCAGCGCGGCCAGTGACAGCGAGGAGCCGTCGCCGAGGGTACCTTCGAGTTTCGGAAGCTTCGTGGTCTTTCCGGTCATGCGCGGGGGGCGATCCTTGGGCTCAGAACTTCACGGGGTCCATGATGGCGTCGAGGTTGAGGCCATCGCACAACTCGAGGAAATCGTCGCGCAAGGCGGCGATGTGGGTTTCGGACGGAATGCCGATGGTGATCTGGGCCTGGAACATCTCCGCGCCCGTCTGCATGGCCTGGTAGCGCATGGACGACAGCTGCTCGACGCTGATGTCGCGCCGGGAGAAGAATTCGATGATCTTGACCAGGATGCCCGGACGATCGGCGGCGATCACCTCGACCAGGTAGGGAAGCAGGTGCGACGTGGGCTCGCGCGGCGTGGTGCGGTAGTGGACGATCTGCAGTTCTTCGTCGCGGGCCAGCTTGCCGAGCGAGGTTTCCAGCTTGGCCACGGCATCCCAGGCGCCCGATGCCAACAGCATGACCGAGGTGTCGTTGCCGATGGTGGAGACGCGGGCGTCGGCCAGGTTGCAGCCGGAATCCGCGATGCGCTTGGCCAGCGCGAGGATCGGCGCGCGGTGCGCCGGCGACAGCGTCGAGATGAGAAGCTGGTTGTCGGTAGTGGTGGTGCGTGCTGCGGAACGATTCAAAGGCTTGGGTACCCATGGCGCGTCCCGCGGGGGCGGGACCATCGCTTCGGCGCCAGCTTACTTGCCCCCGTCGCACGCTAGCAAGACACCCGCGCGGGATCGCCGCCCGATCGGCCGAATGGACTACCCGGAAACGCCCCGGTAACATGGGAACGGCTGATTACTCAACGGGTTCCACCTTGGATATCTCTGGAAGCATCACCGCGCTGGCCACCCCCTTCGCCGCGGACGGTTCCCTCGATCTGGATGCCTTCGGCCGCCTGCTGGACCAGCAGATCGCCGGTGGCACGCAGGGCGTGGTGGTGGCGGGCTCCACGGGTGAGGCGCATTTCCTCGAGCACGACGAGTTCGAGCGCCTGCTGGCGTTCGCCGTGAAGCACGTGGACCATCGCATCCCGGTCATCGCCGGCACGGGCGAGGCCGGCACCGCCCGCACCGTCGCCACCACGCGTCGGGCGAAAGCGCTGGGCGCGGACGCCGCGCTGGTCGTGGCGCCGTTCTACGTGCGTCCCACCCAGGAAGGCCTCCGTCGGCATTTCCTTGCGGTGGCCGACGAAGGCGGCCTTCCCGTCATCCTCTACAACGTGCCGTCCCGTACCGGCTGCGACATCGCGCCGGAGACCGTGGCGCAACTGCGCGACCACCCCGGCATCGTCGGCATCAAAGAAGCCGTGGGCGATACGCAGCGCATCAAGGCGCTGGCGGAACTTATCCGCGCGGATTTCGTCTACCTCAGCGGCGACGACGGTTCGGCCCACCAGGCCATGCTGGCGGGCGCCGCGGGAACGATCTCGGTCGTGGCCAACCTGGTGCCGGAGGCTTTCCGCGCGTTCTGCGACGCCGCCCGCTCGGGCGATGCCACCCGCACCGCACGCGAAGTCGCCCGCCTGGCGCCGCTCATCGACGCGCTGAACTGCGCGCCGAATCCCATCCCGGTCAAGGCGGGGCTGAGCGCGCTGGGGCTCGGTTCCGCGGCGCTCCGGTTGCCGCTGGTCGAGCTCGAATCCGGCCCGGATCGGGCAAAGCTGCGCGAAACACTCTCCGCTCTGGCACCATTGGCGTCTGCCGCCTGAAGCATCCCATTCAACGGAACCTTAGTTCATGAAGAAAACCTCGTACGCGCTGGTCGTCCCGGCACTGCTCCTGTCCGCCCTGCTCGTGTCCGGTTGCGGCGCGTTCCGCTCCACCAAGGAATGGCAGAAAGCCCAGCAGGAGGCCCCGCTCGAAATCCCGCCGGGCCTGGATACGCCGTCGACGAGCGCGGCGCTGGTCGTGCCGGACGTCGGCTCGGGTGCAGCCGATGCCAAGGCCGCGGCCATCAATGCCCCGGTATCGGACGGCTTCATCCTCACGGATGCACCGGACGCCGCCTACCGTCGCATCGGCGAGCTGCTGAGCGTGGGCGACCTGGGCAAGGTGGTCGGCCACGACGACGCCAACCACACCTACCAGATCGCCGCCACCACCAGCGCCCCGGAAAACCGCCCGGGCCTGTTCAAGCGGATGTTCGGCGGCGGCAAACAGGCCGACGGGCAGGATGCCCCGGCCTCGGCACAGGGCGGTGTCCACACCGTCGTGCTGGCGGTCACGCCAAGCGGTTCGGGCAGCGAAGTACGTGCACAGGGCGATGCCGGTGGCGTTCGCCGTGTGGTCGACTCGCTGAAGTCGCGGATGGGCAGCAAGTAACCGCACGTTGCGCGCCAACGAAAACGCCGCCCTCGAGGCGGCGTTTTTCATTCAGGAGTCGCGTCGTTCCACGAGCACAACGCATTGATCGTCCGCAACGGGGAGGCTCAGCGTTCGATCAGATCGATCTTGCCCGGCTTGCCTTCCCAGTCCTTGGCGTCGGGGAGGCCGTCCTTGCGCTCGGTGATCACCTTCCACTCTTTCGCGAGTTCGGCATTGAGCTTGACGAACGCCTCCTGGCCCGCGGGGACATCGTCCTCGGGATAGATGGCGTTGATCGGGCATTCCGGCTCGCAGAGGGTGCAGTCGATGCACTCGTCCGGATTGATGACCAGGAAGTTCGGGCCCTCGTGGAACGCATCCACCGGGCACACTTCGACGCAGTCCGTGTACTTGCACTTGATGCAGTTGTCGGTAACGACAAAGGTCATGCGGACGGGTTGAGCACCGAAAAAGGAAAAGTGGTGCTCCCTACGAGGTTCGAACTCGTGTTCCAGCCTTGAGAGGGCCGTGTCCTAGACCACTAGACGAAGGGAGCGGGTCGTACTCGGGGTACGAAGCGCGCTAGTATAGCCAAATTCCGGCTGTCGGCAACGATTTTCTAGCCCGCTCGTCGGACGGGGTCTAATTCGTTACATTTGACCCATTCATCCCGACACCGGTTGCCGGTGGGGGCAGCCACTTGCTCGGACGCGGACGCGTTCGCCAGGACCAAGACCGCTTGAATCCCGAAACCAGGAATGAGGTCGTGCCGAAGCTTCGCGTCATTCCGCGCGACCAGCACGCCATTTCCCGCAAGAACATCAGCAAGGCCGCCCTGCGCGTGCTTTACCGACTCCACGACGCGGGCTTCGCGGCGTTCCTGGTCGGCGGCGCCGTGCGCGACCTGCTGCTGGGCGGCCACCCCAAGGACTTCGACGTGGCCACCGACGCCACGCCCGACGAGGTCAAGGGGCTGTTTCGCAACTGCCGCCTGATCGGCCGACGCTTCCGCCTGGCCCATGTCGTGTTCGGCCCCGAGATCATCGAGGTAGCCACGTTCCGCGGTACGGGCGAGGAGGGCGGCGAGGGCGATCGTCATATCGTCGACGGCCGGATCGTTCGCGACAACATCTGGGGCACGATCGAGGAAGACGCCATCCGGCGCGATTTCCGGGTCAATGCGCTGTATTACGACATCGCCGATTTCAGCGTGCGCGATTTCGTCGGCGGCATGCAGGACCTGGACGATCGCAGCATGCGCCTGATCGGCGACCCCGAGTTGCGCTACCGGGAGGATCCGGTCCGCATGCTGCGGGCCGCCCGCCTGGCCGCCAAACTCGACTTCACCATCGACGCCGCCGCCGCCGCGCCATTCGCCACGCTGGGCAACCTGCTGACCGAAGCCGCGCCGGCGCGCCTGTTCGACGAATCGCTGAAGATGTTCCTGGGCGGCCACGGCCTGAAGAGCTTCAAGATGCTCGAGGGCTGCGGTCTGCTGAAGTTCCTGTTCCCGGCCACGGCGCGCGCGCTGGAGCGGGGCGACAACGCCTTGCGTTCGCTGGTCGAGCAGGGGCTGGCCAATACCGACGCCCGCATCGCCGAGGGAAAATCGGTTACCCCCGCCTTCCTTTATGCCGTGTTGTTGTGGGGCGAGGTGCGCGACCAGGCCCATGGCTGGATCGCGCAGGGCTACGACGCCAACGAAGCCTGGCAGCATGCCGCCGTGCGCGTGGTCGGCGAGCAATGCCAGCGCGTGGCCATCCCGCGTCGTTTTACGCTCACCATGGAAGAAATCTGGTCGTTGCAGCCGCGTTTCGAGCAGATCCATCGCAAGCGGGTGTTCCGCCTGATGTCGCATCCGCGCTTCCGTGCGGCCTTCGATTTCCTGCTCCTGCGTGCCTATGAATCCGAGGGCATGCGCGAACTCGGTGAGTGGTGGGCGCACGCCCAGCAACTTCCGCCGGAAATGCTCGCCGCGGCCCTGGGTGGCGGTGGCGTGCCGGCGCACGAACCCGCCGCGTCGTCGGGCGCACCGGCCCGCAAGCGTCGTCGGCGGCGCAAGCCCACCGGGCGCGGCAAGGGTGGCTCGGGCGACGCGTGAGCGCCACGGCCTTCATCGGCCTGGGCGGCAACCTCGGCGACGTCCGCACCCGGCTGCACGCCGCCATCGCTGCACTGGACGCGGCGCCTGGCCTGCGCGTCACCAGGCGTTCGCGGTTGTTCAGCACGCCGCCGTGGGGACAACTGGACCAGCCGCACTTCATCAACGCGGCGATCTCCGTCTCGACGACGCTCACGCCCCATGCCTTGCTGGACACGCTGCTTTCGGTCGAAGAGGCCTTCGGCCGCGTGCGCCAGGGCGAGCGATGGGGCCCGCGCACCCTGGATCTGGACCTGCTGGCGTTCGGTGATGCCACGATCGCCGACGATCGACTGACCGTGCCCCACCCACGCATGGCGGAGCGGGCCTTCGTCCTGCTGCCGCTGGCGGATATCGCATCCGAGTCCGTACTGCCCGGGCTGGGCCGCGTGTCCGATTTGCTCGAGGCCGTCGATGCCTCGGGGTGTCGCGCCCTTCCACGGGCGGTTCCTTGACTTCGCACCGCCTGGGCGGACAATCCCACCTTTCCCGCGGCAAGACGAGAACAGCGTGTACGTCGAAAAAACGAGTGCGCCGGCACGCAAGCCGGTGACCGTGCCGGGCCTGAAGGCGATGAAAGCCGAAGGTCGGAAGATCGTGATGCTCACGGCCTACGATGCCAGCTTCGCCGCGCAGCTTGAAAGCGCCGGGGTGGATGTGGCCCTCGTGGGCGATTCGCTGGGCATGGTGGTGCAGGGGCGCTCCAGCACGCTGCCGGTGACCGTCGACGAGATGGTTTACCACACGGCCGCCGCTGCCCGCGGACTGGCTGCGACGCTGCTGGTCGCCGACCTTCCCTTCATGAGCGATCGCGACATCGACACCGCGATGGATGCCGCCGCGCGGCTGGTCGGGCAGGGCGGTGCGGCCATGGTCAAGATCGAAGGGGCCGGTAGGGTCTGTGCCATCATCTCGGCACTGGCGGAACGCGATATCCCCGTGTGCAGCCATCTCGGCCTCACGCCCCAGTCGGTCAACCGCTTCGGTGGCTACAAGGTGCAGGGCAAGACCCGGGAAGCCGCCGACAAGCTGCTGGCCGACGCGCAGGCGGTGGAAGCCGCCGGTGCCGACCTGCTGGTGCTGGAATGCGTACCGTCGGCGCTGGCGAAGCGGATCACCGAGGCGCTGACTATTCCGGTTATCGGCATCGGTGCGGGGGTGGATTGCGACGGCCAGGTGCTGGTGGTGTACGACCTGCTCGGCCTCACGCCAGGCAAACGGCCCAAGTTTTCCAAGGATTTTCTTGCCGGACGCGATTCCATCCAGGGAGCCATCGCCGCCTACGTCGCCGACGTGCGCGAAGGGCGCTTTCCCGGCGCCGAACACAGCTTTACCTGAGGACACCCGATGCAGACCGTTACCGATGCCGCCGCGCTCCGCGCCACCGTACGCGGCTGGCGCTCCGCCGGCCAGAACGTCGGCTTCGTGCCCACCATGGGCAATCTCCACGCGGGCCATCACTCGCTGCTGAAGCTGGCGCGCGCCCGTGCCGACCGCGTCGTCGCCAGCGTGTTCGTCAACCCGACCCAGTTCGGACCGGGCGAGGATTTCGAGCGCTATCCGCGCACGCTCGCCCAGGACCAGGCCGGCCTGGCCGAGGCGGGCTGCGATGTGCTGTTCGCGCCGGATGTATCGACGCTCTATCCGTTCGGTGCGGGCGCCAGCGTGAGCATCCATGTGCCGGTCATCACCGATACGCTGGAAGGTGCGCATCGCCCAGGGCATTTCGACGGCGTGGCGACGGTGGTGGCCAAGCTGTTCAGCCTGGTCCAGCCCGACCTGGCGGTGTTCGGCCAGAAGGATTTCCAGCAGCTGAAGGTGATCGAGCGCATGGTCGCCGACCTCTCGTTGTCGGTGAAGGTCATGGCCGCACCCACGCTGCGCGACGACGATGGCCTGGCCTTGAGTTCGCGCAACCAGTACCTGTCGCCGCAGGAGCGGGCACGGGCGCCGCAGATCCACGCCACCCTGGTCCAGATGAAGGACCTGTTCGCCCAGGGGCACAGCTGGCAGGCGCTGGAGCAGGCCGCCAGTGCGCGTCTGGAACGGGCCGGCTTCGTGCCCGACTACGTGGCCATCCGGCGCGCCGACGACCTGGCCGAGCCGGCGCCGGAGCAACGCGAGGGCCTGGTCGCCCTGGTCGCCGCCCGCCTGGGCGGCACGCGCCTGATCGATAACCTCGCCCTCGACTGATTCCTTTCACAAACGGGGACTTGCGTTTCCGCGCGCGGTCCCCCATAAAGCGCTCCGACAGAGGAAGCCCACGCGACGGATGGGTCACCCTCCGTTAGAATGGGCGTTTTGCAGCCACCCATCCCCCCAGAGACCGCCATGCAGCTCAACATGCTCAAGTGCAAGATCCACCGCGCCACGGTGACTCACGCCGAGCTGAACTACGAAGGTTCGATCGCCATCGACGGCAACCTGCTCGACGCCGCGGGTATCCGCGAGTACGAGCAGATCCATGCCTGGAACATCAGCAACGGCGAGCGCTTCGTCACCTACGCGCTGCGCGCGGACGAGGGCTCGGGCATCCTGTCGGTCAACGGTAGCGCCGCGCGTCGCGTCTCCGTGGGCGACCTGGTGATCGTCGCCGCGTTCGCCAGCCTGTCCGAGGCCGAAATGGCCAAGTACAAGCCCGACCTGGTCTACGTCGATGCGCACAACCGCATCACGCACACCAACCACTCGATCCCCAAGCAGGCCGCGTGAAGCCTGGGCGTCGTCGCACGATCCTGCGGCGGCGCCTGTAGCACATCCACACAATCCGCCCACGCTGCACTGCGGTAAGATCGGGGTTCCCCCTTTCCGTTGCAGCCAAGTGGAAGCCATGGACTCAAAGCAATCCCGCCTGCCCTCGTTCGAGGAGCACGCCTCCCGCCTCGCCAAGACTACGCTACGCGAACTCGTCCAGGACGATGCCCGCGGTGAGCGCCTGCGTCGGCGCATGGGCCCCATTCTCCTCGACGCCTCCCGCCAGAAGCTCGACGTGGCGGCGCTCGACGCCGTCGGCGAGTACATCGAAAGCACCGGCTGGAAAGCCGCGCGCGACGCGATGTTCGAAGGCAAGCACATCAACACGTCCGAAGACCGCGCGGTGCTGCATACGGCCCTGCGTGGCGGTGCCTCGCGTCACCCCGCGGCACCGGCCGATGTCCGCAAGGAGGTCGCCGACGCACTGGACAAGATGGAGAAGCTGGTCAACGCCGTGCACAAGGGCGAAGGCGAGTCGGTCGGCCTGATCCACGGCGTCACCGACGTGGTCAACATCGGTATCGGTGGTTCGGATCTCGGTCCGCGCCTGGCCGTGCACGCCCTCGAGCAGTTCCATGTCGACGGTATCCGCAGCCACTTCCTCACCAACGTCGACGGGCAGGCCGCCTACGACCTGATGAAGAAGCTCGATCCTGCCCACACGCTGGTGATCCTGGTTTCCAAGAGCTTCAACACGCAGGAGACCCTGCTGAACGGCGGCGTGTTCCGCCAGTGGATACTCAAGGCCAACGGCGGCGACGAGGCGAAGACGTCGAAGCACTTCGTCGCCGTGAGTTCCAACGACGAGGCCGTGCACAAGTGGGGCGCCTCGCAGGTGCTGCCGATGTGGGATTACGTGGGCGGCCGCTACTCGTTGTGGTCGGCGGTGGGCGCGTCGATCGCGTTCGCCATCGGCATGAACGGTTTCCGTGACCTCCTGGCCGGTGCCGCGGAAGCGGACGATCACTTCCGCACGGCGGAATGGAAGGACAACCTTCCGGTCCTGCTGGCCATCGCCGAGGTATGGAATCGTAACGTCCTCGGTACCACCAGTCGCGCCGTGATCCCTTACGTGGACTCGCTCGCCGACCTTCCGTCCTACCTCCAGCAGCTGGAGATGGAAAGCCTCGGCAAGCACGTGCATCCGTCCGACGGCAGCGAAGTGGCGGGCAAGACCGTCCCGGTCGTTTGGGGCAGCATCGGCACGAATGCGCAGCATGCCTATTTCCAGGCATTGCACCAGGGCACGGATGTGGTCCCGCTGGAATTCATCGGACTGGTCAAGCCGGCGCATCCGCTGCGCGAAAACCAGGACGTGCTGACCGCCAACCTGCTGGCGCAGGCCGCCGCGTTGTCCCTGGGCAAGACGTTCGAAGAAGCCCTGGCCGAAGCGAACACCGGCACCGAGGACGAGCGTCGCGCCCTTGCGGCACAGCGCACCTTCAAGGGCGATCGCCCCAGCACCGTGTTCATGCTCGACTCGCTCACGCCGCACTCGCTGGGTGCTCTGATCGCGCTGTACGAGCACAAGGTTTTCCTGCTCGGTCACCTGTGGGGGATCAACGCATTCGACCAGTGGGGCGTCGAGCTGGGCAAGGTCATCGCCAAGCAGATCTATCCCTCGCTGAGCAACGATAAGGATGCCGGCGACCTGTCCCAGTTCGACGCTGCAACGCGCGCTCTGATCGAGGCGATTCGTAGTCGTCGCTAGGCGCAGGGCCGCCGCGGCGTCACGCGGCAAGGTGCGAATGAAAAGGCCTGGCATTGCCAGGCCTTTTTCGTTGCCGGAAAACGACAGGTCGCACCTACGTCCACTGGCTGATTGTTCGACGCCGAGGTAAACGAGATAGTCCCCCTCTACAGGGAGACATACGCTATGGAATGGCTGACGACTCGTCGAGCGATCCTTTTTTTACTGGGTACATGCCTTGCCGGCTGTGCCACGCACCCAGCCACCCCTGTGCCGGAGCGGGCATCGAACCAGGCGTTATCGAGTTATGGCGCGGTCGCGCCGTCCGCAACGGTTCGGGAAGCCGGCCCCGTCGTCCTGCAACACATTCAGCAGCGTTACGGCGAGACCGGTGTGGGTGATTGCCGCCCCTACGCTGAAGCGCAGTTCCTGTGCTCGGGCATCCTGATGCGGGCAACGGCGTTTTCCACCGCCTACCGTTCGTGGTTGCCCAACCCGGCCACGGCGAGCTGGGGCATATCGTTCTCCTGGCTTCGGCGCGACTCGGACTTTCCGGAGAACTACCCGTCAGGCAACGGCTTTATCGTCTACCCGCAAAACGTCGCCGATCAGTGGGGCGACTACCATCTGGACGTCGCCTGTATCTATCCGCGTGACGCCTGGACGGGCGCCCCGAGGCGCTGCACCACGCACCGGGCCACGTGCCAGACACTCGGGATAACGACGGCGGAGCAGTGGTTGGCTAAGGGCTACAACGATGACGAAAACCAGTGTGCGTTCAACGTCGACCGGACGCGGGATGACCAGAACCAGTCGTGGAATCAGGTAAAGATCATCCGCGACCGGCTCAATGGCATGGGCTACCTATTCGCCCGCAACGAAGTGGTCCTCAAGGAGTGGCCTCAGGACGTCGGCGCCAGAATGCCGGTCGAGGCGTTTTTCTATCGGGATAACTGCTTTGCGACGGACACGCGCAGGCACGTCAGGTTCGCAGTCGATACGGACGCGAGCGGGAAGGGCGTGTGCAATCCAGCGACCATCGCTGCGCAGCGTGCTGAGATCGCAAGGAAAGACCAGGCGGATTTCGTCGTGCATACCGGCCGGTGGGTGCCCATCATTCGCTGGACCCCGACCGTGAACTCGACCGTCAGGGCCACCTTCCGCTACATCGAGTCAGATCAGGGGCCCAAGTAAGGCATGCCGGGCGATCAGACTTCCAGCGTCGCCAGGTCGCCCTTTTCTTCCAGCCACTGCTTGCGGTCGCCCGAGCGCTTCTTGGCCAGCAGCATGTCCATGAGCTTGGCGGTGCCGTCGTCGGTATCGATGGTCAGCTGCACCAGGCGACGGGTATCCGGATGCACGGTCGATTCTCGCAGCTGCGCCGGGTTCATCTCGCCCAGTCCCTTGAAGCGCGTGACGCTGACGGCACCCTTCATCTTCTCCCGCTCGACCTTTTCCAGCATCAGGCGCTTCTCTTCCTCGTCCAGGCAGTAGAACACCTGCTTGCCCACATCGACGCGGAACAGCGGCGGCATGGCGACGAACACGTGGCCTTCGATGACCAGGCTGGGGAAGTGACGCAGGAACAGCGCCGAGAGCAGCGTGGCGATGTGCAGGCCGTCGGAGTCCGCATCGGCCAGGATCACCACCTTGCCGTAGCGCAGGCCGGAGAGGTCGTCCTTGCCGGGGTCGCAACCGATGGCCACGGCCAGGTCGTGCACTTCCTGCGAGGCGAGCACGGCGGTGGACTCGACTTCCCAGGTGTTGAGGATCTTGCCGCGCAGCGGGAGGATCGCCTGGAAATCCTTGTCACGCGCCTGCTTGGCCGAACCGCCGGCCGAATCGCCCTCGACCAGGAAGATCTCGGTGCGGGTGAGGTCGGTGGAGGCGCAGTCGGCCAGCTTGCCGGGCAGGGCGGGACCAGAGGTGATCTTCTTGCGGACCACCTGCTTGGCCGCCTTGAGGCGCGCGCTGGCACGCTCGATGGCGAGCTGGGCGATCTTCTCGCCGAGGTCCACGTGCTGGTTCAGCCAAAGGCTGAAAGCGTCGTGCACCACCCCCTCGACAATGCCGGCGGCGGCGCGCGACGACAGTCGCTCCTTGGTCTGGCCGGCGAACTGGGCGTCCTGCAGCTTCACGCTGAGCACGAAGGCCAGGCGCTCCCACACGTCTTCCGGCGCCAGCTTCACGCCGCGCGGCAGCAGGTTGCGCAGGTCGCAGAACTCGCGGATGGCGTTGGTCAGCCCCGAGCGCAGGCCGTTGACGTGGGTGCCCCCCTGCGCGGTGGGAATCAGGTTGACGTAGCTTTCCTGCACCAGGTCGCCTTCCGGCAGCCAGGCCAGGGCGACGTCCAGCGCATCGGTCTCGCGCGAGAAATGCTTGACGAACAGCTGCGGGGGCAGCGCCTCGGCGCCCTGCAACTCGCCGCGCAGGTAGTCGGGCAGGCCGTCCTCGAAGTACCACTCGGTGGTTTCGCCGGAGGCCTCGTCGTGCAGGCGCACGGTGAGGCCGGCGCAGAGCACGGCCTTGGCGCGCAGCAGGTGCTTGAGCTTGGAGACCAGGATCTTCGGCGTATCGAAGTACTTCGCGTCCGGCCAGAAGCGCAGCGTGGTGCCGGTCTTCTTCTTCGGCACGGTGCCGATGACTTCCAGGTCGCTCGCACGGTCGCCATCGGCGAAGCTCATCCGGTATTCCTGACCCTCGCGGCGGATGGTGACATCCACGCGATGGGACAGTGCATTGACCACGGAAACGCCCACGCCATGCAGGCCGCCGGAGAAGGCGTAGTTCTTGTTGGAGAACTTGCCGCCCGCATGCAGCCGCGTGAGGATCAGCTCGATGCCCGGCACCTTCTCTTCCGGGTGGATATCCACCGGCATGCCGCGGCCGTCGTCGGTGACTTCCACCGAGCCGTCGTTGAAGACGGTCACCTCGATGGACTTCGCATGGCCCGCCAGGGCCTCGTCCACCGAGTTGTCGATCACCTCCTGCGCCAGATGGTTCGGCCGGGAGGTGTCCGTATACATGCCCGGACGGCGCTTGACCGGGTCAAGCCCGCTGAGGACTTCGATGTCTGAGGCGTTATAACGAGTATTCATCAGGTATCACCCTTCGTAGCCACCCAGCATGGAATAGCCCCGCTACACGGTCAAGGTAGGAGCGCACGATGTGCGCGAAACGGTCAAGGTAGGAGCGCACGGTGTGCGCGAAAAGCCAACGGAGCGTTGAAGCCGTAACCTCACCGCACCACCCATCGCGCACATCGTGCGCTCCTACACCGGGATGTGACGTGCGGCGCCTCAAACCGGCGCGCAATGCCACTCCAGCCACGCCCTGTCCTCACCCTCCAGCAGCGGTGACAGCGCCGCCCGCACGGTGGCGTGGTAATCGTCCAGCCAGGCACGCTCGGACGGCTCCAGCAGGCGCGGTTCCAGGCCGCGACGATCGAACGGGCAGAGCGTCAACGTTTCAAAAGCGAAGAAATCACCGAACTCCGTGCTGTCGGCCTGGGTCACCACAGCCAGGTTCTCGTGGCGGATGCCGTGACGGCCGGGCTTGTAGAGGCCGGGCTCGATCGAGGTGATCATTCCGGTCTCCAGCGGCACCAGCGCGCCGCCGGCCACGGGTGGGCGGATGCCGTGCGGCCCCTCGTGCACGTTGAGGAAATAGCCCACGCCGTGGCCGGTGCCATGGCCGAAGTCCATGCCGGCCGCCCACAGCGGCGCCCGGGCCAGCGCGTCCAGCTGCGGGCCGCTGGCGCCCTTGGGGAAGCGGGCGCGAGACAGGCCGATCATGCCCTTGAGCACGAGAGTCGAGTCCCGGCGCTGCTCGTCGGTGACCGGGCCCAGGGCCAGCACGCGTGTGATATCCGTGGTGCCGCCCAGGTACTGGCCGCCGGAATCGATCAGCAGCAGGCCTTTTGCCGCCAGCGGACTGAACTGCGCTTCGGTGGCGCGGTAGTGGGGCAGGGCACCGTTCGCCTGGTAGCCGGCGATGGTGGAAAAGCTTTCGCCGACGAACCCGGCTTGCATCGCGCGCGCTTCGCGCACAATCGTGTCGACGTCCAGTTCCGTGAGCGGCTCGCCGGCCAGCAGGCCGGTTTCGATGCGGCGGAAGGCGCGGGCCAGGGCGGCCCCATCGCGGCGCATGACGTCGCGGATATGGTCGAGCTCCTCCGGCGTCTTGCGGGCCTTCTGCGCCGTGGAGGGCGCGGCGGCGCGCACCTGCCTGACGGACGAGGGCAGGCCTTCCAGCAGCGCGACGACCACTCTGGCCGGATCGATCAGCAGCACGGCGTCCTCGGGGAGGGCGGCCAGCGCGGACGCGGCGGTGGCGTAGTCGGCGAGCGCAATGCCGTCGGCAGCCAGCGCCGCCTTGACGTCCGCGGGCACCTTGGCCGCGTCGATGAACAGCGTGGCCCGCTCCTCCGCGATCAGCAGGTGCGCCAGGAACACCGGGTTGTAGTCGACGTCCCCACCGCGGAGGTTGGTCAGCCAGGCGATGTCGTCCAGGCTGGAGACAACGTGATGCGTGGCGCCTGCGCGACGCATCGCAGTGCGCACATGGCGAAACTTGTCGGCGCGGTCGACGGCGGCGAACGGGGGCCGGTGGGCGAAAACCGGCGCGTCCGGACGACCCGGGCGCTCCGGCCAGGCAACGGCTGGCAGGTCGAGGTCGGTGCGCAGCGTGGCGCCCACTGCCGCCAGCCGTTTGGCGAGCCCTTCGGCACCCGCCAGCGACAGGCTGTCGCCCGCCACGGCCACGGTATCGCCTGCGCCGACCTGCCCGGCCAGCCAGCCGACATGCTCCGGCGTGTGCGCCACGTTCAGTTTCATCAGGGGCAGGCCGCTGCCGGCCAGCTCGGCCTCTGCCTGAGAGAAGTACCGGGAATCGGTCCACACGCCGCCGCCGCTGGCGGTGACCACCAGGGTGCCGGACGACCCGGTGAAGCCGGAAAACCACTCCCGGGCCTGCCAGCGTGGGGGCAGGTACTCGGAGAGGTGCGGGTCGGCCGTGGGCACGACCACGGCGGCGATGCCTGCGTGGGCCATGGCGGCGCGCAGGGTCTGGAGACGGGCGGGGATGGGCGTATCGGTCATTTCGCCATGGTAAAGCCAAGGCGGCCGCACGGCACGTTCATCGTGCCCCTCGCGAGTGGGGGCACACTTGGGTAAAATACCGGTTTCCAGCACTGGCTGCTCGCATGACTCCCCTGATTTTCGTCACCGGCGGTGTGGTGTCTTCCCTCGGGAAGGGCATCGCAGCGGCGTCGCTCGCGTCCATTCTCGAGGCGCGGGGTCTCTCCGTCACCATGATGAAGCTCGACCCGTACATCAACGTGGACCCGGGCACCATGAGTCCCTTCCAGCATGGCGAGGTCTACGTCACCGACGACGGTGCCGAGACCGACCTGGACCTGGGCCACTACGAGCGCTTCGTCCGTACCCGTCTCACCGGCAAGAACTCCATCACCGCCGGCAAGATCTACGAATCGGTGATCCGCAAGGAGCGCCGCGGCGACTACCTCGGCGCCACCGTGCAGGTCATCCCGCACATCACCGACGAGATCAAGCACTCCATCCACGAGGCGACCCGCGGCTACGACGTGGCGCTGGTCGAGGTGGGCGGCACCGTGGGCGACATCGAATCGCTGCCCTTCCTCGAGGCCATCCGCCAGCTGCGCATCGAGCACGGCGCGGAGAAGTGCATGTTCGTGCACCTCACCCTCGTGCCTTATATCAAGGCTGCCGGCGAGATCAAGACCAAGCCCACCCAGCATTCGGTGAAGGAACTGCGCTCCATCGGCATCCAGGCCGACGTGCTGCTGTGCCGTTGCGAAGAACCCCTGCCGGACGCGGAGCGCCACAAGATCGCGCTGTTCACCAACGTGCCCAAGAACGCCGTCATCAGCACCATCGATGTCGACGTCATCTACAAGCTGCCCATGTGGCTGCACGAGCAGGGCCTGGACGACCTGGTCATCAAGCGGCTCGGGCTGGATGCCGGCCCGGCCGACCTCTCCAGCTGGGTGCGCACGGTGGAAGCGGTGGAACACCCGCGCGATGAGATCAACGTCGCCATCGTCGGCAAGTACGTGGAGCACAAGGACGCCTACAAGTCGCTCGCGGAAGCGCTGCGCCACGGTGGCATCAACCAGACCACCCGGGTCAACCTCAACTGGGTGGATTCCGAGGATGTCGAGGCCCGCGGCGCGCGCACGGTCCTGGGCGATGCGGATGCCATCCTGGTGCCCGGCGGCTTCGGCAAGCGCGGTTTCGAGGGCAAGATCCTCGCCGCGCAGTTCGCCCGCGAGACCGGCGTGCCGTACTTCGGCATCTGCTACGGCATGCACGCGGCGGTGGTCGAGTTCGCCCGCAACACGGCGGGGCTTACGCAGGCCGATTCCAGCGAGAACGACCGCAACACGCCCGATCCGGTGATCGCCCTCATCACCGAGTGGACCACCGCCACCGGCGAGACGGAAACCCGCACCGAGCGCTCCGACCTCGGCGGCACCATGCGCCTGGGTGCACAGGAATGCCGCCTCAAGGCCGGCACGCTGGCCCGCGAGCTGTACGGCGAGGACGTGGTGCGCGAGCGCCATCGCCATCGTTACGAGTTCAACAACCGCTACCGCCAGTCCTTCGAAGACCTGGGCCTGGTGATCTCTGGCAAGTCGATGGACGACCTGCTGGTCGAGATCGTGGAACTGCCACGCCATGTGCATCCGTGGTTCCTGGGTTGCCAGGCGCATCCGGAATTCACCTCCACCCCGCGCGAGGGCCATCCGCTGTTCATCGGTTTCGTCCGCGCCGCCCGCGAATACAAGGCCGTGCGCGAAGGCGAACGGCTCGCCACCCGTTCCGAGGAGTCCGCTGCATGAAGCTTTGTGGTTTCGATGCTGGCCTCGACCAGCCGCTGTTCCTGATCGCCGGCCCGTGCGTCATCGAGTCGATGCAACTCCAGCTGGATGTCGCCGGCAAGCTGAAGGAGATCACCGGTCGTCTCGGCATCAACTTCATCTTCAAGTCCAGCTTCGACAAGGCCAACCGCTCGTCCGGCGGCAGCTTCCGTGGCCCCGGTGTCGAGGAAGGCCTCAAGGTGCTGGAGGCCGTGAAGCGCCAGATCGGCGTGCCGGTCATCACCGATGTGCACGAGTACACCCCGATGAACGAGGTGGCCGCCGTGGTCGACGTGCTGCAAACCCCGGCCTTCCTCTGCCGCCAGACCGACTTCATCCAGAACGTCGCGAAGGCCGGCAAGCCGGTCAACATCAAGAAGGGCCAGTTCCTCGCCCCCTGGGACATGAAGAACGTCGTGCAGAAGGCGTTCGACGTGGGCAACCACGACATCCTGGTGTGCGAGCGCGGCGCCAGCTTCGGCTACAACAACCTCGTGTCGGACATGCGCTCGCTCGCGGTCATGCGCGAGACGAACTGCCCGGTGGTGTTCGACGCCACGCATTCGGTGCAGTTGCCGGGCGGGCAGGGCACTACCTCGGGTGGCCAGCGAGAGTTCGTGCCTGTGCTGGCGCGTGCCGCCGTCGCCGTTGGCGTGGCGGGCCTGTTCGCGGAAACCCACCCGGATCCGTCCAAGGCGCTGAGCGACGGTCCCAACGCGTGGCCGCTCGACCAGATGGAAGAACTGCTCGAGACGCTCATGGAACTGGACGGCGCCGTCAAGCGCCGCGGTTTCATCAACCACGCCTGATGCGTATGCGCCGGGGTATCTCCGGCGCCGACGCAATGCATTCGTCCTGATCGATACGGCTGGCCTTATGCTGTCCGTTATCGTCCTGAAGTCATTCACCTCGTAACGGGAACAGCATGAGCACTTCGATCACCACGATCCACGCCCGAGAAATCCTCGACTCCCGCGGCAATCCGACCCTCGAAGCCGAAGTCACCCTGGCCGACGGCTCGTTCGGCCGTGCGGCGGTGCCCAGCGGCGCCTCCACCGGCACGCGTGAGGCCGTGGAGCTGCGCGACGGCGACAAGGGCCGTTACGGCGGCAAAGGTGTGCGCAAGGCCGTGGACAACGTCAACGGCGAGATTGCCAAGGCGCTGGCCGGCTACGACGCGCTCGACCAGAAGGGGCTGGACGCCAAGCTGATCGCGCTGGACGGCACCGACAACAAGGGCAAGCTCGGCGCCAACGCGCTGCTGGGCGTTTCCATGGCCGCCGCGCACGCCGCGGCCACCTCGAAGAAGCAGGCGCTGTGGCAGTACTTGATGGTGGACGGTGGCGGCACGCTGCCGGTGCCGATGATGAACATCATCAACGGCGGTGCGCATGCGGACAACAACGTCGACGTGCAGGAATTCATGGTGCTGCCCGTGGGCGCGCCCAGCTTCGCCGAGGCCCTGCGTTACGGCGCCGAGATCTTCCACGCGCTGAAGTCGGTGCTGAAGGGTCGCGGCCTCAACACGTCGGTGGGTGACGAGGGCGGCTTCGCGCCCAACCTCAAGTCCAACGTCGAGGCGCTGGACACCATCCTCGAGGCGGTGAACAAAACGGGCTTCAAGGTAGGCAGCGAGATCCTTCTCGGCCTGGACGTGGCCAGCTCGGAGTTCTTCAAGGACGGCAAGTACGACCTGGAAGGCGAGGGCAAGGTGTTCACGCCCGAGCAGTGGGTCGACACGCTGGCCTCGTGGTCGAAGCAGTACCCGATCGTCACCATCGAGGACGGCATGGGCGAAGGCGACTGGACCGGCTGGGCGCACCTCACCCAGGCCATCGGCGAAGGCATCCAGCTGGTCGGCGACGACCTCTTCGTGACCAACCCGAAGATTTTCCAGGAAGGCATCGACAAGAAGATCGCCAACGCCATCCTGATCAAGGTCAACCAGATCGGCACGCTGTCCGAGACGCTCGAAGCCATCGACATGGCCCATCGCGCGAAGTACGCCGCCATCGTGTCGCACCGCTCGGGCGAGACCGAAGACACCACGATCTCCGACATCGCCGTGGCCACCACCGCGACGCAGATCAAGACCGGCTCGCTCTGCCGTACCGACCGCGTGGCCAAGTACAACCAGCTGCTGCGCATTGAGGAAGCCCTGGGTGCCAAGGCCAGCTACGCCGGCCGCAACGCGTTCCCCAGCCTCTCGAAGCTGCCGGGCTGACCCGGGCTTGAGCAACGCGGCAATCCTGCGCTGGATCGGCCTGATCCTCGTCATCATCCTCATCGCGCTGCAGCTGAAGCTTTGGGTCGGCGGTGGGGGTATGGCCGAGGTCGATTCATTGCGTGCCTCGGTCGCCCAGCAGACCGCGGATAACGCCGCCCTGCAAAAGCGCAACCAGGCCCTGGCCGCGGATGTGGAAGACCTGAAGCACGGCGAACAGGCCACCGAGGCGCGCGCGCGCCAGGAACTGGGCCTGGTCAAGCCGGGTGAAACCTTCTATCAGGTGGTGGAACCGGGGGCCGCGGTCAGCGCGCCACCCCCGCCGCCGCCCGTCGCCCCGCCCGGCGGGCAGTGATGGACGCGTTGTGGTGCGTGCTTCCCGCCGCCGGCAAGGGCGTCCGGGCCGGCGGCGATCGTCCCAAGCAATACCAGCCCATCGCGGGACGGCCGTTGCTGGATCACACACTGGCGCGGCTGGCCGCACATCCCCGCATCGCGGGGCTGGTGGTGGTCATCGCCGCGGACGATCGGCATTTCGCTTCCGTGGACGCCGTGGGCGGCAAGCCGCTGGTGGTGGCCACTGGCGGGGGCAAGCGCAGCGACTCCGTGCTGGCCGGGCTGATCGCCCTGCCGGCCTCGGTGGGTGGCGACGACTTCGTACTGGTGCACGACGCGGCCCGACCGTGCGTGCGCGCCGCCGACATCACGCGGCTGATCGATCTGGCCGGGGCGGGCGAGGGCGGCCTGCTCGGGGCGCCGCTGCGCGACACGCTGAAACGGGCGGATGACACCGGCCACAGCGCGGGCACCGAACCCCGCGAGGGCCGCTGGCGTGCCTTCACGCCGCAGATGTTCCGTCGCGGCGCGCTGGCCCATGCACTTGGCCTTGCCGCCGACGCGGGTATCGTGGTCAGTGACGAAGCGATGGCCATGGAGCGCGTGGGTGTATCGCCGCTCCTGGTCGAAGGCGCGGAAGACAATATCAAGGTGACGACGCCGGCCGACTTCGCGCTGGCGGAATTCCTGCTGCAGAGGACTCGATGATGCGGATCGGCCAGGGTTTCGACGTCCACGCCTTCGGCGACGGCGACCACGTGATGCTGGGTGGTGTGCGTGTGCCGCATGGGCAGGGCGTGCTGGCGCATTCGGACGGCGATGTGGTGCTGCACGCCCTGTGCGACGCACTGCTCGGTGCGCTGGCGCTGGGCGACATCGGCAAGCATTTTCCGCCGTCGGACGAGCGCTGGCGCGGGGCCGACAGCCGCAGCTTCGTCCGTGCGGTACGCGACATGCTGGCCGGGCGTGGCTACCGGCTCGGCAATGCCGACCTGACGGTGATCTGCGAGTCGCCCAAGGTGGGGCCCCATGCACAGGCCATGCGCGAGACGATCGCCGACGACCTGGGCGTGGATATCGACCGCATCAGCATCAAGGCCACCACCACCGAGACGCTGGGCTTCACCGGACGGCGTGAGGGCATCGCGGCACTGGCCACCGTGCTGGTGCTGCCCACGTGAGCGAGGCCGAGTCGCGCACCTCGACGCCCCGCCTGCACGACAGGCTGGAGGCGATCACGGGGTTGCTGCGGCGGCGCGAAGACCTGCTCGCGCACGCGGGCGCGGCACCGGACGATGACGGTGCCGCCATCGGCACCGCCGACGCGGAACTCCAGGCGCGCCTGGACGAGCTGCATCCGGCCGACCTGGCCGACGTGCTGGAATCGCTGCCGCTGGAAGATCGCCTGGCGGTCTGGCAGCGCGTCCGTTCGGACCGCGACGGCGAGATCCTGTTGGAAGTCTCCGATTCGGTGCGCGAAACACTGATCGCGGACATGGACGACAGCGAGATCCTCGCGGCGGTCGAGCCGCTGGACGCGGACGAACTGGCCGACCTGGTCGACGACCTGCCGACCGAAGTGCTGCCCGAGCTGATGGCCAGCCTGGACGCGCAGGAACGCGAGCGCGTGCAGGCCGCCATGTCCTACGAGGACGACCAGGTCGGCGCGCTGATGGATTTCGACATGGTCACCATCCGCGAGGACATCAGCCTCGAGGTGGTGCTGCGCTATCTGCGGCGTTTCGATGAACTGCCCGCGCAGACCGACAAGCTGTTCGTGGTCAACGCCGGCAACGTGCTGACCGGCGTGCTGCCGCTGCACTGGCTGCTGGTGAATTCGCCGGACCGCATGGTCCACGAGATCATGGCGCCCGACGTCAACACCTTCCGCCCGGAAGACGACGCCTACGATGTCGCCCAGGCTTTCGAACGCTACGATCTGGTCACCGCGCCAGTGATCGATCACCAGCAGCGGCTGATCGGTCGCATCGCGGTGGACGCCATGCTCGACTTCCTCCGCGAGGAAAGCGAAACCGAGGCACTGTCGCGCGGCGGCCTGCGCGAGGAAGAGGACATCTTCGCCTCGGTGTGGAAATCGGTACGCAACCGCTGGGCGTGGCTGGCCGTGAACCTCGTCACCGCGTTCATCGCGTCGCGGGTCATCGGCCTGTTCGAGCACTCCATCGAGAAGCTGGTCGCGCTGGCGGCGCTGATGCCCATCGTGGCGGGCATCGGCGGCAACTCCGGCAACCAGACCATCACCATGATCGTTCGCGCCATGGCCCTGGAGCAGGTAGGCCCCTCGCAGGCTAAGCGCCTGTGGCGCAAAGAGCTGGGCGTGTCCCTGATCAACGGCCTGGTCTGGGGCGGCTGCATCGGCGTGGTGGCCTGGCTGCTCTACGGCAGCGTGTCGCTGGGGCTGGTGATGACCTCCGCGATGACGCTGAACCTCCTTCTTGCCGCTTTCATGGGTGTGGGCATCCCGATGCTCATGACCCGCATGGGTCGCGATCCCGCGTTGGGCTCCAGCGTGCTGATCACGGCCGTGACCGACAGCGGCGGTTTTTTCATTTTCCTGGGGCTGGCGACGATTTTCCTGCTCTGAAGGCCCGATATGAACGACTCCAACGAACTTCCCTTCGCCTTTGGCGAACCGCCCCTGCGTGGACGCCTGCGTTCCCGTGCCGAGGACTTCTTCGTCGAGGAAATCCTCGGCTACGAAGCCGACGGCGCGGGCGAACACGCGTTCCTGCTGGTGGAAAAACGCGGCCAGAATACCGAATGGGTGGCGCGCGAGCTGGCCAAGTTCGCCGGCATCCAGGCGATGAACGTCGGCTACGCGGGCATGAAGGATCGCCACGCGGTAACGCGCCAGGTGTTCACGGCGCACCTGCCGGGCAAGGCCGATCCGGACTGGTCGGCGTTCCCGGTGGAGGACGTGACCATCGTTTCCGCCGCGCGCCATTCGCGCAAGATCAAGCGGGGCGCGCTGCGTGGCAACCGCTTCGTGATCGTGCTGCGTGAGGTGGAAGGCGAACGCGATACCGCGGAGGCGCGCCTGCGCGCCATCGCGGCACGCGGCGTGCCCAACTACTTCGGCGAGCAACGGTTTGGCCTGGGTGGCAACAACGTGGAGCAGGCCCGGACGATGTTCGCCGGCCGCCGCGTGGATCGCGACAAACGCTCCATCCTGCTTTCCGCCGCGCGCTCGCACATCTACAACGGCGTGCTGGCCGAGCGCGTGCGTATCGGGCAGTGGGACACCCCGCTGGACGGCGAGATCTGGTCGCTGGAAGGCTCGCGTTCCTGGTTCGGCCCCGAACCTTTCAACGACACGCTGGCCGAACGTCTGCGCCGCTTCGACATCCATCCGTCCGGCCCGCTCTGGGGCGATGGCGACACGCCGGCCGCCGACGCGGCGGGCGAACTGGAGCGATCGGTGGCCGCACGCGATGCAGACCTGGCCAAGGGCCTTTCTGGTGTGCGCATGGACCAGGAGCGGCGCGCGCTGCGCCTGTTGCCGCGCGACCTGTCCTGGCGCTGGCTGGACGACGACAGTGGCGCCGAGGGCCGTGCGCTGGAAGTCTCCTTCGGTCTGCCGGCGGGTGCTTACGCCACCACGGTGCTGCGCGAACTGGCCCGCTGAGCCTCAGCCCTTGAGCAGGACCACCACCGCGCCGGTGCCGCCCTGCATCGGCCGGGCGGAGGCGAACGCGACCACGTCGTCGCGGCGCCGCAGCAGCCGGTCGGTCAGCCCTTTCAGGACGGGGCCGGCGGCTTTCGAGCGCAGGCCCTTGCCATGGATGATCCGCACGCAACGCAGGCCGTCGTGCCGGCATTCGGCGAGGAAGTCGGCGATGCTCAGTTGCGCGGCCGCGGCGTTCATCTGGTGCAGGTCCACCTCGGCCTGGATGCTGAACTGGCCGCGCTTGAGCTGCTTCAGCAGCTTGGGTGGATAGCCGTCGCGCAGGTAGAACAGCTCTTCGCCCACTTCCAGGTCGGCCGGGTCGTAGTCGAACAGCAGGGAATCCGCCGGCACGGCGGCTTCGTCCGCGTCGCGCATGTGCGGATGGGGCGCCGGCCGCGGGCGCTCCGGCCGGGTTTCCACGGGCGCCATGGGCCGAACGTCGCCGATCGCCTGGCGAAACAGCAGGCTGTCGTCGTCATTGACCGTAGGCGCGCGTCGCTTCATGTCCGACATCCTAGCTGGCCTTTCGTGAATCCCGCTGCCCGGTCCGGTAGACTTGCCGGGTCGGGCGACTACCACCAGGGGTGGGGTCGCCGCACCCGTTTTTCGATCTGGATCAGCATGCAAGTTCTGGTGAGCAACGACGACGGCGTGGAGGCTCCGGGTATCCGGATTCTCGCCGGACGTCTGGGCGAGTTCGGCACGGTGACGGTGGTGGCGCCGGACCGCGACCGGTCGGGGGCGAGCAACTCGCTCACCCTCGATGCGCCCATCCGTGCGCAGCGCATGGACAACGGCTTCTATCGCGTGGCCGGTACGCCCACCGACTGCGTGCATCTCGCCTTGTCCGGCCTGCTCGAGCACACCACCGACATCGTCGTGTCGGGCATCAACAACGTCGCCAACCTGGGCGACGACGTCATCTATTCCGGTACGGTCTCGGCGGCGATGGAAGGCCGGTTCCTCGGTCTGCCGGCCATCGCGGTCTCGCTGGTCACGGGCGAGGGCACGGGCCGTCACTTCGATTCGGCCGCCAGCGCCGTGCTCATGCTGATGCAGCGCCTGGTCGTCGACCCCCTGCCGGCCGACACCATCCTCAACGTCAACGTGCCCGACCTCCCGTGGGAGGCGATCCGCGGTTTCGAGGTCACCCGCCTGGGACGCCGTCATCGCGCCGCGCCGGCCATCCGCACCGAAGACCCCCGTGGTCGCCCCCTGTGGTGGATCGGTCCGCCGGGCGAGATCGACGACGCCGGTCCCGGTACGGATTTCGACGCGGTGCGCCGTGGCTATGTGTCGGTCACGCCGATACACACCGACCTCACGCGTTTCCAGGCCCTGGAAAAGGTCAGCAGCTGGATGCTGGCGCTGTCCTCGGCGATGGACAGCGAGGAGGCCGCCTGACATGGTGAACCTGCACGCTCTTCCGCCCTCGGCCCTGCGCGGCGAAGGCATGACCTCCCAGCGCGCACGGGATCGCCTTGTCACCAAGCTGGTCGAGGAAGGCATTCGCGACGAGCGCGTGCTGGAGGTCATCCGCCAGCTGCCACGTCATCATTTCATCGACCAGGCGCTGCATTCGCGCGCCTACGAGAACACCGCGCTGCCGATCGGCCACGGCCAGACCATCTCGCAGCCGTGGATCGTCGCCCGCATGACCGAGGCGCTGATCGAGCGCGAGGTGCCCGGGCGCGTCCTCGAGATCGGCACCGGCTCCGGCTACCAGGCCGCCGTGCTCGCGGGCATCGTGCCCACGGTGTACACCGTGGAGCGCATCGAGGAACTGCTGCGCCAGGCGCGCCGCCGTTTCCGCCAGCTGGGCATCGAGAACCTCCGCTCCCGTCACGACGACGGCAAGCTGGGCTGGGAATCCGACGCACCGTTCGATGCCATCATCCTTACCGCCGCGGGCGACCGCGTGCCGACCAAATTGCTCGACCAGCTGCGGCCGGGCGGGGTGCTGGTGGCTCCCGTGGGCGGCCCGAGCCAGCAGTTGCTGGTGCGGCTGCGCAAGGGCGACGACGGCACGGTGGTCCGCGAGGAACTGGGGCCCGTGAGTTTCGTGCCGCTCCTCGGCGGCATCGGCTGATGCCGTCACACCATAAGGGAAACCGCTGAATGCGGATGTTTTCGTCGCTTTACGAACGCGCCATCGTCTGGGCGCGCCATCGTCACGCTGTTCGCTACCTGGCGGTCCTGTCCTTCGTCGAGGCCTTCATCTTCCCGGTGATGCCCGAGGTAATGCTGGCGCCGATGATGCTGGCGGAGCCGCGCAAGGCGTTTCGCTACGCGAACTGGAGCCTGCTGTTCTCGCTGCTCGGTTCGCTGGTCGGCTACATGCTGGGCCATTTCGCCTTCGAGGCGCTGAAGCCGCTGCTCGATTCGATGCACCTGCTGGCGCCGATCATGCGCGGCGTGGAAAACCTGCAGAAGGACATGGCCTCGCATTCGTTCGGGCTCTACATCGTGCTGGCGATGGCGGCGCTGCAGCCCGTGGTGCCGATGAAGTTCGTCACCTGGGCGTCGGGCATCGTCGGCGTGCCGCTGCTGCCGTTCCTGGTCTGCATGCTGGTCGGGCGCGGCAAGCGCGTGTGGCTGCTGGCCCTGCTCATCCGTATCTTCGGCGAGCGTGCCGAAAAGATGCTCCGTAAACACATCGAGTGGATAGGCTGGGCTGTTATCGTGGCCGTCGTCCTCCTGGCCTTGTGGTGGTTCCTGTTGCGATGAACGACCGAGAAAGGAAATCCGCGATGGCCATGCTCCGTCCGCTGGCCCCGGCCGTCGTGCTCGGCGTGGCCGTGGTCCTTTCCGCCTGCACGCCCACCAGTTCGGTCGTGGTAACGCGTGCGCCCGGCAGCTATACCTCGTCGTCGTCGAACGCTCCGTCGCCGCCGCCCCCGCCCGGCGGCAGCTACCGGGTGGTGAAGGGCGACACGCTCTACAGCATCGCTTTCCGTAACAAGGTCGATTTCCGCGACCTGGCCGGCTGGAACAACATCGCCTCGCCGTTCACCATCTGGCCGGGGCAGGACCTGCGCCTGTCGCCGCCGGGCCATGAAGGCGCCAGGCCGGCAGCGGCCCATACCACGGCACCGGTGATCGCCGCGGTGCCGCCGCCCGCCGGTCACCCGGCTCATGTGGCGCCATCCGTCGGTATGCCGGTGGCTTCGACGCCGCCTGCCGCGGTGCCTCCCGGTACGGTGTCGCCCGCTACCGCGCCGCCTCTGCCCCCGGTGGGTGCCGCCGCCGCCACGGCGGCGTCTTCCGTGCCGGCCCCCGCGACCACCACCAACACCCCGGTCGTCGTCGCCGGCAAGCCGGCCGAGTCGGTCGTGCCGCCCCCGACGGCCCCGGCCACCGCGCCCGCACCGGTGGAAAATCCGCCGGCCGCCACCCCCATCGTCGCCAGCGGCGCCACCCGCAGCGCCGGCGGCATCAACTGGCGCTGGCCGGCGGATGGCACGCTGATCAAGAAGTTCGCCTCCGGCGACGCCATTCCCGGCATCGAGGTCGCCGGCAAGGCCGGCGACCCCGTGCGCGCCGCCGCAGATGGCGTGGTCGTCTACAGCGGCAACGGGCTGGTCGGCTACGGCGAGCTGGTTATCATCAAGCACAGTGACAGCTTCCTCTCCGCCTACGGCCACAACCGCAAGCGACTGGTCAAGGAAGGCGAAAAGGTGAAGGCCGGCCAGTCGGTGGCCGAGATGGGTTCATCCGGCGCCACGCGCGACGAACTGCAATTCCAGATCCGCCGCGACGGCAACCCCGTCGACCCCCTGCAATACCTGCCGCAGAAATAATCCCCGCGCCACGCGCACCCGGATCCAACGCCGGTTGTAGGGGCGCACGATGTGCGCGATCAGGGCGTACCGGGGTGTTGGAGCAACGCGGGCGGCCGCGCGGCATCAGGAGGCGTGGTGTTTTAGGGTGCGGGTTTCGAAGGCCTGGAGATGGGCGTACGCCACCTCGAGCATCGGTGCGGTGATGCCCGCCTCGCGTGCCCGCCGCAGCATGTCGCCGACCAGATGATCCGCTTCGACGCGTTGGCCCGACTCGAGATCGCGCAGCATGGAGGCGGTGACCGGCGAGCCTTCCTGCGTGAAGGTTTTCCACGCCACCGAGCGTGCTGCATCGGGTACCGGATGGCCGGCGTCGCGCGCTACCGCCAGGCATTCCTCGTAGAGGCGACCCATTAGCTCGCCGCCGTCGTTCGTGGCAAGGATGTCGCCGACGGTGGCGCGAAACAGGCATGTCGCGCCGGCGAGGGTGGTGATGAAGGTGAACTTGGCCCAGAGGGCGCGCTGGATATCGCTTGCGTGGACATGATCCACACCCGCCGCGGCAAAGGCCTGCGCGATGGCCGCGCAACGGCCGTCGTGCAGCTGGCCGTCGCGTTCGCCAAAGGTCACCGAAGCGCCGCTGCCCAGGTGGAGGATGTCGCCCTCGGGGCCTTTGGTCGCGCTGATGAAGCACAGGCCGCCCAGGACCTGGTCCTGCCCGAAGCGGCTGTCCAGCGCGGGGTAATGGGCCAGCCCGTTGAGGATCGGCAGGATGACCGTCCGTTCGCCGACCGCGGGATCGATGGCTTCGATCGCCGAGTGCAGGTCGTAGGCCTTGCAGGACAGCAGCACTACGTCGAAGGCGCCGGCGTCGCCGACGGTTGCGGCCGTAGTGGTTTGGACGGCCAGCGTGGCGTCGCCGAAGGGACTCCGGATGGTCAGGCCGCGAGCGGCCAGCGCTGCTTCCCGCTCGGGGCGGACCAGGAAGGTGACATCCGCGCCGGACTGGGCCAGGCGGCCCCCGAAGTAGCCGCCGGTCCCGCCCGCGCCGAGGACGAGCCAGCGCATGGGATCAGCCTGCGGGCAGGATGAAGGCGGCCAGGACCTTGCGACCCTCGCCGGCCAACAGGCTGTAGGTGCGCGCGGCGGAGCCGTTGGTCATGGCCTCCACGCCGATGCCCTTCTTCAGTAGGCCGGCCATGAAGGCGGCTGGCGGGAACACCTGGCGCTCGCCGGTACCCAGTAGCACCAGTTCCGGCGCCAGGGCAACAAACGTGGCCACATCGTCGGCCGAAAGCTGGCTGGCATCGGTGACGGCCCAATCCTCGACCACCTGTTCCGGTGTGAGCAGCAGGCTGCGATGGAAATCGCGATCGACGATGGTGACCGTATCGGCGCCCACGCGGCGGACGAAAAGATACTCACCCGGGTGTTCGAACGACAGGTCCATGCTGGTTTACCGGGGCAGGGCGAGCTTCGGGTCCTGCTCGTTCCGGCGGAACAGGACGACGATGTGGCCGATTTCCTGGACGTTCTCGGCACCGGTCTGGCCGGACAGGAAGGCGATCTGGGCCTGGCGCTCGTCCTTGTCGCCGCCGGAAAGCTTGACCTTGACCAGCTCGTGAATATCCAGGGCCTGGGCCAGTTCCTTCGCCACAGCCTCGGTCGCGCCCTTGTTACCGAGCAGGATGACCGGTCGGAGATCGTGGGCGAGGCTGCGGAGGTAGCGGCGCTGTGTAGGGGAAAGCGACATTGCGTTCAGGTTCGATGTGCGGCGGACAGGTGGCAAAGGGTATCATGCAAGGCCTGCTCCTTATTAAGTATCCGGTCAAAAGCCCATGGCACGCAGCAAGACCAGCTCCCGTTGGCTGAAAGAGCACTTCGACGATCCTTACGTCAAGAAGGCTCAGGCCGAGGGTGCCCGTTCGCGCGCCATCTACAAGCTCGAGGAACTGATCGAGCGCGACCGCCTGATCAAGCCCGGCATGACCGTGGTCGACCTCGGGGCCGCTCCCGGCGGCTGGTCGCAGCTGGCCCGCCAGCGCATGGGCGACACCGGCAAGGTGATCGCCCTGGACATCCTGCCCATGGCCAGCCTGGCCGGCGTGGACTTCATGCAGGGCGATTTCCGCGAGGAAACGGTGCTTCGCGAGCTGGAAGCCCTGCTCGAAGGCCGCAAGGTCGATCTTGTCCTCTCGGACATGGCCCCCAATATGTCCGGTGTGGCACTGGCCGACCAGATCCGCGCGATGGACCTTTGCGACCTGGCCCGGCAGTTCAGTCTCGACTGGCTCAAGCCGGGAGGGTCGTTCCTGGTGAAGCTGTTCCAGGGCGTGGGATTCGACGAGTACCTCAAGACCTTGCGCGCTGACTTCAGTCGCGTGACGATGCGTAAACCCAAAGCCTCCCGCGCTCGTTCGCCGGAGGTGTATGCACTGGCGACCGGGCTCAAATCCGCGTCCCGGCAACCAGGCGAGAACCGCGCATGAATGAGATGGCAAAAAATCTGTTGCTCTGGCTGATCATTGCGGTGGTCCTCCTGACCGTGTTCCAGACCTTCAACCCGCACAGTGGCTCGTCGCAGGACATGTCCTACACGACGTTCGCCCAGCAGGTGGATAACGGGAACGTCGCCAGCGGCACCATCACCTCCACGGCACCGCCCACCATCACGGGCAAGCTGAAAGACGGTGGGGCGTACCGCACGGTGGTCCCCGTGGTCGGCCTTTCCTCCAGCGATCTGGTCAAGCAGATGCGCGACAAGGGTGTCGAGCTTCGCCAGGAGCCCGCCGACAACGGCTTCTCGCTGCTCGGCCTGGTCTTCAACTGGCTGCCCATCATCATCTTCGTGGCCGTGCTGATCTGGTTCATGCGCCAGATGCAGGCCGGCTCCGGCGGTCGCGGCGCCATGAGCTTCGGGCGTTCGCGCGCCAAGCTGCAGGGCGAAGACCAGGTCAAGGTCAACTTCAGCGACGTCGCGGGCTGCGACGAGGCGAAGGAGGAAGTCGGCGAATTGGTCGAGTTCCTGCGCGACCCCGGCAAGTTCCAGAAACTCGGCGGCAAGATTCCACGCGGCGTGTTGATGGTCGGTCCTCCGGGTACCGGCAAGACGCTGCTGGCCAAGGCCATCGCCGGCGAAGCCAAGGTGCCGTTCTTCTCGATCTCCGGTTCGGATTTCGTCGAGATGTTCGTGGGCGTCGGCGCCAGCCGCGTCCGTGACATGTTCGAGCAGGCCAAGAAGCACGCGCCCTGCATCATCTTCATCGACGAGATCGACGCCGTCGGCCGCCATCGTGGCGCCGGCATGGGTGGCGGTCACGACGAGCGCGAGCAGACACTCAACCAGCTGCTGGTCGAGATGGACGGCTTCGAGGGTACCGAGGGCATCATCGTCATCGCCGCCACCAACCGCCCGGATGTGCTCGATCCCGCGCTGCTGCGTCCGGGTCGCTTCGACCGCCAGGTGGTCGTCGGCTTGCCCGACGTGAAGGGCCGCGAGCAGATCCTCAAGGTGCACATGCGTAAGGTGCCCACGGCCACCGACGTGGAGGCCATGGTCATCGCGCGCGGCACGCCCGGCTTTTCCGGCGCGGACCTTGCCAACCTCGTCAACGAGGCCGCGTTGTTCGCTGCCCGCGAGAACGCCCGCGAAGTGCGCATGAGCCACCTGGATCGTGCCCGCGACAAGATCCTCATGGGTGCCGAGCGCCGCTCCATGGCCATGAACGACGAAGAAAAGAAGCTCACCGCTTATCACGAGGCCGGCCACGCCATCATTGGTCGCCTGGTGCCGGAGCACGATCCCGTCTACAAGGTCACCATCATCCCGCGCGGCCGTGCGCTCGGCGTCACCATGTACCTGCCCGAGGGCGACCGGTACAGCCTGAACAAGGTGGCGATCGAATCGCAGCTGTGCTCGCTGTACGGCGGTCGCGTGGCGGAGGAGGTGATCTTCGGCCATGACAAGATCACCACCGGCGCATCCAACGACATCGAGCGCGCCACGAAGATGGCACGCAACATGGCGACCAAGTGGGGCTTGTCCGACGAGCTGGGTCCGGTCATGTACGGCGAGGAAGAAGACGAGGTATTCATCGGTCGCTCGGTGACGCAGCACAAGAGCGTCTCCAACGAGACCGCGCGCAAGATCGACGAGGTGGTGCGCACCATCCTCGATCGCGCCTATGCGCGCAGCAAGGAGCTGCTCACGACCAACATCGACAAGCTGCACATCATGGCCGAGGCCCTGCTGCTGTACGAAACCATCGATGCGCGACAGATCGACGACATCATGAACGGTCGCGAGCCGGGCCCGCCGGCCGACTGGCAGAAGCCGGGCTCCACGCCCCCGCCGCCTCCGCCGCGCGGTGACGCCGGTGCGGCGCCGGACAAGGTCGGTAATCCGGCCACGCAGATCTGATCGAAGAAGGCGGCCTCCGGGCCGCCTTCGCGTATCGGAGGTCCGGCCGGTGGCTTGATTTCGCATGCGTGCGAAGGCGCATTCGGACGGCTAATTGAACGTGGCGTTATCCGGTTACGAAAAAAGTTTCAGAAAAGTGTTGACGCACAGCCTCGATATCTGAATAATTCCGCTTCTCGGCACGGCGCTAACGACTCCCAACGTTATCGCCGGGGTCAACGTTTCAAAGTGTGCGCCCGTAGCTCAGTTGGATAGAGTACCAGGCTACGAACTTGGTGGTCGGGAGTTCGAATCTCTCCGGGCGCACCATCTTTAAGCAGAAAGCCGCCGCGTCAGCGCGACGGTAGCGATAGTTGAAAGTGTGGTGTGTTCATACGGATTGACGGGCTTGAGTTAGACCCGTAACATTTGAAGGCTTCAACCCGGTAGATGGGGCTGTCGCTTAGAAGTTCGGGGTATAGCTCAGTCTGGTAGAGCGCCAGCTTTGGGAGCTGGATGTCGGGGGTTCGAATCCCTCTGCCCCGACCAATGGCGTTCTACGTACAGTGCCTGCGCCTGTAGCTCAACCGGATAGAGCATCGGCCTTCTAAGCCGACGGTTGCAGGTTCGATTCCTGTCGGGCGCGCCAGAACGTGTTTTATGGTGGGCGTAGCTCAGCTGGTTAGAGTACCGGATTGTGATTCCGGATGTCGTGGGTTCGAGTCCCATCGTCCACCCCACTTACAACGTGGTTTGCGAGTTTAAAACGGGCCGTTAGCTCAGTTGGTAGAGCAGTTGACTCTTAATCAATTGGTCGTAAGTTCGAATCTTACACGGCCCACCAATTTGAATCAGGCACTTAGAGAAATCTAAGTGCCTTTTTCTTTACTCGCGAATGCCAGTGACAAAGGGCAGCTCATCGGCTAGCACCGCCTTGCCGAGCAACGCCTTGGCGATGCCGGACTGCAGCTTTATGCAAAGGAAGGAATGGACGTCATGCCCGTTGCCAATGTCGTTGGAAATCGACATCGCACCGCGGAAAATTTTCACGTCGCGCTCGTAAGGTTGAAGGCCTTTCCCTGGAGGCACAACCATGAAAGCCGTCGTATTCCATGCCCTCGGCGACATCCGTCTCGATGAGGTGTCCGAGCCCACGCTTCAACAAGATACCGATGCGATCGTGCGCCTGACCAGCTCCGCGATCTGTGGTACCGACTTGCATTTCATCCGCGGCACCATGGCCGGCGTCGAACCGGGAACGATCCTCGGCCACGAGGGCGTCGGCATAGTCGAGAGCATCGGCAGCGGCGTACGCAACCTCAAGGTCGGTGACCGCGTCGTGGTCCCTTCGACGGTAGCCTGTGGCTATTGCGCGTACTGCCGCGCGGGTTATTACGCGCAATGCGACAACGCCAATCCGAACGGTCCAGGCACGGCCTTCTATGGTGGACCGAAGGAAGCCGGCGGGCTAGACGGCATGCAGGCGGAGAAAGTGCGCGTGCCGTTCGCCCACGTCAACCTGGTCGGCTTGCCCGATGAGGTCAGTGACGACGAAGCCATCCTGATCTCCGACATTTTCCCCACCGGCTATTTCGGCGCGGACATCGCTGGCATCAAGCCGGGGCATATCGTTGCCGTGTTCGGTTGCGGCCCGGTGGGCCAGTTCGCCATCGCTTCGGCGAAGCTGCTCGGCGCCGGACGGGTCATCGCGGTCGACCAGCACGCGGATCGCCTCGAGATGGCCCGCAACCAGGGCGCGGAGGTCGTGGATTTTTCGAAAGAAGATCCCGTGGCCACCATCAAGGCGTTGACAGGCGGGATAGGAGTGGACTCGGTGATCGACGCGGTCGGCGTCGATGCGGAACACGCGCACGAAGGCGCCGCGAAGGCATCCCGTTCCCCCGAGGACGCCAGCAAAGCCTCGCCCGAGGCTCGCACCGAAGGCGAGCACTACAAGGCCGGTGACGGCCCGATGCAGTCGCTGGCCTGGGCCGTCGAGGCGGTGGCCAAGGCCGGGACGATCTCGATCGTCGGGGTCTATCCACCCACGGACAACCTGTTCCCAATCGGCTTGGCGATGAACAAGAACCTGACCATCCGCATGGGCAACTGCAACCATTTGAAGTACGTGCCCATGCTGGTCGAACTGGTCCGGACCGGGCGGGTGCGGCCGACGGCGATCCTGACCCAAGACGAGCCCCTTTCGGACGTGATCGGCGCCTATGAACAGTTCGATAAGCGGCAGCCAGGCTGGATCAAGGTCGCACTCCAGCCGGCCGGCTGAATGCGTGGCAGAGGGGGCGGGCCGGCATGTAATTACTTCCGGCGCAACGGCAACTGTTTCTGCCGCCAGCCTGGGCCCCGGCCTGTAAGCGCGCTACATGGCCTGCGGCGAGGCACGTCCGACGGTTGGCACGCGTCTTGATACATGCACTGCATGAGCCTTCTGACTTATGCCTGCGAAACCCTCTATCTTCCCCTGGCCCCGCCTCACGGCGCTTTCCCATGGGAGGTGTTTCATGGGAAGCATCGCATGGGCGCGTTCGCGACGCAGGACGAGTGCTTTCGCCACGCGCTGCGGCTGGCTCGTAGCATGGGACAGCGCGTCGGCAGTCGCGTGAGACTCAAGATCGAGGAGGACGACGGTTGTTGGGCCGTTGTCGACGGATTCGTTCCCGAAGGCTGCATGGAGTTGCAGTCCCATTCGGCTTACGCTTGAACGCCGGCGACCAAGGACATCCGATGACCATCCCGACGAATCCCGTGAGCCATGACGATGCCCGGTTCCGTCGCGATGCCGCTCACGCGCTCAGCACGCCGCTCGGCAGCCTGCTGCTGCAGTCCGAATTGATCGAGCATCTGCTGCGCAACAACGACACGGGAAAGGCGCGGAGCGTTGCAGCCACGATGATGAACGACTGCGAGTCTCTGGGACGGATGCTGCGCGAGATCTTCGCCGCCATGGCCGATATCGCCGAAGGCGGCGAGGCGATCGCCAATCCGCGCAGGTGCCTGGAGGCGGCCCTGACTGATCTGGGCGACGAGAGCCTCGCTATCGAGTACGACGGCGATGCGGGCGATGTCGCGGTACCGGCAAGGGCCCTGGAGGCCCTGATGCGGCGGGTGGCGGTAGAGGTAACGCTTCTGGCCGCCTCCGCACCCCGCCTGTGCGCGTGGCGTAGCGGCGCATCGATGTGTCTTTCGCTCGATGCGGCGACCGGCAGGCGTCCGGTGCTCGCTCGTGCCCCGTTCGAGGGAAACCAGGGTCTCAACCTGTGGACCGCTCGCGAGATCGCCGTCCGTTTCGGCGGCAATCTTCAACTGGGCGACGACGCAGCCACGCTGTTGCGCATCACACTGCCGCTTGCCGCGACAGCGGCGCCTCACGAGCCTGCGGCGGCCTGATCCTTCGCCCGGTACAGGCGCGTCAGCGTCTGCATCAGGGCCGTCATCGAGACCGGCTTGCTCAGGTGCGCGTCGAAGCCCGCCTGCAGGGCCGTACGGTGATCGACCTGCCTGCCGAAGCCGGTCAGCGCCACCGCGACCATGTCGCGCGCGGTTGGCATGGCACGCACCCGACGCACCAGCTCGTGTCCATCCATGTCGGGCATGCCGATATCGGAAAGAAGGATGTCGAACTGCCCCTCGACAAGGATGGCCAGTGCCTCGGCACCCGAATTCGCCGCGACCACACGCGCACCCTCCATCACGAGCAACTCGGTAAAAGGCAGCAGCAGTTCACTGGAATCGTCCACGATCAGGATATCGCGCCCGTGCAGGATGCTGGACGCCTCACGTGGCGCGTCTTCGCTTGCGGGTTCGGTCTTGAGGGCCGCGTGCCGCGGGATGGTCACCGTGAAGACCGAGCCACGATTCACCCCGTCGGACGCGGCGCTCACCGTACCCCCGTGCAGCTCGACCAGGTGTCGCACGAGTGCGAGCCCGATGCCGAGGCCGCCGCTGCGGTTGCGCCCGTCGTTGCCCTGTTCGAACATGTCGAAGACCCTCGACACAAGCGCGGCTGGCATGCCGATGCCGTCGTCCTCGATGCGCAGCGTCGCCTGCTCCGTGCGGACGTCCATGGCGACGCGGATGTGACCGCCATCGCGGGAAAACTTCAGCGCATTGCTGAGCAGGTTCCAGACCACTTGCTCGACACGCGTCGCATCCGCCGTGATGACCAGATCCTCGGCAGGCAACGTCATCTCCAGAGCGACATGGCGCCGAGCGAGGTTCTCCTCCATGCCGTCTACTATGCGGCGGATGCACTCGCTGACGTTCACGGGGCCCAGGTTCAATGCGAACTTGCCGGTGTTGAGTCGCGAAAGGTCGAGCAGGTCGTCGATGATCTGCGCCTGGCCCTCGACCGTGCGGCGGATCGCCTCCGAGGCGCGGCGCAGGGTCGGATCTTCCAGCTTCGCAGCCGAACGGCCAACCAGTTCCGCATTCATGAGGATGAGGTTGAGCGGATGTTTTAGTTCATGCGACATGACCGCGAGGAACTCGTCCTTCAGCTCGATGGCGCTCTGTGCCTGCTCGCGGGAAGCTTTCTCCGCAGACAGGAGTTCTTCGCGCTCACGTTCACGTTGCTTGTCGGCGGTGACGTCGCGTGCGATTTTCGCGTAACCGTGGAATCCGCCCTGGCGCAGCGGGGTGGTGATGCCGCTGCAGTAAATCCGTTGACCATCCGAGCGCAGGTGCCAGCGGTCGTCGTTGGCCCGGCCTTCGTTGCTGGCGATTTCCATTTCGCGTCGGAACGCGCCGCGGGCACGGTCCTCCGGGGTGAAGATCAGGTCGCCATGCATGCCGATGGCATCGGTGGCGGAATAGCGGAAGATACGCTCGGCGCCGCGACTCCAGGACGTGATGATGCCTTCGGGGTCGGTAGTGATGATGGCGTAATCCACGGCGCTGTCGGCGACCAGACGCATGCGTTCCTCGCTGCTGCGCGCGGTCTCTTCGGCGTTGCGCCGCCGGGTGATGTCGATGAAGGTGAGCACCGCGCCCTCGATCCGGTCCTCCGCCGTACGGTAGGGGAGGATCCGCGCGATGTACCAGCGGCCGTTCTGGCTGCCCACTTCCCGGTCGATATTGCGCAGCGAGTGGAAGGCCTGCTCCGCATCGGCTGCCAGATCGGGATAGTCCAGGCTGTGGTTGAGGTCCAGCAGCGATCGGCCGACGTCGGCTGCGATCAGCCGGAACACATCGGCCGCGCGCGGCGTGAAACGCTTGATACACATCTCCCGATCGACGAAGACCGTCGCGATATCGGTGGAGACAACCAGGTTGTGCAGGTCGTCGTTGACCTTGGCGGTTTCATCGACCTTGAGCTTCAGCTCGTGGTTGACCGTGATCAATTCTTCATTGATCGACTGAAGTTCTTCCTTGCTGGTTTCCAGTTCCTCGGTGGCGGAGCGGAGCTCTTCGTTGATCGACTGGAGCTCTTCGTTGGAGGCTTTCAGCTCCTCGGCCGAGGTTTCGGACTCTTCGATGGTGATCTGAAGCTGCTCCTTCGCGCGCTTGAGTTCTTCCTCCAACTGCAGCAGGATCGGCGTCTGCTCGGTGCCGTCCTCCTCACCCGGCGGCTTCTCCGCCGCGGCTTGCTCGTGGAATACCACCAACTGGTAACCGGCGCCGGTTTCCTGGTCGCGAACCGGTCGCACCTCGATCGTGATCGAGGACAGCCTGCCGTCGCGCTCCATGCGCACGGCTGGCGAGCGCACATTGCGGCCATCCTTGGAGGCCTGGAACAGTGAGGCGCGCAACTCCAGCCTCAGCTCCGGGATGACGAGCGACGTGAGCTGGTAGGACGGCGCGCCACCGGTCATCCGCAGGTACGCGCCCGCGTTTTCGGACATGTGTGCCACGTGTCCGTCGCGGTCGACCAGGACGGTCGGCGGCTGGTGATCCTCGACCGCCTTGCGGTGGATGTCGGCCAGCGAGCGGCTCCGGCGCTCCTGCGCCGCTTGCTGAGCGGCGACGCCTACGGCCGATTGCGTGGGCAACTGCCGCGTCGGAACAGGCACGTAGAGCCCGCCACGTGGAATCAGGTTGGCCCGGTAGATACGTTGTTTCTTGTCGATCGGCGTGAAGAACTTCGAAACCACGTCGGCCGACTCGGAGCTACCCAGGAACAGGTAGCCGCCCGGTCGCAAAGCGAAATGGAACATCTCCAGCACGTGAGCCTGGATATCGCGGTTCAGGTAGATCAGCAGATTCCGGCAGGTAATCAGGTCGAGCTTGGAGAACGGCGGATCCTGCAGAACATTGTGCCGGGCGAACAGCACTCGCTCGCGCAGCGGCTTGGCCACCCGGTAGAAGTTGTCGTCGCGGGTGAGGAAGCGGGTGACCCGGCTGGGGGGAATATCGGTGACGACGGCGGAGGGGTAGCACCCATGCCGCGCATACGTGATGGCCTCGTCGTCGATGTCCGTGGCAAACACCTGCACCGCCACCCCGGTGGGCGCCGCGGCCTCGGCAAGCAGCATGGCGACGGAGTAGGCCTCCTCACCCGTGGCACAGCCGGCACACCAGGCGCGCACCCGCTGCGTTTCGCCGGCCGCCTCGAACAGCTGCGGGATCACCACCCTTTCCAGCGCCTCGAACGCATCACGATCGCGAAAGAAGTTGGTCACGCTGATGAGCATGTCCTTGAGCAAGGCTGGTCGCTCGTTCGGATGGTCGTGCAGGTAGTCACGATAGGCTTCCAACGTCTGGATGCCATTGACCTGCATGCGTCGCTCGATCCGTCGCAGCACGGTGGCGCGCTTGTACGAGCTGAAGTCGTGGCTGGTCTTCGCCCGCAGGATCAGCATGATGTCGCGCAAGGCGTCCTCGTCGACGGCGGAGCCCTCGGGGGGCGGCGGATCGTCGGGGGCGACATCCGGCGGCTCGCCCAGCTCAGGCAGCGAGATCCGGGCCGCTTCGCGCGCCAGATGCAGGATGCGCTCGGGCAACTCGCCAAGAGGCAGGACGATGTCGACAGCCCCGGTGGCGATGGCTGCCCTGGGCATCTGATCATATTCGGCGTCGTCGGGGTGCTGGGCGAAGGTGATGCCGCCGCGCTCGCGGATCCTGGCAATGCCGACTGAACCGTCGGACCCGGTTCCGGTCAGCACCACCGCCATCGCGCGCTCACGGTGCACTTCGGCCAGCGTACGGAAGAAGAAGTCGATGGCCACGTGCTTGCCGCGCGGACGATGCAGGTCGACCAGGCGCAGGTAGCCGTCCGTCATCGACAAGCCCCTGCGCGGCGAGATCACGTAGATCTCGTTATTGCGCAGGGGTATCGGCTCGGTGACCTGAGTGACGGGCATGGCGGTGGATCGCTGCAGGATCTTGTCAACGATGCTGTTGTGCTTGGGCGACAGGTGCATCACGATGACGATGGCCATACCCGGCTTGGCCGGCAGGGCCTCGAGAAAGTGCGCCAGCGCCGTAAGGCCGCCTGCCGAGGTACCGATACCCACGATCGGAAAGTCGAGGTGGCTTACCCGAATGTTCGGATCGATTTCAGGATCGCGGGGCGGGGACGGCTCGGACATCATGGCTGCCATGGACGACTGGGGGCCGATTGTCGCCCATGCGCCGTAAAAAGGGGATGTTGCCGCCGTGTAGCCAGGGTATCACCGGGAGGCGCCTTCGGCATGCGATTGATCGCGGTAGCGGGCAAGCTTGTTGTAGATCGTTTTCGTACTGATGCCGAGCCGCCGCGCGGCCATCGCGCGGTCGTTGCCGCTTTCGGCCAATGCTTCGAGAATAGCCTCGCGTTCGATCTCCTCGAGGGTAAGGGGCAAGGCGGCAGTAGCGGTTGTCGCCGGCCGCTGCAACACCAACCGTTCGGTTCCGCGCAGCCAGGCGCGCTGGACCACTTGCCTCAGTTCGCGCACATTGCCCGCCCACCTGTACCCGCGTAGTGCGTCGAACGCGTTGTGTGCGAACCCGCGAGCGGTGCCGTATTCCGCATTGAGTACATCCAGCATCGCCTGGGCGATGATCTCGATATCCTCCGGTCGCTCCCTGAGTTCCGGCATTCGAACCTCGTAGCCGGCAATCCGAAAATACAGGTCAGCACGCAGCTTTCCATCGGCGACCGCCGCACGTGGTTCGATATTCGTCGCGGCGATCACGCGCACGTTGGCACGTCGCGGTCCCCTCGAACCGAGCGGTGTGATTTCACCCGACTCCAGGAAGCGCAGCAGTGCGGCTTGCATGCCTGGAGGCGCTTCGGCGATTTCGTCGAGGAACAAGGTTCCCCCCTCGGCCTGTTCCACAAGCCCGGTATGCGTATCGACCGCACCCGTGAAGCTGCCTCGCCGATGGCCGAACATCTGGCTGGCGAGCAGGTCAGGTGCCAGCGCGGCGCAGTTGACGGTGATCAGGCGCCCCTCGCGCCGGCTGTGTTCGTGCACCATGCGCGCAGCAAGCTCCTTGCCTGTTCCACTTCCGCCATGGATCAGCACGGGGAAGCGGGTCGGAGCGACGGCACGCAGTTCGTGGACGACTGCCTGGATGATGGGCGAGTCGCCGAGAAGACGAGGGGCGACGATAGCGCCCGGGAGGGTCCCATGGGCTTCCTGTCTGGCGAGGAGTTCGCGGAACGCGGCGAAGCGGAAGGGTTTGGTGAGCACCCCCAGGGTCCCCGGTATCTGCCGGCTCGCCCAGGCAGCCAGTGCGGAATCGCCGCTCATCACGATCTTGGACGTACCGGCCAGCCGGGTGTCGGAGAGCAGATCCAGCCCGCAGCCGTCGGGCAGGCCGATGTCGATCAGCGCGCAATCGAAACGCTGGCTGCCGGCTGCCGCAAGCGCGTCTTCCAGCGTCAGGGCGGGATGGACATCGAAGCCGACTTCCCTGGCGAAGGCACTGGCGCGCTCCGCGAACGGACGATCGTCGTCGAGAATGAGGAGGTTCCCTTTCAACGGGTGATCCCTGTTGCTCTTGAACCTGCGAAAGCTCGCATCACGGTCCGGGTAACGGCGTGATGGATTCGTAAAGGAGTCGTAAGCGTGGCGTCTGCACGCCGTTCATTGTTATCAGCCCGTATTCACATCCAGCGCGCCGGTGCCGGTGTGCGGCACAGCCATCATGCAACGTCTCCGCAGCGACGGGATAGGCAGGTGAGCCCGAAGACAGGCGGCGGAAAAGCGAAACGGCCCGTGCCGATCTGGTTGGGAACGGGATTGATCGCCGGTGCCGCCGACGACGACCCCTCGGCGATCGGCACTTACGCGAGCGTCGGCGCGCGTTATGGATTGTCGGCGTTGTGGATCGCCCCGCTGCTCCTGCCCATGATGTACGTGGTCATGTACGTTTCCGGCAAGCTAGGCCGCGTGTATGGGAAGGGCTTGTTTGGCGCACTGGTGGACCGGTTTCCGCGCGAGACGGTTTATCCGCTCGCGTTTTTGGCGGTGGCCGGGAACCTTATCGAGGCGGCAGCCAATCTCGGCGGCATCGGCGCGGCCGTGGCCCTGTTGGTACCGATGCCACCCTGGTCCATCGTGCTCGTGGTGGCCACGGCGATCACGGCGGTCCAGATCGTCGGCTCATATGCTTTGCTGCGGCGGCTGTTCCGTTGGCTGACGCTGGCTTTGTTCGCCTATATCGGCGCAGCCGTGCTGGCTCGTCCCGATCCCATCGAGGTTTTGCGCGGCACCTTCATACCCACCGGCGTGGCAGACCTCGGCTTTGTCGCCATGTTGGTGGCGTGCGTCGGGACGTCGCTCTCGGCCTATATCTACACATGGCAGTCCAACCAGCAGGTGGAAGAGCGTGTCGAGAACGGCGCGAGGACGCCTGAGGGGGGCCGCCACGTGCAGCCAGCGGACCTGCAGCGGGTCAGGCGCGACGCCCTGGCGGGCGTAGCCTATTCGAACATCATCCTGTACTTCATCATCATGGCGACCGGTGCCACGCTGCATGCCGCCGGTCGACACGACATCGACAGCGCCGCTCAAGCCGCGTCGGCGCTCGAACCGGTCGCCGGGCCAGCCGCGCGCTGGCTGTTCGCGCTGGGCATCGTCGGTGTCGGCTTCCTCGCCTTTCCGGTGATGACCACCGGCGCGGCGTACGACATCGTGCAGGTGCTGCGCGCACCGGGCAGCCTGCACCGGTCGCCAATCCAGGCGCCGCTGTTCTACAGCTGTATCGTGCTGGCTACGCTGGCAGCGGTACTGCTCAACCTGCTTGGGTTCAACCCCATGCGCGCGCTGGTCTGGTCGGGCATCGTGCAGGGCCTTTCCGTGCCGCCGCTGCTGGTCATGATGATGATCATGACCGGCGACCGCCAGATGATGGGTGCGCACGCGAACAGCCTGACCACCCGAATCCTCGGCTGGGGCACCGCGGCCGTCACCGGTTTGCTCGCCCTGGGTCTCGCCGTGTTCTGGATCATGAGCCGCCGATGAGCGCGGCGCCGTAACCATTCTTCACGCCACGCTCCGAAGGAGAAACGATGCCCGCCACACCGACCGTCATGCGCGCCGCCGTCCTCGCCGCCCCAGGCGACATGCGCATCGAGCATACCGAGGTTCCGTCGCCAGGCCCGACCCAGGTCCTTATCCGCTTGCAGGGCAGCGGCATCTGCGCCTCCAACATGCCCGCCTTCGAAGGACGGGCGTGGTTCGATTACCCGATGCCACCGGGTGATCTGGGTCACGAAGGTTGGGGCGTCGTCGAGGCCGTGGGTGAGCAGGTGAGCGGACTGGTGCCGGGCCAGAGAGTCGCCGCGCTGTCGTTTCGCGCCTACGCCGACTACGACGTCGCCGAGGCCGCTCATGTCGTCGCCCTGCCTGCCGAGCTCGAAGGCGAGGCGTTTCCCGGCGAAGCCCTGGGCTGTGCCATGAACATTTTCCGCCGGGCCGGTGTCGAGGCCACACACACGGTGGCGGTCGTTGGCGTCGGGTTCCTCGGCGCGGCGCTGATCCAGCTGTGCGCACGGGCCGGTGCGCGCGTGGTTGCGGTGGCTCGGTCAGCGGCGGCGCTCGATCTGGCCAGACGCTGCGGCGCATCGCATACGCTGCCCATGGACGACCATGCGACGGTGATCGAGGCCATGAGCAGGATCACGCGAGGGACCTTCTGCGATCGCGTCTTCGAGTGTACGGGGAAGCCGTGGCCGCTCGACCTGGCCGGCGAGTTCACGGCCGTGCGCGGACGTCTGGTCATCGCAGGCTTCCACCAGGACGGGCTGCGCCAGGTCAACGTACAGTTGTGGAACTGGCGCGGCATCGACGTGGTGAACGCGCACGAGCGCGATCCTGCTATCGCCACGGAGGGCATGCGGCTGGCCGTCGAGGCCGTGGTGGACGGCCGCCTGGACCTCTCGCTGTTGCTATCGCACCGGTATGCGCTGGAGGACGCGGGGCATGCACTGGCCGCGGTACGCGATCGCGAAGAGGGGCTGGTCAAGGCGGTCCTGCTGACCGGGAGCATGGCATGAGCGGCTTGCTGAGGCTGGGCTTCGCGGGCGTCGGCTGGATCGGTCGTCATCGTATGCAGGCCCTGATCGACGCCGGCGTCGCGGAGGCCGTGGCGATCGTGGACACCGATAGCGCCTGCATCGAAGAAGCGACGCGGATCGCGTCTTGCGCCAGGGTCTGCGACAGCTATGAAGGGCTGCTCGAGCAGCCGCTTGATGGTGTGGTCATCGCTACGCCAAGTGCGGCGCACGCCGAGCAGTCCATTGCCGCGCTCCGTCGGGGGCTTCCGGTCTTCTGCCAGAAGCCGTTGGGGCGCGATGCAAGGGAAGTCGCCTGCGTGGTCGAGGCGGCTCGCGCGGCGGATCGCCGACTGGGCGTCGACCTGAGCTACCGGCACCTCGCGGGTATGGAACAGGTGCGCCAACTGCTGCGCTCAGGCGAGCTCGGCACGATCTATGCCGCGCAAGCCACGTTCCACAATGCGTATGGACCGGGCAAGGACTGGTTCTACGACCGTGCGCAATCCGGCGGCGGTTGTGTCATCGACCTTGGCATCCACCTGGTCGATCTCGCGCTGTGGTTGCTGGACGGGCCAGGTGTCGAGGAGGTACGTGGGAACTGCTTCGTCAAGGGGCGGCCGCTGCGTGAGTCTCCCGACGCGGTCGAGGATTACGCGAGCGCTACCTTGCGCCTGAGCGGCGGCGCCGTCATCGACATTGCCTGCTCATGGAATCTGCCGGTTGGCGTCGATGCGGAAATATCGCTTCGCCTGTACGGCACGAAGGGCGGCGTCGGCCTGCGCAACGTCGAGGGTTCGTTCTACGACTTCATGCTCGAGCGCTTCGATGGGAGGCAGCGCACTATCCTGGCCAGTCCGCCGGACGCCTGGGCCGGGCGGGCCGCTGTGGCGTGGGCGCAGGGCCTGCAGGCATCGCATGCGTACGATCCCGAAGCGGACACGCTGGTCCGCCTGGGCGAGGTACTGGATCGGGTCTACGCGGGCTGACCCCGGGGTGGGACGCGCGCCTCAGGCGCTCGCCGTCGCCCCGAGTTCTCCAGCGCTGCTGGCGCGACGCCGCCGGGCTGGCGTCAACTCGCGCCGGAACGCCTCGATGGTCAAAGCCAGGCCTTCTTCGGCAGTCACGACCGGCGTCCACCCCAGCGCTTCCTGCGCCCGACTGATGTCGGGCCGCCGGCGCCTCGGGTCGTTCTCCGGAAGATCCCGGTAGACCAGCGTGGAGGAACTGCCGGCCAGGCGGATGATCAGCTCTGCGATCTCCGTCACGGTCCGTTCGACGGGATTGCCGAGGTTCATCGGACCGCAATGGTCGCAGTCCATGTAACGGAGGATACCTTCGACAAGGTCAGAGACGAACTGCAGGCTACGGGTCTGCATGCCGTCGCCGAAGATCGTGAGCGGCTCGCCGGCCAGCGCCTGGCAGATGAAGTTGGTAACGATGCGACCGTCGTGGGCATCCATGCGCGGTCCGTACGTATTGAAAATACGGATGATCCTGACCGGCAGTCCGTGATGGCGGTGGAAGGCCATGGTCGCCGCCTCGGCATAACGCTTGCCTTCGTCGTACATGCTACGCGGTCCGTTGCAGTTGACGTTGCCCCAGTCGTCTTCCTGTTGCGGGTGGTGTAACGGATCGCCATATACCTCGCTGGTGCTGGCGAGCAGGAACTTGGCGCCGTGTTCGTGGGCCATGCGCAGCAGGTGATGTGTGCCGAAGCTGTTCGCCTCGAGGGTCTCGATGGGCCACTGCTGGTATTTCGGCGGAGATGCCGGGCTTGCCAGATGCATCACCCAGTCGATGGGTTCTTCGATGTCGAAAGGCCGGGAGATATCGTGTTCCATCAACCGGAAACGTGGATGCCTGGCAAGGTGACCGAGGTTGGAACGACGGCCGGTGATCAGGTCGTCGACGCCGGTAACCCGGTGACCCTCGGCGAGCAGCCGATCGACCAGATGGCTGCCGACGAAGCCTGCCGCACCGGCGACAACGACATGCAGTGGAACTGAAGGCGACGAAGCGACGCCTTCCAGAACAGGAGCCTTTGCCATGACTGAATCCTCAACTGGCGGGAAGCGTGGACGTGTGCCGATGCCGGGCCATCGACGCGATCGAGAATGGAAGGCCAAACGTCCGGGAGGAGTGAAAAACCACGGCGTTCAGCCACACGTTGCTGACCACGCCGTGCCGTTAAGCAATGTCGATGACACGGCTTCCCGGTTTCACTCCCCCTGTAGCTGTGCGCGTCGAAGCTGCATGTATCGATGCACGGGAGCAACTGCATGAGCAAGACCGTCCTCATCACCGGCGGTGCCGGCTTTATCGGGTCCTGGCTGGCCGATCGCCTGCTGGCCGACGGTTACCGGGTACGCGCCCTCGACATCCTGAGCCCGCAGGTACACGGCGGCGAGCGCCAGCGGCCCGCCTACCTCGACGGCGGCGTCGAACTGATGGAAGGCGATGTGCGCGACCCCGATGCCGTGCGTCGTGCGCTGGATGGCGTCGACGGTGTGTATCATCTCGCCGCCGCGGTCGGCGTCGGCCAGAGCATGTACGAGATCGCAGGTTATACCTCGATCAACAACCTCGGCACCGCCGTGTTGCTCGAAGCACTCGCGGAGCGTCCCGTGGAGCGGCTGGTAGTCGCCTCGAGCATGAGCATCTACGGCGAAGGCATGTACGCCGACATCGGCGGAAACCCCGTGGCCGGGCAACGGCGCAGCCGCGAACAATTGCAACGCGGTGACTGGGAACTGCGCGACAAGCAAGGTGACGTGCTGCGCCCTCTGCCGACCAACGAAAGCAAGCAGCCAGACCTTTCGTCGGTGTATGCCCTGTCCAAGTACGACCAGGAACGCTTGTGCCTGATGGTTGGCGAGGCGTATGGCGTGCCGACAACCGCGCTGCGCTTCTTCAACGTTTACGGTCCCAGACAGGCACTGTCGAACCCGTATACCGGCGTGTTGGCGATCTTTGCCGCCCGCCTGCTCAACGACAACCCGCCGGCGATTTTCGAAGACGGCATGCAGCAGCGCGATTTCGTGAGCGTGCGCGACGTGGCGCGCGCCTGCAGCCTCGCTTACGACTCGCCAGCGGCGGTGGGGCAGGTGATCAACGTGGGCAGCGGCAACGCCTACACCATCGCCGACATCGCACGGCGTCTCGGTGAAGCGGCAGGGCATCCGCTCCAGCCCGACATTGTCGGCAAATACCGCGTCGGTGATATCCGCCACTGCGTCGCGGACATCTCGCTTGCCGAGCGACTCATCGGGTTTCGTCCCGAGGTCGACATGGATCGGGGCATGGAAGAACTGGTCGGCTGGCTGGCCACCACCAGCGCGGTGGACCGTGTGGTGGAAGCCAGCGCGGAGCTGCATCGGCGAGGGCTGACGCTATGACGCCGGCTGAAGGGCTTCGTCGTCGCGCCGATGCCGGTAAGGGTCCCGTGATGGGCCTGCTCGAGTGGTTCTGGATGGGCGATCGCGAACTGGCTGAATCGTCGGTCGATGAATTACGTGAACTGGGCGTCGTTCACTTGCGCTTTGGCGTGTCGTGGGCCGATTACCTCAGTGATGGCGGCCCGGAGTGGTACGACTGGCTGATACCGATGCTGGCGCGCCATTTCGAACTGCTGCCGTGCTTCCTGTACACGCCGCCGTCGCTGGGCGAGAGCCCCAGCACCGCGGCTCCGCCACGCGAGTTGAAGGACTACGCCGATTTCCTCGACGTGTGCATTGACCGCTATGGCGAGCATTTCGAGTACGTCGAACTGTGGAATGAGCCCAACAACCTGATCGAATGGAACTACGGGCTCGACCGCGGTTGGTTGAAATTCTGCGAGATGGTCGGCAATGCCGCCGCCTGGGCGAAACGGCGCGGCAAGAAGACCGTGCTGGGCGGCATGTCGCCGATTGACCCGAACTGGCTGCAGACGATGTTCGACAACGGCCTGATGGCGTACATCGACGTGGTCGGCGTGCATGGCTTCCCGGGCAGCTATGACATGCCCGGGGAATCGTGGGAGCAGCGCGTGCAGCGGGTGGTCGACGTTCTCCGGACGAACGGGCACGCCGCCGAGGTCTGGCTGACCGAGACCGGTTACTCGACGTGGCGGCATGACGAGTTCGCCCAGGTCCGCGTCATGACCGAGGCGAGCCGGCTTCCGGTCTCGCGTGTCTACTTGCTCTCACTGCGCGACCTGTCCGCCAGCCGGCCTTCGCAGGCGGGTTTCCACAACGATGAGCGTGATTATCACTTCGGCATCAAGTTCGCCGACGGCCGGCCGAAGTTACTATATCGCCTGTGGGCAACGCATGGCCTGGAGGGCGCACGCGCGGCAGCTTCATGGCCGTCGCCGCTGAAGCGCGATATGCCTGTGTCCGTCGTCACCGGCGGCGCGGGTTTCATCGGCTCCAATATCGCCGACCGTCTGGCGGCTGCGGGACGACGGGTGCGGGTGATCGACAGCCTGGCCCGCGCCGGTGTCGAGGACAACCTGGCCTGGCTGCGCGGACGTCACGGCGACCTGATCGAGTTCTCGCCTTGCGATATCCGCGACCGGCACCAACTCGCCGACGTCTTCGGTGGCGCCGAGGAAGTCTTCCACCTGGCGGGACAGGTAGCGGTGACCTCGAGCCTGGACGATCCGATCACCGATTTCGACGTCAATCTCGGCGGGGCAGTCAACGTGCTGGAAGCGGCCCGGCGGCAGAAACATGTGCCGCCGGTGATCTTCGCCTCGACCAACAAGGTCTACGGTGGCCTGGGAGATATCGAACTGGAGGTGGTTGACCGGCGCTACCAGCCCGTGAACCGCGACTGGCTCGAACACGGTGTCGGCGAGTCGCGGCCCCTGGATTTCCACAGCCCCTACGGCTGCTCCAAAGGCGGCGCCGACCAGTACATACGCGATTACGCACGCTGCATGGGCGTGCCTTCGGTGGTCTTCCGCATGAGTTGTATCTATGGCCCGCGCCAGTTCGGTACGGAAGACCAGGGCTGGGTTGCCCATTTCCTGATCCGGGCACTGGAGGGCAAGCCGATAACGCTCTACGGCGATGGCATGCAGGTGCGCGACATTCTTTATGTGGACGATGTGGTCGAGGCCTACCTGCTGGCGGCGCGGCGTATGTGCGAGTTGGCCGGTCGCGCGTTCAACCTGGGCGGCGGCCCGGCCAATACGATCAGCCTGCTGCAACTGCTGGACTGGATTCAATCCCTGACCGGGCGCAAGCCGGCACTGCAGCACGCCTCGTGGCGTCCGGGCGACCAGCGCTATTACGTCTCGGACACGCGCGCCTTCCAGACGGCGAGCGCCTGGCGCTCGCGGGTCGACGCCCGGGACGGCGTGGCGCGCCTTTACCGTTGGTTGCGCGCCTATCGCGCATCGCGCGAAGGCGATGCGGTCACGGAAGAGGGCGAGTGGTCATGGCTATCCGCCGCGTCATGATGAGCACCGATGCCGTCGGCGGGGTCTGGACCTTCTCGCTGGAGTTGGCGAAGGGGCTTCAATGCCACGGTATCGAGGTACTCCTGGCGGTGTTGGGGCCCGCCCCGGACGGCGGGCGCTTGCGGGCGGCCGCCCAGGTGGAGGGGCTGCGTATAGCGCATCGGCCCTATCCGCTGGAGTGGATGCGCGATGCCTCCGACGAAAACCAGGTGGCCGCGGGCGCGTGGCTGCTGGACCTGGCGGCGGGCTTCAGTCCGGATGTGATCCATCTCAACCATTTCTGCCACGGCGACCTCGCCTGGCCGGCGCCGTGCGTCGTGGTGGCGCATTCGTGCGTGGCCACCTGGTACGAGTATGTACGCGGCCAGTTCCCCGGGGCCGAATGGGACGATTACCGACGGCGGGTCAGCAAGGGGCTGAGAGGTGCCGGCCTGGTCGCCGCCCCTACGCGGAGCATGCTCGACGACCTGCAGCGTATCTACGGCAGGCTCGGCCGTACCACCGTGATGTACAACGGGCGGCGCGCGGACGCGTTTCCTGCTGCGCGCAAGCAGTCCTATGCGCTTTGCGCCGCCCGTGCCTGGGACGAGGCGAAGAATGTCGCCGCACTCGATGCGGCGGCGCCGCTGAGTCGCTGGCCGATCCGGGTCGCAGGCGATGTACGTCACCCGGAAGGCGGCAACGCGCGATTCGAGCACGTTGAATTGCTGGGCGCGCTAGGCGAGGGCAGCATGGCCAGCCAGTTCGCCCATGCAGCCATCTATGTGTTGCCGGCGCGCTATGAGCCGTTCGGTCTGTCCGTACTGGAAGGCGCGCTCGCCGGTTGCGCGCTGGTGCTGGGGGACATTCCGTCGCTGCGCGAGTTATGGGAAGACACGGCGTGTTACGTCCCGCCCAATGACCCGCATGCCATCGCCGAGGCGATCAACCGGCTGTCCCGTGATCGCCGGGGCCTGCACGCCTATGGCACCCGCGCCCGCCGGCACGCCAGCCGTTACACCGCGGAGCGCATGGTCGCGCGCTGGCGAGATACCTACCGAGGGCTGCAAGGAGAAATGGCGCCATGACGCACATCGTGATGTTCTACCACTCGCTTATCTCCGACTGGAACCACGGCAATGCCCATTTCCTGCGGGGTATCGCCAGTGAAATGCTGGACCGCGGCATGCGGGTGACGGTGTACGAGCCGCGCGGCGCCTGGAGCCTGGAGCAGCTCATGCAGGAGCAGGGCGCCGGACCGGTCGAAGCATTCCATCGCGCCTATCCCGCCCTGGGCAGCCATCGCTACGATCCCGCCACACTGGATCTGGATGAGGTACTGGACGAGGCGACCCTGGTGCTCGTGCACGAGTGGAATAGCCACGACCTGGTCGCGCGCATCGGCCGGCACCGTCGTGATAACCCCCACTACCGCCTTTTCTTCCACGATACCCATCACCGGGCGGTGACCGAGCCCGAGGCCATGGGCGCCTACGATCTTTCTTTCTATGACGGCGTGCTGGCCTTCGGCGGCGTGATTCGCGACATGTATCTGGCGCAGGGCTGGGCGGCGCGGGCATGGACGTGGCACGAAGCGGCCGATACGGGTGTGTTTCACCCCATGCCCGAACTGGAGCGCCGGCACGATCTGGTCTGGATCGGTAACTGGGGCGATGGGGAGCGTACCCGCGAACTGCACGAATTCTTGCTGGACCCGGCGCGCGACCTGGGCCTGGACGGAACAGTCCACGGCGTGCGCTACCCGGAAGACGCGCTGCGCGCTATCGCGGACACACGGCTCCGTTTCGGCGGGTGGCTGCCGAACTTCGCCGTCCCGGCCACCTTCGCCCGTCACCGCTTCACCGTCCATGTGCCACGTGGGCCCTATGTCAGGGCCCTGCCGGGCATCCCGACCATCCGTCCCTTCGAAGCGATGGCCTGCGGCATCCCCCTGATCAGCGCCCCGTGGGACGACGATGAACACCTTTTCCGCCCGGGACAGGACTTTTTGCCTGTACGCAACGGTGACGAGATGCGGTCAGCCATGCGTGCCCTGCGTGACGACGCCGCCATGGCCGACACGGTAGCCGCCAGCGGCCTCGCGACCGTGCTGGCAAGGCATACCTGCGCCCATCGCGTCGACGAGCTCCTGGCCATCCACGCGTCGCTGGCCGATGCACCCACGTCGAGGATATACGCATGAAATTCGCTTTCTTCGGTTCGAGCCTCGTCTCCGCCTACTGGAATGGCGCCGCCACGTATTACCGGGGATTGATCCGGCATCTGCACGAGCGTGGCCATCAGGTCACCTTCTACGAACCGGACGCTTATGGCCGTCAGCAACACCGCGACATGGAGGATCCGGACTGGGCGCGGGTGGTGGTCTATGCGGCCACGACCGATGCCACCCATGCCGCGCTCGACGATGCCGCAGGAGCGGACGTGATCGTCAAGACCAGCGGGGTCGGCGTACTCGACCGCACACTCGAAGAAGGCGTGCTTAGCCTGAAGCGGCCCGACAACGTGGTCATTTTCTGGGACGTGGACGCGCCGGCAACGCTCGACAGCGTGCATGCCGAGCAACTGAACCCGTTCCGTCGGCTGATCCCACGCTTCGACCTCATCTGCACCTATGGTGGCGGGGCGCCTGTGGTGGATGCCTATCGCGCGCTGGGCGCGCGGCATTGCGAGCCGGTCTACAACGCACTCGATCCCCATACGCACTATCCCGTGCCGCGTCAGGACGCCTTCGCTGCGGACCTCGGATTCCTCGGCAACCGGCTTCCGGATCGCGAGTCGCGGGTGGAGCGGTTCTTCCTTGCCGCCGCCGAGGCGCTGCCGGAGAAACGGTTCCTGCTCGGGGGTAGTGGCTGGGAAGACAAGCGCATGCCTCCCAATGTCCGCTACGCCGGCCATGTTTACACGCGCGACCATAACGCCTTCAATGCCACCCCGCGTGCCGTGCTGAACATCAGCCGCGACTCGATGGCGCGCTATGGATTCTCTCCCGCGACCCGCGTTTTCGAGGCGGCCGGGGCGGCGGCTTGCCTGATCACCGATGCATGGGAAGGGATCGAGTTGTTTCTCGAGCCGGGCAATGAGGTGCTGGTGGCCGGCGGCGGCGACGAGGTGGCTTCCCACCTGGCGACGCTGGACGAGCAACGCGCCCGGTCGATCGGCGCCGCCGCTCTGCGCCGGGTGCTCTCCGAGCATACGTATGCCCATCGTGCCCGCCAGCTGGAGGCGTTACTGGTCGGGCGCGAAGTGGCGACGCTGGCACTGGCCGCGATGGTCTGAGGAAGGCACATGGATATCGTCTTCATCGGCCTGTCGATCACTTCGTCCTGGGGCAACGGGCATGCGACCACCTATCGCGGGCTGCTGCGCGAACTCGACCGTCAGGGACATCGGGTGGCGTTTCTCGAGCGTGACGTGCCGTGGTATGCCCCGCACCGGGACCTCCCCGATCCAGCGTACGCGGCTACCGAACTGTACGGCTCGCTGGACGAGTTGCGGCGCCGTTTTTCGGGCATGGTACGCGACGCGGATGCCGTGGTCGTAGGGTCCTACGTGCCGGACGGTGCCGCCGTCGGCGACTGGGTGCTCGACACGGCACGTGGGGTAACCGCCTTCTACGACATCGACACCCCGGTGACCCTGGCCAAGCTGGCCACAGGTGAGGTGGAGTACCTGTCGGCAGCACAGATCGGCGCCTATGACCTGTATCTTTCGTTCACCGGTGGCCCGACGCTGCATCACCTCGAGGATCGACACGGCGCCCGGTGCGCGCGCGCTTTCTACTGCGCCTTCGACCCCGACGCGTATTACCCCGAGCCGGGCGATTCGGGATGGGATCTGGGCTATCTGGGAACCTACAGCGTCGACCGCCAGCCGCGCGTGGACAGCATGCTGGTGCAGCCGGCGCGCCGCTGGGAGGAGGGGCGCTTCGTCGTGGCCGGGCCGATGTATCCGCCCTCATTGTCATGGCCCGCGAACGTCACCCGTACCGATCATATTCCCCCTGCGGAGCATCGCGATTTCTACAATGCGCAACGCTTCACCCTCAACGTCACCCGCGACGACATGCGGCGCGCCGGCTGGTCGCCCAGCGTCCGGTTGTTCGAGGCGGCAGCCTGCGCCACGCCGATCATCTCTGACGCATGGGAGGGGCTGGATGCCTTCTTCGAGCCAGGCCGGGAGATCATCGTGGCCGAAGACAGCGCGCAGGTGCTCGAGGTGCTGCGCGGGATGGGCGAGGGCGAGCGTGTCGCCATGGGTCGCCGGGCACGCGAACGGGTAATGGCCGCGCATACCGCTGCACATCGCGCGCGCGAGCTGCCACTCCTTTTTGCCGAGGCCGCCGGCGCGGCGCCCGCAACACTGTCCGCTTCCGCATGAGGCACATGCCATGAATTCACCGCTGCGTACGTTGCAGTCCCACTCCGCGGCCGACGTATCCGGCGACGTGGTCCACTCGCTCGGCCCCTGGTTCCACAATCTGCATCTTCCTGACGGCAGGCAAACGGCGCCGGATCATCCCCTGGGCGATTATCCGGCTTACAAATGGGCAGCGTTGGGCCCTCAGCTACCGCTGGATCTGCAGGGCAAGACCGTGCTCGACATCGGCTGTAACGCCGGTTACTTCGCTATCGAGCTGGCGCGGCGCGGCGCCCACGTGACCGCGATGGACCATGACCCGCACTACCTGCGCCAGGCCTCCTGGGCCACGGCGCAGTTCGGGCTGGGCGATCGCCTCAGCCTGCGCCAGGGCGATATCTACGATCTGACCGCCGAAGGGTCGCGCTACGACATCGTGCTGTTCCTGGGCGTCCTCTATCACTTGCGCTACCCGCTGCTCGGTCTGGACCTAGCCGCATCGGTGTGCCGCGACACGCTGGTGTTCCAGAGCCTTGCCACCGGTGGGCCGGTCGGCCCCGCGGACGGTGAGGGTGACCCCGGCTACCTCGGCCGTGAGCGCCTGCGCGAGGACGGCTGGCCGCGCATGGCCTTCATCGAGCACGAGCTTGCCGGCGACCCGACCAACTGGTGGGTACCCAACCCCGCCGCCTTGCATGCCATGGTGCGATCGACCGGTTACAGCGTCACGGCCATGGCCGATGACATCCTGATCTGCCGGCGCGGAGCCGGCGCGGAGGCGGCCGCGCGCCGCTGTCATGACATGGTGGCGAAGCTCGGCTCCGCTGCCGCGAACGAAGAGGTGCGACATGTCGGATAACGGTTATCGGTGCGGGCACCCCGCCTGCGAATGCACGGTGATGGACGGAAGTGTCTGGTGTAGCGAGCACTGTGAGAAATCGGCGGGCGAGCTCGGACCATGCCGATGCGGGCACGAAGTGTGCGAGCACCGGCAGGCACGCGCTGAGCAGGCGAGCGATGCGGGGTACGCCGGCCCGACCTGAGCCGCCCGGGCCAGCGCGCGCGCACGTCCTTCAGTGGCTCGTGACCGCCCGGCCCATCAAGGCTGGATATCCCTGTTTCCCGACCGCACCGCCGCAGCTGCGCGTGGCTCCAGCTTGCGGCGCGGCCCATCGTGCTCGGGAAACAAGCGGCGTGTCAGTGAGTCCAACTGGTCATGCGTGAGGTCTTTGTCCAATTCGTTGGTGATCGTGGCGACCACGGCCGGGTCGGCCCTGGCGCGCAGCAAGCCAAGGAAGCGGGGCGCCGCGACGATACGCAGCGCGCTGAAACGATGGGCGCGGAAACACTCCAGCAGCCGTTCCGTTACCTGGCGTGCGAAGGTATCGGCTTCCTTGTGCATCTCCGACTCGCCGGCGGGTGCGGTGACCGTGCCGGTGCCCAGGGTCGGCGCGCCGCCGATCCCGCCGGAGACGCTGGGGGAACGTCGCCCCTGCGCATCGTTGCGCAGTTCGGCGCTTGTGCTTCGCGCATCGTCGTCGGTGAGACGTTCCACCTCGACCAGGTTGCCCTGTTCTGGCAGTTCGAGAAAGCGCGCGACGTGCTCGTCGGCGACGATGACCCAGGTGACTTTCCTGGCGGCGGGTTGCTTGCTCATGCGTGCTCCGATGGCGTCGGTTCCCCGCCGCGACGGAGCTCAGCCCGGAGCATCCATGGCGGCAGGACGGCTCCCGGTGAGCCGTCTGAGGACTTTGCATCGCCACGTGACCAACGTGCGCAAACGACACCGGCAAGGGCGCTCACGATGCTGAATGTGCCTCGACGGTCAGCGCGCGACGACAAGGCGCTGGTCACGCCCCAGCGAGGCTTTGTTCGCACGGCGAGCGGCGCGTACCAGATGAAGGGAGAATTGGCGATGCTCGCGGCGGTGCACCACAGCCGGACCATGCGCTCAAGGTGGAATTGGTTGCGCTGGCTGCGAAATTCACCTGGCTGGGTCGAGGCGCGCCTGGTGACGTCCGGCCCTCCGGCTGAGCATCCCTCAATCCGCGAGGCTGTGTTCGACTGAAGAAAGGACCCCGTCGATCGCGAGCAGTAACTCTCCACGCGTAAACGGCTTCAGCAGCTTCGCTGCTCCCTGGGGCACATCGTTGGTGCCAGCGACGGCATCTGAAAGCATGAGTACCGTGGGCAACATGCTCGCGGATCGCCGGCAGGCCGCCAGATAGGCATCCTTGGCGTCGTCCGCGAAGGCCGGCACGCACGCGATGAGCAGTTCCGGACAGCGGCCGCTGACGGCGGTCGCGGCGCCGAAGTGAGTCACCGCAAGGATCACCTCGAAGCCGATATCCTCCACGATGTCATGGACGATGTCGGCCAGGTCCGCCTGTGGCTCGATGATGACGGCGACAGGTTTGGTTCGATGGTCCAGCTTCCACGAGCCGGCAAATTCGCTAGACATCGCATGGTTCCCCTCGCGCTTCGATTCGTTCCTGGCGAGCGCGTGAGCCAGGCGGTCGTCGCGCGACCCGAAGTGCACTCAGCTTCGGTTTCGAATAGCGAAATTTCCGCATGCGTATTTCATGTCTTTCTTTATGTTTATGAACAGTGGCAGGAAAAACGGACGTCAGCTTGCTACGACCAGATCGTCAAGCCGGATCGTCAGGCAGACAAGCACTGACTATTCGATGTCGCCGTAGCTCTTCATGACTTCCTGAGGACCACCATACTGACGATCGTCAAGTTGTTCGATGATGTCCATCACCTCGCCCGGCGCACCGTTTTCCTTCGCGCGTGAAATCAACGCTGCCTTGTCGGCAGGATAGCTGACGCCTTCGAGATACGTCTGCACATTGGCGGGCGACTTGCCGCCGACACCTCTGGTCATGATCTTTATCCTTCTTCTGAGTGCAGGTCAGCGCCCGCGGGCGCTGGTGGATGCTGCTGGCGGCGTCGCCGCGGTGCCGGTGCCCGCGGTGTTGGCGCCGGGTACGGCGGTGTCGCTGTCGTTGTGGCGCGTGCAGGCCGTCGTCGCGAGCATGGAGAGGGCTAGTGCCAGCATGGCGCGCGTGTAGCTGATCTTCATGAGTTCTTCTCCCGGTCCTCCGAGGCTCCTGCCGTTAGGCCATCCCATCGATGGCATCCGCTCCGACGGCAGGGCGACCGGCCGGAGAGACGATCGCAGCGACAGGGTGTCCGTTCCGGCGCCGATGCCTTGCGTGCCTGCCGTGACGAGCGCTCGACAATGCTGACCGATACCGGCACGTTCACAGATGTGCGCAGTCATGGGCCCACCGTCGCCCGCACGCTCACTGACACAGATGCAACGTGACACGACCCGGCTGTCGGGTAACTCAGCAGGAGAACAGCATGAAAAAGATCCTTCTTACCGGCTTCGCCCTCTGCGCGGTCGCGGCGGCTGCGGTGGCGACCGCACAGAGCACCAGCGGGTCTTCCACGTCCAGCGGTTCCGCATCTTCGAATACGGACCCGCAGGACAAGCTTGGCGCCCAGGACAGGCGACCGTCACAGCAATCGAGCCAGGGCCAAGCGGGAACGTCCAACAGCGGATCCACGTCTGGCCGCCACGACGGGTCTTCCTCGTCGAACTCGTCCATGGGTGGCACCAGCGGCGGGCACAGTCACCGTAAAGCGGGCAGTAACAGCTCCACAGACGACACCATGGGTACCCGTGACGGTACGTCTGGCAGCGACACTGTCGGTGGCAGCACTGGGCGAAACGGCTCCGGCTCGACCTCGGGAAGCAGTTCGTCGGCCGGCAGCTCCAGCCGCAGTTCGAACAGCGGTTCGCAACAGCCGCAGCCTGCATCTGGCGGACACTGAGGGGCCGGGCGGCGCGGTTCAGTTCGGGAAGCAGGTCGTGAGGAGCACGGCCGCTGCCTCGCAGCCGTACTCGCGGGCGTGGACCAGGGCGATCTCCCTCGTGTCGAAACCGAACCGCGCCCGCCACGCAAACAGTACCGTTCCTGCGGGATCAGCGATGGAAAAGGTTGGGTAGAACGAGTCCTCGGACAGGGCGGCGCCGGTGGCCAAGATATAATCGCTCATGGGGAGTTCGGTGGTCGGCATATCCATGGATACGGATGAGCGGCATCGAAGGATGCATTCTCCAGAGCATTCGAATCCGGTGATGGCCTCTGGACGCTGGACCACCCGGTCTGGGGGCGACGTGAGGGACACCGCTGCGGTGGACCACCTGGACTCGGTCACCATGGGCGCAAGGCCTGGGAGTTCCGGCCGGGAACTCGAAGGGGTGATGCACGGCCGTTCAGCAAGGTCACGGTTGCGCCGGGATGCCCTCATGCCGCACGTGCGTTTCGCACGGGAAGATGGAGCATCTTTCGTCGTGAGGGTCCGTCCGGTGGCTCAACTTCAAGAAAAACGGCTCGACGGGTTGCGGAATGCGCACGCGACGGAACAGCAGGCGGAGCAGATGTTGCGCGGGCAGCTTGCGCTTCGAACCCTAACCCGATGTCAAGGCGCGGGTCCGTTCTCACCTCGAAGACACGCGAGTTCAACAGGAACTGGTTCGAGGATGCATCGAATGGCACGGCGGGTCGCCGTCGTTGTGCAAGGAAGCCATGGCCAGACGCGCCGCCTTCGCCCAGGCGGTCGCAGGTGCGCCGCGGCATCAGCCGCAGGAAACATGGAAACCGCGTGCGTTTGCGAACGGATTCTTGCTCAGGAACAAGGGGTGGCCGACCGGGTGTTGAGCCGCTTGCCGTCCCTGACCAGGACATTCCTTGCCCTCGACGCCACCGAGGGCGCCGAGGCGAAACGTTGATATGGGCGGCTTCTGATGCGCGTCCATCATCTCAACTGCATTTCCACCTGCCCGCTGGGTGGGCGGCTGATGGATGGCCGCACCCGCGGCCTGCTGACCCGTGGTGAACTCGTATGCCATTGCCTTTTGTTGGAGACGTCAGCAGGGTTGCTTCTGGTCGACACCGGTTTTGGCCTCAACGATGTTCGCCACCCCCGTTCGCGGCTGAGCGCATTCTTTTTGGCCTTGGTGAAGCCCGAGTTTCGCGAAGAAATGACGGCGATCCGGCAGATCGAGCGATTGGGCTTTAATCCGCGAGACGTGCGGCACATCGTCATGAGTCACCTGGACTTTGACCATGCCGGTGGGCTCGACGACTTTCCGTGGGCGACTGTGCACCTGCTGGCGCGGGAGCGCGACGATGCGATCGCCCAGCGGACCTGGATGGATCGGCAGCGCTTTCGGCCTGCCCAGTGGACGCGTCGTGGGTTGTGGCAGACCTATGCAGCGTCCGATGGGGAAGACTGGTTCGGCTTTGAACGGACGCAGCGGCTCAACGGCATTGCGGAGGACGTGCTGCTGGTGCCCTTGGCGGGACACACGCATGGCCACTGCGGCATCGCCGTCCGGCAAGCCGAAGGCTGGAAACTCCTGGCCGCAGATGCGTATTTTCACGAGCAAGAAATGCACCCGGTGCATCCCCGATGCACGCTTGGTCTGCGTTTTTACCAATGGATGCTGGAGAAAGACCGCGGCGCGCGCTTTGCCAACCAGGCTCAACTGCGGGCATTGGCAGGAAGCAATCAAGGAGTCGACGTGTTCTGCAGCCACGATGCTGCGGAGTTTGAGCGGCTGGCTGGGCGGCAGGCGGGCGTGCCCGCGTCGATGCTTCGCGCGTTGCCGTGCTCGTCACCGCACGGGGGCTGAAGCTTCTTTGACGCGCAGCGTGGGAGCTGTGCCTCCGTCTCCATGGGCAACACCGACTGGCGCCGGCCCACTTTCGCGTAACAGAATCTCGGACGGTCCAGTCTTTGACGCAGGCCGGCGTGGGCTCCGTAACGAGCCGCGGTCCATCCCATGGGAGCGGGGAGGTAGGCCATTGGCGGAAGTCGAGGCTTTTGATCAATGCCGCGGTCAGAGGCACGTTGATCGTTTTTCGCTTCGGCAGTGCTTCGATATTAGCTATATGTCCGGCGCCGCGACCTTCGGTGGGCATGGCGAAGCTCTCGGGGGTGACATCCGCCGATTACCATCCGGCCGCAGCCCACGGCTGCCCCTGGCGGAATATCTTGCTGCCTTAATCCACCTTGTGCATCTTTGTATAACGGCTTGGTAGAGCCAATTTGGGCTGATTGCGAAGCATTAGCCTCCCTGCCATAATTCTTTGCAAGAGTCTCTTATTCAATTGGTCGTAAGCTCGAACTTACACGGCCCATCAATTTGAACCAGGCACTTAGAGCAATCTAGGTGCCTTTTTTATGGTCTTGCTTCATCAGTCGCTCGCGAACTTCCGGGCCCGACAGGATGCCCGATGCCCGTGTTCCAACGATCCTCGTCACACCGTTCCCGCTTTGCGTTGCCTGCCTGGCTGCTGGCCGTCGCCGTCGCCCTCTACATCCTGCTGGTGCTCAACCGCAGTCTCTGGGCGGAAGTGCATGAAGCGCTGTCCGCATCGCGAGGCGCGGTCGGGTTCGGCGCACTGGGGTTGGCCGTGTACTGCCGCCTGATCGGCAATCTTGCCCTGACCATCGCGCTGCTGACCTGGCCGCGCATCGGCAAGCCGCTGCTGGCACTGCTGATCCTCGTTTCAGCGGCCAGCGCCTACTACGCGCAGACCTTTGGCGTGCGCCTCAACGAAGAAATCATCCAGAGCATTTTCGAGACGCAGCGTGCCGAAGCGATGGCGATGATCACGCGCGGCTCGGTGGGCTGGATCGCCCTGTTCGGCGTGCTGCCGGCAGTGCTCGTCCTCGTCGTGCCGTTGCGCTTCGCCCGCTGGCAGCGAGACCTCGGCTGGCGTGCGGCAGTTGTGTGCGTCGCTACCGCGCTGATGCTCGTGCCGCCCCTGCTGGTCGGCCGCACGTACGTCTACTTCGAGCGCAACCACCGCACCCTGTACGAGGTATTCAACCCGTACGCCGCGCTCAGCGGCACGTTTCACTACCTGCAGCGTGACGTGTTCCGCCGGAAGACCACCATGACGCCGATCGGGACCGATGCCACGTTGGCGCCGACTGCCGTGATGGCGGCGCGCAAGCGGATCGTCGTGCTGGTGGTGGGCGAGACCGCGCGCGCCGAGAACCAGTCGTTGCAGGGTTACTCACGCGACACCAATCCGGAGATGGCGCGCGCAGGCGTGACGTACTTCACCGATGCATGGTCGTGTGGCACGGCCACCACCGTGTCGGTGCCCTGCATGTTCTCGAACATGACGCGGGAGAAGTTCGACAAGCCCGTGGCCAAGGCGCACTGGAACGTGTTGGACGTGCTGCAGCATGCCGGCGTGGATGTGTTCTGGCGTGACAACGACGAGGGCTGCAAGGACGTGTGCCTGCGGGTACCCAACGACGATGTCACCAACGACAAGGTAGCCGGGCTATGCAATGCCGACGGCTGCCTCGACGAGGTGCTGCTGGCCGACCTGCCGGTACGCCTGGCACGCATGCGATCGCCCGCGCTGCTGGTGCTGCACATCAAGGGCAGCCATGGCCCGGCGTACTTCCAGCGCTATCCCGCCCAGTTCAACGTGTTCAAGCCCGGATGCGATACCGCGGAGGTGCAGACATGCACCTATGCGCAGACGGTGGCCAGCTACGACAACACCATCCTCTATACCGACCACATCCTGGGTCGCGTGGTGGAAGCATTGAAGGCAGCGCCCGAGGTCGACAGCATCATGATGTACCTGTCCGATCATGGCGAGTCGCTGGGCGAGAACGACGTCTACCTGCACGGGGCCGACTGGGATACCGCGCCCAGTCAGCAGAAGCATGTCCCGATGCTGATGTGGTTCTCGCCCGGGTGGGTGCGCGATGCCGGCGTCCGCATGGCATGCCTGGAGCAGCGCCGCGTGCAGCCGTCGAGCCAGGACAACCTGTTTCATACCCTGCTGGGATTCTTCGATACCCGCACAAGCGTGTACGTGCCCGCGCTTGATCTGCTGGCCGGCTGCCGCGGCTGACCCGTGCCGATGGGCCCGATTCACGCCATCTTCGTGACACCGCCAGGCCCTGTCGCCCGTCCATGATTCGGGCCACGTTGACCGACAGGTCGCACGGCGTGCGGACGGATGCGGTCGGGCTTCACCATCAGGGGGTATGAATGAAACGTCGGATCGTGTTTTTTCTTCTGTCGCTCGTGCCGGCGGTGACGCCAGCGGCTGAGCCGGTCTGGCAACCCGCGCGTGGTCTCACGCAGATGCCGCTGTGGCCCGACGCACCACCGTCATCGCCTGCGCCCCCGGGTCCGGAATACGTGTCTACGGGCAGCGACCTCATCGGTGGCAAGACGGTTACGGCGATCCATAACGTCTCGATACCGACGATCACGGTCTATCCGCCCTCGGCACCAGGCAACGGCACGGCCGTACTGGTCATTCCAGGCGGCGGGTTCTCGATCCTGGCCATGGACCTGGAAGGTACCGAAGTATGCGACTGGCTGGTGCAGCGCGGGGTGACCTGCGTACTCCTGAAATACCGCATTCCCAGCGCGCCCTACGACTGGACCTGCGACTGCCGCCCGCATAACTTCGCGCTGTCGGTGCCGTCCTACCAGGACACGCAGCGGGCCATGCGACTGATCCGCTCCCACGCCGCGGCCTGGCATGTCGATGCAGGCAAGGTCGGCGTACTGGGGTTTTCGGCGGGTGGTTTTCTGGTCGCCGAGGCAAGTACGAATTTCAGGCGCCGCGTCTATCGTCCTGTCGATGATGTGGATACGGTGAGCGCGCGACCGGATTTTGCTGTGGGCATCTATCCGGGGCACCTGACCGCCGACCGGGCGACGCTTAATCCCACCGTGCGCGTACCCAAGGATGCCCCGCCGACGTTCCTGCTGCAGGCGGAGGACGACCACGTGGACGGCGTGGATCAAGTGCTGGTGTATTACCGGGCGCTCAAGGAGGCAGGCGTGACCGCGGAGCTTCATGTCTACCCGCGCGGTGGGCATGCGTTCGGGCTGCGACCGACGGCCGAGCCGATTACACGGTGGCCCGCCCTGGTCGACACGTGGATGGAAAGCATCGGGATGCTTCCTTCTTCAGGAAAATGACCCTAGGGGAGTGACCTTGCGTAGGTCATGGGGTCCAGGCGCCCGGACGATGTCGCGTTGCCAATCCACTGGTGGACCTCGGCCCGGCGGCACCCTAGAATGGCGCCGCGGGCGAGAGTGGCGGAATTGGTAGACGCACCAGATTTAGGTTCTGACGGGGTAACCCGTGGGGGTTCGAGTCCCCCCTCTCGCACCATCCTTCTTCGATGGATCAGAACGCAGTAATGCTGTTTCTGTCTGACGAGCACCGGGCGCCTGTGCATGCACGTGAACCCTCATGCTTGCTTGAACGTCACGCATGATCCATACGACCAATCTGGAAAACAGCCGCCATCATGTCCCGTCGACAGACGGTTTTGGCGCTGACCTTCGAGGTTTCAGCACTGAGCTTCATGGTCTCGGCCATCATCTTGGAGACGTTCGCGTGGATCAACTCGATGTCGGCGGCGTTCACGGTTCTCGTCTCTTCCATGGGTTCTCTCCTAACGTATCACTGCGATTTGGAACCGCCGAAGCGTCCCACGAGCTGGAGAACCAGCCCATCTCGCCCGCTGATCGCCAGGGCCGCCCCTAGCTGAAGGTGCGCAGGGATCGGATGGGCGCTAAAGAGCCCCCAGCAGCTTGGCCAGCGCGAAGGCGGCACCAAAGACGCCACCAGCGGCAACGAAGGGATACCAGCGTGCCTCGGCGTTGATCTTCGATGTCTCCGCCATGAGTTTGCCGATCTCCGCGCGGATTTTTTCCAGGTCGTCGGGGGTCATGCGCAACAACTCGGGTGTCTGGTGTTCGAATGAACAAGGACCCTCATGCTCGCGTAAATGCCGCGCGTGATCCATACGATCAATCTGAAAAACAGCCGTCATCGACGATGGGTATTACCCGTCCGCCCGCGTCCTGCGCGCCACGATCGTCGCCAGCACCACCAGCACCAGCGTGATGGCGAAGTTCGCCATGAACGCGGCCGTGTGAGATATGTCGAGCAGTGCGGCGAACAACGTGCCGCCGATGGCGAGTGTCGTGGCCACCATCAACGATTCGCACAGTTGCAGCGCCGAACTGTTCCGGCCTTGCTCGTGCGTGGCGGACATCGAAAGCGCTAGGACGGACAGCGTACCGTAGAGCATGCCCATGCCCAGTCCCGTGAGCAGCCAACCCGCGACCGCCGCCGGCACGGGCATCCAGGCGAACACGGCGCAGGAAGCGATGCCGATGCCGAGCACCATCAGGGCTGTGCCGCGCGTGAGCAATTGCAGGCGGGAGATCGTCGCGTAATGGCCCTGGTACCACGAGCCGGAGAACCAGCCGATCGCGCCCACGCTGATCGCCAGGCCCGACCATGTCGGCGACAGCCCATGCTGCTGGGTGAAGACCAGCGGAAGGAAGGCCTCGGTGCCGAAGAAGGCGGAGGCCGCGATACCGCGCAGGGCGATGACCGCGGGCAGGCCTCGGGCGGCGCGGAGCGTGCCGGCGGGTAGCAGGCGGCGGCCGCAGAAGATCAACAGGGCGAGTGACGGCAGCAGAAGCGAGGCGGCGATGACCCCGCGTTCCTGGCCTGCGGCGAACAATAGGCAGACGCCGAGCGAGGCGCCGATGGCGTCGGGGAGTCGGGTGCCGGCGTCGGACGCGTTGTCCGAAGGTGCGGGCAGGGAGCGCAGCGCGCCGCGCAGCCCGAGCGCGGCGGGCAGGGCCAGCACGGGCACGGCGAGAAAAACCCAGCGCCAGCCGATGTGCTCCACGATGGCGCCGCTGACGGCCGGGCCGATCAGGGCCGGCACGACCCACCCGGCGGAGAACGAGGCGAAGACCTTCGGTCGCAGGGAAGGCGGATAGAGCCGCCCGACTATCACGTAAAGCGCCGGCGAGAGACAGCCGGCGCCGAGCCCCTGGACCAGGCGGCCCGCCAGCAGCATCGGCATGTTCTGTGCGAAGCCGGCCACCAGCAGGCCGACGACGAAACCGGCCAGGCCGGTCCACATGGCCGGGGCGGGCCCGCGGCGATCGCTCCAGCGGCCGGACACTGTCATGCCGATGATGCTGGTGGCCAGCACGCCGCCGAAGGCCAGGGCGTACGCGCGCAGGCCGTCCAGCTCCCGCGCGACCGTCGGCATGGCAGTGGTGACCGCCAGCGCCTCGAAGGCGATGAGTGATATGAGGCTGACCATCCCGAGGGTGGCCGCCCGGTAGCGGGGGCCGAGGATGCCTTCGTCGACGGGAAGGGCGGTCTCGGAAAGGTGATCGGGTTCGGGGGTTCCCACGTGCATGCTGGTGTCCTTGGGGCAGGGAGTGTCGCACGCTTGCCTACGGCGACCGGAAAGGCGCAGCATGAGACCTCAACTAATATTCAGGTCAACAGATGCGGGAACTGAGCGTGGGTGAGGTGGCCCGGCGTGCGGGCGTGGCCGTGTCGGCACTGCACTTCTACGAGCGGAAGGGGCTGATCCACAGCCTGCGAACGTCGGGCAACCAGCGTCGCTTTTCCGCCGACGTGCTGCGCCGGATCGCGGTCATCCGGGTAGCGCAGCGGGTCGGCATGCCGCTGGAGGCGATCCGGCAGGCGCTGGCGACCTTGCCGGACTCGCGCACGCCGACCCGGGAGGATTGGGCGAGGATGTCGGCGGCCTGGCGCGAAGAGATGGATCATAGGATTACGCAACTGCTTAATCTGAAAGATAAACTGGCGGATTGCATCGGCTGCGGCTGTCTCTCGTTGACGGCCTGCGCCTTGGCGAATCCGGGGGATTCGCTGGCGGCGGATGGCGGCGGTCCTCGGCGCTGGAGTGCCGGATGAGGCAGGTTGCGGCGGTGGGAGGGCAAAACGTAGAATGGGCAGTCATTTGCGGGGTTTTTTCGCCGCCGGAGACGAAAGTCGCGGCGACGCCTCCGACATTCGCGGTGGGTCCCATTGTTCTGGTTACGGCGACGGAAGCTCGCCATCGCGCCACGTCACGTGGCGGTTTCAGGAGAGGTCATGCAGGTTTCGGTTGAGAATGTCGGCAAGCTCGGGCGCAAGCTCACGGTGAAGTTCCCGGCGGAGCGCCTTGAGTCGCAGGTGAACGCGCGCATCGCGGAAATGGGTCGCACGGTCCGCCTGAAGGGCTTCCGTCCGGGCAAGGTGCCCACCACCGTGATCAAGCAGCGCTTCGGCGCGCAGGTCCGTGGCGAGGCCTTGTCCGAGCTGATCGGCAGCACCCTGCGCGAGGCCGTCGAGCAGGAGAAACTGCAGCCGATCGCCAACCCGTCGGTGGACACCACGGGCAATGCGGAAGCGGGCGAAATCGCCTACACCGCCACGTTCGAGATCATGCCGGAGTTCCCGGTGATCGACGTCGCCGCGCTCGAGATCGCCCGTCCCAAGGCCGAGGTCAAGGACGCCGACATCGACAAGATGATCGAGACGCTGCGCACCCAGCGCCGCAGCTTCGACGAAGTGACGCGCGCCTCCAAGGACGGCGACTTCGTCATGTTCGAATACGCCGCCGAAGCCGGCGACTATCGCTTCCCGGCCGAAGGCCTGGAGCGCGCGGGTAGCGTGCTCGGCTCCGGCACCCTGTTCAAGGCGCTGGATGAGGCCCTGACCGGTCGCACCGCGGGTGAGGACCTGGTCCAGGACGTCGCTTTCCCGGACGATTTCCGTAACCCCGAGCTCGCCGGCAAGACCGCCAAGGTCACTTTCAAGATCGTGAAGGTGCAGGAGCCCAACCTGCCGGCCGTGGATGCCGATTTCGTCAAGCTGTTCGGCGTGGTCGACGGCGACCTGGAAACCTTCCGCAAGGAAGTCCGCGCCAACCTCGAGCGCGAGCTGAAGGCCACCGTGATGGCCCGCCTGAAGTCGGAAGTGGCCGAGAAGCTGGCCGCCGCCTACCCGGAACTGGAAGTGCCCGAGCTGATGGTCGACGCCGAGGCCCGCAGCCTGGCGTCCGGCAATCTGCCGCGTGGCCAGGAACCCAGCCCGCAGATGGTCGCCGAGGCCGCCCCATTCGCGCGCAAGCGTGTCGCCGCCGCGCTGCTCATGGGCGAGATCGCCCGCAAGAACGAGCTGCGCCTGGACCGCAAGCGCATGGCCGAGATGCTGACCGCGATCGCCTCGACCTATGAAGAGCCGGAAAAGGTCATTGAACTGTATAACAGCGATCCCCAACTGATGTCGGGACTGCAGAACCGCGTGATGGAAGATCAGGTGGCGGAATGGGTGGCGGATAACGCCAAATCCACCGACCAGGAGCTGAGCTTCGACGAGGTAATGCGACCGATCGGCGCGTAAGCACCGATCCTCTTGCAACAGCCGGGCCCCACACCTAGGAGAGACCGCATGTCCATGGCTCCGATCCAGAACCTCAACCTGGTGCCCATCGTCGTCGAGCAAACCTCGCGCGGCGAGCGTTCGTACGACATCTACTCGCGTCTCCTCAAGGAGCGCATCATCTTCGCGGTCGGCCCGGTCGACGATTACATGGCCAATGTAATCGTCGCCCAGTTGCTGTTCCTGGAGTCCGAAAATCCGGACAAGGACATCAACCTGTACATCAACAGCCCGGGTGGCTCGGTCACCGCGGGCATGGCGATCTACGACACGATGCAGTTCGTGAAGCCGGACGTCAGCACCATGTGCATCGGCCAGGCCGCCTCCATGGGCGCTCTGCTGCTGGCCGCCGGTGCCGCGGGCAAGCGGTATTCGCTGCCGCATTCGCGCATCATGATCCACCAGCCCTGGGCCGGTGGCATCTCGGGTCAGGCCACGGACATCGAGATTCACGCCCGTGAAATCCTGACCATGCGCGAGCGCCTGAACGCCATCCTTGCCCATCACAGTGGCAAGACGGTCGAGGAAATCGCCCGCGATACCGAGCGCGACCGCTTCATGAGCGGTGCCGAGGCCCAGGCGTATGGCCTGATCGACTCGGTGCCCGACAAGCGCGCGGTCGATACCGTCCGCTCGGCTTGATTTGAACGTACACGCTTGTGAAAACCAGCACTTCGCCCCTGATTCCAGGGGCGAAGTGCTGTGCTATTCTCAAAGCGCACCTGGATTATCAGTAGGGCCCAAAGCATGAGCGACGAGCGGCAAAGCCGTTCCAACGACGGCGGAAAGATTCTTTATTGCTCCTTCTGTGGCAAGAGCCAGCATGAAGTGCGCAAGTTGATCGCCGGCCCCAGCGTGTTCATCTGCGACGAATGCGTTGAGCTGTGCAACGACATCATTCGCGAGGAACTCGAAGAGAAGGCGGCCTCCGGCCGTACCCAACTCCCCAAGCCGCGCGAGATCATGGAAGCCCTCGACCAGTACGTGGTCGGGCAGACGCGCGCCAAGAAAGCCTTGTCGGTGGCCGTGTACAACCACTACAAGCGCATCGAATCGCGCCAGAAGAACGACGATGTCGAACTCGGCAAGTCCAACATCCTGCTGATTGGTCCGACCGGCTCGGGCAAGACGCTGCTGGCGGAAACGCTGGCGCGCCTGCTCAACGTGCCGTTCACCATCGCGGATGCCACCACGCTGACCGAAGCCGGTTACGTGGGTGAGGATGTCGAGAACATCATCCAGAAGCTGCTGCAGAAGTGCGATTACGACGTCGAGAAGGCGCAGAGCGGCATCGTCTACATCGACGAAATCGACAAGATCTCGCGCAAGAGCGAGAACCCGTCGATCACCCGCGACGTGTCCGGCGAAGGCGTGCAGCAGGCCCTGCTCAAGCTGATCGAGGGCACGCTTGCCTCGGTGCCGCCGCAGGGTGGCCGCAAGCACCCGCAGCAGGAGTTCCTGCAGGTCGATACGCGCAACATCCTGTTCATCTGCGGCGGTGCGTTCGCCGGGCTGGACAAGGTGATCCAGCAGCGCTCCGAGACCACGGGCATCGGCTTCAAGGCCGAGGTCCGCTCCAAGGAGCGCACGGAAAACGTCGGCAAGACGCTGTCGGAAGTCGAGCCGGCCGATCTGGTCCGTTTCGGCCTGATTCCCGAGTTCGTCGGGCGCCTGCCGGTCGTGGCCACGCTGGACGAACTCGACGAGGCTGCGCTGGTGCAGATCCTCACCGAGCCGAAGAACGCGGTCACCAAGCAGTTCCGCAAGCTGTTCGACATGGAAGGCGCCGAGCTGGAATTCCGTCCGGAGGCCCTGGCCGCTATCGCCCGTCGCGCGCTCAAGCGCAAGACAGGCGCCCGTGGCCTGAGAACCATTCTCGAACAGGTGCTGCTCGACACGATGTTCGAGATCCCCTCGCTGGAGCATGTCAGCAAGGTGGTGGTCGACGACGCCGTGATCGACGGTCAGGCGGAGCCCTACCTGATCTACCGCGGCAACCTGCAACAGCAGCGTATCGCGGGCGAGGGTGGCGACGCGGCCTGATCCCACCGGCATCGCGAGCGCTACCGCGGCCCCGGCGTCCATGACGCCGGGGCCGTTTTCTTTCGTGGTTCCGCTCTTGATCGTTCCTTCGCGAACCACCACTTGACGTGTATGGCGGCTCCGGCGCAGTGTCGGGGCGAGCCCAAAAAACCTGAGGGAAAACCCAAGCACATGGCGAAGAATCGCAACCAGACCACGAGCGGATCCGAGCTGGACCTACTGCCGGTCCTGCCCTTGCGTGACGTCGTCGTCTATCCGCACATGGTCATCCCGCTGTTCGTCGGGCGCGACAAGTCCATGCGTGCGCTGGAGCGGGCGATGGAAGGCGAGCGGCAGATCCTGCTGGTCGCCCAGAAGAGTCCGGACATCGACGATCCGGCGATCGAGGATCTGCACCAGGTCGGCACGCTGGCCGGCGTCCTGCAGCTGCTGAAACTGCCCGATGGCACCGTCAAGGTGCTGGTCGAGGGCCAGTCGCGCGTGCAGATCGACGCGTTCGAGGACGAGGCCGGCATGATGAGCGGCCGCTCCCGCGTCATCGAGCCGGTGTACAGCAAGAACGAGCGCGAACTCGACGTCGTCTCGCGTTCGCTGGTGTCGCTGTTCGAACAGCTGGTGAAGCAGAGCCGCAAGCTGCCGCCGGAAATCCTGGCGACGCTCTCGGGCATCGACGACCCGTCGCGCCTGGCCGATTCCATCGCCGCGCACCTCTCGGTGCGCATGGGCGACAAGCAGCGTGTGCTCGAGACATCCGACGTGGGCGAGCGGCTTGAGCTACTCATCGGTCTCGTCGACGGCGAGATGGACCTGCAGCAGGTGGAAAAACGCATCCGCGGCCGCGTCAAGTCGCAGATGGAGAAGAGCCAGCGCGAGTACTACCTCAACGAACAGATGAAGGCTATCCAGAAGGAGCTGGGTGAGGGCGAAGAGGGCACCAACGAGATCGAGGAACTGCAGAAGAAGATCGATGCCGCCGGCATGCCCAAGGCGGTGCTCGCCAAGGCGCGCCAGGAGTTCAACAAGCTCAAGCAGATGTCGCCGATGTCCGCCGAGGCCACCGTGGTACGGAACTACCTCGACTGGGTGGTGGGCGTGCCGTGGAAGAAGCGCAGCAAGGTTCTCAAGGACCTGGCGCTGGCGCAGGAAACCCTCGATGCCGACCACTTCGGCCTGGAGAAGGTGAAGGAGCGCATCCTCGAATATCTGGCGGTGCAGCAGCGCGTGAATACCATGAAGGGCCCGATCCTGTGCCTGGTCGGTCCGCCCGGCGTGGGCAAGACCTCGCTCGGCCAGTCGATCGCCAAGGCCACCAACCGCAAGTTCGTGCGCATGAGCCTGGGTGGCGTGCGTGACGAGGCGGAGATCCGCGGGCATCGCCGTACCTACATCGGTTCAATGCCGGGCCGCATCGTGCAGAACCTCAACAAGGTCGGTACGAAGAACCCGCTGTTCGTCCTGGACGAGATCGACAAGATGTCGATGGATTTCCGTGGCGATCCGTCGTCCGCCTTGCTGGAAGTGCTGGACCCGGAACAGAACAACGCCTTCAACGATCATTACCTGGAAGTCGATCTCGACCTCTCCGAGGTGATGTGGATTGCCACGGCCAATTCGCTGAATATCCCCGGCCCGCTGCTCGACCGCATGGAAGTGATCCGTATCCCGGGTTACACCGAGGACGAGAAGCTCAACATCGCGCAGAAGTACCTGTTGCCCAAGCAGCTGAAGGCCAACGGCCTGAAGGTGGAAGAACTGGGTATCGACGAAAGCGCCCTGCGCGACATCGTGCGCTACTACACGCGCGAATCGGGCGTGCGCAACCTCGAGCGCGAGATCTCCAAGATCTGCCGCAAGGTGGTCAAGGAAATTGCCCTCGGCACCGTGCCGGCCAAAGCCAAGGCCAAGGTCAAGGCAGCGGTCAAGGCAGCGGGCAAGGCGGCGAAGGGCAAGGTGCTCGCACCCGATCTGGTCCGCGTGGACGGTGACAACCTCGACCATTACCTCGGCGTGCGCCGGTTCGACTTCGGTCGCGCGGAGCAGCAGAACGAGGTGGGTCTGGTCACGGGCCTGGCGTGGACGCAGGTCGGCGGCGACCTGCTCAGCATCGAGGCTTCGGTGGTGCCCGGCAAGGGCCGTCTGGTCCACACGGGACAGCTCGGCGATGTCATGAAGGAATCGATCCAGGCGGCACTGAGCGTGGTGCGCGCGCGCGTGGCCGGGCTGGGCATCGAGCCGGATTTCCACGAAAAACTGGACATTCATATCCACGTGCCCGAGGGTGCGACGCCGAAGGACGGCCCCAGCGCGGGTATTGCGATGGGTACGGCGCTAGTGTCGGCGCTGACCAAGGTACCGGTGCGCTCGGATGTGGCGATGACCGGCGAGATCACCCTGCGGGGGCGCGTGCTGCCCATCGGTGGCCTGAAAGAGAAGCTGCTCGCGGCACATCGCGGCGGCATCAAGACGGTCATCATTCCGGAAGAGAACAAGAAAGACCTGGTCGACCTGCCGGAGAACATCACCAGTTCGCTCGACATCCATGCGGTCAAATGGATCGACGAAGTGCTCGACCTCGCGCTGGAACGGCCGATCGGCCCGAGCAAGAAGGGCGACGGTGATGCCGGGGTGGACCTGCCTCCGACCACCGGCCGCAAGGGCAAAGGCAAGGGTTCGCCCGCGCTGACGCACTGAGTGCATCCACGTCGTCGAACGTCAAGGGGCGCGGGTCACCGCGCTCCTTTGGTTTTCGTCGTCCTGTCACGATCAACTCGTGATAATCGTTTTCATTGCGACGCGCAAGTCTCCGGATAGCATGCATATGCGCTGAAAGCGTTGGTATTGCTCGTATTGCGGTAGGGGGAGGGCACTGGTATAAAGTCCGCTCCGCCATCGCCTGCGCCGCAAGGGCGCCATGTATCGCGGGGTTGCTGAGTCATGCCACACGGTGAGATTCGTAACCTGACGTCTTCTCACCAAGGATCGCCGTCCGGCGGTTCGAATTACCTTTGAAAGGAGTTACCTGATGAATAAAACCGACCTGATCGCCGCTATTGCCGAAAAGGCTGAACTGTCGAAGGCCGACGCCGGCAAGGCGCTCGAGGGCCTGATCGAAGCGGTCAAGGACACCCTCAAGAAGGGTGAAGACGTCGCCCTCGTTGGCTTCGGCACCTTCAAGCTGCGCAGCCGCGCCGCTCGCACGGGCCGCAATCCGCGCACCAACGAAGAAATCAAGATTCCGGCGTCGAAGGTTCCTGCCTTCACGGCTGGCAAGGCGCTCAAGGATCACGTAAACTAAGTGGTCTTACCGGAGGGGGTGCTTAGCTCAGCGGTAGAGCGTCGCCTTTACACGGCGCTGGTCGGGGGTTCGATCCCCTCAGCACCCACCATCGGGAAGTGGAGTGGTAGTTCAGTCGGTTAGAATGCTGGCCTGTCACGCCGGAGGTCGCGGGTTCGAGTCCCGTCCACTCCGCCATTGTCTGCAGAGGCGCCCGTGTGGCGCCTTTGTTTTATCTACACGCCGGTCAGGATTGGCCCGGCGCATACCGTGCGAGTCGCATCATGCTGCAAGCCCTGCGTAACAAGATCCACGGCTGGCCCGCCGCCATCGTCCTCGGTGTCTGCGTGTTCGCCGTCGCCTTCTTCGGTATCGAGTCGTACTTCGTGTCGCGCGTGGACACGTACGTCGCGAAGGTCGGTGACCACGAGATCTCGCAGCAGGAGTGGCAGGATCGCCTGAACGCACTGCGCCAGCAGGCCGCACAAGACCCGAATTCCCCGTTCACCGCCGCCGACCTCGAAAAACCCGAGCTCAAGCAGAAGGTGCTGGACGGCATGATCAGCCAGGCGCTGCTGCAGCAGGCCAACACCGAGCTGGGCCTCACCGTCTCGGACGCCGCCGTGCGCAGCGCCATCGGTACCGACCCCGGTTTCCAGGTCAACGGGCAGTTCAGCCCCGAGGCCTACCGCGCCATCCTCTCCATGCAGGGTATGAGCCCGGCGATGTACGAGGCCAAGATCCGCACCTCGCTCGCCACCCAGATGATCCCCGAAGCGATCTCTGCGACCACGCTGGTCACCGACGCCGACGTCGACAATTTCTTCCGCCTGCACGGGCAGCAGCGCGACCTGCGCTACACCGTGCTGCCGCGTCCGTCGCTGACCGACACCAACGTGTCCGACGCCGATATCGACGCCTTCTACAAGTCGCACATCGCCGACTACACCACGCCGGAACAGGTCTCGGTGCAGTACCTCGAAGTGAAGCAGGCCGACCTCAAGCCCGGCGCGCCCACCGACGCGCAGCTGCACGAGTACTACGACAAGAACAAGCAGCGCTACGCGCAGCCCGAGCAGCGCGAGGCGTCGCACATCCTCATCAACGTGCCCAAGAACGCCACGCCCGATCAGCAGAAGGCCGCGCTCGACAAGGCGAAGAAGATCGCCGCCGAAGCAACGCCGGACAACTTCGCCAAGCTGGCCGCCGAGAACTCGGATGACATGGGCTCCAAGCGCACCGGCGGCGATCTGGGCTGGCTGGAGAAGGGCGTGGCCAACGCCGCGTTCGATGCGGCCATGTTCGGCCTGAAGAAGGGCGAGATCACCAAGGAGCCCGTGCTGTCGCCGGAAGAGGGCTATCACATCATCTGGGTGCGCGATGCGCGCGAGGGCGATGCCAAGCCGTTTGCCGACGTGCGCGCGCAGCTGGCCGCCGACTGGGCCAAGGGCGAGGACGAGCGCCTCTACAACGAGCGTGCCGGTCAACTCGCCGACCTGGCCGAGCGCAATCCCGGCTCGCTCGAGCCCGCCGCGAAGGAACTGGGCATCGAGATCAAGACCACGCCAATGTTCGGTCGCAACGGCGGTGAAGGCGTTGCCGCCGATCCGAAATTCGTCGCCGCTGCGTTCAGCGACGACGTGGTCAACCAGGGCAACAACTCCTCGCTGGTGCAGGTGCAGAAGGGCGACGCCGTCGTCATGCACCTGGACAAGCATGCCGCCGCGGCGCCCAAGGCCCTGGCCGACGTCACGCCGGCGATTCGCCAGCGCATCCTCGACGAGCGTGTGGACGCTGCCGCGAAGAAGCAGTCCGACGACCTCGCCGCGCAGCTGAGCAAGGGCGGCGACCTGGCCGCGCTGGTCAAGGCGCCCATGCAGACGCTGACGGGCGTGGAGCGCAGCAAGCTCGCCGGCGTCAAGGATGCGCCGCCCGCCGTGTTGCAGCGTGCGTTCTCGCTGCCGCATCCGGTGGATGGCAAAGGCAGCTGGAGCGCCTTGCCCGTCGGCAACGGCACGTATGCGCTGGTCACGGTGGACAAGGTGACCGACGGTGACCCGGCCAAGGTCGAGAAAGCCCAGCGCGTTGCACTTCGCGGCCAGATGATCGACGCGATGGCGCAGGCCGCCACCCTCGAGTACATCCAGGCGCTCAAGGCTCGTGGCGAGATCAAGGTCGCCAACGACCGGCTCTGATCGCGATCGCGCGTATTACAATGGTGGCCTTGTCGCGTCGAAGGAACCACCCGTGATCATCCAACCCAAGGTTCGTGGCTTCATCTGCACCACCGCTCATCCGGTCGGCTGCGCGAAGAACGTGGAAGAACAAATCGCCATCACCCGTGCCAGCGGTGCCTTCGCGGAAGGTCCGAAGCGGGTACTGGTGATCGGCGCCTCCACCGGCTACGGCCTGGCATCGCGCATCACCGCCGCGTTCGGGCAGGGTGCGGCCACGCTGGGTGTGTTCTTCGAGAAACCGTCCAGTGAGAGCAAGACCGGCACCGCCGGCTGGTACAACTCCGCCGCGTTCGACACGCTGGCGCGGCAGGCCGGGTTGTACAGCCGCTCGGTCAACGGTGATGCCTTCGCCGACGAAACCCGCACCAAGGTCATCGAACTGATCAAGGCCGAGATGGGCGGCACGATCGACCTGGTCGTCTATTCGCTGGCCTCGCCGGTGCGCAAGCTGCCGAAAACCGGCGACGTGGTGCGCTCCGCATTGAAGACCATCGGCGAGACGTTCACCGCATCGTCCGTGGATACCAACAAGGATGCCGTGATCCAGGCATCCGTCGAGCCGGCCACGGAGCAGGAAATCCAGGATACCGTGACCGTCATGGGCGGTGAAGATTGGTCACTGTGGATCGAAGCGCTGAGCGAGGCCGGCGTGCTCGCCGAGCATGCCACCACCATCGCGTACAGCTACGTCGGCACGGAAATCACCTGGCCGATCTACTGGCACGGCACGCTCGGCCAGGCGAAGCAGCACCTTGACCGCACCGCGAAGGAACTGGCCAGCCGTTACGCTTCCCGTGGCCTGCGTGCCTACGTCGGCGTGATGAAATCGGTGGTCACCCAGGCCAGCTCGGCCATTCCCGTGATTCCGCTCTACGTGTCCATGGTCTTCAAGATCATGAAGGCGAAGGGCATCCACGAAGGCACCATCGAGCAGATCAATCGCCTGTTCCACGAGCGGCTGTATCGTGCGGATGGCCAGGCGCCGGCCACGGACGCCGAGGGCCGCGTGCGCCTGGACGACTGGGAGCTGCGCGAGGACGTGCAGAACGAGTGCAAGGCGCTGTGGCCCAACGTCACGACGGACAACCTGCGCGAGGTCACCGACTACGCCGGCTACAAGCACGATTTCATCAAGCTGTTCGGTTTCGAGGCTGAGGGCGTGGATTACAGCGCGGATGTCGGGCCGGACGTGCAGTGGGATGTCGTGCAGGTCTGATGGCGCGGGGCGCCACCTCGACGGGTGGCGCCCGGTGACACGTCGCGGTAGCGCGGCGCAATGCGACCGATGGCGCTCAGCGCGCCGTGAGGCGCAGCACCTGACCGGGCTTGACGGCCTGCGTCTGCAGGTCGTTCCACTTCATGAGCTGCTCCACGCTGACCTGGTGGCGACGGGCGATCGTCCATAGCGACTCGCCGTTGTCCACCTTGTGGATCACCACGTCGTTCTTCGGGGTTTTCTTCTTCTTGGACTCTGCCGCGGAGGCGACGGATGTCCTGTTGCCCTTTGCCTTGGCGTCACCCTTTGCCTTGCCGTGGCTGCCGGTTTTTCCCTTGGCCACCGATGCCGACGACGTGTCGCTGTCGTCGGTGTCATCCGACGCCGGGCTGTCCGCCACATCGGCCAGCGTGGCGACCGGCCCCAGTCGGTACTGGTCGGCTGCCGACTTCGGCAGCAGCAGCGTCGCGGACACCGTGCCCTTCGTGGTGCGGTAGGCCGGATTCAGGTCGCGCAGGTCGGTCATCGACAGGCCTGACTGCTTCGCCGCCTGCGACAGCGACTGCGGATTGGAGACCTGCACCACCTGCAAGGCGTCCTGGTGGTCCTGCTTCGGCAACTGCACGTTGAAGCGCGCCGGGTCGCGCACGATGCACGCGATCGCCATCAGCTTGACCAGGTGTTCCTTCGTGTTGGCCTTCATCGGCACGTCCGGCAGGCCCTGGTCGTCGGACGGACCGCCGTGCCTGTCGATGGTTTTCTTCAGGCCGAACTCGCCCGCGTTGTAGGCCACGTCGACCAGGCGCCAGTCGCCCAGGTCATCGTAGTAGCGGCGCATCATCGTCATCACCGAATCCGTGGACTTGGTGATGTCCAGGCGTTCGTCGTAATTCTTGTCCACGCGCAGGCCGAGCGTGTGTGCCGTCTGCGGCATGATCTGCCACATGCCGGCAGGGCGGTTCTTCGCGCCGGGCACATGGCGGTATTGGCTTTCTACCCAGGGCAGCAGGGCGAACTCGCCGGCCACGCTGTGCTGCATGGCGGACTTGTGCGCATAGACGATCAGCGGCAACACCTCGTTGACCTGCTGCTCGAAGCGGTTCGGCATCTTCGTGTAGGTGCGCGCCCAGGCCATCACCTGAGGGTCCGCTTCGCAGCCGGGCATGGCGAAGCTGTCGCGCATGCTCGCCCAGAAATCGGCGGGTGGCGCCGGACGCAGCAGCTTCGGCGCCATCGTCACGTCCTCCACGGGAGCCGTCTGCGGCGGGGGCGCCACGGGCGCCGTGGGCACGCGCGGCGTCATGCCGGTGGCGCAGGCGGTCAGTAGAAACGGTAGGAGGGAAGGTAACAACCGCCGGTGGAGTGTGGTCATGCGCTGAAGCTGTCCTTGGCTCGGCGCAGCGCGGCGAACCGCTCCGTCCGCGTGGCGTGGGCCTCGCCTTGCGCCTGGGCCCAGCGGGCCACGGCCTCGCTGTCCACGCGCAGGAAGGGATTGGCGGCGTACTCGTCGGCGAGGCGGCTCGGCACGCTGGGGCGGCCCTCCTCGCGCAAGCGCGCCACCTCGTCACGACGGAGGCGCAGGGCGTGGTTGTCCGGATCCACCGTGAGGGCGAAGCGGATGTTCGACGCGGTATATTCGTGCGCGCAACAGACCAGGGTCTCGGGCGGCAGGTCGGCGAAGGTATCCAGCGAGGCCAGCATCTGCTCTGGCGTACCTTCGAACAGGCGGCCGCAGCCGATGCTGAAAAGCGTGTCGCCGCAGAACAGGAAGCCTTCGCCGAAGTAGGCCACATGCGTGCGCGTGTGGCCCGGCACGGCCATCACCTTGAACGTGGCGCGCGGCGCCTCCAGCGTGATGACGTCGCCGTCTTCGACGAAATGGTTCTTTGGCTGGATGCGCGGATCGGCCGTAGCGTAGACCTCGACGTCGTGATCACGCACGAGGTCGGACACACCGCCGATGTGGTCGTTATGGTGGTGCGTCAGCAGGATGGCCCGCAGCTGCCAGCCACGCTCGCGAAGCGCGGCTTCGACGGGGGCGGCTTCACCGGGATCCACGACGAAAGCCTGGCCTTCGTCGTCGGCGACCAGCCAGATGTAGTTGTCGCTCAAAGCCGCGACGGCAACCCAATGCATCGGGCGAACTCCGTGACGTGGATCGGGCGCGAACACCCAGGAATGGCCGCCTTGCACCTGGGGCGCGGGGCGGGGACGCCGGAATATATCAGCCGTGTCGTACCTGCTCGTTAGCCGTTCGTTAACCCCTGCGCCGCGCCAGCAGCCGTTACACTTCACCTCCATGGCCGCTTTCGCCCCCGATATCTACGTGACGCCCCAGGTCCGCAAGCTGCTGGCGGACGAGGCGGCGGTGCTCGCGCCGCTGCTCGCGCGCTGCACGGGCGACCACGGCCTGCACCTGACCACGTCCGCCCAGGCCGAGCCCCCGGCGATGCCCCTGCTGGGCCACTGGGCCACCGTTCGCGTCGCCGGAGCCGCCCTGGGAGGCGACATTCGCGCCAGCGGCCTGGAGGCCCTTCCGTTCGCCGACGAGGCGTTTGGGGTAGTGCTGCTGCGTCACGCCCTGGAGACCACCGCGCGGCAGGACAACCTGCTGGACGAGGCCATCCGCGTCCTGGCGCCTGGCGGCATGCTGGCGATCACCGGGATCCATCCCTTCGGCCTGTGGTCGCCGTGGGTGGCCCGCCAGAGCCGGGCCCCGCGGCCACGGCTTACCTGGCCGTGGTGGTGGAGCCAGCGCCTGGTCCGCGACGAATTCGAGCTGTCGATGCCGCGCCGCGTCGGCAGTGCGTGGCCCCGGGTGGGCGGCGCGTCCGGCCCGGGATCCCTGGTGGGTGGCGGTTATTTCCTCGTGGCGCGCAAAAAGCGTCCGTCGGCGGTACCCTTGCGCCCCCGCATGGTGGCCGTGCCGGCGCCGATCCCCGGCACGCTGGCCTCCGGCGCCCGCCGTAATGCCCGTGAACCCCTAAGCTGAGCCGCATGACCGATACCTCTACAGATACCGATACCGTCGAAGTCTTCACCGATGGCGCCTGCCTGGGCAATCCCGGCCCGGGTGGCTGGGCGGCACTGCTGCGAGCGAAGGGCATCGAGAAGATGCTCGCCGGCGGCGAACGCGACACCACGAACAACCGCATGGAGATGATGGGTGCCATCTCCGCGCTGGAGGCGCTGACCCGCCGCTGCAAGGTGCACCTCATGACCGATTCGAAATACGTCATGCAGGGCGTGCAGGAGTGGGTGCCCAAGTGGCGCCGCAACGGCTGGAAAACCGCCGACAAGAAGCCGGTGAAGAACCAGGACCTGTGGATTCGCCTCGATGCCGCCGCCGCCGCGCACACCGTCACCTGGGAATGGGTGAAGGGCCACAACGGCCACATGGAAAACGAGCGCGTGGACGTCGCCGCGCGCGACCAGGCCATTCTCTACAAGGAGGGCAAGGTGGCATGAGGCAGATCGTTCTCGATACCGAAACCACGGGCCTGGAAGCCCACCTCGGCCATCGCCTGGTGGAAATCGGCGCCGTCGAGATGATCGGCCGCCGTCCCACGGGGCGGAACTTCCACACCTACCTCAATCCCGAGCGCGCCATCGATGAGGAGGCCAGCAAGGTCACCGGCATCAAGGACGAGGACCTGGTCGACCAGCCGCTGTTCCGCGACAAGGTGGACGAGTTCCTGGCCTTCATCCGTGGCGCCGAACTGATCATCCACAACGCGGCGTTCGACGTCGGCTTCATCGATGCGGAACTGAAGCGCCTGGGACCGGAGTACGGCAAGACCACCGACCACGCCAGCGTGCTGGATACGCTGGCGATGGCACGCACGATGTACCCCGGCCAGCGCAACAGCCTGGATGCGCTGTGCAAACGCCTGGGCGTGGACAACACCAAGCGTGACCTCCACGGCGGCCTGCTGGATGCCCAGCTGCTGGCCGAGGTGTATATCGGCATGACGTCGGGCCAGGTCGTGCTCGACCTCGCGTTCGACGCGTCGAAAGACCACGGGCAAACTGACGTGCTGGGTGAGATCGTCATCACCCGTCGCCCCGTGGTGCGTCGCGCCACGGATGAAGAGCTGGCCCTGCACACGGCGCGGCTGGATGCGCTGGACAAGGCCGCGGGCGGGAAGAGCGTCTGGCGCGCCGTCGAAGCCGAGCCCACGATCCACTGAAGCCGACCTACTGAGCCCGTTGGGTCAGTTCGCGGCGCGCAGCAGGATGGCGGTGATGTTGTCGCGGCCGGTGCCGGTAACGGCCTCTAGCAGCAGATGGTCCACCGCCTCCTGGGCGGCGATGTCCGTGCGCGCCACGATCTCGCCGATGCGCGCGTCAGCCACTTCGTCGGTGAGCCCGTCGGTGCACAGCAACAGCCGGGCGCCCGAAGTGAGCTGGCCCTTGGCCAGGCCGATGTGCAGATGATCGGGCGCGGTGATACCCAGCGCCTGCGTAAGCACGTTGCGCTGGGGATGCGTCCGCGCCTGCGCTTCGGTGAGCTCGCCGGCCTCGACCAGTGCCTCCACGATGGAGTGGTCGTGCGACAGGCGCTCCAGCGCCCCGTCCCAGCGGTAGATGCGACTGTCGCCCACCCAGGCCGCCTCGTAGGTGCGCCCGACGATCCGCACGGCGGCGATGGTGGTGCCCATGGGCCGCGACTCCGGCAGGCCGACGGAACGGGCGATAAGCGCCTCGTTGACCCGCTGCACGGCATCCACCAGCGACTGCCCGGCCGACACCTGGGCCACCACGCCGTCGCGGGCCGTGGCCGAAGCCACCTCGCCATGCCGATGGCCACCCATGCCGTCCACGACCAGGAACAAGCCCAGCCCGGCGTCGGCGTAATAGGTGTCCTCGTTGCGCGTACGGCGCAACCCGGTATGCGTGCCGTGTCCGAACTCGATCATGGGTGCCTTGGTGAGCGAAAGGAGAGGGCGCCAGGCCCCGGTTTCCCGAGCAGGATGCCGCATGAAAAGGCGGTTGTCACGGCAAGGAAGAGCCACTATCATTGCGGGCCCGGCAGAGCGAAAGCCCTGCCGTCGACCGTTCACGGAGAGGTGGCAGAGTGGTCGAATGTACCTGACTCGAAATCAGGCGTTGGTGAAAGCCAACCGTGGGTTCGAATCCCACCCTCTCCGCCAGTTCGCAGAAGAGCCCGCCAAAAGCGGGTTTTTTTGTGGGCGGAGAAAAAAGCCTCGGGTCACAAATCGGGATGTCGACAGCGACAATTGCTACTGGGAAATCGCTTCGAGCGGGATGCCAAGGGTGCGTCGTCCCATCAGGCCGATAACCAGGATCACGACCGCCATCGCGCCCGCGATAAGCACGAACACGCCGACCGTGCCGAATTGCCCAAGGACCGCGGCGATCAGGAAAGCCGTGAAAATCCCCGAGAAGCGGCTCCACGAATACACGAACCCGACGGCACGCGCGCGGATGCTCGTCGGGAAAAGCTCGGACTGATACGCGTGATAGCTGTACGACATGATGTTGTTGGCGAGCGTCAGGCAGATACCGAGGCTCACGAGCAGCACCGCCCCGGCCGCCTGGCTGAACCACAGGCCGCAGACGATGCTTGCCCCGGCCATCAGCACGATGACCGTTTTTCGTTCGAAACGGTCGGCGACGAACAGACCGATCAACGGTCCGACCGGCGCGGCGAGCGCGATCAGCGTGGAGTACATCAGGCTCGTCGTGACGGTGATGCCCTGTTTGACCATCAGCGTCGGCACCCAGTTGGCGAAGCCATAGAACCCGATGGTCTGGAACACGTTGAAGGTCGCCAGCATCAGCGTGCGACGCCGGTACGGCGTGACCCACAGATCGGCGAAACGCCCCTGCGCACGTACCGGCAAGGCGGGCGCGGGCGGGGGCAAGGGATACCCTGCCTCCGCTTCGACCTTTGCTTCGAGCGTGCGCATGACCCGGTCTGCTTCGTCGAATCGCCCTTGCTGCGCGAGCCATCGGGGGCTCTCCGGTAAGGCCCGGCGAATCCACCAGACGAACAGCGCACCATGCGCGCCGATCAGCACGACCCAACGCCAGCCGTCGATTCCGAACGGGGCACGCGGCACCAGCAGGTACGACAGGAAGGCGACCACAGGTACCGCAGTGAAGCCGATGGCTTGCTCGCAGGCGAACGCGCGGCCGCGAACGTGCTTCGGCACCAGTTCGCAGATATAGGTGCCGATCGTGACCAGCTCGACGCCGATTCCCACGCCCGCGATGAACCGCCAGAGATTGAGGCCGTAGGCGGTGTGCTGGAACGCCATCACGACATTCGCCAGCGTGTACCACAGCAACGAATAGGTGAAGATCGCGCGCCGCCCGAAACGGTCGGCGAGGAAACCGCACGCAAGGGTACCGACGAATAGCCCGGCAAACAGTGCGGCAATGAAACTCGCTACACCCGTGGTGCCGAACAGGCCTTGCGTCGTCGATGTCAGCAGGCCGCCTTTGACCAGTCCCGGCGCGACATACCCGGTGTAGAGAAGGTCGTACAGCTCGAAAAAGAAACCCAGGCTCAACAGCACCACCAGCTTCCAGATCGACCGCGTGGCCGGCAGGCGATCGAGCCGCGCGGAAATCGTGCCGGGATCGATGGCGGGCGGCGTCATGATGTTTTCCCAGGCAGACCCATGAGCACGACCCGACCGATGATCAAATAAACGCCAAGCATGCCACGGCTCGGTTACAACCGAAGACGCCCCAACCGGCAAAGGCATCGGATACGCCCGGTTTCGGCACGAAACGCCGGTAAATCGATAGGCCCACCCTCTTGTAACTGTAAGTTCAATCAATTTCTCCTATATTCACCTGCGTCGTAAGATCTCTTCTTCGGTGGTTACTCGGTGCTGCGTGCATTTTCACTCGCACTGCGTCCTAACGACCGCTCAAACGCGGTCACGCCAGTGGCGCCCCAAGCTGCTTGAAGGAACCAGAATGGAAGTAACAGGAGATATGACGGCCGGTGAATCCATTAGCGCCATGGCATATATCAAGGGTCGAAGAGGCGTATCACCACGCCAGATGAAACTCATCCTGTTGATCTGCATGTTGGCGATCGGCATCCCTATCGGGGGATGGGTGTCGGGATCATGGATCGCCGCCACGATGTCGGTCGAGTTCGCTTTCATTGGCGCTTGGGTGGGCTTGCTGATAATCCAAAGACTGTCCAGCTCTTCCATGCGGAAGGCTCTTGCTACGCGAGGTCAGGCATACGAGCAGCCGCTCACGCTTCGCTTAACCCCTGAGGCGCTAGTCTATGATTTGGGCGACCTGAAGATGACCGCCCATTGGCGTTGCGTCACGGATCTCTTTCAAACCCGCAAATACTGGGTGTTTCTGGTCCAGAGCAGCGCCATGGTCCTTCCTCGCCGCCTTTTCCCAACCTCCGAAGCCGAACAGAGATTTATTGCCGAGGCCATGTCGCGGATGACGGATGCGGCGCGTGCGAGAAGCCCGGATGCGGCCGTGCTGATCGGCAGTTAGCCCTTCAAGACCGGCCGTCTGGCAGCCGTCATGCGGTAGCGTGATCGAGGCGGTGAAGCCCTCGGCGCGCAACAGATCGCACACGCGCATCGGCTTACCCGCAATGGGAGTGCTAGTTTTACCAAGACATCGCCAAGCCGTTATGGCTATTCTTGCGGGCTCGATCTGATGACGTTGCGACGACGTGTGTCGCGCGATAGATGTCATGGGTAGTACGTCTGGGACGTCCATGGCAAGTCGTTCGGGCTGAAAAATTTAATGGTCTGGTACAAGAGGGAATGGAAAAAGATGTTGAAGCATGTAGCTATGTTTTGCCTTTGTGCGGCAGGCGGTGCTTCGCTGTCGGCCGCTCACGCCGCCGATGCGCATCGGTCAGTCGATGCGCGCACGCTGGACGTGGCGGGCGTTAAAACCGGCATGGATTTCAACGAAGCACGCACGGCACTGGCTGCGCATTTTCATGCTGCATCTTCCGATATCAAGCAAGATCCCTATCCCGGTGAAAATCCGGTCACTCATACAAAACTGCCCAGTTACATGTCCTACGAGAAAGACGGGGCCAAGGTGACGGTTCATTTTGAGGGCCGGGTACCGGTCGATAAGGCACGCCCTCTTGTCGTCTCGCAGATCGATTACGAGCTGCCCTGGTCCACGCAGAACTCTCAGGCCATGGCTAACGCGGCCTTGGAGAAATATGGTGAGCAGTCCAACGCACCCAATAAGTTGCCGATGCAATGGTGTGTTAATCCCAGTCGCAATGCGGGCATGGGATGCAGCGTGACCCCTCAGGCCGTGCTCACGCTCAGCCAGGTCCACATGACGCTAACCGACCCGGCCTGGTCCGATGCACGCATACAATTTATCGAAGCGTCGCATGCCAGCAAGCCGAGTTTCTGACGCGATAAGCCGAGAGTCGGGCGACACGTCCCTGAACGTGACGCGAGGTGCCTTCACCCGTCGGAAGGCACGTCCCAGGCGACAAGTCCGTTCTCGCAGCGTCCCCACAGACGCTGCCCGGACGGGCTCCACTGGAGTTGCGTAAGTCCCCGGCATCCCGCAGCGTCCGCTTGCAGCGTGAGCGAGCGGCCGCTATCCAGGTTCCATAGCACCGCAACGGTCTTGCCGGCACCGGGGCCAAGGGCCAGCCGGTGACCGTCGGGCGATCCGACCGCTGTTCCCAGTGAATCCTGCCCGGGCAAGGTCAGCGAGTAGCGCAGCTTGCCACTGGCGACGTCGACGACATGCACGCCGGGATGGCGCGTCTTCCCTTCCATCAGCACGAAGCCGACCGCGATCCAGCCGCCCTTGACGGAGCCGAAGGGCTCCGGTGTCCACTGCGCCATGCCGGTATCGTCGGTAGGGTCCACCTCGCCGAAGCGACGCGGCAAGGTCACGACGCGCCGCACGCGGCCCGTCTTGCCATCGAGTTCGGTCAGCCCGTAGACGTCTTCGACCCATGTATTGGCCATGGCGCCGTCCCAGCGTACCGGCTTGATCTGCCCGTTACCGCGCATGGAACCTTTCATCATGTCCTGGCGGGGGGAAGCAAAGCGCCTCGTGTACTGCCAGCGCGTGCCATCGGCGACCGGTGGCGCGACAGCTTGCCACACATCGAGCGTATCGCGGCCTGCGCGATAGTCGTGGCGGTACGTCAACGGCACGCCCTGGCCGTCAGGGAAGTAGCTCATGTAGCCGTCATCCGGCTCGGTCGCTGTGTCGAACGCCATGGGATGCTTCGCCAGCGACCCCGTCGTCGCGTCAAAGCGCATGACGAGCCCATCGGCCGTCATATAGGCGGCTTGCCCGTTCGCCTCGCGCGACAACAGCCACTTGGTGAAAAATGTCGACGGCGTCCACAGCTCCCGCGGCTCGCCGCTGGCATGAGGCGACCAGTGAAGCAGTGCTTGCGGATAACGGCGAACGAGCAAGATGCTGCCGTCGGCGAGCACCGCGAAGTCATTCATGGCCTTGAACGACACAATCGCTTGCGCTTCGAGCACCTCCGCGTGGGCGTCCGGCGCCGTGAGCTTCGGCTCGGTCGGCGCGGGGCCGGGCGGGGAGGGGGCGCGCCAATGCTCCGCACTCAAGCCGAGCTCCACGTCGGCGTGGGGCAGCGTGCTCAACGCGTCGAAGACCGGGCCGAACAGGTCCTCCGGCACGCTGCTGCGGTGCAGGCGCTTCGGCGGGCCCGGACTGAAAATGTTCAGACCGGCCGCATTGCGCATCTGGCCGATGACCCCGCCCCTGGGATTTGGGTAGTCGTCATTCCGCGTCAGATGAACCGCCGTGGCGGGGTGGCCGAGCACAGCGTCGAGCTGCGTCACGTGGGCGATGGCGATACTGGTGCTGCGGCCCAAGGCACCGTGGGTACGTTCTGCGCTGCCGCTCCAGTAGGCGAACGGTTCGGTCAACGGCGCCATGCGCTCACTGTCTGATCGAAAGCGCATGGATCGCTCCATCCGGGCCATGCGATCGGGAATCTCCGACGCCACCAGTGCCCCATCGCGAACGTCCTGTTCCAGCCTGGGCAGGTCGAATCGGCGCACGAGGTCTTTTACGAGATCGGGGCGCCGCGTCAACAGCACATCGCCCCATGCGTCATCCATGCTGGATAACGGGTTCCGTCCGGCTTCCTCGTGCAAGGGGCCCAGGGGTTTCAGTGCGGCGACCACCACCGGCAAGACCTGGTCAAACGGCAGGGCGACGACGATGTCCACGTCGTCGAGCCGTTGCCCGTCCTTCGCCAGTTGCGGCGAACGCAGCGCTTTGGGCAGCCCGCCGTCGATGTCCTCGGTAGCGCTTGGCACGATGGCCCAGCCCTGCGGCAGCGTGGCGGCGTTGCTGACGCCGCTATAGCTGACCGCGGCGAGCCATATCGCGTACTTCCGCAGAACTGAGGATTTCATGTGTTCCGCGTATTTCCCATGCGTGAATTATCCTGCGCTTTCTGTCGTGAGGTCTACAACAACATCCATGATCCCCATGAATATGCAGGCCATGCTGATCGGCTCCCTGATCTTCATGGTGTCCCTGGTTTCGCTTGGGCTGTTGATCCTCTGCCTGCTGGCTTTCCTGATTCCGCGTTTCAGGCGCTACATGCTGGCACGGCGTCGGCGGTTCGGCGTGCTGGCCGTCGGCCTGGCGGTCGTCAGCGCGCCCGTCGTCACCATCGTGGGCGAGGCGTGGCTCGACGAGCGCGCACACCATCCGCGTCTGGACCACGAGGAAGTGCTGGGCGAGCTGGTGCTGCCGGCGGGCACGCAGGTCTATCTCCCATACCTGAAACCCTTCAACGACCTGAGCGGCGATCCCATGCCGTATGGCATGCAAAGCCTCAAGCACGCCGAGTTCGATCGCGCGCCGGGACATATCATGGGGACGCGCGTGCGCCGTCTGGCGTTGTGGCAAGGCCACGGCAATGCGACGGTGGAGACGATGGCCCCGGCGGACGTGCAAGGCTGGCGGTGCGAGCCAGGCAAGGTCGAGTTCCGTTTTCCCTTCGGTGCCCACTTCACCTTGTCAAAGTGGCGCCTGGAAAGCTGCATGCTGGCACCGGGCAGCGCCGTCGGCGGCATCGTCTGGCCGGGACCTGTCAAGGTGTTTTCCACTAAGGACGATGAATGGGACGCAGCATCTGACGATACACCTGTCCGGCTTTTGGGCCTTGAACTGCGGCAGTTGAGTATGCGGTTGAAAAGTCCTCACGGCGAAGCGGTGAGCTGGTCGGGTTTACTCGACCATGCCTCCGACTTCGGGCCTATCCACTATGCCGCGGGCATCGAGGTACGCAGTTATCAGGGGAATCTGCTCTTTATCCCGCGGCCGGACATGCCGGCTATCGACAGCCGTACCAAGACGCCGATACAGCATGACCATTCGGTGGTGCAGAGCGTGGCGGGGGAGGTGCTGGGCGTGCGTCCAAACCACGAGGTGGGCATACGTGACGCCGACGAGCTCTTGGTGCCAGACGAGCTTGTGGTGCCTGATTGACGTGGGGGCGCAGTTGCCGCAAGCACCTCAAACCTAACGAAGCCTCTCCCGAAACACCTCGATCGCCTGAGCTATCGCCGCATCGTGCGCCTGGTCCTGATGCGTCGCCTTTGCACACTGCGGCACGACCTTCGTGGCGGCAGGCTGGCAGTTGCCCAGGAAGTCGTAGTGGGTTACACCCTCCAGGCGTCGCTCTTTCGCACCGGGAACCAACGTGGCCACCACATCGGCATTGGTTGCCGCAGGCGCAACCGTGTCCGCCGTACCCACGAGGATCGACACGGGCACCTGCATGCGACGAAGTGAATCCGTGCCCAGGGCCTGCACGATCGCAGGGGCCATGACGAACACGGCGCGCACTCCCTGCACGGCATGATCACCGGCGGCATCCTTGAAGCGCGCCTGCATGTCGGGGTCCTTCAACCAGCTGCCGATGTCGCGAGCCGTCAGGTCGGGTGCCTCGAGTTGGGGTGCGCAGACGCCATCGTCGGGATGCTTCTTGCAGAAGTCGGCGAAGTGTCGAACATCCACGCGCGCGCCACCCGCGACGAGCGCAGCGAATCCGCCGGCCGAGAAGCCCGCGACGCCGAGGCGCGTGCCGTCGATGTGCGGTGACAGTTCGGGGTCGGCCTTGACCGTGTTCCAGGCGGCCTTCAGGTCCTCTGCGCGCTCCCACCACCATGCGGCGCCATTCGCCGTGATCGGCTCGCGTCCGTTGCTTCCGGGATGGTCCACGGCGATGACGACGAAGCCTGCGCGGGCGAGGGCCGTGCCGAACCAGGCCATCATGCGGGCCGTGCCGCCGAAGCCGTGCGAAAGCAGCACCACGGGATAGCGCCCCTTCGCCAGCGGCGCCTCCGCGGTGGCGCGTCCCGTCACGAACAGCGGGGCGTCGGCCGGCCCGATGACCAGAGGCGTTTCGTGGGCACCCTCATCGGCCGGATACCACACGGTGATGGCCACGTCCGACGATCCGTCGGCATGGCGCAGTGCGGCAGTGGGCGTGGTCGTAGATCGGTGGGTTTCGCCCACGGCGGCTATGGCTTGTCCCCCGAGGATCGAAAGCCCCAGTGCGGCGACGCTGCGTATCAAGCTCGCTTTCAGCATGTGCGACTCACTCCTTCCACGGGGATACAGATATCGACGCCGCCGTAACCGGTCGCCGGATTGAACGCGTCGTCGTAGCGTTCGAAGTCGGGGGCATCGATCGGGACGAAGCCCGCGGCGGGGAGCCAGTCGCTCAGCAAGGCCCGCCAGGTACGGGGGATGGAGCCGATGTGGCCTGCATGCCGGGCAACGACGTACCGCTGGCGGGGCAGGCGCAGTCGCCGATATCCGCGGGGTGCCTGGCCGACGTTATCGACCTCGTAGCCGGCGAGATAATCCAGCCGGCCTTCGTCATCCGTCGTGCGGCACACGCCATAGGTGTACTGGCATGTACCGAGCGATTGTTCGGTGTGCAGGCGCTGCCACTGCGATGGGATGCCCGCCGTGTCGCTGGACAGGTAAGACGCGTCGATGCCGGTCAGCAGCAGCGGGCCGATCTCTTCCGTGCGCAGCATCGGCGCCGGGCCCATCGGCTCTTCCATCACACGCATGGGGGCGAGTGTCGCGAGCCCCTCGACGTGACCGCGCTTGCGCACGTCCTCCGGCGGCAACCCGAATGCATCGCGGAACGCGCGGGTGAACGCTTCATGCGAGCCGTAGCCGGATGACAAGGCGACAGTAAGGATGTTCGGTGCACCCGCGGCAAGATCGGCGGCGGCCTGGCTCAGTCGACGCACGCGGATATAGCGGGCGACGGACCAGCCCGTGGCGGCACGGAAGAGGCGTGCAAGGTGAAAGGCCGATACGCCTGCAGCATCCGCGACATCACCCAGCGAGAGTTCGTCGCCGGAATGACTTTCGATGTACCAGACGGCGCGTTGGACGGCGGCCATGTCCCTTTCCCCGTGGTGTCGTCGAATCATACGGGGGATGCCGGCGCGCCACTTGATGGTTCTTGCCAGGGCCAGGCGTCCTTGCGTGGCCCCAGCACCCACGGTTGACGCCGCCGCAGGCGCGACTTACGCTCCCCACAACGGAGATGGCATGCCTCCGCGAACCGCCCCCTCGGGGGCTGATGATGCCTACATGTCCTGGGTTTCCCGGGGATGTAGGCACGCGTGCCGCAGCCCCGCCCAGGTGGTTTCCTCCGACCTGGACGCCCGATGCGCGCCTTCCGCTCTCTCGAACAATGGGAACTCTTCCCTTACATCGGCAAATGGCTGCTGCTCGCCTGTGCCGCTGCCGTGCTGGCCGGCACCGCGTCGGCCGGGTTCCTGCTCAGTCTGGACTGGGCCACGCGGACGCGTGACGCCTCGCCCTGGATCATGGCGCTGCTGCCTGTTGCCGGCTTCGTCGTCGGCTGGGTCTACTACCGGCTGGGTAAGCCCGTGGAGGCCGGCAACAACCTGATCATCGACGAGATCCACGATCCGCGGAAGGTTATCCCGCGCCGTATGGTGCCGCTGGTTTTCATCGGCACGGTGGTGTCGCACCTGTTCGGGGCGTCGGTGGGGCGCGAGGGCACCGCCGTGCAGATGGGGGGCGCACTGGCGGACCAGGTCACGGTGCTGTGCCGATTGCGGCCGGACGATCGCCGGGTGCTGCTGATGGCTGGGATGAGCGCCGGTTTTGCCGCCGTGTTCGGTACGCCGCTGGCCGGGGCACTGTTCGGGTTGGAAGTCCTGGCGATCGGCCGCCTGCGCTACGACGCGCTGTTTCCGTGCGTTATCGCGGCGATCGTGGCGGACCATGTGTGCCTGGCCTGGGGCGTTCATCACACCGTGTATGTCGTGGGCAGCGTCGCCCCACTGACCGCCTGGACCGTGGCTGCGGTGATCGTCGCCGGCATCGTCTTCGGCCTGGTCGGCCTGCTGTTCGCCAAGGCGACTCATGGGATGGGGGCGCTGATGAAACGGCTGGTCGGTTACCCACCGTTGCGACCCTTCGTGGGTGGCGCGGTGATCGCCGGATCGGTCTACCTGCTTCATACGCAGGCTTACATCGGCCTGGGCATTCCGACGATCGTCGCGGCGTTCGATCACCCCCTGCCGTGGTGGGACAGCGTGGGGAAGTTCGGCTATACGGTGGCCTCGCTGGGGTCGGGATTCAAAGGCGGTGAAGTCACGCCGTTGTTCTTCATCGGCGCCACGCTAGGTAACAGCCTGGCACCGCTGCTGCATCTTCCGTTCGCCATGCTGGCGGGCCTGGGCTTCGTCGCCGTGTTCGCAGGCGCGGCCAACACCCCGTTGGCCACCACGGTGATGGCCATGGAACTGTTCGGTCCGCAGATCGCACCGTTTGCGGCCATCGCCTGCGTGGCGAGCTACCTGTTCTCGGGGCATGCGGGTATCTATCACGCACAGCGCCTGGGCCGCGCCAAGCATGTGCGTCACGTGCCCGAAGACCTTCGCCTGGGTGAATGGCCGGCCTATCGGCGCCGCCAACGGGAGGAGTCATCCCATGACGTGCCCGAATCATGAGAAGCGCGTGCTGATCCCATGCCAAGCGCGAAGCGCGAGCGCATCCCGCGCAAACGCCTGGCCGGCAAACTATGCCATCATCTGGACATAGGTCCAGGGTTCGGGAGTTTCGAGGTGTTTTCACGGGCATCGCAGCGCAGAGGGTTCGCATGGCTGGCATTCGCCGCGCTGTGCCTGAACCTCGTGGCGCCCTCCGTGTCCCGGGCCCTCACCGCCGAGGCGTCCTGGCTCGACCTGGGTGCCTGGTGCACCGGTCAGGGGCCGAGCAACCCGCACCCGGATAAACCCGACCCGCTGCATCACGGTGAGGCCTGCGGTTATTGCGCACTCGTCGCGCAGCAGCCGCTGGTCCCGACAGCTTCGGTAGTGCTGTCTGTCCCCGTGGTGACCACCACAGCGACCCGCAGCCTCCCGACGATGGCGTGGGCGCACGCGCTGCCTCCCGGCGCCACGCTACCCCGAGGTCCTCCAAGCGTCCGCGGTTGACGATTCGGCCCGCCGTCGCTACACGGCGTCTTCCTCGTTTTCGCTCCAGGCGCGCCTGCGCCTTGCTGGGGTATCCGGTTATGTACAGATCTCGCCTGACGCGCGCGCTTTCGGCTGCGCTCGTGGTTTCCGTTTCGCTGGGTTCGCTCTCCGCACATGCCTGTGCATGCGGCTGCGGTATTTTCGATGTCGGCACCGGGGGCCTGCTGCCCAACGGCGCCAGGAACACCGTCTCCCTTCAATACAGTTACCTGGACCAGCCGCGGAACTGGGCCGGCAGCTCGTCAGCACCCGCGGCGCAGAACGACGACAAGCACATCCGCAGCGAGTTCTACCTGGCCGGATGGCAGCACATGTTCAGTCGGGCATGGGGTTTGCAGGTCGAAGTGCCTTATACGGCGCGGCACTTCACGACCACGGACGATGACACGGGTGTGGTGGGCAGCCACGACCACGGCGCGCTGGGCGATATCCGCATCATGGGGATGTACACGGGCTTTTCGGGCGACATGTCCTCGGGGCTGGTCTTCGGTTTCAAGCTCGCCACCGGCGACTGGCGTTACAAGGGCTTCGACCGGGATACGGCCATCGGTACGGGCACGACGGATATCCTTCTGGGCGGCTATCACCAGACCTACTTCGGTACCGGCTCCTGGGGCGGTTTTGCACAGACGCAGCTGGACCAGGCAATGAACACGCGGGCAGGCTATCGTCCCGGCACGGAGCTGGACAGTGCGTTCGGCATCTACCCCGCAGGGTGGACGCTTGCTGGCGGCGCGCAGGTCACGCCGATCATCCAGGCGCTGGTGTCCTTGCGTGCCAAGGACCATGGCGTCAACGCCGCGCCGGGCGACAGCGGCTACGAGCGCGTGCTCGTTTCTCCCGCAGTGGAGTTGAAAGTCCATGCGTTCCGCCTCTACGCGGATGTCGAACGGCCCGTCTTCCAGCACGTCAACGGCAACCAGCTGGTGCCGCATTGGCAGGGCAAGCTGCTGGCCAGCATCAACTTCTGATCCGTCATCCGAACTCTCCCATGACCCACGCAGCGACATCATCGTCCCGCGCCACGTACCGCCTCATCTGGCGTTGGCACTTCTATGCCGGGCTGTTCTGCCTGCCCTTCATCGTCTGGCTGGCGACCACCGGCATGATCTACCTGTTCAAGCCACAGATCGAACCGTTTCTGGAAAGGCAGTACGCGCATGTCACCCAGGGACCGGCCCGACCGGCCTCGGTGCAAGTGGCTGCCGCACTCGCCGCGGTGCCCGGCACGGTGCTCAACGCCTATGAACTGCCGTCCAGCCCCACGGCCGCGACCCGGGTGCTGGTAGGGAAGGGCGCCCATGTCACCCGAGTATTCGTCGACCCGTCCAGCGCGAAAGTGCTGGGCGTGGTCGGTGAGGACGATCGGTTCATGCGGGTGATCTTCTACCTGCACGGCGAACTGCTGCTGGGGACGAAAGGCTCGATGCTGGTGGAACTGGCGGCCTCGTGGACGATATTGATGTTGCTGTCCGGCCTGTATCTGTGGTGGCCGCGCGGCGGTCGCCTCATGGGCACGCTGGTGCCGAGGTTGAATGCCGGCGGCCGCGTGTTCTGGCGTGACCTCCACGCGGTCACGGGATTCTGGATCTCGCTGATGGCGTTGTTCCTGCTCGTGTCCGGACTTCCCTGGAGCAAATCCTGGGGTGGCCTGTTGCAAACCGTGCGACAGACTTACGCCGCTTCGGCCGCGGCGCCCGACTGGACGATCGGCAGCGCCGCCGAACGGGCGACCAATCGCGCCGCCAACACACCGATCGCCGACGAACATGCGATGCATCACGGCATGGCGATGGACCACGGGATGGCGATGAACACGCTGATGGGTGAGGGTCCCGACTATGCGGCGATCGATCGACTCGTGCCGACCGTGGCTGCCCTGGCCCTGCCGCCGCCGGTGCTGATCGCGCCACCCTCGAAGCTCAAGCCGACCTGGACCGCCCGATCCGACACGCAGAATCGTCCGCAGCGTGTGGATGTCGGCCTGGATGCCGCGACTGGCGCGGTCACCAGTCGCACCGCTTTCGCCGACCGTCCGTTGCTTGATCGGCTGATCGGCTACGGCGTGGCGATCCACGAGGGGCAACTGTTCGCGCCGCTCAACCAGATACTCGGCGTGGTGACGGCGCTGGGCCTGCTGATGCTGTCCACCAGTGCCGTCGTGCTGTGGTGGCGGCGTCGACCCGCGGGCACGCTGGGTGCGCCGCCGGCACACGCAGGCGTGCGGTATCCCGCGTTGATCGTCGCGGTGCTCGTCGTTCTGGGACTGCTGCTGCCCCTGCTGGGCGTCACGATGGTGCTCGTGCTGCTGATCGAACGTTGGCTGCTTCGGCGCTTTCCGTCTACGCGGCACCTGCTGGGGCTGTCCGGGCCACCCGTGGGACGACGCTGATCCGACGCACCGTTATTCCGGCGTTTAGAGCCTGCCAGGCACATCAGCGTCTGCGATATGCCACGGTAACTGGATCTGCCTGGCTGCGCGCAAATGTCCTTTTACCTTCACGACTTCGTACTCCGTGCGGGTGCCGGTGGCTGTTTGCCACTGACGGACGTGAACCTCGCATATGAGTGAGTCGCCTTTTGAAAAAGACTCGAGGTCATTGTTGACCGCGTGCAGGAACTCCTTGTCCTCGCGCGGATCCATCTCGTGGCGCTCGAGCGCGGCGCCGTCGTAGGTGAGTCGGAACTCAGTCATGCTGTCCATCGTACCTCCCTGTAAATCATTTCGTGAGGCTGTCGTTTCCCGGCTACACAACCACCCCGTGTGGCCTGTGATTCCGTGGCCAAATTGTCGCCTAAGGTGGCGTTTCCGAGGCCACCGCGTGCCGCGCATCGACGATGTCTGACAGACATTCGCGCCCCTTGGGCAACCTCCAACTTTTTTATTCGCCGCGAACCGAGGGCTTCGTGACCATGTGCGGAGCATGTTCGAGGCGTCTTTCGATGCAGGCGAAGGCCGAAAAGGCTGCGTGATACCAACGAAACCAGCTCCCTTCGGGGTGGGCGCTGGTGAGGGGATGCAAAGTCGCGGTAGTTGCTGTACATTTGTACGATGTACAGCAACTATCGCTGCATACTCCACACCGAGCCGGCGCCCCAGGGCCCCGGCTACATCGGCTCGTTCGAAGTCGTCGACAATCGCGGTGATACCGTCCAGGTGGGCAGGGGCGATACCGTGTATCCACGCATGCAGCAAGCGCTGGAGCAGGTGTGGGCGATTGGCCGTAGTGCCGTAGCGGTTCTTGAAGCGAAGCGTTAAGTGGCATCTCTCACGGTGTGCCGCACCGTCGGCATGGCCGCCGTGGCTTGCCTCGTCGCATCGTTCGTCGCTCGCGTAGCAAGCTTTATATCAGCGTGAACGGCGTCGTCGGTGTGCCTTGATGGAAGCGCATACGCCAATGGCCGTCCATCATCTGCCACAGCGAACTTCTGAGCGTGTGTGCCGTGGCGTTGCCATCGGCGTCGACACGAACGGAGCGATAGGTGAGCAACGCCAATACCTCTGACAGCATGACGATGCGGAATCCATCAGCCTGCAGCGTCGTGTCACCGGTTTCCGCGGGCAGCGATGCCAACACGTCGTCACGTCGGTAATAAACGCCTGACCGGCCCACTTCTTCGAAGTCTTCGTGAAGCAACACTCGCAGCCGCGCTACGTCGCCACGGGTAGACGAGCCGTGCAATTCGGTTTCCAGAGCCGTCAGGCGATCGAGCAATACAACGGAATCCATCTGAATTGTTCTCAATGCGTGTAATGCAACGACATGAGGTTACCGCGGTCTCTCATCGGCCGTCGCACCCAGGCAGTTGTCGATCGCATGCATGAAATGCCTCGCCGTGAAGGGCTTGACCAGAACGGCGGTGTCGCCGGGCAGTCGCGTGTCCAGGTCATCGCCGGCGTAGCCGGTAATGAGCAGCACCGGCATGCCGGGCAGGCGATCATGGCACTGGCGTGCCAGGTCGCAGCCGTCGGTTGGGCCTTCCAGGCCGATGTCGCTCACCACCAGATCCCAGTCCATGCGCGTGGCCAACGTGGTCATCGCCGTTTGCGCGTCCGCCACGGACGTCACGTCGTGGCCTGCTTCGCGCAGTAGCTCTGCCAGAGGCTCGCGCACGTGCGCCTCGTCGTCCACCAGGAGCACCACGGCCCGACGTGAAGGCCGCGGCGCGGTGTCGGTATGGCACGGCGTGCCAGCGGCTGCGTTTTCGTCGGATGCCAACGGCAGCCACACGCGCACGCGCGTGCCGACGCCGATCACGCTGGCGACGTCGATGGCGCCACCGGACTGGTGCACGTAGCCGTGCACCTGCGACAGCCCCAGCCCGGTACCGGCGCCCTGCGGCTTGGTCGTGAAGAACGGCTCGAATATGCGTTCCAGGCTGTCCTGCGGAATGCCGACGCCCGAGTCGGTGACTTCGATCAGCGCGAACCCGTGCTGACCGGACAAGGGAAGGCTTTCATGCAGGTCGCCCGGAGCGACGGTGCGTCGCGCGCGCAATTGGATACGACCATCGACGTGCGAGGCGTCGCGCGCGTTGAACAGCAGGTTCAACAGGGCGACTTCGAGTTGGGCGTCGTCCACGTGCACGTCGGGTAAGGCCGGCTCGACCGATACCTCCACACGGCTCTCCTGGCCTGGGGCGGGACGCAACAGCGCGGCGATGGCGGGCAGGCGTCGTCCGAGGTCGACCGGTCGCGGATTGAGCGGCGCGCGTCGCGAGAAGGCGAGCAGCCGGTGCGTCATGCGGGCGGCGCGGTCGACGAGTTCGCCGCCACGGACGGCCAGGCGCCCACATTCCTCCAGCCTTCCCTTGGCGATGAAGACGTTGAGCAGGTCGAACGAACCGGCCAGCCCTTGCAGGACGTTGTTGAAATCGTGCGCGATGCCGGCGGTCAGCTCGCCGATAGCGGCCATCTTGTTCTTTTGCAGCGCCTGGGCTTCCAGTTGCCGGCGTGTGGTGACATCGGCCACCACGCCGCATATCCGCAGTGGCTCGCCTTCGGCACTGAACTCGGTGCGGCCCAGCGGCGCGATCCAGTGGATGGACCCGTCGGGCCACTTCACGCGAACCTCGCAACGCAGGGCGCCCTCGACAAGGGCGCTGCGGAAGGCGGCGGCGAACAGATCCCGATCATCCTCGAGCACGTGCTCCAGCGCGATCGCCAGGCCCCAGCGCGGCTGGAGTACCTCGTAGCCGAACATCTGGTCGTGTCGGAGCGAGCGCAGCGTTTCCTCATCCGAGCGCAGATCGAGCTGCCAGATGCCGAGGTCGGCGCTCTGCAGGGCGAGGTGCAGTAGCTCCGGGGGGAAGCTTTCCATGGATGACCTCGACTCTGAGGACGCGAGGGTTGCCAGCCGCGCGTGAAGCGGTGGTGATACAGCCGGACGAAACTGAATCCAGCCGGCTCACCCCTCGAGGGGATCGTCGTCGTGCAACTCGTCCATCCAGCCGCGGCGTCGGTGCAGTGCCCATTCCACGTGCTCGGAAAACAGCGTCTCGATCGGGTCGCCGTTCACCATGGCGGCCAGGTGTCCGGAGGTGACGCTACCGAGGTACTCGGCCTGGTCGGGAAAGCCGGCGATGCCTTCCCGGTCCAGTTGGGCGAGGACGGCGCGCAGGTTGGTGTGGCGGGCGTGCTGGACAGGCATGGAAGGCAGGTGGCCTCGGGGCGTTCCTCATGACATCGGCGGCCCGGACCATGTCTTGAGTGCGCGGAGGCATGACGCGCTTCCCGGGCTAGGGAGCCGTTCATCTGGGACCGAAGAAATCGTTGCCCTTTTACGGACGGCAAGCGTCAAGGCCATGTTAGCCAAGCCAATGTGGCGAGGTGTACGTTTTGCCCGAGAACGTCCGCCGTCCCTGTGTGGCGTTAAGGTGGATCACCAGCCGCAAGGCGCATAGGGAGTGTGCAATGAGCAGCACGAAGACGATGACGGTTTCGCTGGCGATGGCCATCGCCATGACCGCCTGGGCCACCCACGCCGCCGCCGCGGATATATCCTGCCCGGCTGCCAGGTCGATCAGGCAGAACGGCGAGACGAAGGATGGCGATATTGCCTATGAGGCCGTGTCCGGCGCTCACACCTGGAAGGGTGAGGTCTCGCAATACGACGACGCGAAACTTCACTTGGAGGGGTTGTCCTTTGCCGGTGCCTCGCTGATCAACAGCAAGGATAAACACTGGGCGTCGTGTGACTACAAGGCCACGGACGGCAACAGCCTCCGCATGAGTCTCGACATGGAAGGCAACGCGGTGTCGCCGGCGAACGCCAAGGCGTGGAAAAGCGTCGCCGCGGGGAAGGAAACCTGCACGCAGTCGACGAGCGAAGCCTGCACTTTCAAGTGACCGGCGACTACGTCACCCGGCCAGGTCAGTCCGGGTGACGTAGTTCGACGCTTCCGGCGACAGCGCCGCATCCAGCGCCTCCCGGTCCAGTGCTCCCTCCCAGCGCGCGACGATGACCGTGGCCACCGCATTGCCGATGAAGTTGGTCAGCGAGCGGCATTCGCTCATGAAACGGTCCACGCCCAGGATCAGCGCCATGCCCGCCACGGGCAGCGAGGGCACCACGGAGAGCGTGGCCGCCAGCGTGACGAAGCCGGCGCCGGTCACGCCCGCCGCTCCCTTGGAGCTGACCATGGCCACCAGCAGCAGGGCCACCTGTTCGCCGAGGGTGAGCGGTGTGTTGGTCGCTTGCGCGATGAAAAGCGCGGCCAGCGTCATGTAGATGTTGGTGCCGTCCAGGTTGAACGAGTACCCGGTGGGCACCACCAGGCCGACCACCGACTTGTCGCAGCCCGCGCGCTCCATCTTCTCCATCAGCGAGGGCAGGGCCGCTTCCGAGGACGAGGTGCCCAGCACCAGCAGCAGTTCGGCCTTCAGGTAGCGCATCAGGCGGAAGATGGAGAACCCCGCGCACTTTGCCACGGTGCCCAGCACCACCACCACGAACAGGATGGCCGTGCCGTAGAAGGTGGCGACGAGGAACAGCAGGTTGGACAGCGACTCGATGCCGTAGCGGCCGATGGTGAAGGCGATGGCGCCGAAGGCACCGATGGGGGCGGCTTTCATGAGCAGGTGCACCAGCGTGAACACGGGCGCGGTCAGGGCTTCGAAAAACGACACCACGGGCCTGCCGCGCTCGCCGGCCAGTGTCAGCGAGATGCCGAACAGCACGGCGAACAGCAGCACCTGCAGGATGTTGCCCGAGGTGAACGCGCCCACCACGGTGTCCGGAATGATGTCCAGCAGGAAGGCGGTCAGCGAGATGTCGTGGGCCTTGGTGGTGTAGGTGGCGATCTCCTTCGTCGACAGGGTGGCGGGATCGATGTTCAGGCCCGCTCCCGGTTGCACCACGTTGGCCACGACCATGCCGACGATGAGCGCCAGGGTCGAGAAGACGAGGAAGTAGAGCATCGCCTTCAGCACCACGCGGCCGACCGCGTTGAGATGAGGCATGCCGGCGATGCCGGTGACCACGGTGAGGAAGATCACCGGCGCGATGATCATCTTCACCAGCTTGATGAAGGCGTCGCCCAGCGGCTTGAGCGATTCGGCGAAGGCCGGCCAGTAGTGACCCAGCAGGGCACCGAGGGCGATGGCGACCAGCACCTGCGCGTAGGTCTGGCGATACCAGGGCCGGGGAGCGGCGACGGGAACGGACTGCTGCAGGGACATGACGCGATACCGTAGGCTGCCCCGGAGGGGCGGATGCACCCTTGTAGCCCGCGCCTCCCGATCGGCCCATAGCACATTCCGGCTAGGCTCCCCGCGGCTGTGCGACCATCGCGGTCATGTCCCGAGTGCGCCTCGTCCGCCTGTTACCCGTGTGTGCGCTGGCGCTGGCCATCGCCGGCACCGCGGCCATGGGCGGGTGGTGGGCGTGGCGTCGCGCGCTGGCGGTCACCGCCACGCAGTCGGCGGATCGTCTCGAACTGCACGCGCTGGCGGTGCAACGCCTGATCGACCGGTTCACCGTGCTGCCGGAGGTGCTGGCGCTGGATCCGGCCTTGCGCGCGGCGCTGTCGGACACCGGCGAGCCCCTGCCGACCCTGGCGCTCAATCGCAAGCTTGCCCAGGCCAACGGCGCGGCGCATGCCTCGACACTCACGTTGCTGGACCGGCGTGGCCGGGCCGTGGCCGCCAACAACTGGGATACCCCCACAAGCAACGTCGGCCTGGACTATCGGTTCCGGCCGTATTTCCAGGAGGCGATGCGGGAGGGGCACGCCACCTTTTATGCGATGGGCGTATCCACGGGCGTGGCCGGCTATTTCATCGCGCGTGCCGTCGACGACGAGCAGGGCCGGCATGTCGGCGTGATCGTGGTGAAAATCACCCTGGACGAAGTGCGTCACGACTGGGCCCGCGACGACGATACCGTGCTGCTGGCCGACCGCTACGGCGTGGTTTTCCTGACCAACCGCGATGCCTCGTGGTTGTATCGGCCACTGCAGGCATTGTCTCCGCGAGATGCGGATGCGATCCGCGCCACGCGCCAGTACGGCGATCGCGCGCTCGTGCCGATGCGCACCGTTACCCTGGGCGAGGCAGGCGCGGACGCGCGACGCGTCAGGGTGATCTCGCCGTCGCTCGACGGCGAGGTGGTCTGGGCCAGCCTGGCCCTGCCTCACCAGGGCTGGACCCTGCACCTGCTGGCTGACGCCCGCCCGGCCATGACGGCTGCGCGCGACGCCGCGCTGGTGGTGCTGGCGGTGTGGCTTCCGATCGTCCTGTTCGGGCTGTTCCTGCAGCAGCGGCTGCGCCTGGCCCGGCTGCGCCAGCGCAGCCGCGAGGAGCTCGAGCGCATGGTGGCGCACCACGCCGCCGCGCTGCGCTCCGCGCAAGACAGCGTAGTGGCCGCGGCGCACGAGGCCACCCAGGGCGCCGATGGCAACCTGGAACACCTGCCGCAGGGCGTGAGCGTGATCGACGCGTCGCTGCGGCTGGTCGCGTGGAACACGCGCTACCGGGAGATATTCGGGTTTCCCGAGGAATACATGCGCGTGGGGCGGCCTATCGAGGACCTGTTCCGTTTCAACGCGCGGCGCGGCTTGCTGGGCCCGGGTGATCCGGAGGAGGCGATCCGCCGCCGGCTGGATTACCTGCGTGCCGGCAGCCCGCACATGTACGAGCGCGAGCGGCCCGACGGCACCACCCTGGAAATACGCGGCAATCCGCTGCCGGACGGTGGCTTCGTCACCAGTTATGCCGACATCACGGCGTACAAGGCCGCCGCGCGCGAACTGCGGTCGCTGGCGACCAGCCTGGAACGCCGGGTGGACGAGCGCACGCGCGACCTGCACGACGCCAAGGCGGAAGCGGAGCGGGCCAATCGCTCCAAGACCCGTTTCGTCGCCGCCGCCGTCCACGACCTGCTGCAGCCACTCAATGCGGCACGGCTGTTTGTCGGTGCGCTGGCGGCGGGGCACCTCGACGCCGCGGAGCGCGAGCTGGTGGAGCGCGTCCGCAGTGCGCTGGACACGCAGGACGAATTGCTGGCCAGCCTGCTGGATGTGTCGCGGCTGGAAGGGGGCGCAGTCGAGCCGCGCTTTGCCGCCGTGTCGCTGGAATCGCTATTGGCCGACCTGGCGAAGCAGTTCGGGGTGCTGGCGGCATCGCACGGCCTGCAACTGCGCTGCGTCACCGGTCGGGCCGTCGTGCGCAGCGATGCCTTGCTGCTCCGCCGCGTGTTGCAGAATTTCCTCTCCAATGCGATCCATTACACACCGCGTGGCGACGTGCTGATCGGAGCGCGCCGGCAAGGCGATGCGGTGCGCATCGAGGTTTGGGACACGGGGCTTGGCATCCCGGAGGCGAAAACCCGGGCGATCTTCGACGAGTTCCTGCGCCTGGACAACGGCGTGGACCGCGAGCGGCGCAGCTCGGGCCTGGGGCTGTCGATCGTCGACCGGATCGGGCGGCTGCTGGGCGCGCCGGTGGCGGTACGCTCGCGTCCGGGCAAGGGCAGCGTGTTCTCCATCACCGTGCCGTTATGGCAGGGCCCGTCCGCGACGACAGCGAAGGCCGCCGGCGCCGAGGATGAATCGCCGTTCGCCGGTGCCCGGGTCATGCTGCTGGATGCCGACGGCGTGACACGACAGGCCACGACGCGGCTGCTGGCGTCGTGGGGCTGCGAGGTGGCGGCCGCGGCCAGCGCGAGCGAGGCGATGCGCCACGCGGAAACCGACGCGGTGCCCGCGATCCTCCTGCTGGAGGACCCGATCGACGGCATGACGGGTGAGGCACTGCGCCTGGCCCTCGGCGCACGCTGGGGCGGCATGCCACCCACGCTGCTCATCGCAGAGGCGCCCTCGACAGCGGATGTGGAGCGTGCGGCTGCGGTCGGTGTGCGTTACCTCACGCGACCCCTTGCCCCGGCGCGCCTGCGCGCGGTCATGAGCCGCATGCTGATGGTGTCCGGCTAACCCGGGTGGGAGCCGTCGACGCCTTCGTCGACATCCAGCGACCGCACCAGCACCGCGGCCTGCGTGCGCGAGCGGCATTCCAGCTTCGACAGTACGGCGGTCACGTGGATCTTCACGGTGTTTTCCGCCAGGCCCAGTTCGGCGGCGATCTGCTTGTTGAGCAGGCCCTCGGCCATCAGCATCAGCACGCGGAACTGCGCCGGCGTGAGCCGGGCCAGTCGCGCGGCCAGGCGGGCATCGTCGTCGCTGCGGTCGGCACGCGCGCCGACGAAGGCGGTGCCGCCCTGCATCACCTCGGCCACCGCCGCGCGCAATACCTCGGCCGGTGCGGATTTGGAGACGAAACCCGCCGCGCCGAACTGTTGCGCGCGGCGCACGTTGCGCGGATGGTCGTTGGACGACACCACCAGCACCGGCACGTCCGGATGCTCACCGCGCAGCCATAGCAGCGACGAGAAGCCCATGGCCCCCGGCATGGTCAGGTCCAGCAGCACCAGATCGACCGGCTCGCCAGCGGCAAGCACCGCCTCCATCGCGCTGTGGCTGGCCGCCTCCAGCGCGCGACCGCCCCGCAGGGCCTCGGCCAGCGCGTGCAGCAGGGCGCCACGGAACATCGGGTGATCGTCGGCAATGAGCAGGTTGAGCGGCATGCGGCGATTCTAGGGGCAGCGGGCCGGGTTCACATCACGTGCGCTCCATGTTCCACGCTGTATCAAGGCCATTGGATCGATCAGGAGACAGGGCATGACCGGCGGAGCTATAAAGCGCACCATCGTTTCCGCGGTGGACGGCTTCAGCGACGATGAGTTGATGACACGTGCGGCGGCGCTGGCGTTCTACGCCGCTTTGTCGTTCGCACCCCTCCTGCTCCTGCTGATGTGGGTGATTTCGGTGCTGCATCCGGAATGGCGCGACCAGCTGACCCAGACGCTGTCGTCCGTGGTCGGCAGCCGTGCCGCGGGCGCCATCGACAGCGTGATCACCAGTGCGAAAGCGCATCCGCGCCTGAGCGACATCGCCGGCATCGTCGGCCTGGGCGTGACGCTGTTCGCCGCCTCGGCGGTGTTCGCCCAGTTGCAGGGCACGTTGGACCGGGTCTGGCGGGTGAAGCCCCGGCCGGGCGAAGCCGTCGGCGCCTGGTTGCGTGCGCGCGGCCGGGCGTTCGCGCTGCTGGGTGGCATGGCGTTCATGATGATCGTCTCGTTCATCGTCAGCGCCATCATCCAGACGGTGATCCGCGGCGACTCGACGGCGTGGAGCGCCGTGGAATACGGGATCTCCGTGATCGTGTTCGTGGCGGCCTTCGGCGCGATGTACAAGGTGCTGCCCGATGCGCTGATCGACTGGAGCGAGGCGCTTATCGGTGCGGTACTGACCACGGCGCTGTTCCTGGCAGGCAAGTACGTCATCGGCCTGTACATCCAGTATTCCGACGTGGGCGGCGCATATGGCCCCGCTGGCGCCTTCGTGGTTCTGCTGACCTGGACCTATTACTCGTCGATCATCGTGCTGCTCGGTGCCGAGCTGACCCGCGGCGTGGCCGACGCACGTGGCAAGCCGATCCGCCCCAGTCCCCACGCGGTGGAAATCGAGGCCGCGCCTGCCGAGGTCAAGCCGAAGGACTCGCGGGACGCGGCGCTGGCCCGCGCCTCGCGCACCCCGCGTACCCGCATCCCTCCGGCGGCGGTGGCCGGTTCCCTGTTCGCCGCGGGCGTCGTGCTGGGGGCCGTGATGCGGTCCGGCGCGCGTGGTCGCCGTCCGGGCCGCGGGGTATAACGGCATGGAATGTCCGGCCCGAACGATCGCGATCGCATGCTCGACCAAGTGAAAACACCGCCACGCGACCCGGCCATGGTCGACGTGCTGTCGGGGCGCCGCCGCGGGCTCTCCGCGCTGCTGCCGTTTGCCGGGCCCGCGATGGTGGTCTCGGTGGCCTATATCGACCCGGGCAATTTCGCGACCAATATCCAGGCGGGCGCGCGCTATGGGTATGCACTGCTTTGGGTGGTGCTGCTGGCGAACCTGGTCGCCATGTTGTTCCAGAGCCTGTCCGCCAAGCTGGGTATCGTGACCGGTCGCAACCTCGCCGAGCTGTGCCGCGATCGCCTGCCCAAGCCGCTGGTCTACGTCATGTGGGTGGTGAGCGAGTTGGCCGCCATGGCCACCGACCTGGCCGAGTTCCTGGGCGGCGCGATCGGCCTCAGCCTGCTGTTCCACATGCCGTTGCTTGTCGGCATGGGGATTACCGCCGTGGTCACATACGCGTTGCTGCTGCTGGAAGGCAAGGGCTACCGTCGCCTTGAGCTGACCATCGGCGCGCTGGTGGGCGTGGTGGGGTTGTCCTACCTCGTGGAACTGTTCATCGCGCCCGTCGGTTGGAAAGCGCTGGGGCAGCAGATCTTCGTGCCGAACCTGCCCGACAGCGCGGCCATCGCCATCGCCGTGGGCCTTATTGGCGCGACCGTGATGCCGCATGCCCTGTTCCTGCACTCGGGGCTGACCGAGCGCCGCGTGCAGGCCAGGAATGATGCGGAGCGGACGCGGATCATCCGGTTGTCCAACCTCGAGGTGATCCTGGCGCTCACGCTGGCAGGCCTGATCAACCTGGCCATGGTGGTGATGGCGGCCGGCGCGTTCCACGGCAGCCACCCCGACGTGGCAAAGATCGAAACCGCCTACCAGACCCTGATCCCGCTGCTTGGCGGTGCCGCTGCCACCATCTTCCTCGTTTCCCTCATCGCCTCGGGGTTTTCCAGCTCCGTGGTGGGCACCATGGCCGGGCAGATGATCATGCAGGGCTTCGTCGATTTCCGCATTCCGATCTGGTTGCGGCGCGCGATCACCATGCTGCCCAGTTTCGCCGTGGTACTGGCCGGCGTGGACGCGACCCGTGCCCTGGTGCTCAGCCAGGTGGCGTTGAGCATCGCGCTGCCGTTCCCCATGATCGCCCTGGTCTGGTTCACCAGTCGGGGCGACGTCATGGGCGCGTTCCGCAACGGCCGTCTGGTGGTGGTGCTGTCGGCGCTGGCTGCGCTGGTCGTGCTGGGGCTGAATGTGCTGTTGCTGCTGGACGCGTTCGGGCTGGTTACGCTGTGACCGACGGGCCGATCAGGCCCATGCCCTGCAACGTCGTGCGCAAGGCCGTTTCCGGTGCCGTGCACGGCACGTCCGCGAGGAAGGCACGCAGCCGTGCGTCGTCCAGCAGGATTTCCTCGTCCCACAGGTAGCGCATCTTGCGCACCTCGCGCATGGTTTCCATGAAGGGTGCGACCAGGGTCGCCATCCACCACGGGAAACGGCGCAGCGGCAACTCGCCCCGACCTGACGCCCGCCTGAGCGCATCGGCCAGCGCGTACCCGGTGAGCACATGCCCCCCGAAGTGGAAGCGCGCGAAGGTATCCAGTTCGTCATCGCGTTCCAGCAGCGCCACCAGCGTGGCGGCGACGTCCGGCAGGTAGGCCCAGGTGTGGCGCAGCGACGGTAAGCCGGGGTAGCGGATGTCGCGCAACGGCTTGCCGGGCGTGAGGATGCCCTGGGCCAGCCAGTTGTTCCCGCTGCGCGGACCGTAGAAATCGCCGCAGCGCAGGACCAGGCTGCGTACCCCTTCGCGCGCCGCGGCCTCCAGGCGTTCCTCCACGGCCACCCGGATCTCGCCCTTGCGTGAGGGTGGATGCTGGGGTGCGTCCTCGGCGATCAGTGGGTACGTGCCGGGACCGTAGTTGTAGACCGAGCCCGGCAGCACGATCCGCGCGCCCACGGTGCGCGCGGCGGCGATGGTGTGATCGATCATCGGCAGCACCACGCGCTCCCAGTCCTTGTAGCCCGGCGGATTGACGGCATGCACGATCGCCTGCGTGCCCTGCGCGGCGCGGCGCACGTCGTCCGCGTTCATGGCGTCGCCGTGGATCCAGTGGAGCGCGCCGTCGTCGACCTTGCCGGCGTGGCGGGTCAGCGCCTTGACGGTCCAGCCGGCGGCGACCAGCGCGCGGGCGGTTTCCCCGCCGATGCCGCCGGTGGCGCCGAGGACGAGGGCAGTGCGATGGGATCGGGTCATGGCGGTATCTCCAGGGGGTGGACCGAGTCTCGGCGCTGTTGTGGTATTCGTAAATTGCATAAGGACGCATGGGTGCCATACATTTACGTATGGCTAGCCGCGAACCCGCCTGGGATCTTTTCCGTTCTTTCCTCGCCGTGATGCGCGAGGGAAGCCTTTCCGCGGCCGCGCGTTCGCTGGGTATGACCCAGCCCAGCCTGGGCCGGCACATCCGGGAGCTGGAAAGCGCCCTGGGCGTGGACCTGTTCTCGCGCGTGCCGCACGGTCTGCTTCCCGCCGATGCCGCGCTGGAACTGCTGCCGCACGCGGAAGCCATGGCCTCCGCGGCGGCCTCCGTGCAGCGTGCGGCATCCGGCACGCGCGACACCTTGCAGGGCGTGGTGCGGATCACCGCCAGCGAGGTGATCGGGGTGGAAGTGCTGCCGACGATGCTGGCCGGTTTCCGGCGCGCGTATCCGCGCATCGTCATCGAGCTGTCGACCACCAACCGCACGGAAAACCTGCTGCGTCGCGATGCCGACATCGCCGTGCGCAGCGCCGTGCCCCAACAGGACGCCCTGGTGGCACGGCACGTCGCCGACATCCCCATCGGGCTCTACGGTCATGCGGACTATCTGGCCCTGGCGGGTCGCCCGCGTCGCGTCGCGGACATCGCCAGCCACGCGCTGATCGGCTACGACGAGGAAAAACCGTATATCCGGGCGCTGCGTCCCGCCGATGTGCCTTATGCACGCGAGCACTTCGCGCTGCGCACGGACAACGACCTGGCGGCACTGGCGGCCATTCGCGCCGGTTTCGGCCTCGGGTTCTGCCAAGTGCCGCTGGCGCGACGCAGCGGGCTGGTTCGCCTGTTCCCGAAGACGCTGGAGGTGCCGCTGCGGCTGTGGGTGGTGATGCACGAAGACCAGCGCCGCAGCCGCCGCGTGCGCGCCGTCTACGACCACCTGGTGGAAGGCCTGACCGCCTATGGAGCGTCCGGCAACGCGTAAAACTGATAACCTCCGGCGCCTGACCGACCGGAGATTTGCCCATGAGCCTGATCCATACCCCCGTCTCTTATGGCGAGCTGATCGACAAGATCACGATCCTGCAGATCAAGCTCATGGAAATCCAGGACGATGCCAAGCTGACCAACGTGCGCAACGAACTCGAACTGCTCGACGCGACGTGGAAAAACGACAAGGCCTCCGAGACCGACATCACCGACGAGCAGGCGCGCCTTCTCGCCGTCAACCAGCGCCTGTGGAAGATCGAGGACGACATTCGCCTGAAGGAGCGCGCGCAGGCGTTCGACGATGCGTTCATCCAGTTGGCGCGTTCCGTGTACATCGAGAACGACGAGCGCGCCGCGATCAAGCGCGAGATCAACATGAAGCTGGGCTCCACGCTGGTCGAAGAGAAGTCGTACCAGGATTACCGCGCGCCGCAGACCGGCGCTTAACGCAACGGCAGTTGCAGGAACGCCGCGCAGGCTTCGAAGCGCTCGCGCATGTCGTCCACCTCGATGAGGTCCATGACGCCGGGCTTCTCGATCTTGGTGCCCCAGGCCAGCTCGGCGGCCGGCTTGCCCAGGAAACGGCGCGCGGCCGCATCGTAGCGGTCGACGCACCAGCGGCGGTCGGAATAGGGGCCGGAGCGGTGGGGATTGCTGGCGGCATGCAGCCCCAGCACCTTCACCCCGGCCGCGTTGGCCATGTGCATCGGGCCGGAGTCCGGCGTGAGGATCATGGCCGAGCGCTCCAGCAAGGCCATGAAGCGCTTCAGGGTGTCCTTGCCGGTCAGGTCCAGTGGCGCCGATACGGTGGCCGCGAGGATCCGATCCGCCAGCGCCCGTTCGCCCTCGGATGGGCCGCCGACCAGTGCTACGCGCAGGCCTCGCGCCATGGCGTGGTCGATCAATGCCGCGTAGCGGTCCACGCGCCAGTTGCGCAGCGCATGGCTGGACATGGGGCTGACCAGCAGTGTCGGTGTGTCGCCCGGAAGCTGTTCCGCGGCCCAGGCCCTGGCGTCGTCCGGCACCGGGATGTCCCAGCGAACCCCGGTCTGCGTCAGGCCCAGCGGCTCGACGAAGCTGCCGAGCGCATCCAGCACGTGCTGCCCCGAGCGCGCCGGAATGCGTTCGCGGATGAACAGGCCGTGCAGGTCCTTCGAACGCGCGCGGTCGTAGCCGATCCGCCGATCCGCGCTGACCGCCAGGCTGAGCAGGTTGGAACGCAGCGCCACCTGCATGTGCAGCAGCGCGTCGAAGCGACGTCCGGCCAGCGCCTGTCTCACCTCCCGCAGGCCGTCGCGGCCCTTGCCCTTGTCGAAGGTGATGAATTCCACGCCCGGCAGGTCGCCCACCAGGCGTCGTTCCAGCTTGCCCACCAGCCAGGTCAGGCGCGTGGACGGCGACTTTTCCTGCAAGGTGCGGACCAGCGGCACCACATGCGTGACATCGCCGATGGCGGAGGTGCGCAGGATGCAGAGGCTGGAATCCCCCGACGGGAGCGGGCGGCTTGTTAGACTGGGCACGATCGGAGCACCGGATGAGTGGCTGCGCAAGGGCGGCCGATGAAATGAAAGAGCAACGAGTGGAGGAGGGCGCGGACGGTACGATTCTGTTCGACGCGACCCGTGCACCTCAAGTCGACGCGCGGTGGTTCTCGCCCGAATACTGGCGCGAGCGCGGCGCCCTGCGCACGCAATCCGGCGGCCGCGGCGGCGTGGCGGTGGTCGATACGCCCGCCGGTGAAGCCGTGCTGCGGCATTACCGGCGCGGCGGTATGGTGGCCCGTCTGCTCGGCGACCGCTACCTTTTTACCGGACGCCGACGCACGCGCAGCGATCGCGAGTTCCGCCTGCTGGTGGAACTGCAGCGTCGCGGGCTGCCCGTGTCGCCGCCGCTGGCGGCTCGTTTCGTGCGCCAGGGCCTGCGTTATTCGGCCGACCTGATGACCCTGCGCATCCCACGGGCGTCCACGCTGGCCGAGCAGCTGCAGCAAGGGGCCTTCACCCCGGCGCTGGCTGGCCAGGTCGGTGCGTTGATCGCCCGGTTCCATCGCGAGGGCGCCTGGCACGCCGATCTCAACGCACACAACATCCTCGTCGGAGCCGACGGCCTCTACCTCATCGATTTCGACCGGGGCCGGCTGCGCGGCGTGTCCCGCCGCTGGCGCCATGCCAACCTGGACCGCCTGAAACGCTCGCTGCTCAAGCTGGGCGCGCGCGACGTCGCGGGAGACACCTTCGACACCGCGCTATGGCCGGCGTTGATGGATCACTACGAACGGAGCCTGGGCGCATGACGTGGAACCTGCATTTCCTCGGCACCGGTGCCGCCCACGCGGTCGAGCTGGGCTCCTCCGCCGTGGTCGTGGAGCGTGACGGCGCGCCGCTGCTGCTGGTCGATTGCGGTCCCGACACGCTCGACCGCTACGTGGCGGCGTACGGTGCGCCACCGGCGGCCCTCTACATCACCCACGTGCACATGGACCACGTGGCCGGCATGGAGCGACTGTTCTTCCGCCTGTGGTTTGACGAGGCCCTGCGCGGGCGCACGAAGGTCTACCTGCACGCCGCCCTGTTGCCCTGGCTGCAGGGCAGGGTGGCCGACTACCCCGGCGCCCTGGCCGAAGGCGGCGTCAACTACTGGGAAGCATTCCACCTCATCCCGTGCACCCGCGGCTTCTGGCACGAAGGCCACTGGTTCGACGTGTTTCCCACGCGCCACCACGTGCAGGGTACCTCGTACGGCCTGGCCCTGCGCGGCAGCCTGGTCTACACCGGCGATACCCGGCCGGTGCCGGAGGCGATCGCGCTGCACGGCATGCGCGGCGAGCTGATCGCCCACGACTGCGGCGTCGTCGGCAACCCCTCGCACACCGGCGTGGACGATCTTGAGCGCGAATACCCCGACGAAGCCCGCTCGCGCATGGCGCTCTACCACTACGGCAGTGCCGCCGACGGGGATGTACTGGTCGCACGGGGCTACCGTATCGCCCATCCCGGCGAACGCCTGCCCCTCCCGCAGCCCGAGCCAACCCACCCCACCGCTGGCTGAGACTTGCCCCGCCGCGGCGGGAACGTTATCCTTCCGCTTCTTTGCCGGACAGGACGCCGGGGAAGAGGATGTACCGGTGTGGAGAGGTGTCCGAGTGGTTGAAGGAGCACGCCTGGAAAGTGTGTATACCCTAATAAGGTATCGCGGGTTCGAATCCCGCTCTCTCCGCCAGATGTAAGTCTTATGGTGACCCTGTCGGTCCCCCCGCGACGATAGTCCGTAAACTCCGCCAGGTCCGGAAGGAAGCAACGGTAGCGGATGACTCGGGCGCCGGGGTGTGGCTGGCAGGGTCATCGCCTTTTCGGGGCTGGGGTGCGCCCGACGCGTGTCCTTGGCACAATCCACTGTCGCCCCAAGGTACTACGCATGTCCTATCAGGTCCTCGCACGCAAGTGGCGCCCCCGCAAGTTCGCTGAACTCGTGGGCCAGGAGCATGTGGTCCGGGCGCTGACCAACGCGCTCGACTCCGGCCGCATGCACCATGCCTACCTCTTCACCGGCACCCGCGGCGTCGGCAAGACCACCATCGCCCGCATCTTCGCCAAGTCGCTCAACTGCGAGCGTGGCGAATCGGCCGATCCCTGCGGCGTCTGCTCGGTCTGCACCGCGGTGGACGCCGGCCGCTTCGTCGACCTGCTGGAGATCGATGCGGCCAGCAACACCGGCGTGGACGACGTGCGCGAAGTGATCGAGAACGCGCAGTACGCCCCCTCGCGTGGCCGCTTCAAGGTGTACTTGGTGGATGAGGTGCACATGCTCTCCAAGCCGGCGTTCAACGCGCTGCTGAAGACGCTGGAAGAACCGCCGCCGCACGTGAAGTTCCTGCTTGCCACCACCGACCCGCAGAAGCTGCCGGTCACCGTGCTGTCGCGCTGCCTGAAGTTCAACCTCAAGCGGCTGCTGCCGGACCAGATCTCCGGGCAGATGCGTCACATCCTCGGCGCCGAAGGCATCGAATACGAAGAAGACGCGATCGTCGAACTCGCGCACGGCGCGGACGGTTCGCTGCGCGACGGGCTCTCGTTGCTCGACCAGGCCATCGCCTATGGCGGGGGCGCCGTGCGCGCCGATGACGTGCGCGCCATGCTCGGCAGCGTCGAGCGTGGTCAGGTGCTGGGCGTGCTCGAGGCGCTGGCCGCCGGTGACGGTGCCGCCCTGATGGGCGAGGCCGAGCGTATCGCCTCGTTCTCGCCGGACTTCGCCGGCGTACTAGACGACTTCGCCACGGTGCTGCACCGTATCCAGCTGATCCAGCTGGTGCCCGGGTATCGCGAGGAAGAAAGCGACGCCGGTCTGGCCGACCTCGCCGCGCGCATCGCTCCCGAGGACGTCCAGCTCTACTACCAGATCGCCACCACCAGCCGTCGTGAGCTCCCGATGGCGCCGGATGCTCGCATCGGTTTCGAGATGGCGCTGCTGCGCATGTTCGCGTTCCGACCGGCTGAGGGTGGGCAGCCTGTCTCGGGTTCGCCAGCGCGCACTGCCGCAGGCGCCAGCGCGCCGCGGGCGTCTGCGCCGGTGGCCGCTGCAGGTCACGCACCGCAGGTCGCCGCGGCGCCGCCGCTGGCGTCTGCTCCGTCGCGCACTGCCACGGCGACCTCGCATTCAGCCCCGCCGCCGCGTCCAGCACCGGCGGCTCCGGCTCCGGCAGCCTCGCGGCCAGCCGCACCAGCCGCACCAGCCGCACCTCCGCCCGCCCGCGCTGCCGAGCATTCCGCACCCGTGCCCGAGCCCGCCGCGCCGCCGCGTCCCATCACCCTCGGTGCGGATGGCCTGCCGGACTGGCACGAGGTGGTGGAGCGCGCCCACCTGCGCGGGCCCATCGGGCAGCTGGCGCAGAACTGTTCGCTGCGCGAGGTGGACGGCGAGAGCATGGTCCTCGCCTTGCAGCCGCAGCACATGCACCTGGCGGTCGAGCCGTTGACCAGCCAGATGGAAGAAAAAGTCTCGCAGGCCCTGGGCCGGCGCATTCGCTTCCGCTTTGTGGCCGATCGCGGCAACCTCGGCACCCCGGCGGAGCGCCGGGCGCAGGCCGCCACCGATGCCCAGGCCCGCGCCGAGGCCTCGATGGAATCCGATCCCTTCGTACAGGCGCTCAAGCGCGATTTCGACGCGCGCGTCATTCCCCAATCGATCAAACCCGTGGAGCCAGGAACGTGAAAGGTCAAATCGGTCAGCTGATGCAGCAAGCCCAGCGCATGCAGGATGAAATGAAGCGTGCGCAGGACGAACTCGCCAAGACGGAAGTCACCGGTTCCGCCGGCGGTGGGTTGGTCACGGTCACCATGAGCGGCGGCCACGAGGTGCGCGCGGTGCACATCGATCGGCAGTCGTTCGCCGACGATCCGGAAATGGCCGAGGACCTGGTGGCTGCGGCCATCAACGACGCGGTCAACAAGATCGCCGAACTCAGCCGCAACCGGCTGGGCGGCGTTACCGCGGGGCTGAACCTGCCCCCCGGCTTCAAGATGCCGTTCTGACCGGCCTTCGGCGATGAGTAACGGGTCCCGCCTGCTGGGCGAACTGATCGACGCCCTGCGTTGCCTGCCGGGCGTCGGCGCCAAGAGCGCCCAGCGCATGGCCTTCCATCTGCTCGAACGCGAGCGGCAGGGTGGCCTTCGACTGGCCTCGGCGCTGGAATCGGCCATGCGCGACGTGGGCAACTGCACGCGCTGCCGCAACTTCAGCGAGACGCCGGTGTGCTCCGTGTGCGCCAGCCCCACGCGCGACAAGCACGTGCTGTGCATCGTGGAGTCGCCGTCCGATCTGGCCGCCATCGAACAGGCGACGGGCTTCCGGGGCCATTACTTCGTGCTGCTGGGGCGCCTGTCCCCCCTCGACGGCCTGGGTCCGGACGAACTCGGCCTGCCGTTGTTGGTGGAGCGGCTGGGCGAGGGCGAGATCGAGGAAATGATCATCGCCACCAACCCCACCGTGGAAGGCGAGGCGACCGCGCATTACATCGGCCAGCTGGCGCGTGCCGCCGGCATCCGTGCCACGCGTCTCGCCCACGGCGTGCCGTTGGGTGGCGAACTGGAGTTCGTCGATCGCGGCACGCTGGCGCACGCATTCGGCAGCCGTCAGTCCGTCGGCTGATTCAGCCCGGGGGCCACTGCATCTGGCGCCCGGCCAGCAGGTGCACATGGATGTGGAACACCGTCTGCCCGCCGTGCCCGTTCGTGTTGATCACGGTGCGATAACCGTCCTTCGAAAAACCCTGTTCGCGTGCGTAGGCTGCGGCGGCGAGCAATAGCTTGCCGAGGACGGTCGCGTCGTCGTGTGTCGCATCGTCCAGCGTGGCGATGGCGCGCTTCGGGATGAAGAGCACATGCACCGGTGCCTGCGGATTGAGGTCGCGAAAGGCCAGCACGTCGTCGTCTTCGTAGACGATGTCGGCGGGGATCTCGCGCCGGATGATTTTTGAAAAGATCGTTTCGGTCATGACGGTCCTTCTGGCGATGTGATCGTTCACTTTAGGGTGCCGCGGGCGGTGACTCAACCGACATGCACGGGGATCGCGGACATCGTCCGCTCCTACACGGGCTTACGCGTGGTGGCGCGTGCGTGTTAAGGGGAGGGGACGTAGCGGAGGTGGGCGATGGGCTCGTTGGTTTTCCGGCCCTGGTCGGCGGGGTGGTTGATGCCGTCCAGCACGGGGACATCCTCGAAGTCGAAGGGACTGATGCCTTCCAGGCAGGCGACGTTGATGCCGTACTGCGTGGTGTTCGACCGGCGCTGGTGGAAGGTGTAGATGCCGCACTTCGAACAGAAGTAATGCTTGGCCGTGCCGGTGTTGAACTGGTAGACGCCCAACGCGTCCTCGCCCTGGTGGATGGTGATGCCATCGAGGTTGGCGGAGACGACCACGGCGCCGCGCATGCGGCAGTAGGAACAGTTGCAGCGGCGCGCGGTGCGCAGGCCGTCGCTGAGTTTCACCGTGAAGCGGACGGTGCCGCAATGGCAGGCGGCGCGGGATTCGGTGATGTCGGGGAGCATGGGTATACCTTTTGAGGTGTTGATCGCGGGCCAGGAGGTTGCATAAAAAACCCGGCACCTTGCGGCGCCGGGTTTTTTGCCGCCAGCCGGGGATCAGCGGGCGCGGGGCTGGGGCGGCGGGCGCACGATGATGGTGCGCGGGCGGTAGTAGAACGGATCGCCCCAGGGGCCGTAGCCGTAGGGACCGAAACCGGGGCCGAAGCCCGGACCCCAGAACGGGTCGTAGAAGCCCGGGCCGTACGCGCGGTTGATCGGGACGCGTTTGGGCCAGAGGTAGACGACGTCGGCTTCCACGCGCGGGTAGGCGTAGTCGAAATCGCCGACCTTCTGCGAGACGGCACCGTGCAGGGTGCCGGTGACGGTGATCTCGCGACCGCGGGTAAAGACTTCCGGATCGTAGAAACCGTCGCGGCAGGCGACGAAGCGACCCTGGCTGTCCGACTTGGTGGCCGTGGGACGCGCCTCGGCATCGAGCGGCTCCGACAGCACGAAGAAGCAGGTCTGCTGCGGGCCCGGCTCGGTCTTGATGATCTCGCCGCCCCAACGCACCTTGGCGCCGGGTGCGCCGCCCTGCTGGGCGCCGGAGGTGGACACGTTATTGAACTGGCCCTGCAGCGGCTGGGGCACCGTGGCGCAGGCGCTCAGGGCCAGGGTCGCGGCCGCGACGGCCAGCGGTTTGAACATGGACATGAAACATCTCCCAGGGGGGCCGGACACAGCCGACACCATGACCTATTTGACCACGCGGCGCGTCTTTAATTCGTCCACCCCGCGCCTGAATTCGGTGACCAGTTCAGGCGGCGGTTTGTCATGGGCGTAACGCGAGCGCAAGTAGACCTCGCTCAACCTTTCCAAGGCATTTCGGTGTTCAGGCAGCGCACGGGCCGCCCGGGCCAGGAAATGCCTGGGTCCTTCGCCCGCGCGTCGGGAGACACCGGCCCTGGCGAGTTTGCGCCGCAGCCGCTGCATCGATGCATCCAGCGCATCGCCTTCACGCCGCTGGAACAGCGCCCAGCCCAGGGCACCCACCACCAGCACCGCGAAACCGACCGCGAGGACCAGGGCAAGGTCTCCCACGTCCGCACGGCGGATGCCGAACGGCTGCAGCAAACCTTGCTGGCGAAGCGAATCGAAGCCGTTAACGGCCTGGTTCCACCATTGGTTGACCACATCCCAGCGATCGCGTGTGCTGCGCCACCAGGCGGCGTCGAACAGGCCCTCACCACCGCCGTCCCCTGCGGCCGCCGCCGCGGCGCCCAGGGTGACGCGTTCGGGGCGCACGGCGCCGGTCGGGTCGAAGCGAACCCAGCCGCGGCCCTCGATCCACAATTCGGTCCAGGCATGCGCGTCGGCGCGGCGGACCAGGAGATAACGGCCGAGCGAGTTCCAGTAACCGCCCTGGTAACCGGTGACGACCCGTGCCGGGATGCCTGCGGCGCGCATGAGGAAGGTGAAGGTGGAAGCGTAATGCTCGCAGTAGCCCTCGCGGGTACCGAACAGGAAATCGTCGATGCGATCGCGGCCCAGCGGCGCGGCGGCCAGCGTGTAGCGGAAGCCGCCATCGTGGAACATCGCCAGCGCCGCGCGGGCGATCGCCAGGGCATCGCCGCCGTACTGGCTCACCCACGCGGCGGCCTGGGCGCGTGCGCGGGGGCCGACGCGGTCGGGCAACTGCAACGTGGCACGGCGGGCCAGGGGGTCCAAGGCAGCGTCGAGGCGGTAGTCGGCAACGGCACTCGCCTCGTAGTTGTAGGTCTTCTCCAGGCGCTGGTTGGCCACGGCCGTGCGATCGCCGCGCAACATGGCGTCCGTGGGTGCGTCCGGGGGCATGTCGAGCAGGGGCAGGGCACGCTCCCGCGTCGGCTCCAGGGTGACCCGGTAATGAATACGCGGTTGGCCCTCCAGCGTGCCGGTGTCGCGGCCGCCGAACCCGGGGCTCCATGCCTGGCCGTCGAACCGTGTCATGGTGAAGGCACGGAAGTAACGTGACGACGCGATCGGCGTGGGGCCGTCGAAGGTCACCCGCATGGCGGGTGTGTCGTCGGTGAGCACCTCGGCCATGTCGCCCGGCGCCATGCGGTCGGACAGTCCCGTGGTGGCGCGGTCCATCGTCGGTGCGCCCCACAGGGGCGAGCTGAGGCGGGGAATGAACAGGAATGCGAACAGCGCCAGCGGCACCGACACCAGCAGCGCGAGCAGTACCGGGGGGAGTTCGACGCGCCAGGACGGAACGCGCGGTCCGGCCGTTTCCAGCGCACGCAGCGTCATCATCGCGGGTACGACGCCGGCGGCCACGATGGCCGTGGCGACGATGCCCTGGTCGAACAGCAGCGCACTCATGAGGGCGAACGCCGCGAACGCCACGCCGACACGCGCATCCCGTAGGCGATCGCTTTCCAGCAGCTTGAGCACCAGCAGGCCCACCGCGAACGCGCTGCCCGGCTCGCGGCCGAACAGGCTGCCGTAGGTGAGGATCACCAGCGCCAGCAGCAGGCCGATCAGGGGTAGCTTGATCCAGATCGGCGTGTGGCGACCGCCGCGACGGCGTTGTTGCCAGCGCGCGACCAGGACCACGGCCAGGCCGGCCGTCAGCCACCACGGCAGGTGCGGCGCATGCACGCCGAGGACGAAGGCCATGGTGAGGCACAGCAGGTCGAACGACCACGGGGTCAGCGGTGGCTCGCTGGCGGGGCGCTCGCGCAGCGACAGGCGGAAGCGGCTCATGGGCGCAGCGCCAGCGCCGTCATGCAGCGATGGTAGTGCTCGTCACCCTGGGCGATATCGAAATAGCCGTCCGGAAGCCTGAGGCTCCAGCGCCGGCCCGAGTCATGTGCTTCGTCCACCCAGCGGGCCAGTCGGGAGATGCGCGTCTCGTCGTCCAGCCCGTGCATGCTGTCCCAGTCCAGGCGCCAGTCTTCCTGCGGCGCGGGTTGCTCCATGTCCTTCACCAGCAGCGAGTGGTGGCGCGCACTCGGCTTCCAGGCGATCAGGCGGCGTGGATCGCCGGCACGGTAATCGCGTAGCGACGCCAGCTCATCGCCGGGCCGCGGTCGTCCGCGATCGGCATCGCCCTGCGGCTCGAACGGTGCCGGACCCATGCCCTCGGCGCGCGGATACACCAGCAGGGCGCGATCCGGGTGGAGCCAGCTCCAGACGCGGAACATGCCCAGCGGCCAGCGGCTGTGCAGTCGCATGCGCGGCACGGCCTGCCATCCGCGGAAGGCGGTCGGCAGGTCGAACTCGACGGTGACGCTGCCGCCGGCCGGCACGACGACGACATGCTCGCGGCCTTCGACATCCAGGCGCACCGCCACGCGTTCGCGCTGCGAAGCGCCGATGTCCAGGAACACGCGCAAGGTTTCGCCGGCGCGCGCGGAGCCGGCGCGCAGCCCGCCGATGGTCAGCCCGTTGAGTACGCGGAAAGCCACCAGCATGCTTCCTGCGCTCACCGACCCCACCAGGCAGGTGAGCAGGAGCGCGGCATTGTTGGCGTAGTTCAGCGCACCGACGAGCATCACGCCCAGCAGCACGGCGAACGCGAGGCCGAAGCCCGTGGGCAGGATGTAGATACGACGACGGTGCAACTGGATCGGCAGCGGCTCGCGGGGGCGTAGCCGCGTGAGCGAAGGCAGGCGGCGCTCCGCCCAGGCGGTGATTCGCTGCACCCCATCCGGCATCAGGGCACCGCGGTGTCGGCCAGGATGCTGCGGGCGATCGCCTCGCGCTGGCCGCCGCGGCCCGGCACCAGGCGATGCGCCGCGATGGGCACGAACACCGCCTGCACGTCTTCGGGAATGACGTAGTCGCGGCCGCTCAGCATCGCCCAGGCACGGGCGGCGGCGAGCAGCGCCAGCCCCGCGCGTGGCGACAGGCCGACACGCACGTCGCCATGCTTGCGGCTGGCGGCGAGCAGGGCCTGCAGGTAGTCGAGCAGGGTGCCGGTGACCTTGATCGCCTGCGCCGCGGCATGCAGCTGGTCGATGGCGGCGATGTCCAGGCGCGGACGCAGCGTGGCCATCATGTCGCGGCGATCTTCGCCGGTGAGCAGCGCGCGTTCCGCGGCCGGGTCGGGGTAATCGAGGCTGAGCCGCAGCATGAAGCGGTCCAGCTGCGAATCGGGCAGGGGGAAAGTTCCCGCCAGGTCGATCGGGTTCTGCGTGGCGACGACGAAGAACGGCCTGGGCAGTGCGTGGGTCACGCCATCGACGGTGACCTGTCCTTCGGCCATGGCTTCGAGCAGCGCGCTCTGCGACTTGGGCGTGGCCCGGTTGATCTCGTCGGCCAGCAGCAGGCTGGTGAAGATCGGGCCGGGATGGAAGCGGAATTCGCCGGTCTCGCGCTCGTACACGCTGACCCCGATAATGTCCGAAGGCAGGAGGTCGCTGGTGAACTGGATGCGCTGGAATTCGAGATCGAACGTGGCGGCCAGGGCATGCGCCAGCGTGGTCTTGCCCACGCCCGGCACGTCTTCCAACAGCAGGTGCCCGCCGGCTACAAGGCAGGTGAAGGCCAGCTTGACCTGGCGCGGCTTGCCCAGCAGCACGCCATTGACCTGGGCCAGCGCGGCGTCGAGCCGGTGGCGAAGCATTTCATCGTTGAGCGGATGCGTGGCGGACATGATCGATGCGTAAGCTCCCCGGGCGGGCCCTGTCGAAGCAGGATGGATTCAGTGTAGCGGCCCCCGCGCGATCGTGGCGAGGCGCCTTCCTGGTCCTCTTCGCCGTCGTTTGCCTGGGCAAGCTCGTCATCGCATGCACCCTGTCGCCCTTTGGTGACGAAGCCTTCTATTGGCAGGAAAGCCTGGCGCCCGCCTGGGGCTACAGCGATCTTCCGCCGCTGACCGCGTGGCTGATCGCCGTGTCGGAGGCCTGCTTCGGCCATGGCCTTCTGCCGCTGCGCCTGCCGTTCCTGCTCATCGGCGCGCTGCTGCCGTGGCAGGCTGGCGCAATCGCGCGACGCTACGGTGGCGAGCACGCGCGCTGGCAGGCGGCAACGTTCGCCCTGTGCCTGCCGTTGATCGGCTCGCTGGGTGTGCTGGCGCTGCCGGATGTGCCGCTGACCTTCGCTATCGTGCTCGCCACGCAGGGCCTGGTCGCGGCGCTTGAGGAAAATCGTATTCGCGACTGGGTCGTGCTCGGCGTCGGCCTGGGCATCGCCTGGGCGACCCACTACCGCGCGGCGATGCCGATGCTCGGTGGGCTGCTGTTCCTGCTGGTGACACCGCGCGGCCGGCAGCAGTGGCGGCGGCCGGGGCTGTGGCTGGCCATGACGATCGCGGCGATCGGCCTGCTGCCGCTGTTGCTCTACAACGCGGCATCACACGGCGCGGGGCTGGCTTTCCAACTGGTCGAGCGCAATCCCTGGCAGTTCCATGCCGACGCGCTGGTACAGCCGCTGGAGCAGGCGGTGGCCTGCACGCCATTGGCCTGGGTAGTCGCGATGTGGGCACTGTGGCAGACGTGGCGTCGTCGCGACGAAGCGCCGTTCGACCTGATCTCGGTGCTGGCGGGAACCTTCGTGCTCGGCTACTTCGTGCTCGGCCTGTTTGCCGATGACGTGCGGTTCCGTGCGCACTGGCCGCTGCCTGCCTACGCGCTGCTGTGTGCCGGCCTGCCACGAGTGCTGCACGATGCGTCGCGGCGTGCCCGCCGATTGACCTTCGTGGCCTTCGGCCTGGCCGCCGTGGGCCTGGCGATCGGCCTCGGTTACCTGGCGCTGGCCGCGTCGCCCTCCGGCGTCCGTGCGCTTTCCGGGGTGAAGGCGTTTCCGTCCAATTTCACCGGCTGGCGCGAATCGTCCGCGGCCGTGGCGCCGTTCCTGCGCGAGCATCCCGACGCCATCCTGGTGGCGGACAATTTCATGCTGGCGGCGGAGCTGCGTTTCGCGCTCGGTCGCGACCGCATCGTCTACAGCCTGGACAGTCCGCTCAACACCAAGCATGGTCGTGCGCCGCAACTGGCCGACTGGGGCCTGGACGAAAAGGGGTTGGCCGCGCATGCGGGCACGTCGCTGCTGCTGGTCGTGGACGAAACCGCGCTGCGCGAGCGGGAGCGGCGCGCGTGGCTGGGTTCGCTGTGCACGCGCGTTGCAATGGGCGACGCGGTCGCGCGGCGCGATCTGTTCGACGGGCGCCGCCGCTTCGCGCTGTATCGGGCGACCGTGCCCGCGCACGGGCCGGTCGACACCGACGCCTGCACGGTGTGGCAGGCCGCGGCCCGCGCCGGCGGTTGATGGCACGCGTCGGGACGGGCGCGCAGCGTCGGCGACGGCGCCGTCAGGGCAGGGCGATACCCGCCGCGCGCAGCAGTCGCGCCGTGGCGATCAGGGGCAGGCCCACGAGCGCGGTCGGATCGTCATTGGCGATGCGTTCGAACAGCGCGATGCCCAGCCCTTCGCACTTGAAGCTGCCCGCGCAGTCGAACGGTTGCTCGCTGGCCACGTAGCGTTCGATGGTGTCGGCGGTGAGCGTGCGGAACGTGACCCGTGTCTCGTCGATATGGGTGAGCGCGTTGCCGGTCGCGTCGATCACGCAGACGGCGGTATGGAACACCACGTCCCGTCCGGAACTGGCTGCCAGCTGCTGCTGCGCCTTGTCGGCACTGCCGGGTTTGTCCAGCACCGCGCCGTCCAGGTCGGCCACCTGGTCCGAACCGATCACGACGGCACCGGGGCACTGCTCGGCCACGGCGCGTGCCTTGGCCTCGGCCAGCCGTGCCGCGCGTGTCGCAGGCGCTTCGCCGGGATGCGCCGCTTCGTCGGTGCCGGGCGCGGCCTGGTCGAAATGATCGAGCAGTCGGCGCAGCATCGCCGCGCGATAGCGCGAGGTGGAGGCAAGCACGACGGGGGAAGGCATGTCAGAAGTCCTTGTGGATGTGTTCGCGAACCGCGGTGTCCAGCGCCGCGTGGGCATCGTCCAGCGCGCGCAGCCGCGGTTCCAGCTGGTGCCTGGCCCGGACCAGGGCCGCGACGGCATCGTCCAGCTCCCGCTGACTGGCCTCGGCGCCGCGGTCGCGAATCCACAGGCGCTGCCGGAGCAGGGCGCGCAGGCCCGAGTCCACTGCCTGCTGGGCTTCGACCTCGCCCGCGGCAGGCACATCGGGGCTGACCGACATGACGGCGTGCGCTCGCTGGAGGCGGTCGCGGCAATCCTTCAGGTCGGCTTCCAGCCGGTCGGCGTTGTCCATCAGGCTTTGCAGGGCGCCGTGCCGGCGGTGGACGCGCTGGTGCCGCAGTGCCCAGACGCAGCCACCGATGGCTAGCGCTACGACGACGGCAAGTGCATAATAAGCAAAGGAAAACACGCGACCTCTTTCGCCCCGGCGGGCATCCGCGCCGCCTGGGGCAGCCAGTGGGAAGTCTGCACGAAAGCCGTACATCGGCGCAAAACCGTGGTTCTCGCGCCCCGCATCGTCTAACCGGTTGACTTCAAGGGTGTTGATGCCTACCATTTCCCGATTATGTCCGTGACTTTGCCATCGTCCGTGGACGCCTGGCGCGAAGTTCGTGCGCGGCGTTCGTTCCAGGGTCAGCTTCCCGTGTCGGCGTTTACCCGCCTCGGTGAGGTCATTGCGTCCACCGAAGGTGACGTAACCTACGAACTGGACTTCGGCACCGACGACTTCGGCAGCAAATACGTAGCCGTGCGTGCAACAGCGCCGTTGACCCTGATCTGTCAGCGCTCGCTCGAGCCCTTCGTGCTGACGGTCGAAGTCGATACACGTCTCGGGCTGATCGTGCATGAGAACGAGGAAGCCGGGCTTCCTCCGGGGTACGAGGCCTTGCTGGTCGAAGAAGACGGCAAGCTCGATCCCCGTGCCACGATCGAAGATGAACTGCTGTTGGTGCTGCCCCTGGTTCCGGTCAATCCGGACTACGAGTTGCCCGACGACATGCTTGGAGCCGGCGAGGAAGAAGAACCCTCGCAGGATAAAACCGATAACCCGTTCGCGGCACTCCGCGGACTCATCAAGTAATTTCGCTGGAGATTAGCCATGGCCGTTGCCAAGAGCCGCAAGACCCCTTCCACCCGCGGCATGCGTCGTTCGCACGATGCGCTCACGACCGTGCAGCTGTCGACCGATCCGACCAGCGGGGAAGTCCACCTGCGTCACCACGTGACCAAGGACGGCTTCTACCGTGGCAAGAAGGTCATCGACACCCGCGGCGCGGTTGAAGTCGAAGACTGATCCGCTCCCCCTGGGGCGATCGGAACGCAGGCGGCGCGGCAACGCGCCGTTTTGCGTTGCAGGACATACATAACGATGGGGATACGGATCTGAAATACGCCCGCATCATCGGTACCGGCAGTGCGCTTCCCGAGAAAGTGCTGACCAATGCCGATCTCGAAAAAATCGTCGATACAAGCGACGAATGGATTCGCACCCGTACGGGTATCACCGAGCGCCACATCGCTGCCGATGGTGAAACCACCGGCGACCTGGCCTTCCTCGCCGCGCAACGCGCGCTCGAGGCCGCCGGCGTCAAGGCGGCGGACATCGACCTGATCGTGCTCGGCACCACCACGCCCGACCTCATCTTTCCGTCCACGGCCTGCCTGGTCCAGCATCGGCTGGGCGCAAACGGCTGCGCCGCGTTCGACGTCAACGCGGCGTGCTCGGGCTTCGTCTACGCGCTGGGCGTGGCCAACGCGTTCATCCGCAGCGGCCAGGCGAAAAGGGCCCTGGTGATCGGTGCCGAAACGCTCACGCGCATGGTCGACTGGACGGAGCGCGAAAGCTGCGTCCTCTTCGGCGACGGCGCGGGTGCCGTGGTGCTCGACGCGTCCGACGAACCGGGCATCTACACCACGCGCATGCGCGCCGACGGCGGGTTCAAGCACCTGCTGTTCAATCCCGTGGGCGTGTCCGCCGGCTTCACCGATGGCCCCAACCACGGGGTGCGTATCACCATGCTGGGCCGCGAGGTCTTCAAGGTGGCCGTCAAGACGCTGGACGCCCTGGTTGGCGAGACGCTGGCCGATGCCGGCATGACCGAAGACGAAGTGGACTGGCTGATTCCCCACCAGGCCAACCTGCGCATCATCGAGGCGACGGCCAAGCGCCTGAACATGTCGATGGACCGCGTGATCGTGACCGTCGACAAGCATGCCAACACCTCGTCCGGTTCGGTGCCGCTCGCACTCGACTACGCCATCCGCTCCGGCAAGGTGAAGCGGGGGCAGAACCTGCTGCTGGAAGCGTTCGGCGGCGGCTTCACCTGGGCTTCGGCGCTGCTGCGCTACTGAGGGGCGGGGCGTCACCACACGCCCGCGAATGGTGCATTCCTCCCCGGATTGCTGGCACCATTCGCGGTTTGACGCTCCGGAAACCCCATCGATGACCGCCACCCGCGCCTCGCTCGCCTTCGTCTTCCCCGGTCAGGGATCGCAGTCGATCGGCATGCTCGCCGACCTCGCCGCCGCGCATCCCGACGTTCGCGCCACGTTCGACGAGGCGTCGGCCGGCGCGGGGGTGGACTTGTGGCAGATCAGCCAGGAAGGTCCGGAAGAAAGTCTCAACCGCACCGAGAACACCCAGCCGGCGCTGCTGGCTGCCAGCGTCGCCCTCTGGCGTGTCTGGGTGAAGCAGAGTGGCGTCATGCCGGCCTTGCTGTCGGGTCACAGCCTGGGCGAGTACAGCGCGCTGGTCGCGGCGGGTGCCGTGTCGCTCACCGATGCCGCCGCACTGGTCGCGGAGCGGGGCAAGTTGATGCAGGCGGCCGTGCCCGCCGGGGTCGGTGCCATGGCGGCCATCCTGGGCGGCGACGATGCCCAGATAGCCCAGGTCTGCGAAGAAGTGGCCCAGGGCCAGGTGGTGGCCCCGGCCAATTTCAACTCGCCCGGGCAGTTGGTCATCGCGGGCCACGCCGAGGCGGTGGATCGTGCGCTGGCGCGGCTGGCCGAGCTGGGCGTGAAGAAGGCCGTCAAGCTGGCCGTCTCAGTCCCCTCGCATTGCATGCTGATGCGTGACGCGGCGGATCGTTTGGGTGAGCGGATGGCCGATATGGCCTGGCGCATGCCCGCGATCCCGGTAGTGCAGAATGCCGACGCCACCGTGCACACCTCCGTCGAGGCCATCCGTGGCGCCCTGATGCGCCAGCTTTACCTTCCCGTCCGCTGGACCGAATGCGTCCAGGCGCTGGCCGCCGCAGGCGTCACCCAGGCGCTCGAATGCGGGCCGGGCAAGGTGCTGGCGGGGTTGATCAAGCGTATCGACAAGTCGGTGGACGCCCGGCCGCTCGGTACGCCGGCCGATCTGGATGCCGCGCTGGCCGCCGCGCAGGCCTGACCCCGTTGCCCCTCCCTCTCCCTCCCAGGTACGACAGGACATTCCCATGACCCAGACCCTCAAGGGCGAAGTCGCCCTCGTCACCGGTGCCAGCCGGGGCATCGGTGCCGCCATTGCCGATCTTCTCGCTGCGCAGGGCGCCACCGTGTTCGGTACCGCGACCAGTGAAGCGGGTGCGCAGGCCATCGGCCAGCGCCTGCAGCCCCAGGGCGGCCATGGCCGCGTGCTGGACGTCACCGATCCGGCGGCCATCGAGGCGCTCGTCGAGGCCATCGGCAAGGAGGCCAGTCCCGTGTCCGTCCTGGTGAATAATGCCGGTATCACCCGCGACCAGCTGCTCATGCGCATGAAGGAAGAGGACTGGAGCGCGATCATCGATACCAACCTCACCTCGGTGTTCCGCACCTCCAAGGCGGTGATGCGCGGCATGATGAAGGCGCGCAAGGGCCGTATCATCAGCATTGCGTCCGTGGTGGGCCTGACGGGCAACCCCGGGCAGACCAACTACGCCGCTGCCAAGGCCGGCATCATCGCGTTTTCCAAATCGCTGGCCCGCGAGATCGGTTCGCGCGGCATCACCGTCAATGTCGTGGCCCCGGGCTTCATCGATACGGACATGACGCGTGCCCTGCCGGACGAGCAGCGTGCTGGCCTCCTGGCCGGGATCGCCCTGGGGCACCTGGGCGACGCCGACGATATCGCCCAGGCCGTGGCCTTCCTGGCCTCGCCGGCGGCCCGCTACATCACCGGCGAGACGCTCCATGTCAACGGCGGCATGTACATGCCTTGACGATCGTCGTCGGCGGCAGTCGCCACCGGCACGTTTTTGAGAGACAATCGCTGTTTCGCGCCTGGCCCAGAAAAGTCGGGCGTTATCTACGTGGCGGCGTTGTGTTGGCGGGCTCCGGCCTTAGCGACTACAATGCCGCCGAATTTTTCCCTCGGGAGGTAAAGGCAACATGAGCACCATCGAAGAGCGTGTCAAGAAGATCGTCGTAGAGCAGCTTGGCGTTAAGGAAGACGAAGTCACCAACAACGCTTCGTTCGTGGACGATCTCGGCGCCGACTCGCTCGACACCGTCGAGCTCGTGATGGCTCTCGAAGAAGAGTTCGAGTGCGAGATCCCGGACGAAGAAGCTGAAAAGATCACGACCGTCCAGCAGGCTATCGACTACGTCAATAGTCACCAGAAGAGCTGATTAGCTGCTGGTTGTCGATCGGAGGCGCGCCTCCCGTCGATCTCCGAGCGACATGGAAGCTGCGCCTAACGGCGCAGTTTTCGTTTGCGGCAAACGCAACCTGCGCCCGCGTATGGTCTGTGTGCGGAAACAGTTGAGGATGAGAACGCATGAGTAAGCGACGTGTGGTAGTGACCGGCATGGGCATCATCTCGCCGGTCGGCAACGATGTAGCCACCGCCTGGAAGAACGTGGTCGAAGGCAACAGCGGCATCGGTCCGGTGTCCGAATTCGATGCCACCGCCTACTCCACCCGTATCGCGGGTGAGGTGAAGGACTTCGACCCGGTGGATGCCTTCTTCGTCGGCGCCGACATGCCCGACGACGAGCGGCGCGCCGTGGCGAAGGACTTCAAGCGGATGGATCCTTTCATTCATTACGGCATCGTCGCCGGCACCCATGCCTTCCGTCAGTCGCGCCTGGTCGTCACGGCCGAGAACGCGGGCCGCATCGGCGTCGCAGCCGGTGCCGGTATCGGCGGCCTGCACACCATCGAGGGCACGGCGCTGGAGCTGGCCGAGAAGGGGCCGCGCAAGGTCTCGCCGTTTTACGTGCCCAGCTCGATCATCAACATGGTGGCCGGCAACCTGTCGATCTACCACGGCCTGAAGGGCCCGAACATCGCACTGGTGTCGGCATGCACCACGGCCGCGCACAACATCGGCATGGCCATGCGCCTGATCCAGTACGGCGACGCCGATGCCATGATCGCCGGCGGCGCCGAGTTTGCCACCACGCCCACGGCCATGGCGGGTTTCTGCTCGGCCAAGGCCATGTCCACGCGCAACGACGACCCGGTGCACGCCAGCCGTCCATGGGACACGGGGCGCGACGGCTTCCTGCTGTCCAACGGCGCGGGCATGCTGATGCTCGAGGAATACGAGTTCGCCAAGGCGCGGGGTGCCACCATCCTCGCGGAACTGGTGGGCTTCGGCATGAGCGGCGACGCCTTCCACATCACCTCGCCCAGCGGCGACGGTGCGGAACTGGCCATGCGCAACGCGCTGCACGACGCCGGTCTGAAGGCCGAGGATGTCCGCTACGTCAACGCGCACGGCACCTCCACGCCGGTGGGCGATCTGGGCGAAGCCAAGGCCATCCGCAACGTATTCGGCGAGCACGCCACGAAGAAGGGTGCCTTCTCGGTCAGCTCGACCAAGTCGGTCACCGGTCACCTGCTGGGTGCCGCGGGCGGCGTGGAAGCCATCTTCTCGATCATGGCCATCCGCGACGGCATCATGCCGCCGACGATGAACCTTGAAACGGTGGACCCGGAGGTCGCTGCCCTCGGCATGGACCTCGTGCCCAACCAGGCGGAGAAGGCGGATATCGACGTCGTCGTATCCAACTCGTTCGGCTTCGGCGGCACGAACGGCACGCTCGTATTCCGTCGCCTCTGATGCGCGGCTTCGCCCGGTGGCGGGTCGTCCTCCTGCTCGTATTGCTGGGAGGTATCTTTGCGGGCGGCTGGCTATGGTTCGACTGGGCGCGCTTCGCCCGTAAGCCGTTGGCCGTCGCCTCCACCGGGCAGAGCATCGACGTAGCGCGTGGCGCGTCGTTCCGGGACATCGTGCGCGACCTGCGTTCGCGCGGCGCCACCCGCGCTTCGCCGTTCTACTGGCGGCTGCTGGCCATGGAGATGCGCGTGGCCGGCAGGCTCCATGCCGGCGAGTTCGCCCTGCGTCCGGGCATGACGCCGCGTGACCTGCTGGGCGACATGGCCAACGGCCGGGTCATGCAGCGCAACCTGACCATCGTGGACGGCTGGACCTTCGCCGACCTGCGTCGCACGCTGGCCGCGGCACCCGTGCTCACGCACGACACCGCCGGGCTCGACGATGCCGCCATCATGCGGCTGGTCGGCGGCCCGGAGGACGACAACCCGGAAGGGCGTTTCCTTCCGGAGACCTATGCCTACGTCAAGGGCGACAAGGATTCGAGCATCCTCAAGCGGGCTTACGTGGCGATGGGCAAGACGCTGGACACGGCGTGGGCCTCGCGCGCGCCCGACCTGCCGCTGGCCTCGCCATACGAGGCGCTGATCCTGGCGTCCATCGTAGAAAAGGAAACGGGCAGGGCGGACGAGCGTCCGCGGATCGCCGGCGTGTTCATGCGGCGGCTGGAGGGTCGCATGCTGTTGCAGACCGACCCGACCGTGATCTATGGCATGGGCGCGGCGTACGCGGGCAAGATCCACAAGAGCGACCTCACCACCGATACCCCTTACAATACGTATACCCGCGTGGGCCTGCCGCCGACACCGATCGCGCTGCCTGGCCGCGCGGCGATCGAGGCGACGTTGCATCCCGCCGGCGGCAAGGCGCTGTATTTCGTCGCCCGTGGCGACGGCAGCCACGTTTTCTCGGATACCCTCGACGAACACAACCGGGCCGTGGCCTGTTACCAGTTGAAGCGATGCCAGTAACGATACCCCCGCACCACGCCGGCCTGCGCCCCTGGCACGCGGAGGCCTGGGACCGCCTGCAGGCCCGCCGCGACCGCGACGCCTTGCCCCATGCGCTGCTGCTGGCCGGCCCCGCCGGGCTGGGCAAGCGGGATTTCCTCTCGGTGTTCGTCCGCGGGCTACTCTGCCAACAGCCGGTCAACGGCGCGCCGTGTGGCCAGTGCCGTAGCTGCCAGTTCCTGGCGGCGGGCACCCATCCGGACCGGGTGACCCTGTCGTTCGGCCTGCGCAAGGACGGCGTCACCCGCAGCGAGATCGTCGTCGACCAGATCCGCGACCTGTCCCAGCGGCTGGCCATGTCCAGCCAGTTCGGCGGCTGGCAGGTCGCTACCGTGGACCCGGCCGATGCCATGAACGCGGCCGCCGCCAACGCCTTGCTGAAGACGCTGGAAGAACCCACGCCGGCCACGCTGCTGGTGCTGGTGGCCGACGAGCCTGCCCGGCTTCCCGCCACGATCCGCAGCCGCTGCCAGCGCGTCGATTTCCTGGTGCCCTCGCGGGACGTTTCGCTTGCATGGCTGGCGGCCGAGGGCGTGGCCGATGCGCCCGCCGCGCTCGAGGCCGCGGGCGGCAACCCGGGCATGGCGCGCGAGTGGGCCGCCGACGGCGCCCTGCGCCAACGCGACGAGGTGCGCAAGGACCTGCGCGCCCTGGCCGCCGGACGCGGCGACGCCATGGAAGTGATCAAGCGCTGGCAGGCCGCCCAGCCGGCGCGTTACCTCTGGTTTGCCGCGCAGGCCGTGGCCGACGAACTGCGCGCCCGTACCGCGGGCACCCCGGCGCCACTGGAAAGCCAGATGGACGACGAAACGCTGGACCAGTGGTACAGCCGGGCCAACCGGGCGCGGGATGCCCTGCGTGGTCCCCTGCGGGTCGACCTGATCCTTCTCGAACTGCTCGCGGCCTGGCGTTGACGCGGCCTTATCGGCCGGTCGGTCTTAATGCGACTGTCATAATGATGTGCAAGGAATCCGCTTTGTATCGTGACCCCGTCATCGACGGCGGCACCCGCCTGCTCGTCGTCGCCCCCCATCCGGACGACGAGTCGCTGGCCGCCGGCATGCTTATCCAGCGCACCCTGGCCCAGGGTGGCCGGGCTGACGTCCTGCTGTTGACCGACGGGGACAACAACCCCTGGCCGCAGCGCTGGCTGGAGCGCCGTGTGCTCATCGACGCGGCGGCCCGCCGCCGCTGGGGTGCACGCCGTCGGCGCGAAGTGGCCGGCGCGTTGGGCCGGCTGGGCGTCCCGCCCGACCAACTGCATGCGCTGGGCTGGCACGACATGCAGGTCACCGACGAACTGCGCCTGCGGCACACCGCGGCCCTGACGTCCGTGAAGCGAGTGATCGAGCGCGTGCGCCCCACGCTGGTGGTCATTCCCGACCTGGGCGACGCGCATCCGGACCATGGCTCCGCCCACGTGCTGGCACGCCTGGCCCTGGCCGCCGCGGGCTCGACGGCCGACATCCTCACTTATATGGTGCACGGCACCGAGCGCAGCGCGCCGGACGACCTGATCGTTCCCGACCTGGATGCCGAGCGCCAGGCGACCAAGCTGGCCGCCGTGCTGGAGCACGAAACCCAGGTGGCGCTCAGTCGCAAGCGCATGCTCGGCGTGGCGTCGCGCCCCGAGCGCTTCGACCGCCCGGCCGCCGCGCCGGGCACCGGGCTGCTGCCCTTGCCGTGGCATCCGGGCGTCCTGGCCCGCCGCCGGTTGCGCATCGTGGTGGCGGACGGGCAGGGCGTGGTGGCCTGGCCGTGGCGCAAGGCGCCGCTGGAGGCGGTGGACGGTGGCTGGCAGTTGCGCCTGCGTGGCGCGCCCGGCCCGGCTTTCGTCAAGCTCACCGCCGACCTGGCCACGCCGTGGATCTACGACCACTACGGGTGGGCGTGCGAGGCCCCGGAGCCGGCCGGGCTTGTGGCCCGGACGGTCGGCTAGCTAGGATGGCCCTCAATACGGGGAAATCGCTTGCATGAACGCCACCGCCTCATCGCCGCGTCAGGGTATCCTTTCGCTGAAGATCAAGGACGTCAACGCGCTATACATCGCGTACATGCCTTTCCTGAAGACCGGCGGGCTGTTCGCGCCCACTGCCCAGCGCTACGGCCTGGGCGATGAAGTGGCCCTGCTGGTCACCCTGATCGACGAGAACGAGCGCCTCTCCGTTGCCGGCAAGGTGGTCTGGATCACGCCGGTGGGCGCCCAGGGTAACCGTACCGCGGGGGTCGGCATTCAGTTCAGCGAATCGCCCGAAAGCGAGGCTGCCCGCCAGCGGATCGAGGCCCTGCTCGCCGGCAGCCTGGCTTCGGAGCGTCCGACCCAGACGATGTAATCGCGCGCGCCGCCCGGCATTGCGTGCAGGCCATGTGACGGCAAAAGTGTGCGAATGCGTCGCGGCTACCGCTTTTCCGCCTTGCGGCGATGTTTTTCCCGCATTAAGGCTTGTAGGTATACCTGCACGCACTGGTACAATAGTCCGGTTCCCCAACGTGAGATTGTGGATATCCGGAGTCGTTGGCGCGCCCATCGCGTCGACACGGATCGGCCCGTTTGGATCGATTCGAAAAAAGCTTCGGCGACCCTAGCCGGACCGCTCGTCCCCGTCGACGGTCACTGATGCGCCCAGTGAGGCGCGGAGGTACGCAGCATCGTGCTTGCCCAATATTGGCCCGTCCTGTTGTTCATCGGCGTCGCTGTCGGCCTGGGCGTCGTGCTCATGACGCTCGGCATGCTCGCCGGCCCGCGTCGTCCCGACGCCGAGAAGCTCTCGCCCTACGAGTGCGGCTTCGAGGCCTTCGAGGACGCGCGCATGAAGTTCGACGTGCGCTACTACCTCATCGCCATCCTCTTCATCATCTTCGATCTCGAAATTGCCTTCCTGTTCCCATGGGCGGTGGTGTTCGACAAGATCGGCCTGATCGCCCTGGTCGAGATGGCGCTGTTCCTCGCGCTACTCGTCGTCGGCTTCGCTTACGTCTGGAAGAAGGGAGCGCTCGAATGGGAGTGATGACCACCATCGACCGGGTGATGCACAACCCGGCGCCGCTCAACCTCGTCGACGACATCCTGCGTCCCAACGGCGACGCGCCGGTGGCCAACCGCGGTTTCGGCGTGACCAGCATCGACGCGCTGATGAACTGGGCGCGCACCGGCTCCATGTGGCCGATGACCTTCGGCCTGGCCTGCTGCGCGGTCGAGATGATGCACGCGGGTGCCGCGCGCCTCGACCTCGACCGCTTCGGCGTCGTGTTCCGTCCCAGCCCGCGCCAGTCCGACGTCATGATCGTGGCCGGCACGCTGGTCAACAAGATGGCCCCGGCGCTGCGCAAGGTCTACGACCAGATGCCCGAGCCGAAGTGGGTCATCTCGATGGGTTCCTGCGCCAACGGCGGCGGGTACTACCACTATTCGTATTCGGTCGTGCGCGGCTGCGATCGCATCGTGCCGGTGGACATCTACGTGCCGGGTTGCCCGCCGACGGCCGAAGCGCTGATCCACGGCATCCTGCAGCTGCAGAAAAAGATCCGCCGCACCCACACGATCGCGCGCTGAACAGGGCTTTCGAACATGAGCGTTACTAACGAGACCTCGCTGGTCGAACGCCTCGCCGCGCGTTTCGGCGACATGCTGACGGTGAAGGTCGAGCGCAACGAGGTCACCGCCGAGGTGTCCCCGCGCGACCTGACCGCCGTCGCCACGGCGCTGCGCGACGAGACCGGCTTCCGCTTCACCATCGTCATCGACGTCTGCGGTATCGATTACCTCAGCTACGGCCAGACCGAGTGGGATACCGACACCGCGCACGGCGAAAGCTTCTCGCGTGGTGTCGAAGGGCAGAGCGCCGGCCGCTTCACCTGGGCGGAGCGTCCGCGCCAGGTCGAGCAGCCGCGTCGCTATGCCGCCATCATCCACCTGCTGTCGATCGAGCTGAACCAGCGCATCCGCCTGCGCGCGTTCTGCGAGGACGACGCGTTCCCGGTAGTGCCGTCGATCACGCCGATCTTCCCGGGCGCCGACTGGTTCGAGCGCGAAACCTTCGACCTGTTCGGCATCATCTTCGACGGCCACCCCGACCTCCGCCGCATCCTCACGGACTATGGCTTCGTCGGCCACCCGTTCCGCAAGGATTTCCCGCTCATCGGCAATGTCGAGGTCCGCTACGACCCCGAGCAGAAGCGTGTCGTCTACGAACCGGTCTCGATCGAGCCGCGCGTGCTGGTGCCGCGCACGATCCGCAACGATGCCGACCTCGATCAGGCCAGGGCGGAATCCGCCGATCACTGGCGGGAGAATTAAGCCGTGGAAGAAATCCGCAATTACACGATGAACTTCGGCCCGCAGCATCCCGCTGCGCACGGCGTGCTGCGCCTGGTGCTGGAGATGGACGGCGAGACCATCGTGCGTGCCGATCCGCACATCGGCCTGCTGCACCGTGGCACCGAGAAGCTGGCCGAGTCCAAGCCGTTCAACCAGTCCATCGGTTACATGGACCGCCTCGACTACGTGTCGATGATGTGCAACGAACACGCCTACGTGCGCGCCATCGAGAACCTGATGGGGATCGAGGCGCCGGTGCGTGCGCAGTACATCCGCACGATGTTCGACGAGATCACCCGCATCCTCAACCACCTCATGTGGGTGGGTTCGAATGCGCTCGATCTGGGCGCCATGGCCGTGTTCCTCTATGCGTTCCGTGAGCGCGAGGAACTGATGGACGTCTACGAGGCGGTGTCGGGCGCGCGCATGCACGCCACGTACTACCGTCCGGGCGGCGTCTACCGTGACCTGCCCGAGCAGATGTCGAGGTACCGCGAGTCGCCCTGGCACAAGGGTGGCGACCTCAAGCGCCTGAACGCCTGGCGCGAAGGTTCGATGCTGGACTACCTCACGGAGTTCACCAACGACTTCCCGGCGCGCGTCGACGAATACGAATCGCTGCTGACCAACAACCGTATCTGGAAGCAGCGTACGGTGGGCATCGGTGTCATTCCGCCCGAGAAGGCCCAGGCCTGGGGCATGACCGGCGCGATGCTGCGCGGCTCGGGCATCGCCTGGGACCTGCGCAAGAAGCAGCCGTACGCCGCCTACGCGGACATGGATTTCGATATCCCGGTGGGCGTCAACGGCGACTGCTACGACCGCTACCTGGTCCGCGTCGAGGAAATGCGCCAGTCCAACGCGATCATCAAGCAGTGCGTGGCCTGGCTCAAGGCCAACCCCGGTCCGGTCATGGTGCAGAACTACAAGGTCGCACCGCCCAGCCGTGAAGAAATGAAGAACGACATGGAAGCCCTTATCCATCACTTCAAACTCTTCACCGAAGGCTACGGCGTACCCGCCGGCGAAACCTACGCCGCGGTCGAGGCGCCCAAGGGCGAATTCGGCTGCTACCTCGTGTCCGACGGCGCCAACAAGCCCTTCCGCGTGCACCTGCGCGCGCCCGGCTTCGCGCACCTGTCTTCCATGGACGCGATCGTGAGGGGCCACATGCTCGCCGACGTCGTCGCGATGATTGGCACCTACGATCTCGTCTTCGGCGAAGTCGACCGCTAAGTCGACGGAGTGAACTGAATCATGAAAGCCACCGGTCATTTCGAGCAGGTCAAGGACGTCGATCCCCTTGCCGTGCTCAACGATCACACCCGTCAGCACATCGACCACTGGGTGTCCAAGTTTCCGCCCGACCGCAAGCGTTCGGCCCTCATCCAGTCGCTGATGGCGGCGCAGGAACAGAACGTCGGCTACCTGACCGACGAGCTGATCACCGCGGTCGCCAAATACCTCGACCTGCCGCCCATCTGGGCCTACGAGGTCGCCAGCTTCTACTCGATGTTCGAGACCTCGCCGGTCGGCCGCAACAACGTCGCCATCTGCACCAACATCTCGTGCTGGCTGAACGGGGCCGAGGGCCTCGTGCGCCATTGCGAGAAGAAGCTGGGCATCAGGACGGGCGAAAGCACCGCCGACGGTCGCGTCTACCTCAAGCAGGAAGAGGAATGCCTGGCCGCGTGTGCCGGTGCGCCGATGATGGTGGTCAATGGTCATTACCACGAGAAGCTGACGACCGAATCGGTCGACGCGATCCTCGACGGTCTGAAGTGAGGTAAGGGCAATGGCTAGCACCACTGGTCCGGTCGGACCCGCACCGCAGGAACACCAGGTCGTCTACACCACGTTGCATTTCGAGAAGCCCTGGGCGCTCGACAGCTACGAGAAGATGGACGGCTACAAGGCATGGCGCAAGATCCTGGCCGAAAAGCCGGACCCCGCCGCGCTGATCGAAGAGATCAAGAAGAGCGCGCTGCGCGGTCGCGGCGGCGCAGGCTTCCCGACGGGCCTGAAGTGGTCCTTCATGCCGCGCACGGCACCGGGTCAGAAGTACATCCTGTGCAACTCGGACGAATCCGAGCCGGGCACCTGCAAGGACCGTGACATCCTGCGCTTCAACCCGCATGCGGTCATCGAAGGCCTGGCGATCGCGTGCTACTGCACTGGTTCGACCGTCGCCTATAACTACCTGCGCGGCGAGTTCCACCACGAGCCGTTCGAGCACATCGAGGAAGCGCTGGCGGAAGCCTACGCAGCCGGCCTGCTCGGCAAGGATATCGGCGGCACGGGCATCGACGTCGACATCTACAACGCGCTCGGCGCCGGCGCGTACATCTGCGGCGAAGAAACCGCGCTGATGGAATCGCTGGAAGGCAAGAAGGGCCAGCCGCGCTTCAAGCCGCCGTTCCCGGCCGGCTTCGGCCTGTACGGTCGTCCGACCACGATCAACAACACCGAGACCTACGCCTCGGTGCCGGCCATCCTGCGCAACGGTGCGGAGTGGTTCCTCAACATCGGCAAGCCGAATAACGGCGGCCCGAAGATCTTCTCGGTGTCCGGCCACGTGGCCAAGCCGGGCAACTTCGAGATCAAGCTGGGCACGCCGTTCGCCGACCTGCTGCAGATGGCCGGCGGCATGCGCGAAGGCCGTAAGCTCAAGGCCTGCATCCCGGGCGGCTCGTCGATGAAGGTGCTGCCCGCCGAGAAGATCATGGAATGCACCATGGACTACGACTCGCTGCAGAAGGCGGGTTCGGGCCTGGGTTCCGGCGCGGTCATCGTGATGGACGACACCACCTGCATGGTGCGTGCGTGCCATCGCATCTCGCGCTTCTACATGGCCGAGTCGTGTGGTCAGTGCACCCCGTGCCGCGAAGGCACCGGCTGGATGCACCGCGTCCTGTCGCGCATCGTGGACGGCAAGGGCACGGAAGACGACCTGCACCGCCTCAAGGCCATCGCGGGCCAGATCGAGGGCCACACCATCTGCGCGTTCGGCGAAGCCGCGGCGTGGCCGGTGCAGGGTTTCCTGTTCCACTTCTGGCACGAATTCGAATACTACGTGACGCATGGCCGGTCGATCGTCGACGGCCCTGCCGGCACGGTCACCACTGGAGTCGCTGCATGAGTGCGCAGCCCGTAGCCAATGCCGCGCCGGATCTCGTCAATGTCGAGATCGACGGCGTACCGGTGCAGGTAGCCAAGGGGTCGATGATCATCCAGGCGGCCGATGCCGTCGGTATCGCCATCCCGCGCTTCTGCTACCACCGCAAGCTTCCGATCGCCGCCAACTGCCGCATGTGCCTGGTGGAAATCGAGAAGATGCCCAAGCCGGCACCGGCCTGCGCCACGCCGGTGGGCGAGGGCATGAAGGTGTTCACGCGCTCCGACAAGGCGCTGAAGTCGCAGCGCAACGTGATGGAATTCCTGCTGATCAACCATCCGCTGGACTGCCCGATCTGCGACCAGGGCGGCGAATGCGAACTGCAGGACGTCTCGCTGGGCTATGGCCGCTCGGTGTCCCGCTACACCGAGCGCAAGCGCACGGTGGCCGACGAGAACATCGGGCCGCTGATCGCCACCGAGATGACCCGCTGCATCCAGTGCACGCGCTGCGTCCGCTTCACCAGCGAGATCGCCGGCACGTACGAACTGGGTGGCATGAGCCGCGGTGAAAACCTCGAGATCGGCACGTACATCGGCAAGACCATCGAGAGCGAACTGTCGGGCAACATCATCGACGTCTGCCCGGTGGGTGCGCTGACCAACAAGCCGTTCCAGTTCCAGGCGCGCGCCTGGGAGCTGATCGCCCGCCCGTCGGTGGCCTATCACGACGCGTTCGGCTCCAACCTGTGGCTGCACGCGCGTCGCGGCGAAGTGCTGCGCACGGTGCCGCGCGACAACGAAACCATCAACGAGTGCTGGCTGTCCGATCGCGACCGCTACAGCCACCAGGGCCTGTACGCCGCCGACCGCGTGAAGACCCCGATGGTCAAGCGCAACGGGCAGTGGGCCGCCACCACGTGGGACGACGCGCTGGCCGTGGCCGCCGAGTCGCTGAAGAGCGTGTCCGGTGCCGATCTGGGCGTGCTGGTGCATGGCGCCACGTCGAACGAGGAAGGCGAGCTGATCGTCCGCCTCGCGCGCGGCCTGGGCAGTGCCCATGTGGACCACCGCCTGCGCCAGCTCGACTTCGCCGACAACGCGTTCGCGCGGCCGTTCGCCTCGCCGATCGCCTCGATCGACAAGGTCAAGGCGGCGCTGCTGGTCGGCTCCGACCTGCGCCACGAAGTGCCGCTGCTGAACCATCGCCTGCGCCAGGCGGTGAAGAAGGGCGCCAAGGTGTATGCGGTCAACCCCGCGCACTTCAACTTCAATTACCCGCTGGCCGGTGAGTCGGTAGCCGCGCCCCATGCGCTGGTCAACGAGCTGCTGGTCCTGGCCAAGGCCGCCAGTGAGCACGGTGCCACGGTGCCCGATGCCCTGGTGTCGGCGCTGAACGGGGTGGAGACCACGGACGCGCACCGCGATGCGTTCAAGGCGCTGGGCGACCAGGCCATCGTGATCTTCGGCCATGCCGCGGTGACCCATCCGGAAGCCTCCTGGCTGCGCGCCATCGCGCGCTTCATCGCGCAGGCGGCCGGCGCGGCGTTCAACGAGATCCCGGTGGGTGCCAATGCGCTGGGCTTGTCGTCGGTGGGCGTGCTACCCGGCGCCGGCGGCCTCGACGCGCGCGGCATGCTGGCCCAGGCCCGCAAGGGTTACATCCTGTACAACGTCGAGCCGCCGCACGACTTCGCCGACGGTGCGCTCGCGCAGCAGGCGATGCACTCGGCGCAGACGGTGGTGGCTTTCGCGGCCTACGCCAGCGATGCCTTGAAGGACTCGGCGGACGTGATCCTGCCGATCGGCCTCACGCCCGAGATCGATGCGACCCTGGTCAACGTCGAAGGCACGGCCCAGGTCGTGGTCGCGGGTGCCAAGGCCCCGGGTGAGGCCCGTCCGGGCTGGAAGGTGCTCCGCGCGCTGGGCGGCCTGCTGAACGTGCCGGGCTTCGAGTTCGAGGACCTTGCCGGTCTTCGCGACGGACTGACCGAGCGCACGACCGACGCGCGCCAGGTGCTCGCACCGCGTGCCTCGGGTGTCACGCTGTCGCGCCTGGTCACCACGCCGATCTACCGCGGCGACGCGGTCCTGCGTCGCGCCGGTGCACTGAACGCGCATCCGCTCAACCGCCCGGCGGCTATCCGCATCGGCGCGGACGAGGCGGGTAGGCTGGGTCTTGCCGATGGCGCCAACGCGCGTATCGGCGACAGCGTGCTGCCCGTGGTGTTCGACGAGGCGGTGCCGGCCGGTGCCGTCTGGATCGAAGCCGCGCATTCCGAAACCGCCATGCTGCCCCCGTACGGCGCGGCCATCACCGTGAGCAAGGCATAACCCATGGCCGATCAACTCTTCGACCACCTGTTGCTGCCGATCCTCTACATCCTGGCGATCGTGCTGCCGCTGGTCGTCGGCGTCGCACTCTTCGTCTGGTGGGAGCGCAAGGTGCTGGGCTGGATGCACGTCCGCATGGGGCCCAACAAGGTTGGCCCGGCGGGCCTGCTGCAGGCCTTCGCCGACGTCGTCAAGCTGCTGCTGAAGGAAGTCATCCTTCCGACCAACGCCAACCGGGCGCTGTATTACCTGGCCCCGCTGCTGGCCCTGGTGCCGGCACTGGCCGCCTGGGCCGTGGTGCCGTTCGGTCCTGAAGTGGTGCTGGCCAACGTCAACGCCGGCGTGCTGTACCTTCTGGCGATGACCTCGATGGGCGTCTACGGCATCATCCTCGCCGGCTGGTCGTCCAACTCGCGCTACGCGATGCTCGGCGCCATGCGCGCGGCGGCTCAGGTCATCTCCTACGAGCTGGCCATGGGCATGTCGATCGTCTGCGTGCTGGTGCTGACGGGCAGCCTCAACCTGTCCGCCATCGTCAACGCGCAGTCGGGCAACTTCTTCACGTGGTACTGGCTGCCGTTGCTGCCGGTGTTCGTCATCTACTTCGTCTCGGGTGTCGCGGAAACCAACCGCGCGCCGTTCGACGTGGCCGAAGGCGAATCCGAGATCGTCGCAGGCTTCCACGTCGAATACTCCGGCTCGCCGTTCGCGCTGTTCTTCCTGGCCGAGTACGCCAACATGATCCTGGTCAGCTTCCTGACCTCGATCTTCTTCATGGGTGGCTGGCTGTCGCCGTTCCCGGAATCCTGGGGCCTGCTGGGCCACGGTGGTTTCCACTGGCTGTTCATCAAGGCCTTCTTCTTCGCCTTCCTGTTCCTGTGGTTCCGCGCCAGCTTCCCGCGCTACCGCTACGACCAGATCATGCGTCTCGGCTGGAAGGTCTTCATCCCCATCACCATCGTCTGGGTCCTCGTCGCCGGCTGCATGAAGTATTTCGGCTGGGTCCACCTCGGCACGGGAGCCTGATCGCCATGACCCGCGTTATCCATTACCTCAAGAGCCTGCTGCTCATCGAGCTGTTCCAGGGCATGGGCCTGACCATGCGCTACATGTTCAGCCCGAAGTACACCATGCGCTACCCGTTCGAGCACATTCCCAAGTCCAACCGCTTCCGTGGCCTGCACGCGCTGCGCCGTTACGCCAACGGCGAAGAGCGCTGCATCGCCTGCAAGCTGTGCGAGGCGGTGTGCCCGGCGCTGGCGATCACCATCGACTCGGCCCCGCGCCCGGAAGACGGCCAGCGTCGCACCACGCGCTACGACATCGACCTGTTCAAGTGCATCTTCTGCGGTTTCTGCGAAGAGAGCTGCCCGGTCGATTCCATCGTCGAGACGCACGTGCACGAGTACCACTTCGAACATCGCGGCGAGAACGTGGTCACCAAGGGCCAGCTGCTGGCCATCGGCGACCGCTTCGAGCAGGACATCGCTGCCGCCCGCGCGCAAGACGCGGCTTACCGCTGAGGCGCCCGGAGAAATCACGCGATGAATACCGATCTGCTCCAACTCATCTGTTTCTACCTGTTCGCGGGTATCGCCGTCATCGGCGCGCTGATGGTCATCACCGTGAAGAACTCGGTGCATGCCGTGCTCTCGCTGGTGCTGACCTTCTTCAGCATGGCCTGCGTGTGGCTGCTGGCCGAGGCCGAGTTCCTGGCCATCGCCCTGGTGGTGGTCTACGTCGGCGCGGTCATGGTGCTGTTCCTGTTCGTGGTCATGATGCTGGACATCAAGCAGGAGGTGGTCCGCGAGGGCTTCATCCGTTATCTGCCGGTGGGCATCATCGTGGCGCTGGTCATGCTGGTGGAGATGCTGGCGATGATCGGCGTGAAGGCCATGCACGCGCACACACTCGGTCCCAACCCGGCCGGTGAGTCCAACGTGGCCTGGCTGGGCCAGGCGCTCTACACCGACTTCCTGCTTCCGTTCGAGATCGCCGCCCTGATCCTCACCGTGGGTGTGGTGGCTGCCGTAGCACTCACGCTGCGCCAGCGTCTGGGTGTCCGTCACCAGACCGCGTCGCAGCAGGTCGCCGTGCACGCGACCGACCGCGTCCGCGTGGTGAAGGTGGCCACCGAAACGATGGCTTCCGTCAGCCCGGCCCCCGTACCGGCCCCGGTGGTCGACCCGACGCAGGAGAACGCCAAGTGATCACGCTTTCCCATTACATCGTCCTCGGCGCGATCCTCTTCTGTATCGCGGTCGCCGGACTCTTCATCAACCGCAAGAACGTGATCGTGCTGCTCATGGCGATCGAGCTGATGCTCCTGGCGGTGAACACCAACTTCGTGGCTTTCTCGCGCTTCTTCGGCGATGTCGGCGGCCAGGTCTTCGTGTTCTTCATCCTCACCGTGGCCGCGGCGGAATCCGCCATCGGCCTGGCGATCCTGGTCCTGCTGTTCCGTAACCGCAGCACGATCAATGTCGCCGAAATCGACAGCATGAAGGGTTGATCCGATGAGTCTCTCGCTTTCAATCCTGCTGACGATCGCACTGGCACCGCTGGTGGGGTCGATCCTGGCCGGCCTGTTCGGACGGATGATCGGCCGGGCAGGGGCGCACACCGCGACCATCCTCGGTGTGGGCATTTCCTGCGCCCTCTCGTTCTACGTCCTGTACCAGCTGGTCTTCGCCGGTGCGCAGAACTTCAACCAGGACATCTACACCTGGTTCGAGATCGGCAAGTACCACGCCTCGGTCGGCTTCATGGTCGACCGCCTCACCGCCATGATGATGGTGGTGGTGACCTTCGTGTCGCTGCTGGTGCACCTGTACACCATCGGCTACATGGAAGAAGACCCGGGCTATACGCGCTTCTTCAGCTACATCTCCCTGTTCACCTTCTCGATGCTGATGCTCGTCATGAGCAACAACTTCATGCAGCTGTTCTTCGGCTGGGAAGCAGTGGGCCTGGTGTCGTACCTGCTGATCGGCTTCTGGTACAAGCGCCCCACGGCGATCTTCGCCAACCTCAAGGCGTTCCTGGTCAACCGCGTGGGCGACTTCGGTTTCCTCCTGGGTATCTCGGCCATCCTGTACTTCATGGGCACGCTGGACTACCAGACTGCCTTCGACCACGCCCCGGAGCTGGTCGGCAAGACGCTGCAGATCACGCAGAACCACGCGTGGGATGCCGCCACGGTGATCGGCATCCTGCTGTTCATCGGTGCCATGGGCAAGTCGGCCCAGGTACCGCTGCACGTGTGGCTGCCGGACTCGATGGAAGGTCCCACGCCCATCTCCGCGCTGATCCATGCGGCGACCATGGTCACGGCGGGTATCTTCATGGTCGCGCGCATGTCGCCGATCTTCGAGCTGACCGAGGGCGCGCTGTCTTTCATCCTGGTGATCGGTTCGACCACGGCGTTCTTCACCGGCCTGATCGGCATCGTGCAGAACGACATCAAGCGCGTCATCGCGTATTCCACGCTGTCGCAGCTGGGCTACATGACCGTGGCGCTGGGTGTGTCCGCCTATAGCGGCGCGGTGTTCCACCTGATGACCCATGCCTTCTTCAAGGCGCTGCTGTTCCTGGGTGCGGGCTCGGTCATCATGGGCATGCACCACGAGCAGGACATGCGCTACATGGGCGGCCTGCGCAAGTACATGCCGGTGACCTGGATCACGATGTGGATCGGCTCGCTGGCCTTGGCCGGCACACCGTTCTTCTCGGGCTTCTACTCGAAGGACGCGATCATCGAGGCCGTCGGCGAGTCGCATCGCTGGGGTGCGTCGTACGCCTACTTCTGCGTGATGGGTGGCGTGTTCGTCACCTCGCTCTACAGCTTCCGCCTGCTCTATATGACTTTCCACGGCAAGGAGCGCTTCACGGTGGCCCATGGCCATGCGCACGCCGCACACGTGGCGCATGCCAAGCACGACCAGCCGCTGGGCCACGATGCGCATGCCGTGCCGCACGAGGAAGACCACGCCGATACGCACAAGGAAGACCCGCACCACACGCCCGGCGTGCTGGAGCACGCGCCGCACGAGTCGCCGTGGGTCGTCACCGTCCCGCTGGTGCTGCTGGCCATCCCGTCCATCCTGATCGGCTTCTTCACCGTCGGCCCGATGCTGTTCGGCGACTGGTTCGGCAAGGCGATCCACGTGAACGAGGCCAACAACGTGCTGGGCGAGCTTGCGCACGAGTTCCACGGCGCTTTGGCAGCCGGCCTGCACGGCTTCATGCAGCCGCCGTTCTGGATCGCGGCCGCCGGCTTCATCGTCGCCACCTACGTCTACCTGTTCAACCCGTCGATCGCCGACAAGGCGAAGAACGCGCTGAAGCCGGTGTTCAACCTGCTCGACCACAAGTACTGGATCGATGAACTCTACTTCGCGGTGTTCGCGAAGGGCGGCGTGAAGCTGGGCGAAGGCCTGTCGAAGGTGGGCGATACCGCCATCATCGACGGCGCCATCGTCAACGGCTCGGCCGGCCTCGTGCAGCGCATCGCGAGCGGCGCCCGTCGTCTGCAATCCGGATTCCTCTTCCACTACGCGTTCGCCATGATCCTCGGTCTTATCCTGCTTCTCGGCGGGTACTGGCTGATCGGGCAATAAGGGAAACGAGCTCTATGTCGAATCACTTGCTCAGCCTGCTGATCTGGCTTCCGGTCGTCGGCGCCATCCCGGTGCTGTTGGCCGGTTCCGGTCGCCCAGGCCTCGCCCGCTGGATCTCCCTGCTGGTGGCGGTTGCCACGTTCGCCGCCAGCCTGGCCCTCCTGCCTGCCTACGACGCCGCCACGGGTACGATGCAGCTCAACGAAACGCTGAGCTGGATTCCCTCGCTCGGCATCAACTACTCGCTGGCCGTCGACGGTATCTCCGTTGCGCTCATCGTCCTGACCACCTTCACCCAGATCCTGGTGATCGTGGGCGCCTGGGAAGTCATCCAGAACAAGCCGCACCAGTACATGGCGGCGATGCTGATCCTCGAAGGCCTGATGATCGGCGTGTTCTGCGCGACGGACGCGTTGCTGTTCTACGTGTTCTTCGAAGCCATGCTGATCCCGATGTTCATCCTCATCGGTATCTGGGGTGGCCCGCGTCGCGTCTATGCCACGCTGAAGTTCTTCATCTACACGTTCTTCGGCTCGATCTTCATGCTGGTCGGCCTGATTTACCTGTATCACAAGACCGGCGGCAGCTTCGCGCTGTCGGACATGGCCAACGTGCACCTGACGCTGACCGAGCAGAGCTGGCTGTTCTTCGCCTTCCTGCTGGGCTTCGCCATCAAGGTCCCGATGGTGCCGGTGCATACGTGGCTGCCGGATGCCCACGTCGAGGCGCCCACGGGCGGCTCGGTGGTGCTGGCGGCGGTGATGCTGAAGATCGGTGGCTACGGCTTCCTCCGTTTCAGCCTGCCGATCGTGCCGGATGCCTCGCACCACTTCGCCTGGCTGGTCATCGTGCTCAGCCTGATCGCGGTCTGCTACATCGGCTACATCGCGCTCGTGCAGCAGGACATGAAGAAGCTGGTGGCGTACTCGTCCATCGCGCACATGGGTTTCGTCACCCTGGGTATCTTCATCGCCTTCCTGCTGGTGCGTGACTCGGACAATGTCGAGGCGGCACGCCTGGGCATGCAGGGCGCCATGGTCCAGATGATTTCGCACGGCTTCATTTCCGGCGCGATGTTCAGCTGCATCGGCGTGCTGTACGACCGCATGCATACCCGACAGATCAAGGATTACGGCGGCGTCATCAACGTGATGCCGATCTTCGCCCCGTTCTACGTGCTGTTCGCCATGGCCAACAGCGGCCTGCCGGGTACCAGCGGGTTCGTCGGCGAGTTCATGGTCATCCTGGCCTCGTTCAGTGCCAACCCGTGGATCGCGTTGTTCGCCGCGTTCACCCTGATCATTGGCGCGGCTTACACGCTGTGGATGGTCAAGCGCGTCCTCTGGGGCGACATCAAGAACAAGCACGTCGCGGAACTGACGGACGTCAACGGTCGCGAGATCTTCATGCTGAGCGCGTTCGCCGCCGGTGTGCTGGTCTTCGGTATCTGGCCGGAGCCGCTGGTCCACCTGATGGATGCCTCGGTTGCTCGGATCGTCGAGCAGCTGGCCATCACCAAAGTCTGAGCGGGAACTATCCATGCCTGGTATCAACGACATCCTGATCCTGCTCCCCGAGGTTTACCTCGTGCTGGCTGCCTGCGTGCTCCTGCTCCTGGACGCCTGGCTCGCGCCGGCGCAGAAGGGCGCGGTGCACTGGCTCTCCATCCTGGTCCTCGTGATCGGCGCGTACCTCGTCGTCAGCGGTCAGCCGGATGGCACGGTCACCGCTTTCGGCGGCATGTTCATCCGCGACGGCGTGGCCGAAGTGCTGAAGCTGTTCTCGCTGCTGATCACGGCCGTGATCTTCGTTTATGCGCGTCCGTACCTGCGCGAGCGGGCCATCCCGTTCGGTGAGTTCTACACGTTGACCCTGTTCGCTACCGTCGGCACGATGTTCCTCGTGTCGGCGGGCAGCTTGGTCACCGTGTACCTGGGCCTCGAGCTGCTGACGCTTTCGTCGTACGCCCTGGTCGCCCTCAATCGCGACTCGCAGCTGTCTTCCGAAGCCGCCATCAAGTACTTCGTGCTGGGCGCGCTGGCCTCGGGCATGCTGCTGTACGGCATGTCGATGATCTACGGCGCCACCCACAGCCTCGACCTGCACACGATCCACGCGGCCATCGTCACCACCGAGTGGAAGACGCTGCTGCTGTTCGGCCTGGTCTTCATGATCGTCGGCATCGGCTTCAAGCTCGGCGCCGCGCCGTTCCACATGTGGATTCCGGACGTCTACCAGGGCTCGCCCACCGCCGTGACCATCTTCATCGGTTCGGCGCAGAAGCTGGCGGCGTTCGGCATGGCCTATCGCCTGCTGTCCACTGGCATGGGTGATGCCGCGGGCGGCGCGACCGGCCTGGCACCGCAGTGGCAGATGATGCTGGCCACGCTGGCCGTGCTGTCGCTGGCCATCGGTAACCTGGTCGCCATCGTGCAGACCAACCTCAAGCGCCTGCTGGCCTATTCGACCATCTCGCACATGGGCTACCTGCTCTTGGGCCTGGTCAATGCCAGCCCGGAAGGCTACTCGGCCTCCATGTTCTATGCCGTCAGCTACGCGCTGACCAGCGCCGCAGCGTTCGGCATGATCCTGGTGCTGTCGCGGTCGGGCTTCGAGTGCGAGGAGATCGACGACCTGCGCGGCCTCAACCAGCGCTCGCCGTGGTTCGCTTTCCTGATGCTGCTGGTGATGTTCTCGCTGGCCGGCGTGCCGCCGCTGTTCGGCTTCTTCGGCAAGCTGCTGGTGCTTAAGGCGGCCGTGGATGCGGGCTTCCTCTGGCTGGCCCTGGTCGGCGCCGTGTTCGCCATCGTCGGCCTTTACTACTACCTGCGCGTCGTGAAGGTGATGTACTTCGACGCCCCGCTGGAAGGCACCGACGTGCGCGCCCGTGCCGACGCGCCGGCACGCTGGGTGCTGTCGATCAACGCCCTCGCGCTGCTGGTCCTGGGCTTCACCTGGGCACCGCTGCTGGCCTGGTGCCAGAAGGCCTTCGCCGGCTGATAGGGCAGGGCGGTTTGCAGTGAAAAAAGCGCCGGTCTCCGGCGCTTTTTTTTTGGAACGACGCCGGGGCGTGTGGTGATGTGGAGCATTAGGGGTAGGAGCGCACGATGTGCGCGATCCCTCGACATGGCAACGGCGACGGAAGCCGTGCATGGCATCCGTGCAGGCGTTTCCGGACGCCGGGAAAAACACATAACGGACGCACGGAACCGCCTTGGATCCATGGGGCGCATGGCTTCATTCGCGACATATGGGTTTGGGGTTCGCGCACATCGTGCGCTCCTACCGACCTTGTGTGGTGTGGCCCGAATATCCCGCGTTGCGCGCGCCACGAGGTCGCGTTTTGCGTCGTGTCATGGTCCGGCACGTATCTTTTTCACACGAATGTAAAAAAGGGGCTTGCAAGAAACCGGCCACATCCATATACTTGCTGACTCTGATGCGGGGTGGAGCAGTCTGGCAGCTCGTCGGGCTCATAACCCGAAGGTCGTAGGTTCGAATCCTACCCCCGCTACCAGTTTTAAATGAAACGGCGCGATCTCTACCGGGATCGCGCCGTTTTCTTTTGTGGCGTTGGCTATGCAACGCCCGCCGCAGCGCCATAATGGCCGCATGTCCCTGCATGCCATCGTTGCCGCCAACCTTACGACCGTCGCCGTCGGCGTGTTGATCGTGGTGGTCTCGTTCAACCGGCTGCTGCACCTGATCTGGCCGTTCGCGCTGGTGATGCCTTTGATACCGACGTTCGCAGTGGCGTATTCCGGGTATCCCGATGGCGTGTACCTGTGGAGCTACCTTCCGATCGGTCTGGCCATCTATGCAAGACGCCGTATCGGTACGTTTCCGCGAGGGTAGGAACCCGGCGTCTAGCGTAAAACAGCAGATCGTATGCGAGAAGTTGTAGGGAGGTGCGCTCAACGGCAGCACCAGCGCGCTCCAGAAGATGTCGAGCGCCGCGAACATCGATAGCGCCAGCACCCCGTGCACTTGCAGCACTTTTTCTTGGCGTAGCAGTGTCAGCATGGAGGCGATCAGTCGCGAATAGCGCATCGGATTCGACACGGCGGGCAAGCGGGGCAGTCGCCGCCATAACGGTACCGCGATCAGCAGCATGAGTAAGGCAGCGCAGATATACACACCGCGCGAGCCTGCCAGGTCACTGACGCCACCGGAGAACACCCGTGCCAACAGCAGGCCGATGAACACACCGCTGCCTCAGGCCAACGATGGCTCCGTGCTGCTGCCCGCGGCCACTAAAGTGCGCAAAGTGACGTAACAGGCGCGCGCGCGTAGGAGCCCACGATGTGGGCGAATGGCGATGGCGATGGCGAATGGCGATGGCGTTGGTGTGCGGCGGGTTTATCGCCCACATCGTGGGCCCCCACGTGACGGGTGGCGTGGGCATAAAAAAAGCGGCGCACGCGGTGCCTCATCGAGAGGCTCCCGTGCGGGAGCCTCTTCGTTTTGATCAGCGAGCGGGGCACGGCATCACGATGCTCGTTTCGTAGTGATGGCGGCCGCCAGCCCGGCGGCCGCGAACGCCGTCACCGCCATCCCGCCGAGCCAGGGCAGCGATGCCGACAACGCGAACAGCGCTATGCCGGTCGTCGGCCCTAGCGTGTCCTTGATGTCGTTCGTCACCGAAACGGCCGCCATGTAGGTCGCCCGGTTCGCATCGGTCGCCATCGCGTTGACCGCGGAGGGAATCAGCGGCGCGAACAACATCTCGCCCAGCGAAAAGCCGGTCATCGCCATGACCGTGGCGGGCAGCCCGTGTGATACCAGCAAGGCGACGAATGCCACGACCAGTACCGCGCCACTGCCGAGAACCAACTTGGCTTCAGACACGTTCCGGGTGAGGCGTGTGAGGGGGACCTGCAGCGCGACGATCAGCAAGGCGCCGTAGGTGAACAGATGACCGACGCCCGAGGGCGTGAGGGTGTGCCCGGCACTCGCGTAAAGGGGGAGCACGGCCTCGATCCAGCTGCCCGACATCTCCAGCAGGATGACCCACAGCAGAAGGCTGGCTAGCCTGCGATCGCGCAGGGCAGGCAGCAACGAGGAAAGGCCCTCTTCCTCGTCGTCGTCATCGTTGGCAGTGCTGCTCAGGCGACGTGTTTCAGGCATCAGGCAGGCGACCAGCGCGGCGCACGCAAGCAGCGCGACTGCGGAAGCGAGGAATACGGAACCGAGCGAATGCAACACCAGGATCGCTCCGACGGCCGGGCCAGCCGCGCGGCCAAGGTTCGACAAGGTGCGTGCCAGGGCGAAATGCAACCGCGTCCGCTCGCCAGGGATCGTATCGGCGATCACCGTCGCGATCGTGGGATGCAGCACGCTTTCGCAGACGCCGATCAGCAACAGCACACACGCTGCCTGAAGCACGCCATGCGACAGGTACAGCAAGGCAAAGCCGATGCCGACGCCCAGCGTCGAACACAACAGAACGGGGCGCCGGCCTTTGCGATCGGCGATACCGCCGATCAACGGCGTTGCGAGGATTTCGCCGCCGGCATAACAGCCGAACAAGGCACCGATCCAGCCGACCGGAATGCCGGCGTCCTTCTGTGCCCACAGCGCGAAGAACGGCAGCATGGCGCCGTCGGCGAAACCCACCAGCAGGAAGAGGAGCAGGGCGATGGACGCCGGCTGCCTGAGAAACGAAAGGAACGAGGCGTTCCCTGTAAAGCTACGAGTAAACATGTCCACGACGCACTCTCCGCGCAGCGAACAGCCGTCCCAAAGGGGATCCGGACTGTCCAGGATGCGCGTTGGCTGACGTAAACGCTTACGGCCCCCTGATGGCGGCTCGGTGAGGTTAGCACCGTTCCGAGGCATAAAAAAAGCGGCGCACGAGGCGCCGCTTGAAGATCACTGCCCAGGGGGAGCGGACAGTGATGTGGCACGGGGCGCGCTGTGCGGGTAGCACGGCGCTTGCTGGACAAGATAGCGGTCACGCGGGCGTTCGTCTGTCAGTGTTCGCCTACACGAATCCGGTAACCGGCCTGGATCCAAGGGCGGCTTGCGCCCGGCGTTCTTCCATGAATACTCTCCGTCATCAGGGACTCAGGATGGGGACGACATGGCTCGGATGATGCGTTGGATGAGCGCAGCGCTACTGGCGCTATGCATGGTGGGATGCAATCAGGATGCGCTGGTCGCAAAGTTCGCGCCTCACCCGCAGTCTGAAATCGCCAAGAAGGCGCTGGACGACTGGCACGCAGGACGCAACGACGCACTGCGCGCCGAGATGGACCCGGCCTTGCGCGATCAGGCGAGCGACGGTGCCCTTACCCGGATGACAGATCAGCTGCCTAAAGGCGAGCCCGATCAGAGCAAGCTGGTCGGGTCGAAATTCTTCTCGCAGGATGGGCAGACTCGCTACGACATCACGTACGAGTACCGATTCGCCGATCGGCGCATGCTCGGCACGGCGACGCTGATGACCCGCGACGGCAAGACGTCGGTGATCGGGCTGCATGCGTGGATGATATCGGCTGAGCAGGAGCAGGCCGGCACCTTCACGTTGACGGGGAAGGGTCCCGCGCAACTCGCGATGCTGTTTCTTGCCATTGCGGTTCCGGTGTTCTGCCTGGCCGTTTTCGTCATCTGTGTGCGCACGCCGAAATTTCGCTGGAAGCGGACCTGGGCCTTCTTCACCCTGCTCGGCGTGGTGACGCTTCGGATGAATTGGGCCACCGGTCATATCCGTCTCGACCCGCTGTCTTTCCAGCTATTCGGTGCATCTGTCCTCAAAGACGGCTACAACCCCTGGGTCATCGGAGTCTCGTTTCCCCTGGGCGCCGTGTTGTTCCTGTGGCGGCGCAGGCGATTGCCGCCCCCGGTACCCACCGAAGCCGTGTGATAAACGAGCCATGACATGAATAGGCGCGACCGCTATGCGCCAGGAACGCACGGATGAGCGGTCGAGTCGGCTTCGCCAAGAAACGCGCTCACGGTGCCGGTTTGGTCGAAAAAACCGGATTCGCCACGCCGGCGAGGCTATGCGAGCCGCTGCCCTGCATCTCGAGCACGACCACGTCGTTCTTGCCTTTGCGCAGCCACGCGGCTGGCACGTACAGCGACTGCTGAGGCCCGATGTCCCAGAACCGACCCAGGTGGTGGCCGTTGATCCACACGTTGCCCTTGTGCCATCCGCGCAGGTCGAGGAAGGTGCCGGCTACGGTCGGCACGTCCAGCGTGCCGTGCCAGAACGCGGGGCCCGCGGGTGTGGCACCCGTCTTGAAGGCAAGGCCCGAGAGGTTGTCCAGCGGCAGCGGGTAGGTGGTCCACTTGGTAAGGTCCTCGCCGCCGGCCTGCACGGACTGGGTGATGCCCTTGGATTCCTCTTCCATGCCCGTGCCGATGTTGATCCGGCCCATGTTTTCCACCACGACGTCGAGCGTGTCGCCGGCAAGCAGGTCGACGGGCAGGGCGTGTTCGTCCTTGCGACGGTCGAGCGTGCCGATGGGGCGCCCGTCGACGAGCAGCGTGGCGTAATCGCGCACGTCGTCCACGTCGAGCTTGCCTTGCGCAGCGCTGTCGAGCTCCTTTCGGTAGAGGATCAGGCCGTAATTCTGGCCGAAGGTTTCCATGCCCTGCGGCGTGACGGTGGTACGGGGATGCGGAGACAGGGTCGGCAAGGCGTCGAGCAACCCGATCGACTCGCGTAACTCGACGCGCGCCACCGCCGTGGTCGGCGACGATGCCGGCGGTGCGGGAAGTCGCTCGCCCTTGGGCAGGTGGGCCGCGATCACCTCGCGCAGGGCCGCGTATTTCGGCGTCAGCCGGCCGGCTTCGTCGATGGGCGAGTCGTAGTCGTAGCTAGTGGTGACGGGCAGATAGTGGCCGTCGTCGTTGTTGGCACCGTTCATCCAGCCGAAGTTGGTGCCGCCGTCCACCATGTAGAGGTTGAACGAGATGTCGTGGTCCAGCATCCAGCCGACCGCGCCGGTCACCTCGTCGTTGCTGCGTGTGTTGTGTTTCTCGCCCCAGCGGTCGTACCAGCCGCTCCAGTATTCGCCGGCCATCTTCGGCATGCCTTGCATCGACGTGGCCGATCGCGCGAACGCGCGTTGCGTCTTGCCTGCATCGCCGGTGAAGTTGATGACGGAAAGCATGCCAGGCAGGGTGCCGCGGCTCATCCACGTGGGGCCGGGGCCGTTGGACATGAAGAACGGTACGTCGAAACCCGCATCGAGCATCTGCTGGCGGATCGCTTTCATATAGTCGACGTCGTTGCCGACGTAGCCGTACTCGTTTTCGACCTGCATCATCAGGATGGGACCGCCGTGGGTGGCTTGCAGCGGCGCCAGTTCCTTGCCGAGGCGCTTGAACCAGGCGGCGCTGGCCGCTAGGAAGCGCGGGTCGTACGAGCGCACGCGCAGGCCGGGCGTGCGCAGCAGCCACGCGGGAAAACCGCCGAACTCCCACTCCGCGCAAACGAACGGACCGGGACGAACGATGACGTTGAGCCCTTCTTCCTGCGCCGTGCGCACGAAGGTGGCGATGTCGTTGTCGCCGGTGAAATCGAAGTGGCCCGGCTCCGGTTCGCTCACGTTCCAGAACGCGTACGTGGTGATCGTATTGAGGCCCATGGCCCGCGCCTTGCGCAGGCGGTCGCGCCAGTCGGCGTGTGGAATGCGTGGGTAATGCATTTCGCCGGAACGGATGACGTAGGGCTTGCCGTCGAGCAGGAACTGCCCGTCTTGCACGGTGAAATGGGCCGGCGTGGCCGAAGCGGCGACGGGCAAGAGGCCGACGGCGGCCAGGCACGTGGAAAGCAGCAAGGGAAGGGGCTTCACGCGGTGCTCCGGCAGGGCTGTCGTTCGACGTTACACACGGCGGTCTCGTCATCGCAAGGGCCAACCGGTCGTCGATCTCAAGGCTGCGCCCGGCCGTCATGGCACGGTGGCAGACCCTTGGCCATCCGGACCACGTCATGGCATCTCCCAGGCGCCGCAAGCGCGTATCGCCGGTGTATGCCGAACTGGCATGCGCCACGCCGCTCGAGCGTATCGAGATGATCCGTCGCGGCTTGCCACCGTCCTTGATCCTGGAACTGGCCTGCGACCTGCGCCTCAGCGAAGACAACCTGATGGTGTATCTGGGCCTGGTACGGGCCGGTGTCCGCCAGAAGCTGGTCGACGAGGAACGACTGACGCCGCAGGAGTCCGATCGGGTGATGGCACTGGCCTTGTTCCTCGGCGACACGCTGCGCGGGCGCGACGCGGCCATCGAGATATCGGCCGATGCGCAAATGGCAGCCGCAGCGTGGCTGGGGAAGTGGCTGCGCTCGCCGCATACCGAACTGGAACACCGGGCGCCCCTGCAGTTCATGGATATCGCCCACGGCAGGGTGCTTGTGGCGAGCCTGCTGGTGCGGGCTCGTGGTGCTCGTCGTCCGGCCTGATATGCCGAAATACGCTTTTTCGGCAAGAACGCAAGATCGTACGAGGGCGTCGCCCGCCCCGCCCACCTTCGTCGCCAAACCCTGCCGTTCGCCCATGCCTGCCCAAGGCGCATTTTTGTGATGTTCGTCTCGCGACATCTCGCCGCCATCGTAGAAACGCGTCCCTTGAAAGCCTGATGAAAGCTTCCGGTTCCATGGCTGTAACAGACAGGGGGAAGAACTGGCGGAAGGGTGGGGGCTTCGCGATTTCCTGCGGTTTTCAAGGCTTCAAGGCAGGGAGTCCGACGTGCCAGGGGGCGACAGGTTCGCTTCGACTCAGGACGCCGATGTGTCGGGCCACCGTTTTCCGGTGGGCCACTTACGGGCAGACGAAGGATCATCCATGAAGATCGATGCTTTTGGTTTTGGGGCAACGCGCAAGACAGCTTTGACGGTGGCTATCGCCTTGGCGATGTCCTCCCTTTCCGCGCACGCGGATGACGCCTGGGTCAGCACGCATACGCAGGCGGCCATGTCGCAGTCCGCCGGCACGCAGGCCCTCGTGGCCACCAGCAGCACGTCGGCCGCGCCGACCGGCGGCTACGTGCTGAACATGACCGGCTCACCGCGGATCGAAGGTGCCGCCGTGACCGCGATGGCCGCGGACCATCCGCTGCACGTCGAGGTCGCGCTCAAGTTGCGCAACCCCGACCAGCTGCAGACGTTCCTTGCCGGCGTGACCACGCCGGGCAATGCCCTGTTCGGCCAGTTCCTCACGCCGGCGCAGTTCACCGAGCGCTTCGGACCCACGCAGGCCCAGGTCGATGCCGTGGTGGCCCATCTGCGGCAGGCCGGATTCTCCAATATCGAGGTGTCGCCCAACCGCTTGCTGGTATCCGCCGACGGTAACGCCGGCGCGGCGACCAATGGCTTCCGCACCTCGATCAAGCGTTTTACCGCGAACGGTCGCGAGTTCTTCGCCAACGACGCCCCGGCCCTGGTGCCCGCCGCGCTCGGCGACAGCGTCAACGCCGTGCTTGGCCTGCAGAACGTGTCCGTGAAGCACACGCTGCACCATGTCTACCATCCTGAGAACGTCGTCGTTCCCGGGCCGAACATGCGCACCCAGGCCGCCGCCGCGGTCGCCGCGCACAAGCCCCAGGATTTCGCCGCGATCTACGGTGCCGGCAGCATGCCCGCAGCGACGAACACGGCGGTCGGCATCATCACCTGGGGTTCGATCACCCAGACCGTCACCGACTTGAACACCTTCACTACGGGCGCGGGCCTGTCCAAGGCCAACGCGACGATCACCAAGGTCGGCAGCGGCACTTTCGCCAACGACGCGGACTCCAACGGCGAGTGGGCGCTGGACAGCCAGGACATCGTCGGCATGGCCGGTGGCGTGAAGCAGCTGATCTTCTACACCTCGGCCAACGGCGACTCGAGCTCGTCCGGCATCACGGATGCGGGTATCACCGCCAGCTACAACCGTGCCGTGACCGACAACATCGCCAAGCTGATCAACGTGTCGCTCGGCGAAGACGAAACCGCCGCCCAGCAGTCCGGTACGCAGTCCGCGGACGATGCGATCTTCCAGCAGGCCGTGGCCCAAGGACAGACCTTCTCGATCGCCGCGGGCGATGCGGGCGTGTACCAGTGGTCGACCGATCCCAGCTCGGGTGCGCCGGGCTACGTGGCCAATTCCGCCGGCACGGTGAAGATCGACCTGACCCACTACTCGGTCAGCGAGCCGGCCAGTTCCCCGTACGTCATCCAGGTGGGCGGGACGCAGCTGTCCACCAGCGGCACGACGTGGTCGGGCGAAACGGTATGGAACGAGGGGTTGTCGGATACCGGCAGCGGCAACCTGCGCCTGTGGGCCACGGGCGGCGGCACCAGCCTCTACGAGACGGCCCCGTCGTGGCAGTCGTCGGTGTCCAGCTCCAGCAAGCGCGTGGGCCCGGACGTGTCCTTCGACGCGGCGTCCGCGTCCGGTGCGCTGATCGTCGTCAACGGCTCGACCGAGCAGGTGGGCGGCACCAGCCTGGCCTCACCGCTGTTCGTCGGTGCGTTTGCGCGTATCGAATCGGCAGCGAACAACGGCATCGGCTTCCCGGCGTCCAAGTTCTACCAGGCGTTCCCGACCCAGACCTCGCTGCTGCATGACGTCACCTCCGGCAACAACGGCTACCAGGGCCATGGCTTCGTGGCAGGCACCGGCTTCGACGAGGCCACCGGCTTCGGTAGCTTCGACGTGGGCAAGCTCAACACGTATGCCCAGGCCAACTGGGTCAGCGGCAGCACCGGTGGTGGTGGCACGGGCGGTGGCGGTACGGGGGGCGGCACCTCCAACGGCAATACGCTGCAGAACGGCGTGGCCGCGACGGGCCTGTCCGCGGCGAAGGGTGCCAAGCTGAACTACACCGTGGCCATTCCGGCGGGCGCGAAGAACCTTAAGGTGTCGATCTCGGGTGGCACGGGTGATGCGGACCTGTACCTCAAGGCCGGCTCGGCGCCGACCACCTCCAGCTACGACTGCCGCCCGTATGTCACAGGCAACACCGAAAGCTGCTCCGTGGCGTCGCCGCAGGCCGGCACCTACTACGTCATGCTGAACGCCTATGCCGCGTTCTCGGGCGTGTCGCTGACGGCTTCGTGGACGAACTGATCCGCGGTTGAGGATCGACCGGGCGCCCCTCCGCGAGGAGGGGCGCCTTTTTTTGTCCGGTGCAGGATTCCCGGGCTCAGCGGAACAGGCGCCGATGATCGCCATGGGCGTACCAGTCCGCTACGCGATCGGGCACGAGCGGCTCGATCGACAGCCCAGCAGCCACGAACATGTCCAGCGTGTCGATGAGGGCCGTGCGCAACCGGTCGGCCCCGGGCTCGCCGGGTGCGTTGTGTGCGGCCCAGTCCAGCGTGTCGACCAGCCGCAGCGACCAGTCGTGCAGGAGATCGGCGCGCGCCGAAAGGTAGTCGGACAGCCATCCGGTCAGGCCGAGGTCGAGCGGGAAGCCCTCGGTCTGCGCGATCTCACTCAGTAACGAGACGACGACCGCGTAGACGCCCCGGTACCATTCCGTATGTCCCGCCGCGGACATCGGCACCACCAGCGGGGCCATGGCCCGTTCCGCGGCGAAGGTTTCGATCAGCCGCCGCTCGATCCGCCGGGCGTCCTTTACTTTCTCGGTATCCAGCAGCAGGGCCCGGTCCAGGTCGAAGAAGTCGAAGAAACGGCGGTGCAGGGTACGGAAGCGCGTGAACGGGTCCCGCGAGAAGCCGACCTTCAGCAGGTCCTGGTCGCGGCACGGCAGCACGTAGACGTGCGCCCGGCCCTGGGAGGCGAAGCGGGGGTAGGGGACATCGTTCTCCATGCCGTCCAGTATCCCGGAGCCGTGTCGTCGGGGCGTCGCCGACCTTGCGCGGGCACCGGTAAATACGATAGACTCAGTGAATCTTAAGCACCATCGGCAAGGGCTTCGGCCTCTCACCGCAGGTGGCTTCAAGGAACTTTCTTTTTACAAGAAAGCCTCCTCGTGAGGCTTTTTTGTTGGGCGCACGGAGGCGTCCTGCGTCATTTTCGTGAGCGCCGTCAGGGCATCGCGGCGTACGCGGGAGGAAAGTGTCGGATACATCGGCGAACGAAAGGAAGGGGCCGTTCGCGCCCTTTTCTTGTTTCTGGCGACCGGAAAATACCGCAGGTAACGTGGATACAAACGCACTTTCACAACGCTTTTCAGACATCGTGGCCGAACTGGGCCTCGAAGTGCTGGGCATGGATTTCGGGCCCTCGGATGGGCAGATCACGCTGCGCGTCTATCTCGAGGTGCTGGCTGCCGAACGCGAGCGTCGCGAAGCGGCCGAGCAGTCCGTCGAGGTCACCGTCGAGGACTGCGAAGCCGCCAGTCGCGAGTTCTCCGCGTACCTGGATGTTGAAGACCCGATTCCTGGCAACTATGTACTGGAGGTCTCTTCCCCCGGTATCGACCGTCCCCTGTTCACGGCGGAGCAGTTCGCCCGCGTGAGCGGCCAGGAGGTCAAGGTGCTGCTGAGGGCCCCGATCGAGGGGCGCCGGCGCCTGAAAGGCAAGGTCATGGACGTCGCCGGCGAGCACATTGTGGTCGAGGGCGATGCGGGCCGATTCGAATTCGAGCATGCGGACGTCGAAAGCGCCCGCGTGGTTCCCGACTGGGTGGCACTCGGCTATGCGCCGCAGCCGAAGCCCACGCCGGGCGGCAAGAAACCTAAATAACGATTGATGGGGTGCCTCGGGGCATCCTTACGGGAGTAGCGGCAATGAGCAAAGAACTTTTGCTGGTAGTCGACGCGGTCGCCAATGAAAAAGGCGTACCGCGCGAAGTCATTTTCGACGCCATGGAAGCGGCGCTGGCCTCGGCCGCGAAGAAGCGCTACCCCGATGAGGATCCGGACATCCGGGTCGAAATCGACCGCAACACGGGCGATTACGAGACCTTCCGTCGCTGGGAGATCATCGAGGACGACGGCGAGATGGAAGATCCGTCCTTCCAGATCCGCCTGATGGACGCCCAGGACGAAGCCGGCGAAGGCGAAGTGGCCGAGGTCGGTGGCTGGATCGAGCACCAGATCGAGAACGCCGAGTTCGGCCGCATCGCCGCGCAGGCCGCCAAGCAGGTCATCGTGCAGCGCGTGCGCGAAGCCGAGCGCCAGCAGGTGGTCGACGCCTTCGTCGATCGCGTCGGCGAACTGGTCACCGGCATCGTCAAGCGCGTGGAGCGCGGCAACGTCTACCTCGACCTGGGCAGCAACGCCGAGGCGTTCATCCCACGCGACAAGACGATTCCGCGCGAATCGGCCCGCGTCGGCGATCGCGTTCGCGGTTACCTGTACGAAGTGAAGTCGGAAGTCCGCGGTCCGCAGCTGTTCGTGTCGCGCAGCGCGCCGGAATTCATGATCGAACTGTTCAAGCTCGAAGTGCCGGAAGTCGGCCAGGGCCTGGTCGAGATCAAGGGCTGCGCCCGCGATCCGGGCGATCGCGCCAAGATCGCCGTGGTGGCCCACGACAGCCGCACCGATCCCATCGGCGCGTGCATCGGCATGCGCGGTTCGCGTGTGCAGGCCGTGTCCAACGAGCTCAACGGCGAGCGCGTCGACATCATCCTGTGGCACGAGAACCAGGCGCAGTACGTCATCAATGCCATGGCGCCGGCCGAAGTCCAGTCGATCATCATGGACGAGGAAAAGCACTCCATGGATATCGCGGTGGCCGAGGACAAGCTGTCCCAGGCCATCGGCCGCGGTGGCCAGAACGTGCGCCTGGCCAGCAAGCTCACCGGCTGGCAGCTCAACGTGATGACGCAGGACCAGGTCACGGCCAAGACCGAGGCCGAGCAGGCCGCGGCCCTGGCCCTGTTCCAGGACAAGCTCGAAGTGGACGAGGAAATCGCCAGCATCCTGGTGCAGGAAGGCTTCTCGTCCATCGAAGAAATCGCCTATGTGCCCAGCGGTGAACTGCTGGCAGTGGAAGGCTTCGACGAGGATATCGTCGAGGAACTCCGCGCCCGCGCCCGCGACGCTCTGCTCACGCAGGAACTCGCGGCCGAGGAAGGCGTCGAGGAAATCACGGTCGACGAGGAACTGCTCGGCCTGGATGGTATGGACGAAACGATCGCCATCGCGCTGGCGGATCGTGGTGTTAAGACGCTCGACGACCTGGGCGACCTCGCCGTCGACGAGCTCATCGATATCGAAGGCATGACGGAGGAGCGCGCATCGCAGCTGATCATGGCTGCGCGCGCCCCGATGATCGCCCGCCTGGAGAAAGGTGGTTAAGCGCGAGACCGGAAGCGTCCTGGACGGACGCCTCGAGGGAGGCCACGAGGTCTCCCGCCATGGATGGAGGCAGCCGTACGGGTCATCGTCGGCACGTAAGGTTACGCGCGGGAACGGCGGAGAATAAAGAACGATGTCGGACGTCACTATCAAACAACTCGCCCATCAATTGGGCCTTCCGGTCGACAAGCTGCTCGGGCAGCTCGGCGAAGCCGGCATGAAATTTTCCGATGCGGAACAGGTCATCAGCAGCACCGAAAAGGTGAAACTGCTGGGCTTCCTGCGTCGCACGCATGGCAAGAACGATGCCGCTCCCGAAGGGGAAGGCACGTCGCCGCGCCAGATCACCCTGAAGCGCCGCACCGTCGGCGAGCTGAAGGTGAACTCGGGCTCGGGTCGTGGCGCCGGTCCGGCCAAGACGGTCAACGTCGAAGTCCGCGCCAAGCGCACGTACGTCAAGCGCAGCGCCATCGCCGAAGATGCGTCGCACGAGCCGGAGCGCGAGGACGCCGTGCGCAAGCTGGCCGAATCGCAGGCCCAGCGCGAGCAGGAAGAATCGCAGCGTCGCGAGGAAACCGAGCGCCGCGAGCAGGCCGAAGCGGCCCGTCGCGAAGCCGAGGCGGAAGCGCACCGCCAGGAAGCCGCTGCCGCCGAGTCGCGTCGCCAGGCCGAAGAAGCCGAGCAGCATGCGCGTGCGGAAGCCGCCCGCGCACAGACCGAGGCCGCTCCGGCACCGGCGGATGCCGCGCCCGATGCCACCGTGTCCGATGTCACGCAGCCCGCACCCGCGGCGTTGGGTGAGGACGGCTTGCCGACCCACCAGACGGCCAAGCTCGACAACCGCAAGCTCGGCATGATCCTGCCGCGCATCCACGAGCCGCGTAAGCGCGAGCGTGTGGTGTCCAAGCCGGTTCCGCCGCCGCCGCCCGCTCCCGCACCGGCACCGGTGGCTGCTGCCCCGGCACCGGCCGCGGCGCGTGCCGCCGCGCCGGCGCCTCGTCCGGCGCCCGGCGCCGTGGCGGCCGCCAACGACACCCGTGGCAATGCCCGTCCCAAGCACGGCGGTGGCGGTGGCTCGCCCGGCGGCGGTGGTGGTCGTAACGATCGCGACGCCGGCGGCAAGCGCTTCGCCGGTGGCGAAATGCACCTGTCCGATGCCGATCGCGCCCGTCGTTCGTCCAGCAACAACCGGCGTGGCGGCGGCAAGGACCGCGGCCGCATGACGGCATCGCGCGGCAACGCCTCCTCGGGTGGTCCGCACGGCTTCACGCGTCCCACCGCCGCGGTGGTGCGTGACGTCGTGATCGGCGACAACAATCTCGTGACCGAGCTGGCCCAGAAGATGGCCGTCAAGGGTGCCGAGGTGGTCAAGGCGCTGTTCAAGATGGGCGTCATGGCCACGATCAACCAGACGATCGACCATGACACCGCCGCGCTGGTCGTCGAGGAACTGGGCCACAATCCGGTCCGTGCCACCGACAACGACGCCGAAGCCGCGCTTGCCACGCATACGCAGAACGCGGAGCTGGAAGGTGACAAGGTCACGCGTCCGCCCGTCGTCACGATCATGGGCCATGTCGACCACGGCAAGACCTCGCTGCTGGATTACATCCGTCGCACCAAGGTCGCCTCGGGCGAAGCCGGTGGTATCACGCAGCACATCGGCGCGTACCACGTCGAGACCAGCCGTGGCGTCATCACCTTCCTCGACACCCCGGGCCATGCGGCGTTCACGTCGATGCGTGCTCGCGGTGCGCAGTCCACGGATATCGTGGTGCTGGTGGTGGCCGCCGACGACGGCGTCATGCCGCAGACTCAGGAAGCCGTGAAGCACGCGCGCGCCGCCAAGGTGCCGCTGATCGTCGCGGTCAACAAGATGGACAAGTCCGGCGCCAACCCGGACAACGTCAAGCAGGGCCTCGGCCTTCTTGAAGTCATCCCTGAAGAGTGGGGCGGCGACACCCCGTTCGTGCCGCTTTCGGCGAAGACGGGCGACGGCGTCGATGCGCTGCTCGACGCCATCTCGATCCAGGCCGAAGTCATGGAGCTCAAGGCCGTGGCCGATGGCCGCGCCTCGGGTGTCGTGATCGAATCCAGCCTCGACCGCGGTCGCGGTCCGGTGGCCACGGTGCTGGTGCAGCAAGGCACGCTGAAAAAGGGCGACTTCGTCGTCTGCGGTGTCGAATACGGCCGCATGCGCGCGCTGGTGGACGAAACCGGCAAGCAGGTCAACGAAGCCGGTCCGTCGATCCCCGTGCAGGTGCTGGGTCTGTCCGGCGTGCCGGAATCGGGTGACGACTTCGTCGCCGTGAAGGACGAGCGCCTGGCCCGCGAAGTGGCGGCCGAGCGTCTGCTCAAGCGTCGCGAAACCCGCCTGGTCTCGAAGTCCAACCGCCTGGAAGACATCATGGCGCAGATGGGCCAGGGCCAGGGCCAGCAGACCCTCAACATCCTGGTCAAGGCCGATGTGCAGGGTTCGGTCGAGGCGCTGCGCGATTCGCTCACCCAGATCGGCAACGAACTGGTCAAGGTGAACGTGATCTCGTCCGGCGTGGGCGGCATCACCGAGTCCGAAGCCACGCTGGCGGCGGCCTCCAAGGCGCTGGTCATCGGCTTCAACGTCCGTGCCGATGCCTCGGCACGCAAGGTGATCGATACCAACGGCCTGGATGTCCGTTACTTCTCGATCATCTACGACGTCATCGACCAGGTGAAGCAGGCGGCCTCCGGCCTCCTGGGCGTGGAGATCCGCGAAGAGATCATCGGTATCGCGCAGGTCCGCGACGTGTTCCGTTCGTCGAAGTTCGGCGCGGTCGCAGGCTGCATGATCACCGAGGGCCTCGTGAAGCGCTCCAAGCCGATCCGCGTGCTGCGCGACAACGTGGTGGTGTTCCAGGGTGAACTGGAATCGCTGCGCCGCTTCAAGGAACTCGTCGACGAAGTCCGCAACGGCATGGAATGCGGTATCGCGGTGAAGCAGTACAACGACGTGAAGGTCGGCGACCAGATCGAGTGCTTCGAGCGTATCGAAGTGCCGCGCACGCTGTAAAAGCGGGCAATGCGCCTCCCCGGCTCACGCCGGGGAGGCTTTATGCGTTTATGCACCCTATTAAAACTGGAGGCGGATATGCCGTCCCGTGATTTCAAGCGCACCGACCGTGTGTCCGCCCAGCTCCGCCGCGAAATCGGCGAACTGGTCCACGCCGCCGTGCGCGACCACGCGCTGCCCTCGGTCAGCGTGTCCGACGTGGAAGTAACCCGCGACCTCGACTGGGCCACCGTGTGGGTCACCGCGCTCATGCCGGATCAGTCCGCCGAAGTGGTCAAGGCGTTGAAGGAATTCGCTCCCGAGTTTCGTCATTCGCTGTCCAAATCGATGATCCTGCGCAAGGTGCCCCAGCTGAAGTTCAAATACGACGAGTCGGTCGACAACGGCGAACGCATCGAGCGCCTCCTGCGCGAAAACCCCGTCCCGCCCGCCGACCCGGCCGACGAAACCTGATCCACTCGCCCCAACCAAACCCACCCCGCCCGTAGGAGCGCACGATGTGCGCGATCCAGGTCTCGTGATGGGGTGGGGTGCTGCGTCTGGTTCGGGATAGGGTTGGGTGCCGCGTCGGGCTCGCGATAGGGTGGGGCGCCGCGTCGCCGCTTTGTTGGCTTCGCGCAAGGGTTAGGGGTGCTGCGTCGCCGCTTTGTTGGCTTTTCGCGCACATCGTGCGCTCCTACATGTTCTTTTATGACACGCCGAACCTTCCTCGACATCCACGGCATCCTCCTCCTGGACAAGCCGCTGGGCCTCAGTTCCAACCAGGCGTTGCAGACGGCGCGCCGGCTGGTTGGCGCGGCCAAGGGCGGCCACACCGGCAGCCTCGATCCGCTTGCTACGGGGCTGTTGCCGCTTTGCTTCGGCGAAGCGACCAAGATCGCCGGCTGGCTGCTGGGCTCGCGCAAGGCCTATGAGGCCGAGGTGCGCCTGGGCGCGACCACGACTACGGCGGACCTGGAAGGCGACATCGTCGAGACGCGGCCGGTGCCGCCGCTGGACGACGCGACGATCGAAGCGGCGCTGGCCCCCCTGCGCGGGCACATCGTGCAGGTTCCTCCCGCGTATTCGGCGATCAAGCAGGATGGCGTGCCGCTCTACGTGCGTGCGCGTCGCGGCGAGGCCGTGGACGTGCCGGCCCGCGAGGTGGACGTCTACCGGCTCGAGGTGATCGAACGCCAGGGCGACACCGTTCGGCTCCATGTGGAGTGCGGCTCGGGCACCTACGTACGCAGCCTGGCGGTGGATTTCGGCGCCCACCTGGGCTGCGGGGCGCACCTGACCGCCCTGCGCCGGCTCTGGGTCGAACCGTTCATGGCGCCCACCATGGTCACCCTCGACCAGTTGCGCGACGCCGTCGAGACCGGTCCCGACCCGCTCGAGGCCCTGATCCTGCCGGTGGCCGCCGGCCTCAGCCATATTCCCCGGGTGGAACTCGATCCGGAGCAGACCCGTGTCCTCGGTTTCGGCCAGCCGGTGCCGCTGGGGCAGGGCGTGGCGCCCGGCCGCTGCGGTGTCTGGGGCGCCGATGGGCGTCTGATGGCGCTGGGCGAAACCGGCGAAGATGGCGTGCTGAGGGTGCTTCGGGGCTTCAATCTGCCACCCGTGTGAACGGGCTTGTTGCCGCTACGCGCAGGACGTTACAATTACGTGCTCGTTTAACAGCTTTCATTCAAAAGCGAGGCTTGCGCAACTTCATCGGTAGCCGTTGAGGTTGCGCAAGTCTCGCATCCGCTTTTAAGGAATCGATACACATGCTTACTCCTGAACAGACCGGTCAGATCATCAAGGATTTCGGCCGCAAAGAGAACGACACCGGCTCGTCGGAAGTCCAGGTCGCCCTGCTGTCCGCCAATATCACCGCGCTGCAGGAGCACTTCGCAGCACACAAGCAGGACCACCACTCGCGTCGCGGTCTGCTCAAGATGGTCAATCAGCGCAAGAAGCTGCTGGCCTATCTGAAGAAGAGCGATCTCGCTCGCTACCAGACCCTGATCGAACGCCTCGGCCTGCGCCGCTAAACCACCGGAACAGGACGAGGAGAGATCGAAGTGGCGAAAGTAACCAAGTCATTCCAGTACGGTTCTCACGAAGTCACACTGGAGACGGGCGAAATCGCCCGGCAGGCCTCCGGTGCGGTCATGGTCAGCATGGGCGGCACGGTCGTCCTGGTGACGGTCGTCGCAGCGCCCAAGGCGCGCGAAGGCCAGGACTTCTTCCCCCTCACGGTCGACTACATGGAGAAGTTCTACTCCGCGGGTCGCATTCCGGGTGGCTTCTTCAAGCGCGAAGGCCGTCCGACCGAGAAGGAGACGCTGACTTCGCGCCTCATCGATCGTCCGCTTCGTCCGCTGTTCCCGGAAGAGTTCCGCAACGAGATCCAGGTCATCGCCCAGGTCGTCTCGCTGAACCCGGAAGTGGATGGTGACATCCCGGCGCTGCTCGGCGCCTCGGCGGCCATGTCGCTCGCCGGCGTGCCCTTCAAGGGCCCGATCGGCGCGGCACGCGTCGGTTACGCCAACGGCCAGTACATCCTCAACCCGACCGCCACCCAGCTGAAGACCTCCGACCTCGACCTCGTCGTGGCCGGCACCTCCAGCGCCGTGATGATGGTCGAGTCGGAAGCGAAGCTGCTCAGCGAAGACGTCATGCTCGGCTCGGTGGTCTTCGGCCACCAGCAGATGCAGGCCGCGATCGACACGATCAACGCCTTCGTCGCCGAAGCCGGCGTCAAGACGTTCAAGTGGGACGCCCCGGTCGCCAAGACGGCGCTGTACGACGCGGTCAAGGCCGCCGTCGGCAACCGTTTCGCCGAAGCCTTCCAGATCCGCGACAAGCTGGCCCGTCGTGACGTCATCAGCGCGCTCAAGAGCGACGTGAAGACGGCCATCGCTGCCGACGCCGAAGCCAATGGCTGGACCGATGGCGACATCGGCAACGCCTTCGGCGAAGTCGAGTACCGCACCCTGCGCGATGGCGTGCTCAGCACGAAGGTCCGTATCGACGGTCGCCAGCTCGACGACGTCCGCCCGATCTCGGTGCGCGTCGGCGTCCTGCCGCGCACGCACGGTTCGGCGCTCTTCACCCGCGGTGAAACGCAGGCCCTGGTGGTCGCCACGCTCGGCACCACGCGCGACTCGCAGATCATCGACGCGCCGGAAGGCGAGTGGAAGGACACGTTCCTGTTCCATTACAACTTCCCTCCGTTCTCGGTCGGTGAAACCGGTCGCGTCGGTAGCCCGAAGCGTCGCGAGATCGGCCACGGCCGTCTTGCCAAGCGCGGCGTGCAGGCCGTCAAGCCGACGATCGAAGAGTTCCCGTACGTCGTCCGCGTCGTCTCGGAAATCACCGAGTCGAACGGTTCCTCGTCGATGGCGTCGGTCTGCGGTTCGTCGCTGGCCATGATGGACGCGGGCGTTCCGCTGAAGTCGCCGGTCGCCGGTATCGCCATGGGCCTGGTGAAGGAAGGCAACGACTTCGTCGTGCTCTCCGACATCCTCGGTGACGAAGATCACCTCGGCGACATGGACTTCAAGGTGGCCGGTACCGCCGATGGCGTGTCCGCGCTGCAGATGGACATCAAGGTCGACGGCATCACCGAGGAAATCATGCGCACGGCGCTGGCCCAGGCCAAGCGTGGTCGCCTGCACATCCTCGGCGAGATGGCCAAGTGCATCACCGAAGCCCGCTCGGAAATGAGCGAGTTCGCACCGCGCCTGCTGACCATCAAGATCCACCCGGACAAGATCCGCGAAGTGATCGGCAAGGGTGGCGCCACCATCCGTTCGATCACGGAAGAGACCGGCACCACCATCGACATCACCGACGACGGCAACGTCGTGATCGCCTCGGTCAACCGCGAAGCGGCCGAAGCCGCCCGCAAGCGCATCGAGCAGATCGTGTCGGACGTCGAGCCGGGTCGCATCTACGAGGGCAAGGTCGCCAAGCTGATGGACTTCGGCGCATTCGTCACGATCATGCCGGGCAAGGATGGTCTGGTGCACGTGTCGCAGATTTCCAGCGAGCGCGTCGAGAAGGTCTCCGACAAGCTCAAGGAAGGCGACATCGTCAAGGTCAAGGTGCTGGAAGTCGACAAGCAGGGCCGCATCCGCCTGTCGATGAAGGCCGTTACCGAAGACGAAAACGTCACCGGCTGATCTGTCGCCATCGACGCATGAAGAACCCGGCGCTGCGAGGCGCCGGGTTTTTTTCGTTCAGGGCGTTTGGGGGGAGGGCTCGCCTTCGGCATCGCGTTGGGCCTTGGCGCCTTGGGGCAAGAGCCGGCGGGTAGCCCCCTCGGTGCCACGCCTACGGCGACCCGCTAAGGAAGGGCCGCTGGCGCGGCCGTATCCTTATGGCCCTTCGGGCCCGGGTCGGGCTTCGCACAGGGGTTCTCGACTCGACATCCTGTCTCGCGAGAACGGCCGGCCGTCCTGGCCGGCCCCCTTCGGGCCTGATCTGTGCGAATCCCTCGCCTGCGGCTACCGGCACCGAGGGGGCTACCCGCCGGCTCTTTCCAAGACTGAGGTGGGTTGTGACGCGAGCGGTCGCAGAGGTGCGGGGTATGGCGTCGTCGCTTTGTTGGCTTTTCGCCCACATCGTGGGTTCCTACCCCAGGGATAGGACAGGTTGTGGCATATCCAACGCCTGATCCGCCGCATGGGTAGCAACTGTGTCCACCCTCATGGGGTAGGCGCCGCGGCTATCGCCTCTCGCATCCGCGCGTTGAGGATGACGATCAGCTTCCGCATGACGGCGACCAGTGCCAGTTTCTTGGGTTTCCCGCGGCCGATGAGCGCTGCATAAAAGGCCTTCAGCTGAGGGTCGTGGTGGGCGGCCGTCAACGCCGACATGTATAGCGCCGATCGTGGACCCGCGCGACCTCCCCAGGTGCTTCGTTGGCCGACGAAGAAGCCGCTGTCGCGGTTGAGTGGGGCCACGCCCACGAGCTTGGCGATCGCCTTGCGGCTGAGGTGGCCCAGCTCGGGCAGGTCGCAGATCATCGTCGCGACCATCGCCGGGCCCACGCCCTTGATGGTGCGGTCGATCCGGGCCTGCGGGGTGTCCTTGATGAGGTCGGCGATCACCTGCTCGATACGGTGCAGGGCCTGCTCCATGTAAGCGATGTGCGCGTCGAGATCGGCGCGAAGGATGGGGTCGTCCAACTGCCGCCGACGCTGCTTTTCCGTGGCAATGTTCTGCACCAGGTGATCGCGCCGCGCCTTGTATTGCCGCAGTTTGGCGGCGTCTGCATCGAGCGGCTGGAACGGCACCAGATCGATCACACTGGCCACGTGGGCGAGGATTCTGGCATCGATCCGGTCTGTTTTGGCCAGCTGCCCCGTCGCCCGGGCGAACGAGCGGACTTGCCGCGGATTGATCCGACGCATGGGCAAGCCGGCTTCGTGCAGGGCACCCAACGCGCGCTGTTCGTAGCCCCCGGTGGCCTCCAGAACGACCTGGCCAGGCCCGTACGGCTTCAGCCAGGTCACCAGGGCCCGCCAGCCGGCGGCACCGTTATCGAATCGCCTGACTTCGTTCTGCTGGAACACGGCCACGTCCAGGTAGGCCTTGCTCACGTCCACGCCCGCGCCGATGCCGTTCATCTCGATCTCCGCTAGCCTAGGGATGTCGAGAGCCCTTCCCGCCAGGCCCAGCCTTATTTCCGAGCGCCTACTCGGGCAACTGTTCGGGCGTATGGCAGGAAGATCCGGCGTGGCGACCTAGCTACAACGCGATCGATCGATCCAGGAGCGCAACGGTCAGCCACGCCGGCTCTCGGCACCTACTTTCGCGCAATCGGGACAAATAAGGAGCGCACGCACGTGCGCGAACCCTCGACGTACCTAAGGCGACCGATGCCGTGCGCATCAGCCAAGCGAGCGTTCCCAGCAACGAAGCGAAACCCAGCTCTTAGCCTTTCCCACACGCAACCTCAGTCGTCGAAAGAGCCGGCGGGTGCCACCTCGTGGCCGGTAGCCGCAGGCGAGGGATTCGAACGGACAAGGCCTGAAGGGGGCCGGCCAGGACGGCCGGCCGTTTTCGCGAGACAGGATGTCGAGTCGAAAACCCCCTTTCGAAGCCCGACCCGGCCCGAAGGGCAATCAATAAACGGACGCGCACGCGGCCCTTCATTGACGGGTCGTCGCAGGCGTGGCCCCGAGGGTGGCACCCGCCGGCTCTTGCTCCCAGACGCCAAGGCTCGAGGCCCAACGCGATGCCGCAGGCGAGCCCTCCACGGCAATCCGCGATGGCCCTTCTTACACAGCCAGCAGACCGCCATCCACGAAGAGTTCGGTACCGGCGATGTAGCTGCTCTCGTCCGACGCCAGGAACAGCACGGCGCGGGCCATTTCATCCGGCTGCCCCAGGCGGCCGAGGGGCACCACCTGGTTGAACATGTCTTCCACGCCCGGCCGCGTGTCCAGGTAGCCGCGCATCAGCTTCGTTTCGGTGCCGCTGGGCGATACCACGTTGACGCGGATGCCGCGGTCCTTCAGATCGGACGTCCAACTGCGGGCGAACGAGCGCACGGCCGCCTTGCTTGCGTTATACAGCGACTGACCCGGGAAGCCCTTACTGCCGGCCACCGAACCGTTGAGCACCACGGCGCCGCCCTTGGCCATCAGCGGAAGCGCTTTTTGCACGGTGAAGATCAGGCCGCGCACGTTGAGGCCGAAGATGTGTTCGAAGGCGGCTTCATCGATCTCACCCAGGGGACGTGCGTCGGATTCAGCGATACCGGCATTGCCGAAGACCACGTCCACCTTGCCGTGGTCGCGCTTGACGATGTCGTACAGGCGGTCCAGATCGTCCAGACGCGAGGCGTCGCCCTGGACGCCGATGGCGCCAGCGCCGATCTCGCGCACCGCTGCATCGAGCCGGTCCTGCCGGCGGCCGGTGATGTAGACCGTGGCTCCCTCGGCGACGAAGGCCTTGGCCGTCGCCAGCCCGATACCTTCGCTGCCGCCCGTGATGACGACTACCTTGTTCTCGAATCGCTGTGCCATACCAGATTCCTTATGAAGTGGAGGATTGCTTCACTTAGTATATGGAGGCATCATCCACTTCGCAATCGAGGGAGTTCATGAACCGAAAGCTGACCACTGACGATGCGCCGCTTCGCGCGGATGCTGCGCGTAACCGTAAGCGGATTCTCGAGGCGGCGGAGGCGGTGTTCGTCGAGCGCGGAGCCGACGCCTCGCTCGAGGAGGTCGCCAAGCGCGCCGGGGTCGGCATCGGCACGCTTTATCGTCGTTTCGCTACAAGGGACGAGCTGCTTGCGGCGCTGAGCGACACGCGCCTGCTCGAGCTCGCCGAGGCCAGCCGGACGCGCGATGCCCTCGGCGCGGATGCATCGGTGCGCAGCTTCGTCCGTGAGTTGGTCGGCCACACCACCCATTACCGCGGGCTGGCTGCGTCGCTGGGCGCCGTGCTCAAGAGCGGCGCTGCGGGGTGTCAGGCCAGCAGCCAAGAAGCGCAGCGTCTGCTCGAACGCGCACAGGCGGCGGGCGTGATCCGTGGCGACGTGACTGTGGGTGACCTGGTCTGCGTCGTGATGGCCATCTGCCTGTCGGTCGAACAGGATGTCACGACGACATCGCGCGTGGATCATCTGGTGGGCGTTTTCCTGGACGGCATCGGCACGCGCTGAGCGCTTCCATCCGTGACCGATACCCATGGCGATGTAAACGTTTCGCTGGCAGTCTCGGCGGGTTATCGCGCCCTCGGAGCCGACCATGCCGCACCCCATCCGCCTTGGCTTTTGCATCGCGCTCGGCCTCGCCGCGGTGCCCGTCGCGGTCTGCCCCGCGCACGCCACCGACACGGCCGCCGCGCCTTCGAACGCGCAGATCGCGTCTCCCGACATCGAAAGGAAGGTCGATGCGCTGCTGGCGCGCATGACGTTGCAGGAGAAGGTCGGCCAGCTTTCGCAGTACGCCGCCCAGGGCGGATCGACGGCGACGGACACCGATGCGTTCGCGCCGAACCCGGAAACACGCACGAAGGTCGACACGATGGCGCTCGCCCGCAAGGGTGAATTGGGCTCCGTGCTCAACCTGGTCGGCGCGGCGAAGACGCGGCCCTTCCAGGAGGCCGCGCTGAAGAGTCGCCTCGGCATCCCCTTGCTGTTTGGCGCGGACATCATCCACGGCTATCGCACCATCTATCCGATTCCGCTGGCGCTTTCGGCGACGTGGGATCCGCAGCTCGTGCAGGACCTGTCACGCATGGCCGCGCTCGAAGCGACCCGCGGCGGCGTGAAATGGGTGTTCTCGCCGATGGTCGATGTCTCGCGCGACGCGCGCTGGGGTCGGTCGGCGGAGGGCGCCGGCGAGGATGCGTACCTGGGCGCGGCCATCGCCCGCGCGTATATCCGTGGCTACCAGGGCAACGACCTGGCCGACCCTGAAAGCGTGGCGGCGTCGGTCAAGCATTTTGCTGCGTACGGTGCCGCCGAAGCGGGCAGGGAATACAACACCACCGACATGTCCGACGTGCGTCTGCGTCAGGTCTACCTGCCGCCGTATCGCGCGGCGGTCGACGAGGGCGCGGCGACGATGATGAGCGCGTTCAACGCGCTCAACGGTGTACCGGCCACGGCCGATCCCTACCTCATGACCGACGTGCTGCGGAAGGAGTGGGGCTTCAACGGCTTCGTCGTCAGCGACTACACGGCGATCATGGAACTGACCCATCACGGCATCGCGCCGGATGCGGCCACCGCCACGCGCAAGGCGCTGCAGGCGGGCGTGGAAATGGACATGATGAGCCATTACTACGACACGCAGATTCCCGCGCTGCTGGCCCAGGGCAAGCTGTCGATGGCCACGGTGGACGAAGCCGTGCGCCGTGTCCTGCGGGTGAAATTCGCCCTCGGCCTCTTCGAGCACCCGTACGCGCGTGGCGTCGAGCCCACCGGGCCGTCGGCCGCGAACCGTACGCTGGCCCGCCGCGCGGCGGAGGAGTCGTTCGTGCTGCTGAAGAACGGCATGGTCGGAGCCACGCCATTGCTGCCGCTCGACGCCCATGTACGACACGTTGCCTTGATCGGTCCGCTGGCGGATGCGGCGAAGGAGATGCAGGGCCCGTGGGGTGGCGCGCGCACGTTCGACGATTTCACCACCTTGCGCAGGGGACTTGGCGACCGGCTGAAAGCGAACGGCGGTGAGTTGATCTACGCGCAGGGCACGGCGATCGATGGCGATTCGGAGGCCGGCTTCGCCGACGCGCTGAAGGCAGCGGCACGCGCGGACGTGGTCGTCATGGCGCTGGGCGAGGCCGCGCACATGAGTGGCGAAGCGGGCGCACGCGCGCACCTGGGGTTGCCGGGCAACCAGCAGACGCTGCTCGAACAGGTCGTGGCAAGCGGCAAGCCGGTCGTACTGCTCGTGTTCTCGGGTCGTCCGCTCGTGCTCGACTGGGCCGACCGGCACGTGCCGGCGATCATGGCCGTATGGTTCCCGGGTGTCGAGGCGGGCAACGCGGTGGCCGACGTGGTGTTCGGCGACGTGGCGCCCAGCGGCAAGCTGACCATGAGCTTCCCGTACACGGAAGGGCAGGAGCCGCTGTACTACAACGCGTTCCCGACGGGACGCCCCGCGCATGACGCCGATACGCGGCAGCCTCCCTCGCACGACACGACCTTCGTGTCGCGTTACATCGACACGCCCAACGAAGCCCTTTACCCGTTCGGCCACGGCTTGTCGTACACCACGTTCGGCTACGCCGACGTAACCGTGTCGCGCTCGAGCGTGCCGCTCACGGAAGCGAACCGACCCGGTGCGAACGATCTGGTCACGGTCACCGCCACCGTGAAGAACACCGGCAAACGTGCGGGCACGGAAGTGGTCCAGCTCTACGTGCGCAACCTCGGTGCCAGCCTCGAGCAGCCGGTGCGTAGCCTCCAGGGCTTCCAGCGGGTGAGCCTGCAACCCGGCGAGTCGAAGCAGGTCACCTTCCCGCTCGGTTTTGCCGAACTCTCGTTCTGGAACCGCCGAAGCGTCCAGGTGGTCGAGCCGGCGCGCTACACCGTGTGGGTCGGCGGCCGTTCCGCGGCCGACCGGGAAGCCGTATTCGAGGTGACGCCGTGAGTGCCGTACCATAGCGGCATGGCTGACAAACCCCACGATTTCATCGATCAGTACCAGGCCCTGGTCCGCGACGGCCTCGAGGCCTGGTCGCGCCAGTTCGACCCCAAGGCCGAGGCGGTGGGCGAGGTCGGTCCCGCCGACATCATGTCCCGCATGTTCACCGGCCTCGGTGGCTACGGCGACTGGATGCGCTCGTTCACCTCTGGTGAGCCGCTCGCGGCGCCCTTTGCCATGGGCGGCACGCCGCCGTTCGGCGGGGCGGGTATCGGTCCGATGCCGTTCGGGCCCGGGGGGCCGGGCATGCCGCCGTTCATGGCGGGCTCGCCTGGCACGGGGCCGTTCGGTTACGGGGCGCCGCCTGGCGCGGCAGCCTCCCCGGGCACGCAGCCCTTCGACGACTGGGCCCGCGTGGCGCGCGAAGCGTTGTCGATGCCGGCGTTCGGCCTGACCCGCGAGCAGCAGGAAGAACAGCAGGCACTGCTGCGTGCCTGGATCGACTACGCAGAGCACTACCAGCGCTACCAGGCGCTGCTGCAAGGCGTGCAGGATCGCGCAACGGCGGCGTTGCGCCAGCAGGCGCCGCCCACCGATGCCGATTCCATGCGCTCGGTATACGACCGTTGGGTCAATCTCGCCGAAGAGAGCTATGGCGAGGCCGCGCTGTCGGAAGAATTCAAGGATGTCTACGCCGCCCTGGTCAACGCGCAGATGCGGCTGAAGCTGCTGCAGCAGAAACAGATCGAACGTTTCGCCGTCCAGGTCGGCATGCCCACCCGGACCGAGATCGACAGTCTGGGCGAGCGCCTGCAATCGGTGCGTCGCGAGTTGCGCAAGCTGCAGTGCGTGGCCTCCGAGGTCGATGCGCTGAAGGCCGAAATCGCCGCGCTGCGCGGTTCGAGGGTGGCCTCACGGCCTGCGGTAACGCCTGCTTCGGCGAAGAAGGTCGGTGCGACGAAGACCGCTGCGAAGACGGCCCCGGTAAAGAAGGCTGCCGTGAAGAAGGCTCCACCGACGCGTCCGACCGCCAGGGGCAAGAAGCGATGAGCGACCAACCGTTCTCGTTCGACCCGGTCCGTGCACAGGCCGAAGTGGAAGCCTTCCGGCGCAAGCTCGAGGCCGGTATGGAAACGCTGAAACACGTCGGCCCGATCGAACTCGGCACGACGCCGCGCGAAGCCGTCTATACGGAAGACAAGCTCACCCTCTGGCACTTCAAGGGCAGCAAGGGGCCGACGGCGAAGACACCGCTGCTGATCTGCTACGCGCTGGTCAACACGCCGTGGATGGTCGACTTGCAGGAAGATCGCTCGATGGTACGCAACCTGCTCGAGCAGGGTGAAGACGTCTACCTGATCGACTGGGGCTACCCCGACGGCGCCGACCGCTGGCTCACGCTCGAGGATTACATCGACGGTTATCTCGATCGTTGTGTCGATGTCGTACGTGCGCGTCATGGCGACGAAGCGTTGAACCTGCTCGGCATCTGCCAGGGCGGGGTGTTCTCGCTGTGCTATGCCGCGCTGCATCCGAAAAAGGTGCGCAACCTCGTCACCATGGTCACGCCGGTGGACTTCCATACGCCGGACAACATGCTGTCGCACTGGGCGCGCAACATCGACATCGACCTGTTCGTCGACACGATGGGCAACATCCCCGCCGACCTGATGAACTTCACCTACCTCACGTTGAAGCCGGTGCGGCTCAACCAGCAGAAGTACGTCAGCCTGGTCGACATCCTGGACAACCCGCAGGAAGTGGAAAACTTCCTGCGCATGGAAAAGTGGATATTCGATTCGCCGGACCAGGCGGGCGAGGCGTTCCGCGAGTTCGCGCGCGATTTCTTCCAGAAAAACCTGTTGATCAAGGGCGAGGCGATGATCGGCACCCGCCGGGTCGACCTGAAGCACATCACGCAGCCCGTGCTCAACGTTTATGCCGAGCAGGATCACCTGGTGCCGCCCGCCGCCTCGACACCCATGGGCGAGGCCATCGGCAGCGACGACTACACGGCCCTGGCCTTCCAGGGTGGCCACATCGGCATCTACGTCTCCGGCCGCGCGCAAAAGCAGGTTCCCCCCGCCATCCACGCGTGGCTGGCCGCCCGGTAGGAGCGCGCGATGGGCGCGAAACCCCTCGCGATGCGCCACCCGACTGCGATGCGCCACCCCCGCCGCCAATGCGATAATGCGCCGATGAACACCCACGCCTCCCACGATTCCATTCGTGCCGTGCAATGGCACGGCGATCGCCTGCGCCTGCTCGACCAGCGGCGGCTTCCCGCCGAGGAAGTCTGGTTCGACAGCACCTCGGCCGAGCACGTCACCACCGCTATCCGTGACCTGGCCGTGCGCGGCGCACCCGCGATCGGCATCGCCGCCGCCTGGGGCGTGGTGCTGGCGGCGCGGGCAGGGCAGGACCTGCCGGCCGCGTTGGCCACGCTGCGCGCGGCGCGGCCCACGGCGGTCAACCTGATGTGGGCGCTGGATCGCATGAACCGCCGCATCGCCGAGGGTGCCGACACCGACGCACTGACGCGCGAGGCCCAGGCCATCCAGGACGAGGACCTCGCCGCCAACCGCCACATGGGCGAACTGGGTGCCGCCCTGATCGAGCCGGGCTCGCACGTGCTCACCCACTGCAACACCGGCTCGCTGGCCACGGCCGGTTACGGCACCGCGCTCGGTGTCATCCGCGCGGGCGTCGCTTCCGGGCACATCGAACAGGTCTACGCCGGCGAAACACGGCCCTGGCAGCAGGGCGCCCGCCTGACCATGTGGGAGCTGGTGCGCGACGGCATCCCCGCGCGCCTGATCGCCGACTCCGCCGCATCGCACCTGCTCAAGGACGGCAAGGTGAAGTGGGTGATCGTAGGTGCGGACCGCATCGCCGCCAACGGCGACACCGCCAACAAGATCGGTACCTACCAGCTCGCCATCGCGGCGCGGCACCATGGGGTCAAATTCATGGTGGTGGCCCCGTCGACCACGGTGGACATGGCCACCGCCCACGGCGACGACATCGAGATCGAACTGCGCGACGCGGCGGAACTGTTGTCGATGTCCGGCACCCGCACCGTGATCGAAGGCGCGGACGCATGGAATCCGGTGTTCGACGTGACCCCCGCGGCGTTGATCGACGCCATCGTCACCGAGCGCGGCGTGATCCTCAAGCCCGACGAAACGCAGATGCGGACACTGTTCCCGTGAGCCATGTCCGCCGCGAACTGCTGTTGTTCGCGGTGGGGGGCGTGCTGGGCCTGCTGGTCGACGCCGGCATCGCCCAGTCGCTGGTCAGCTTCGCCGGCTGGAACATCTACACCGCGCGTATCGTGTCGTTCCTGTCGGCGGCCACGGTCACCTGGTGGTGGAACCGTCGGCACACCTTCGCGCACCGCCAGTCCGGGCGCAGCGCGCGCGCGGAATGGCTCCACTGGATGGGTCTGATGGCCGCCGGCGCGGTGGTCAACAACGGCGTCTACCTCGTCGTGCTCGAGGTGTTTCCCGCGATGCGTCCCTGGCCCGCGGTGGCCGTGGCGGCGGGCTCCGCGGTCGGCGCCACGGCCAATTTCCTGTTCGCCAGGACCCTGCTTTTCCGCAGTCGGAAAACAGCTGCGTAAGTAATTGTTTTTACGCTCTTTTTAGCTGTCTTTTCCACACCCGTTGTGATACCATCGACAGGTTGGGTCGGCCGCGTCGCGATACCGCGACACATGCGGGTGACGGGGGCATTTTGATGGACATCCAGGAAGCCGTTTGATGGCAGAACTCGCCAAAGAAATCATTCGCGTCAATATCGAAGACGAGATGCGCCAGAGCTATCTCGACTACGCGATGAGCGTCATCGTCGGGCGTGCACTGCCCGATGTGCGCGACGGCCTCAAGCCGGTACATCGACGCGTTCTGTTCGCCATGAACGAGCTGGGCAACGGCTGGAACCGTGCCTACAAGAAATCGGCCCGCGTGGTCGGTGACGTCATCGGTAAATACCACCCGCATGGCGATTCGTCGGTCTACGACGCGATCGTCCGCATGGCCCAGCCGTTCTCGCTGCGCTACATGCTGGTCGACGGCCAGGGTAACTTCGGTTCGGTCGACGGCGACAACGCCGCCGCCATGCGATACACCGAGGTGCGCATGTCGCGCCTCACGCACGAACTGCTCGCCGATATCGACAAGGAAACCGTCGACTTCGGGCCGAACTACGACGAAAGCGAAAGCGAGCCGCTGGTTCTGCCGGCGCGCGTTCCCAACCTGCTGGTCAACGGTTCCGCGGGTATCGCCGTGGGTATGGCGACCAACATCCCGCCGCACAACATGACCGAGGTGATCAACGCCACGCTGGCGCTGATCGAGGAACCCTCGCTCGGCGTCGACGAGCTGATGACGCATATCCCCGGTCCGGATTTCCCGACCGCCGGCATCATCAACGGCTCCTCCGGCATCGTCGAGGCCTATCGCACGGGCCGTGGCCGCATCCTGGTGCGCGCGCGCACCGAGATCGAAACCGAGGCCAACGGTCGCGAAACCATCCTCATCCACGAGCTTCCCTACCAGGTCAACAAGGCGCGGCTGATCGAGAAGATCGCCGAGCTGGTCAAGGAAAAGAAGCTCGAAGGCATCAGCGAGCTGCGCGACGAGTCCGACAAGGACGGCATGCGCGTGGTCATCGAGATCCGCCGCGACGCCATGGGCGACGTGGTGCTGAACAACCTGTTCCAGCAGACGCAGTTGCAGGTCACCTTCGGCATCAACATGGTCGCGCTGCTCGACGGCCAGCCGAAGCTGATGAACCTCAAGGACATCCTCGAGGCGTTCATCCGCCATCGCCGCGAAGTCGTCACCCGTCGCACCATCTTCGACCTGCGCAAGGCACGCCAGCGCGCGCACATCCTCGAAGGCCTGACGGTGGCCCTGGCCAACATCGACGAAATGATCGAACTGATCCGCACGTCGGCCTCCTCGCAGGAAGCCCGCGAGCGCATGGTCGCGCGTCGCTGGGAGCCGGGCCTGGTCAAGGCGCTGCTCGCCGCCACCGGCGCATCGTCCTCGCGTCCGGAAGACATGGACCCGCGCGACGGCCTGCGTGACGACGGCTACCAGCTGTCCGAAGCCCAGGCCACCGAGATCCTGCAGATGCGCCTGCATCGCCTCACCGGCCTGGAGCAGGAAAAACTCTCCGACGAGTACAAGGAAATCCTCGAGGCCATCCGTGGGCTCATCGACATCCTGGAAAACCCGGCGCGCTTGCTCGAAGTCATCCGCGAGGAACTGGAACAGATCCGCACGGACTACGGCGACGCCCGTCGCACCGAGATCCAGCATTCGCAGGAAGACCTCAACGTCCTCGACCTCATCGCGCCCGAGGATGTCGTGGTCACGCTCTCGCACACCGGCTACATCAAGCGGCAGCCGGCCAGCCTCTACCGTGCGCAGAAGCGCGGCGGCAAGGGCCGTTCGGCGTCGGCGCTGAAGAACGAAGACGTGGTGCAGCAGCTGTGGGTGGTGAATACGCACGACACGCTGCTCACCTTCACCAGCACCGGCCGCGTCTACTGGCTCAAGGTGTACCAGATGCCGGAAGCCGGCCCGGGTGCGCGCGGCAAGCCCATCGTCAACCTCCTGCCGCTGGGCGAGGGCGAGAAGGTGCAGGCACTGCTGCCGGTGCGCGACTACGACCCGACCTGCTTCGTCTTCTTCGCCACCCGCCACGGCACGGTGAAGAAAACGCCGCTGACGGAGTTCGCGTTCCAGCTGCAGAAGGGCAAGGCCGCCATCAACCTCGACGAGGGCGATGCGCTGGTCGACGTCGCCATGACCAACGGCGAAAGCGACGTCCTGCTGTTCGCCTCCAACGGCAAGTCGGTGCGCTTCGACGAAGGCACCGTCCGCTCCATGGGTCGTACGGCCACCGGTGTGCGCGGCATGCGCCTCGCCGACGGTTCCGAGGTGGTCTCGCTGATCGTGGCCAAGGGCGAGGGCGACATCCTCACCGCCACGGCGCGTGGCTACGGCAAGCGCACCGAACTGCAGGAATTCCCGAAGAAGGGCCGCGGCACCCAAGGCGTCATCGCCATCCAGTGCTCGGATCGTAACGGCCAGCTCGTGGCCGCCACCCAGGTCACCGAGACGCAGCAACTGATGCTGATCTCCGACCAGGGCACGCTGGTGCGCACGCGTGTGTCGGAAGTCTCGCAGCTCAGCCGCAACACGCAGGGCGTCACCCTGATCAAGCTGCCCAAGGACGAGACGCTGATCGGCATCGTGCGCCTGGAAGCGGAAGAGGAGCTGGAGATCGACGGCGAGCTTGCCGGCGATCTTGCTGCCATCGATGGCGATGCCGCGGCGGACATGCCGCCGGTCGAAAGCGGTCCGGTGGACGACGAAGGCACCGAACCGAGCGACGCGTAAACCGATCGACGCGTCACGAGAAACCCCCGCGGTATACGCGGGGGTTTTTTTTCAGCCGTCGATCGCCTGCAACATCGTCTCCGCCGTCGACACGCGGAACTCGCCGGGCGCCTCGACGTTCAGCACCTTGACCACGCCATCTTCCGCGTAGAGGGCGAAACGCTTCGCGCGAATACCCATGCCGTTCTTGGTGCCGTCCAGTTCCAGGCCCATGGCCTTGGCAAACGTGGCATTGCCATCGCCGAGCATCAGCAGCCCGTCGGGCACCCCTTGCGATTCGCCCCAGGCGTGCATCACGAAGGCATCGTTCACGGACAGGCAGGCCACCGTGACCCCGCGTGCCTTGAAATCCTCCAGGTGCTGGATGTAGCCGGGCAGGTGCTTGTTGGAGCAGGTCGGGGTGAAGGCACCGGGTACCGCGAACAGCACCACCTTGCCTTTACCGAGGACGTCGGTGCTGGAGACGGTCTGGATGCCGTCCTGGAAGACGGCTAGCGTGGCTTCGGGAATGCGATCGCCGACGGCAATGGTCATGGCAAGGTCCTTGGGGTGATGGAAGTGCCGAGTGTACGGGAAGGCGCTTTTGCTGAAGCGACGGCAACCGTCGCCCGCGTGCTCTTGAATCGCGCCGCGGCGGTCATATCTTTCATCCCATACGGCCAGTCGGCCGAAAAACTTCTTGGGAGTCAGAGAGATGAGCCAGCTTTGTCACGTATCGTTGCATTATGGTTAACGCCGCGGGCTGATTCGCTCTAAGCTTGGAAGCCTGGCCCGCGGTGGACACGTTCCGCCGCGGGCATTTTGTTTTTTTGGTTGTCGACACAAGCCCGGGAGAGCCTGTGGAGTTCAAGGATTACTACGAAGCCTTAGGGGTCAAGCCCGATGCGACCGACGCCGAGATCAAGGCGGCGTACCGCAAGCTTGCCCGTAAATACCATCCCGACAAAAACAAGGAGCCGGGAGCCGAGGAAAAGTTCAAGGCGATCAATGAGGCCAACGAGGCCCTGAAAGATCCCGAAAAGCGCCGCCAGTACGACCAGATCCGCGCCGGCGGTTATCGCCAGGGCGAGCAGTTCCGTCCGCCCCCGGGCTTCGGCCAGGGCGGTGGTGGCTTCGACTTCGGTGACATGGGTGGCCGCGGTGGCGGCGACTTCAGCGACTTCTTCGAAAGCCTGTTCGGCGGTGCCGGGCGGGGCAGGGGGCCGCAGCAGCAGGCCCAGGCGCGTCGCGGCCGGGATATCCAGGCCAGGATCGAGACCGACCTGCAGACCGCCTTCACCGGCGGCAAGACGCGCGTGGTGCTGAACGACTCGAACGGCGGCGAGCGCACGCTGGAAGTGAAGATCCCTGCGGGCATCGCGTCGGGGCAGACGATCCGTCTGGCCGGACAGGGGCACCCGGGCGCCGGTGGTGGCCCCTCGGGCGATCTGCTGCTGGAGATCGGCATCCGCGACGATGCGCGCTTCCGCCTCGACGGCCGTACCGTCACGCACACGCTGCCCATCACCCCGTGGGAAGCCGCGCTGGGTGCCACGGTGCCCGTGCCGACCCTGGGCGGCCACGTGGACCTGCGCATCCCCGCGGGCTCGCAGTCAGGTCGCAAGCTGCGCCTCAAGGGGCGTGGCCTGCCGGGCTCGGAGCCCGGCGACCAGATCGTGGTGCTGGAGATTCGCGTCCCCGTGCCGGAAACGCACGAAGAGCAAGCGGCCTACGCGGAGTTCAAGGACGCCTTCAGCGGCTTCGACCCCCGCCGCTGACTCGTCGCGGGGTGTGTGTAGGAGCGCACGATGTGCGCGATGGGGCTTGCCGAACCTTTGTGGCTTGCCTCATCACCGCTTTTTCGGCTTTTCGCGCACATCGTGCGCTCCTACAGGCATCGTCCGTGCGACCGGACGTTGTCCGATCCGGCGGTCAGGCCGGCAGGTGTTCCTTCAGGGCGGCGATCAGCTCGTCTTCCTTGATGGGCTTGACCACGTACGCCCTGGCGCCCTGGCGCAGACCCCATACCTTGTCGGTGTCCTGGTCCTTGGTGGTGACCAGGATGATCGGGATGTGCTTGGTCGCCTCTTCTTTGCTGATGGTGCGCGTGGCCTGGAACCCGTTGAGGTTGGGCATGACGACGTCCATCAGGATGAGGTCGGGGATCTCGCGCTTGGCGACTTCGACACCCTGGGCACCGTCCTCGGCGGTGATGGCCTCGTGGCCCAGCTTCTCGACGATGCGCTTGATTCCCAGCAGCTGCGACGGCGAATCGTCGACGATCAGGATGCGAGCCATTCACTTTCCCCCGGGCAACGCCCGATGTGTTTCCTTGGTGACCCCCGCCATCCGGGCGGGCGTCTTCGATAACCACGCGTGACGGTAATCCGTCACGCGTTGCGCCTCTGGCGATAGGCCATTCTACCGACCGATGCGCCCGTATCAATGGCCGGGCGGGTTAAACCTGCCTCGACAGTGACTTAACAGGGCCGGTGCCGCCCTCAATCGCCCGTATCGACCGATGTGGTAGTGATCCATTTGGGCGTATAGCTGGATTCGTAATGCTTCATCCAGTCGAACAGGGCGTCGATGTCGTCGCCGAACCACACCTGGTCGCGCTGGGTCGGCTTGACGAAGCCCTCGGCCACCATGTGATCCATGCTCGCCGCCAGTCCCTGGTAGAAACCCCGAACGTCCAGGAAGGCGCAGGGGTAGCTGTGCAGGCCCAGCTGGGCCCAGGTCAGCATCTCGAACATCTCGTCCATGGTGCCAAAGCCGCCCGGCAGCGCGACGAAGGCGTCGGACAGCTCGTACATGCGCGTCTTGCGCTGGTGCATCGTCTCGACCACCTGCAATTCGGACAGCCCGGTGTGGGCGACTTCCTTTTCCACCAGCTGGCGCGGAATGACCCCGATGACGCGGCCACCCGCAGCGAGCACGGCGTCGGCCACGGTGCCCATGAGGCCGACCTTGCCCCCGCCGTAGACCAGGGCGATGCCCTCGCGGGCCATCCGCTGCCCGAAGGCCGTGGCCGCTTCGACATACGCCGGATGCGAGCCGCTGTTGGATCCGCAGTAGACGCAGAGGGATCTGATCTCACGCATGGTTGAAGTCTCCGATGTATTTGTAGGAGCGCACGTTGTGCGCGAACCGGTCTGGCGCGTAGGAGCGCACGATGTGCGCGAACCGGCCAGGCGAGAGAGCGGCAAGCCTTGCGACATCTCGCGAAAAGATGTCGCGCACAGCGTGCGCTCCTTATTTGTCCCGATTGCGCGAAAGTAGGTGCCGAGAGCCGGCGTGGCTGACCGTTGCGCTCCTGGATCGATCGATCGCGTTGTAGCTAGGTCGCCACGCCGGATCTTCCTGCCATACGCCCGAACAGTTGCCCGAGTAGGCGCTCGGAAATAAGGCTGGGCCTGGCGGGAAGGGCTCTCGACATCCCTAGGCTAGCGGAGATCGAGATGAACGGCATCGGCGCGGGCGTGGACGTGAGCAAGGCCTACCTGGACGTGGCCGTGTTCCAGCAGAACGAAGTCAGGCGATTCGATAACGGTGCCGCCGGCTGGCGGGCCCTGGTGACCTGGCTGAAGCCGTACGGGCCTGGCCAGGTCGTTCTGGAGGCCACCGGGGGCTACGAACAGCGCGCGTTGGGTGCCCTGCACGAAGCCGGCTTGCCCATGCGTCGGATCAATCCGCGGCAAGTCCGCTCGTTCGCCCGGGCGACGGGGCAGCTGGCCAAAACAGACCGGATCGATGCCAGAATCCTCGCCCACGTGGCCAGTGTGATCGATCTGGTGCCGTTCCAGCCGCTCGATGCAGACGCCGCCAAACTGCGGCAATACAAGGCGCGGCGCGATCACCTGGTGCAGAACATTGCCACGGAAAAGCAGCGTCGGCGGCAGTTGGACGACCCCATCCTTCGCGCCGATCTCGACGCGCACATCGCTTACATGGAGCAGGCCCTGCACCGTATCGAGCAGGTGATCGCCGACCTCATCAAGGACACCCCGCAGGCCCGGATCGCCCGCACCATCAAGGGCGTGGGCCCGGCGATGGTCGCGACGATGATCTGCGACCTGCCCGAGCTGGGCCACCTCAGCCGCAAGGCGATCGCCAAGCTCGTGGGCGTGGCCCCACTCAACCGCGACAGCGGCTTCTTCGTCGGCCAACGAAGCACCTGGGGAGGTCGCGCGGGTCCACGATCGGCGCTATACATGTCGGCGTTGACGGCCGCCCACCACGACCCTCAGCTGAAGGCCTTTTATGCAGCGCTCATCGGCCGCGGGAAACCCAAGAAACTGGCACTGGTCGCCGTCATGCGGAAGCTGATCGTCATCCTCAACGCGCGGATGCGAGAGGCGATAGCCGCGGCGCCTACCCCATGAGGGTGGACACAGTTGCTACAAAAACACCTGCCTGCGAGGACAAGGCCTGCCTGAAACGACGAAGCCCGCCCTTGCTTGGGGCAGGGGCGGGCTTCGGTGGCGCGGGCTAGGTCAGTTGCCCTTGTGGATGGCGCGCTTGTCGACCGAGAGGGCGGCTTCGTGCACGACTTCCGACAGGGCGGGGTGGGCGTGGACGATGCGGGCCAGGTCTTCCGACGAGCCCTTGAACTCCATCGCCACGACGCACTCGTGGATCAGTTCGGAGACCACCGGGCCGACCATGTGCACGCCGAGGATGCGATCGGTTTCGGCGTGGGCGATCATCTTGACCTGGCCGATGCCCTCGTTCATCGCCACGGCGCGACCGTTGGCGGCGAAGGGGAAGGCGCCCGTCTTATAGGGGATGCCTTCTTCCTTGAGCTGCTCTTCGGTCTTGCCGACCCAGGCGATTTCCGGCTCGGTGTAAATGACCCAGGGCACGGTGTCGAGGTTGATGTGGCCCGGCTTGCCGGCGATCAGCTCGGCCACCATGACGCCTTCCTCGGAACCCTTGTGCGCGAGCATCGGGCCGCGCACGGCATCGCCGATGGCCCAGACGCCATCGACGCCGGTGTGGTTGTGCTCGTCGACCACGATGCGACCGCGCTCGTCCAGCTTGACGCCGGTATCGTCGGCCAGCAGGCCGGCGGTGTAGGCGCGACGGCCGACGGCGACCAGCAGCTTGTCGACGACCAGCGTCTGCGCGGCGCCGTCCTTGTCGGTGTAGCCCAGGTGCACTTCGTCACCCTTGACCTCGGCAGAGGTGACCTTCGCATTGACCTTGATGTCCAGGCCCTGCTTGGCGAACTCGCGGGCGGCCATCTTGGCGATGTCCTGGTCGGCCACGGCGAGGAACTTCGGCAGGGCTTCCAGCACCGTGACCTCGGCGCCCAGGCGCTTCCACACGCTGCCCAGCTCCAGGCCGATCACGCCGGCACCGATCACACCCATGCGCTTGGGCACCTCGGTGAGGTCGAGCGCGCCGGCGTTGTCGATGATGTGCTTGCCGTCGAACTTGGCGAACGGCAACTCGATGGGCACCGAGCCCGAGGCGAGGATGACGTTGGTGGCCGAGATGGTCGACACCGTGCCGTCGTTGCCGGTGACTTCCACTTCGTTACCCTTCAGCAGCTTGCCCTTGCCGAAGAACGAGGTGACCTTGTTCGCCTTGAACAGCATGGTCACGCCGCCGGTGAACTGCTTGACGATCTTGTCCTTGCGGCCGATGAACGTGCCGATGTCGATCTTCGGATTCTCGGCGGTGATGCCGTGATCCTTGAAGTTGTGCGTCAGGTTGTGGAACTGCCTGGACGAATCCAGCAGCGCCTTGGACGGGATGCAGCCCACGTTGAGGCAGGTGCCGCCCAGGGCCGCCTTGCCGTCCTTGCCGACGAACGCGTCGACCACGGCGGTCTTCAGGCCCAGCTGCGCGGCGCGGATCGCGGCCACGTAACCCGCGGGGCCCGCACCGATGACGATGACGTCGAACTTGTCGCTCATTGCTTTGCTCCGGATGAAACGGCGGAAGGGACTGCCGCCATATATGGGGTCGGAACGTGAAAACGGGAGTCTTTCGACTCCCGTTTTCACGTGACTGAATCAACCGACCATCAGAGGCCGAGCAGCATCCGCTGCGGGTTTTCCAGCTGGTTCTTGATGTCCACGAGGAACAGCACGGCATCGCGGCCGTCGATGATGCGGTGGTCGTACGACAGGGCGATGTACATCATCGGGGCGGCGACTACCTGGCCGTTCTCGACGATCGGGCGCTCCTTGATGGTGTGCATGCCCAGGATGGCGCTCTGCGGCGGGTTGACGATCGGGGTGGACAGCAGCGAGCCGAAGGTGCCGCCGTTGGTGATCGTGAACGTGCCGCCCTGGAGGTCGTCCAGGCCGAGCTTGCCGTCACGCGCCTTCTTGGCGTAACCGATGATGCCCTTCTCGACATCCGCGAAGGACATGTCCTGCACGTCGCGCAGCACCGGCGTGACCAGGCCCTTCTCGGTGGACACGGCGATCGAGATGTCCTGGTAGCCGTGGTAGATGATGTCCGAACCGTCCACCGAGGCGTTGATCACCGGGTAGCGCTTGAGGGCTTCCGTGGCGGCCTTGACGAAGAAGCTCATGAAGCCCAGCTTCACGCCGTTGGCCTTCTCGAACTGCTCGCCCAGGGCCTTGCGCAGCTTGACCACCTCGGCCAGGTTCACTTCGTTGAACGAGGTGAGCATGGCGATGGAGTTCTTCGACTGCATCAGGCGCTCGGCGATGCGCGTGCGGATGCGGGTCATGGCCACGCGCTCTTCCGGACGCGATCCCGGGGTGGGCTTGGCGGCGGGCGCGGCGGCAGCGGCCGGTGCGGTGGCGCCACCCTTGCCGGCGTTGACCAGGTCTTCCTTGGTCACGCGGCCGTCGCGGCCGGTGCCGGCGACCTTGGACGGGTCGATGTTGTCTTCCACGGCGACACGACGGCCGGCGGGGGAGAGCTCGTCGACACCCTTCGGGGCGTCCTTGGACTCGGCCTTCTCGGCCTTGGGCGCTTCAGCGGCGGCAGCGGCCTGAGCCGGGGCGGGCGCGGCAGCGGCGGCGCCTTCCTCGATCACGGCGATGACCTGGCTGCTGGTGACCGTCGAGCCTTCCTCGAACTTGATCTCCTTCAGCACGCCGTCGACGGGCGAGGGCACTTCGAGCACGACCTTGTCGGTTTCGAGATCCAGCAGGTTCTCGTCGCGCTTGACCGCGTCACCGGCCTTCTTGTGCCAGGTGGCGATGAGCGCGTCGGAGACCGATTCCGGCAGGACCGGGACTTTGACTTCGATGGACATGCTTGCCTTACTCCGCTGCGTGATCGGTGCCGACAGGCGCCACGAGCGCCTGCTCGACAAGCGCCGTCTGTTCGGCGATATGGGTATTGAGGTGGCCGGCGGCCGGCGAGGGCGAGCGCGAGCGTCCGGCGTAGGACAGGCTCTGCTTCGGCCCGATGCAGGCTTGCAGGTGGTGGCGAATCTGGAACCAGGCGCCCTGGTTCATCGGTTCTTCCTGGCACCACACCACCTCCTTCACTGAGGGGTATTTTTCCAGTTCGGCCGTGACTTCCGGGCGCGGGAACGGATAGAGCTGCTCGACGCGGACGATGGCCACGTCGGTCAGTTCACGCTTCTGGGCGTCCTCGAGCAGGTCGTAGTAGACCTTGCCCGAGCACAGCACCATGCGCTGGACCTTCTTGGCCGGCAGTTCGCGGTGCTCGCCGATCACCAGCTGGAACTGGCCGCGGGCCAGTTCGTCCAGCGAGGACACGGCCAGCTTGTGGCGCAGCAGCGACTTGGGCGTCATCACGATCAGCGGCTTGCGCACCGGGCGCACCTGCTGGCGACGGATCATGTGGAACGCCTGCGCCGGCGTGGTGGGCACGCAGACCTGCATGTTGTCCAGGGCGCACAGCTGGAGGAAGCGCTCCAGGCGCGCGGAGGAATGCTCCGGACCCTGGCCCTCGTAGCCGTGCGGCAGGAACAGCGACAGGCCGCAGAAGCGATCCCACTTGGCTTCGCCGGAGCTGATGAACTGGTCGATGACGACCTGGGCGCCGTTGGCGAAGTCGCCGAACTGGCCTTCCCAGATGGTGAGCTGGTCGGGCGAGGTGGTGGCTTCGCCGTATTCGAAGGCCATGACGGCTTCTTCGGAGAGCAGCGAATCGATGACGTCGACGCGGGCGTCGGCGCGGATCTTGGACAGCGGCAGGTAGACGTCGTCGCTCTTCTGGTCGTGCAGCACTGCGTGGCGGTGGAAGAACGTGCCGCGACCGGCGTCCTGGCCGACCACGCGCAGGTCGTTGCCTTCGGCGATCAGCGTGCCGTAGGCCAGGTTCTCGGCAAAGCCCCAGTCGCCCGGGATCTCGCCGGCGGCCATCTTGCGGCGGTCGTCGTAGATCTTGGCGACACGCGGGTGCAGCGTGACATCGGAGGGGATGTCCAGCAGCACGTCGAGCACCTTGCCCAGCTGCTCGCGCGGCACGCCGGTGTCCACGGACATCGACAGCTTGTTGTTCTGGAAACGGCTCCAGTCCACCGGGATGTCCCGGGTGGGGTTCGGATTGATCGCGATCAGCGGCTCGCCCTTTTCCAGGCGCGCGCGGTAATCGTCGAGCATCTTCTGGCCGTCGTCCGCGCCGATGGTGGAGGCGGCGACCAGCGACTGCGCGTAGAGATCGCGCGTGGTCGGCCGCTTGCGGATGACCTGGTACATCAGCGGCTGGGTGGCAGCCGGCTCGTCGGCTTCGTTGTGGCCGTGACGGCGGTAGCAGACGAGGTCGATCACCACGTCCTTCTTGAACTGCTTGCGGAACTGGTAGGCCAGGCGGGTGACCTGGATCACGGCTTCCGGGTCGTCGCCGTTCACGTGGAACACCGGCGCGTTGACCATCTTGGCCAGGTCGGTGCAGTACAGCGTGGAGCGGGCGTCTTCGCGCTTGGACGTGGTGAAGCCCACCTGGTTGTTGACCACCATGTGCAGCGTGCCGCCGATGGCGAAGCCACGGGCCTGCGACATCTGCAGGAGCTCCATGTTGACGCCCTGGCCGGCAAAGGCGGCGTCGCCGTGGATCAGCACGGCCAGCGACTTGTCGCGCGCAGTGTCGCGACGGCGCGACTGGCGCGCGTGCACGGAGCCGGCGACCACCGGGTTGACGATTTCCAGGTGCGACGGGTTGAACGCCAGGGCGACATGCACGCCGCCGTTGGGCGTCTTGACGTCGGTGGAGAAGCCCATGTGGTACTTCACGTCACCCGTGTGGATGGCGCTGTCGTCGTGCTCGAACTTGCCTTCGAACTCGTTGAAGAGCTGCGAGGGCGCCTTGCCGAGGATGTTGACCAGGACGTTCAGGCGGCCGCGGTGGGCCATGCCGATGATGACTTCCTTGACCCCGTTGTCGCCGGCGGCGCGGACCACGTCGTCGACCATCGGGATCAGGCTGTCGCCACCTTCCAGCGAGAAGCGCTTCTGGCCGACGTACTTGGTGTGCAGGTAGCGCTCAAGGCCCTCGGCGGCGGTGAGCGCCTCCAGGACACGGACCTTCTCGGCCTTTTCCAGGCCCGGCGAACCGGCGGCTTTCTCCAGCCGCGAGTAGATCCACGAGCGCTGCTCGTAATCGGAGATGTACATGAACTCGGCGCCGACGGTGCCGGTATAGATGTGCTTGAGCTTCGCCAGCAGGTCGCGCAGCTTCATGCGCTGGCCGCCACCGGCGAAGGTGCCCGCGTCGAACTCGGTGTCCAGGTCGGCGTCGGACAGGCCGTGGAAGGCCAGGCCGAGGTCCGGGGTGTCGATATCCGGGACGGTGAGGCCCAGCGGATCGAGCTGGGCGGCGATATGGCCGCGCGAGCGGTAGGCCGTCAGCAGGCGCAGGACGCCGGCCTGTTTCTGGGCATACGCGTTGTCGGCCGAGCCGGCAGCGGGCGCCGCGACCGCGCCACGGCGCTGTTTCTGCGCGGCCTCGATGCGGGCGATGACAGCGGAGTGGGCGACATCGCCGGCCTCGCGGCCCTTCAACGCCTTGAAATAGCCATCCCACTCGGCCGGCACGGAACCGGCATCGGCCAGCCAGGCCTCGTAGATCTGCTCTACGTAGTCGGCGTTACCGCCGGCGAGCTGGGAGGATTCGGAAAACTCGCGGATCAGGTTTGCGCTCACGTCACCACCGGCACACACGAAAAAGACGGGTTGCCGCTGGGCGCAAGGGGGCGCGCCGCGGCATAAGAATCCGTTAAGTATAGCCCCGTGGCGCTACACGGCGCCAACCCGAATTCACGTAGGGGATGCCTTTCAGATTCCGAGTGGTCTTATCTGCCAGGCGGGCTCGGCCCGCTCCCAGACCTCATCGAAATAGTCCATGAGACGAGAGGTCTCACCGGGTGCGTCGAGGTCGCCACGGGCTTCGAAGCGCCCGGCCACCGGCCGGAACAGGTAGCCACTTTTCGTATCGCAGATGAACGCCGATGCGTAGGCGAGGTGCACCTCGTCGAGCGGGACGCGGATCGACACCGCCGTAGGCAGGCGCTGGGCGAGGGCGACCAGCCGGTGACCGTCGCGGTGGGCCTGCTCCGCATCGTGGGTAAGGATACGGACCTGGGCCTGTCGGCCGCTGGTGGCGAGTCGGCGCAGTTCGGTGAGAATCGCCTCACTGTCCAGCTCGCCCACGGCCATCCTCGGCAGGTACAGCGCGGCACGGTAGCGCGCCTGGCTCAGCAGGCGCATCTTGGCGAGCTCGAGGCTGGCGCGATCGTCTGCGGCCAGCACCGTGTCCGCCGGTCCGTTCACCGGCGGCGACCCTTGCGGACCGCGAGGGCGCCCTCGTTGACCAGGGCCAGCAGCAGCTCGCGTTCGGCCGGCGAGGGCGCGCGGTCGAGCCGGACGTCCCGCTCGGCGGCCAGCCGCTCGGCCAGTTCGGCCGGGCAGGCATAGGCGTTACCACTGACGAACAGCGTGGCGGCCTTTTTGCCGCCGACCCAGGCCAGCCGGGCGTACGGATGGCGAACCAGACCGGCGCCTGCGGCCAGCGCCTTGTCCAACGCCGCGGCGGTGGTCGCCTTGGGCGGGGCGGCAGGCGACTGGGCGTTGCGGTAGCGGGTGATGAAGCGCCCGAACCAGTCGGCCAGCAGGTCGCGGTCCAGCGCCCCGGCGAAGGGCAGCGTCTGACGCAGCCGGTTGAGCGCGGCCGTGTCGATCTCGCCGATGCGCTTGACCGGGGCGAGGTCGGCATCGGTGTAACGCAGTTCGTCGGGCATGCGCTCGGCGAGGAAGTCGGCCAGATCGCCGGTGAGCTCCGCCTGCGAGGGCGCGCGCATGCCGACCGAGAGGGTCATGCAGTCGCCGAGGGCCACGCCGTCGTGCGGGACGCCGGGCGGCAGGTAGAGCATGTCGCCGGGCTCGAGCAGCCACTCGTGGGTGGGCAGGAAGTCCTTCAGTTGCTTCAACTCCACGTCGGTGCGGAAGTCGAGCGGGGCCGCCGGGTCGTCGCTGATGGCCCAGTGGCGCTGGCCGATACCCTGGATCAGGAACACGTCGTACTGGTCCACGTGTGCACCGACGCCGCCACCGTCCTCGGCGTAGGAGACCATCACGTCGTCCACGCGCCAGCTGGGCAGGAAGGCGAAGTGGTCGAGCAGCGCGGCGACATCGGCGTCCCACTTGTCGACGTCCTGGACGAGGAGCGTCCAGTCGCGCTTGGGCGTCTTGCTGAATTCGGCTTCGTCGAAGGGGCCGGTTTTCACCGTCCAGCGGTCGCGCTTCTCGTCGTGGACGATGAGGCGGGCCAGCACGCCTTCTTCGCAGGCCAGGCCGGCGAGGTCGTTGGGCTCGATGGGCGGCTGGAAGTTCTCGAAGGCGTTGCGGATGAGCAACGGGCGCTTCTGCCAGTAGTCGCGGAGGAAGTGCGCGGGAGTCATGCCCAGGGGATGGGTGGACGTGCCGCGGACTTCGATGGGGAGGGCTTTGCGGGAGGGGGTTTGGATGGCCATGGGGCGGGATTGTAGCGTGGCGTGTGGCGGGGGCGTGCGGCGAGGACGCGGCCGGCGCGCGGCCGAGGGCGCGGCCGGGTCGGACCTTGGGGCCTTCGGCGCTGCCCTTCGGGGCGGGCCGTAGCTGTGTTGTCGCTCGAAGCAGGGTGCGCGGCCCTCAGCTCAGGCGGCCCCAAGATCCGCCCCGGCCGCGCCTGCGTACGGTGTGGAGGCCTGGGGGAAGAGCTTTGGGGCGTCGCTGCGTTTATGAGGTCTTGGGCTGGGTGCTTTTGGGCGTGCCGAGCGTGGACTGAATCTGGTCGAGTTCGCGCATGTATGAGGCGCTTTCGCCGGCGCTCAGGAAGCCTTGGTTGGCGTGGTCGGCGCGGGCTTTCTTGACGACCTGGGTGACTTTGGTCGACAGGACGGTGCTTTCGGCATGGAAGAGGTGGCCGGATTTTTCCGCGGTGGTGATTTGCGCGGAGAGGGATTCGGCTCTTGCGGTGAGGCGTTGGAGAAGGGCGTCTTTGGTTGGTGCTGGTGCGGCGGCTTGATTCGTAGCGCCTGACGAGGCTAGCGAGGTTTGCGCCAGGAGGGCGGCGGGAATGGCTACGGCCAGCAGGGAAGCAAGCACGAGGGAGGTTCGACGTTTGGTGGTCATCGGCGGGCTCGCGGTGGCTTGGGTGCGAGCATTGTTCGGCGTGATCGATGAACGGTCGATGTGGGCCATATCGACGCAAGGATTAGACATGTTGCGATAAGTGGGTGTCAGGTTGTGAACTCTTCTTCCCGCTGCTTGGTCGCTTCTTCATCCGTTCCTGGCGGCGGGAAGTGGTACCAGGCTTCATGCGGCGATGCGCGCTTGCATGACAGGCAAGTGGTCATGGACCAGAAGTGACCGCAGCCCGGACAGCAGCCGGCCGTCCAGAAGGTATTCCACCATGTACGGCAACCCGAGCCGGGTTCACCGGGTCCGCAAACCCATCGGCTATCTGGCTTGGGTTCCCAACTGCAAAGTGGGCAGTAAATGTGAGGCTCGTTACTCATCGAGAAATTACTCACGAGGGCGACCGGTCGTGAGAATAGGCGCGTTGTTATAGCTTGTCTGTAAGGGAACCCCTACAGGCATAGACGCGTCGAGGCCCGGTCACGGGCAGGCCGATGAGACTCATCGTGCGAGCGACGGTGGCACGTGCTTATCCATGGCGTGCCACGACTCGTCAACATGGCGGCATCACGGAGAACACCATGGACGAGAACGGACAAACGGGTGAGGGCAGCATGGCGATCGCTGTCGATGCCAGCGTCAATACGCTGCTCAATGACGCGCATGCGTGGCTGCGCTATGCGGGCGGCGTCACTGGCTTGCTGGTCGAATCACTCGAAGACGATGGAGTGGGACAAGCTATAACATGCTTCTCCACCCCGTTTGCCTCTGTATTCGTAGAGGTGATGGGTGGTTACGCTCTGAGCGAGTTCGGCCACTTGTTGCCGCTGCTCGAGCGCACAGTGTGACCACCCAGCGCCTCGTCGCCGCACCATGCAAGCAACCGCGGCTCCGGCATGGCGGCTTCGAGACAAGCCGGGGCCATGCAATAAGACCCCACAAAAAAACCCGACTCACCCGAGCCGGGTTTTCATGACCACGTAACCCACAGAAACTCAGATCTCGCGAGCCAGCTTGTCCGCCAGACCGATATAAGAAGTAGGCGTCAGTTCCGCCAGCGCACGCTTCGCATCGGCCGGCAGGTTCAGCCCGTCGATAAAGGCGCGCATCGAGTCCTTCGTGATGCCCTGGCCGCGGGTCAGCGCCTTGAGCTGTTCGTACGGTTCCGGCAGGCCGAAGCGACGCATCACCGTCTGCACGGCTTCGGCCAGCACTTCCCAGCTGGCGTCGAGGTCGGCGGCGACGCGCTCGGCGTTGACGTTGAGCTTGCCCAGGCCCTTGAGCAGCGACTCGATCGCGACCAGCGAGTGGCCGTACGCGGTGCCGAGGGCGCGCAGCACAGTGGAGTCGGTGAGGTCGCGCTGCCAGCGGCTGATCGGCAGCTTCTCGGCGAAGTGGCCGAGCAGGGCGTTGGCGAGGCCGAAGTTGCCTTCCGCGTTTTCGAAGTCGATCGGGTTGACCTTGTGCGGCATGGTCGAGGAACCCACTTCGCCGGCCTTCAGCGCCTGGCGGAAGTAGCCCAACGAGATGTAGCCCCACACGTCCCGCGCCAGGTCGATCAGGATGATGTTGATCCGGCGCAGCACATCCGCGAACTCGGCGATGCCGTCGTGCGGTTCGATCTGCGTGGTGTACGGGTTGAAGGTGAGGCCCAGGCCGTCGACGAAGTGCGCGGCGAGCGACGGCCAGTCCACGTCGGGATAGGCGATGACGTGGGCGTTGTAGTTGCCCACGGCGCCGTTGATCTTGCCGGGGATCTCGATGGCGACCAGCTGCTTGCGCTGGCGCTCCAGGCGCGCCACGACGTTGGCGATCTCCTTGCCCATGGTGCTGGGCGAGGCGGTCTGGCCGTGCGTGCGCGACAGCAGCGACAGGCCGGCGTGTTCGTGGGCGAGAGCGCGCAGGCGGGCGATCACCTGGTCAAGCGCGGGCAGCAGCACGGACTCGCGGGCGTCGCGCAGCATCAGCGAGTAGGCGAGGTTGTTGATGTCTTCGCTGGTGCAGGCGAAATGCACGAATTCCTTGGCCTGGGCCAGGGCGGGATCGTTGCCGATCTTTTCCTTGATGAGGTATTCCACCGCCTTGACGTCGTGGTTGGTGGTGGCCTCGATCGCCTTGATCCGCTCGCCGTCTTCGATGGAGAAGCCGTCGGTGATGGCCAGCAGGCGGGTGACCGCCTCGGCGGGGAAGGCCGGCAGCTCGACGATGCCCGGGTGGGCGGCCAGGGCCAGCAGCCAGTGGATCTCCACGTGCACGCGACGATGCATCAGGCCGAATTCGCTGAAAATGGGGCGCAGCGGCTCCACCTTGGCGGCGTAGCGGCCGTCCAGCGGCGAAAGGGCGGTGAGCGTGGCGTGGGACATGGAGGTGTTCCTGGGGCGTTTCGGTTAGTTCTTTAGTATACCGTTCGGGTAAAGCATTCGCGCACGGCGTGCGCTCCTACATGGCTTGATTGGAGGTTTTCTTATGACCCGGTTTCGTATTGAACGCGACAGCATGGGTGAGCTGAAGGTGCCCGCCAAGGCCCTTTATGGCGCCCAGACCCAGCGCGCCGTGGACAATTTCCCCATCTCGGGCCTGACCCTGCCGCGCGAGTTCATCCGTGCGCTGGGGCTGATCAAGTCGGCCGCCGCGGAGGCCAACGTCAAGCTGGGCCACCTGGACAAGGCATCGGCCAAGGCCATCCGCGCGGCGGCGGAGCGCGTGGCCGCGGGCGAGGTGGACGAGCATTTCCCCATCGATGTCTTCCAGACCGGCTCGGGCACCAGTTCCAACATGAATGCCAACGAGGTGATCGCGCACCTGGCCGATGCGGCGGGCAGCACGGTGCATCCCAATGATCACGTCAACGCGGGCCAGAGCTCCAACGACGTCATTCCCACCGCGATCCTGGTCAGCGCCACACTGGCCACCAGCGAAACGCTGCTGCCCGCCCTGAAGCACCTGCGCAAGACCATCGACGGCCGGGCAAAGGAGCTGAAGAAGGTGGTGAAGACGGGGCGCACCCACCTGATGGACGCCATGCCGATCACCTTCGGCCAGGAACTGTCCGGCTGGTCGGCGCAGATCGACGACGCGATCGAGCGGATCGGCGACACGCTGAAACGCACCCGGCGCCTGCCGCAGGGCGGCAGTGCGGTGGGCACGGGCATCAATGCCGACCCGAAGTTCGGCCCGGCGGTGGCGGCGGAGCTGTCGAAGATGACGGGCGTGAAGTTCGAGTCCGCGGCCAACTACTTCGCCGGCATGGCGGCGCAGGATGCGCCAGTGGAATTGTCCGGCCAGTTGCGCACGCTGGCCGTGGCGGTGATGAAGATCGCCAACGACCTGCGCTGGATGAACTCCGGGCCGCTGGCCGGCCTGGGCGAGATCGAACTGCCCGCGTTGCAGCCGGGGTCGTCGATCATGCCGGGCAAGGTCAATCCGGTGATTCCCGAGGCCGCGGCCATGGTGGCGGCCCAGGTGATCGGCAACGACGCCACCATCGCCATCGCGGGTCAGTCGGGCAATTTCCAGCTCAACGTCATGCTGCCGGTGATCGCATACAACCTGCTGCAGTCGATCGAGATCCTGGCCAATGTCACCGTGCTGCTGGCGGACAAGGCCATCGCGGGCTTCAAGGTGAACGAGGAACACATCCGCGAAGCGCTGGACAAGAACCCGATCCTGGTTACCGCGCTCAATCCCGTCATCGGTTACGAGAAGGGCGCCGCGACCGCCAAGCAGGCGTACAAGGAAAAGCGACCGATCATGGACGTGGCCCTGGAAACCACCGGCTTGTCGAAGACGGAGCTGGCTAAATTGCTCGATCCCGCGGCGCTCACCAAGGGCGGTATCCACGGCGGCGGATCGGGCGGCGGCGGCTGATTCGCAATTTTTTGTAAGCGGAGTGTGATCGGTTAGGCTTGTTATTGAGAACTATTCGCATTATCGTCCGCGTCGATCCCTTCCCCGGCTCGACAGGACGTTATGCAACGCCAGATCGGCATTCTCAATTCGCTCCACTCGCCGTTGCTCTGCGAGATGATCGGCAGGGCCGGTTACGACTTCGTCGTGCTGGACCTCGAGCATCAGCTGGTCTCACCCGATCAGCTGATGCACGCCATCCGCGCGTGCGAGGTGGTGGGTTGTGAGCCGTGGGTCCGCGTACCCGAAGTCGATGCGAAGCTGATTGGACGCGTGCTGGATGCCGGTGCGCGGGCCGTGGTGATACCTCGCCTGGAAACCGCCGCACAGGCACGCGATGCCGTAGCGGCGGCACGTTTTCCGCCGCTGGGGCGTCGCGGCATCACCGGCGGCCGCGTCACTGGCTTCGGCCGGGAACCGCTCGATGCCTATATCGAGCGTGCCAACCGCGATATCCGCATCGTGCCCATGATCGAGAGCAGGGCGGGCGTGGAGGCCATCGACGAGATCCTTGCCGTGCCCGGCGTATCGCTGGTCATGGAAGGCGCGCTCGATCTGTCGCTGGATATGGGCCTGGGCCCCCAGCCGTTGCACGCTGACGTATGGGACGCCCTGTTGCACCTGGCGGCGCGTTGCGCCGCGCACGACATCCCTTTCTGCGCCAACCCCCGCACGGCCGAGCAGCGTGCCTACTGGCTCGCGCACGGCGGGGCGTGGCTGCTTGCCGGTGAAGACCGTGGCCTGTTGCAGGGCGCGTTGCGCGCACGGGCCGGCGAACTGCGTGAACCGTAATCCCTCTTAATTCATGTCAAGGAAACGTTCCATGAAGCACCGCCTCCGCCAGCGGCACATCGTTATCGCGCTGGGCCTTGCCGTGCTCGCGCAAGCCGTGTCGGCACAGGACGCCACGATCGCCTCCACCACGGCCACGCCGCAGGACAAGGCGCGCAAGCTCGATGCCGTGACGGTCACCGGCAGCGTGCTGGGCGCATCGCGGGCGGAGGACGTGAAGACGTATGCGGGCAGCCGTCAGGTGATCGATCGCGAGGCGCTGGCCACGGGTGCCAACCGCTCGCTGGACGATGCCTTGCAGCGCGTGCCCGGCGTGAAGATCTTCGACGAGACGGGTACCGGCGTGCTGCCGCAGATTGCGTTGCGCGGGCTGTATGAAAGCCGCAGCGGACGCGTGCAGGCGCTGCTGGATGGCATTCCGCTGTCGCTGGCGCCGTATGGGCAGACCAGCCTGTCGCTGTTCCCGGTGACGCTGAACCAGATCGACCGCATCGACATCGTGCGCGGCGGTGCCGCCGTGCAGTACGGCCCGAACAACGTGGGCGGCGTCATCAATTTCGTCAGCAAGCCCATTCCCGACACGTGGCGCACCACGGTCGGCGAGCGCATCACCGCGTATGGCCGCGGCCAGATGCTGCGCGACACCTCCGTGTCCACCGGCGGCTACCTCACGCCGAACTTCGGCATGCAGCTGGATGCCGATTACCTCAAGGGCGAATACTTCCGCGGACACAGCGGCACGAACGTCAAGAACGTCCGCCTGCGCACCGAGTGGTGGATCAGCGACGACAAACTGCTCAAGGCGGACGTGCAGCGCTACGTCGCGCGCATGGACATGGCGGGAGCCTTATCGGTCGCCGACTACGAGGACGACCCCCGCCAGGCCACGCGGCCGCTGGATCGTTTCCACGGCAGCACCACGCGCGCATCGCTGACTTACGAGCAGGACCTGGGCGCATGGTGGCTGTTCGACACCTCCAAGTTCAGCTGGAGCAACTTCAGTTCCGACAGCGAGCGCAACTTCATCGTGGGCATGCGCCGTTCCTCCGCGCAGACCTGGCGTTCCGACCTGCCGCCGCAGCTGCTGCAGAGCGCGCCGCGCGGCTTCAAGGTGTACGGCACGCAACCGCAGTTCAGCCTGCATATCGATGGACCGGTGACCCAGCAATGGACGGTGGGCGCGCGTGCGGTGCACGAGGACATCGATTTCCTGGTCGGCAACACCGGCCTCGACAACGGCGTGTACACGCTGGTGCGTGACTGGCAGTTCCGCGACCGTGCCTGGGCGGCGTACGTCAGCGATGCGATCGGCTTTGCCGACGACCGACTGACCGTGACCCCCGGCGTGCGCTACGAGCACCTGGACGCTACCTATCGCAACCTCGCCAACGGCGTGAGCTTCGAAAACAACGTGCGCAATGCATTGCCGGGCCTGACCGTCGGCTTCAAGGCCTCGGACACGTGGTACGTGTACGCGGATGCGCAGCGCTCGCTGCGCGCGCCGCAGGTCACGCAGATCGTGTTCGGCGACAACCTGGATTCGGAGCTGGCCTGGAACTACGAGCTGGGCGCGCGTTTCCAGCCCACCGCGCGGACGGCCATCCACGCCGATCTGTATCGCATCGACTTCGACAAGCAGATCCAGCTCGACAACACCACGCGCACCTACGGCAACATCGGCAAGACCATCCACCAGGGCCTGGAGGCCGACGTCGCGTGGTCGCCTGAAGCGCTGGATGGGCTGAAGCTGACCGCCGGCTACGCCTACCTGGACGCCGAGCAGCGCTCGGGCGCCTTCGAGGGCCTGCGCGTGCCGTACACCTCGCGCAACCAGGTGAATGTGGGCGCGTCGTACACGCGCGGTCATACCACCGTCGCGTTGTCGGGTTACTACTTCAGCAGCGCTTTCACGGATACCGCCAACACGCGGGCCGAGAACGCCATCGCCTCGGTGGGCCGCTTGCCCGCGTACGCCGTGTGGAACGCGCAGTGGACGCAGACCCTTCTCACGCAGGGCACGTCGGTGCTCACCGGGTCGCTGGCGCTGAACAATCTTTTCGACAGGCAGTACTGGTACAGGGGAATCGATACCAGTCCGTGGGGTCGCCAGCCGGCCCCGGGTCGCAGTGTGACCCTCGGACTGGAGCTGGCTTTCTAACGCTCCACGTTGCAAGGAACTCCCCCATGGTGTCCTCCCCCCTCGTCATCCTCGCGCACATCGCGCATCCCGCCGTCCTCGACGGCTTCCTCCCCGCCGCGCATCGCCTCGGCCTGCGCGTGGTCATCGCCACGGACCGGCGGCTGGACCATCTCGAGCGCCTGAGCGCCACCGACATGCCCGTGGACGTCGTCGCCTGCGACGTCTTCAATCCGCTGGCCGTGATCGACGCGTTGCGCAATGAAGGTATCCGGCCGGCGGCGGTGTTCTCCAACAGCGATCACCTGCAGACCGCCACCGCGCTGGTGGCGGCGGAGTTCGGCGTGCCGTGCAAGGACTGGCGCGTGTGCTACGCGGCGAAGAACAAGGCCGCCATGCGCGAACGGTTGCGCGAGCGCGGCCTACCGTGTCCCTGGTTCCACATGCTGGCGCCGGGCGAACAACCACCGGCGGACACGCCGTATCCGGTGATCGCGAAGCCACGCGAAGGGGTGGCCAGCCTGGACGTCCGCCTGTGTGCCTCTGCCGAGGATTTGCTGGCATACCTGGACGCGTTCCGCCGCCAGGGGCCGGAGCGTGCGGTGTTGCTGGAAGCCTTCATCGAGGGCCCGCTGTTCACGCTGGAGACCCTGGGCGACGGGCATCGCGTGCAGGCCATCGGTGGCTTCGACGTCACGTTGTCGCCGCCGCCGGATTTCATCGAGCGCGAAGCGCACTGGAACGGGCCGCATGGCGTGGCCTGCCGCGAGCAGGCGCTGGCGCAGGTGATCGCCTTCGGCGTCGGCTTCGGGGTGTGCCACAGCGAGTTCGTCGCCACGCCGAAGGGTCCCGTGCTGATCGAGATCAACTACCGCAGCATCGGCGACGGCCGGGAGTTCATGCTCGATGCGTTGCAGCCGGACGGCTGGTTCGAGCGGATACTGCGCCTGCACCTGGGTCATCCGCTGGAAGATGCCGTGCCCAGCGAGCGCCGCGCGATGGTGCGCTATTACGTGGCCACGGAGGAAGGCACGCTGTCCGCCTCGCCGACCGATCGCGAGGAAGCCGGCGACGGTGCGCACGGGGTATTCCGCGCCCTGCGCAAGACCGGCGACGAGATCCGCCTCACCCGTTCCAACAAGGATTACCTGGGCGCGCTGAGCCTGGTGGCCGACAACGACGACGACCTGGCCCGCGCCTTGTCGCGTATCGAGTCCGGCTTGCGCTGGCACATCGCTCCGGTGGAGTCGCACGGATGAGCGGCCTTGCGGACATGACGGACGAGGCGTACATCGTGCGCCGGATCATCGATACCTGCCTGCGCGAGGACGTGCGCGGCATCGCCGGTCGCGGCGCGTTTGCGCAACCATCCGCAGCCGTCCGCTCGCACTGGAGCGGCACGCCGCCCCAGGGGTGGTGGCGGATCGAGCATCTGCCGGCCGGCGTGATCTGGTTGCCGGCGGCACCGTGCGACGCGATGCAGGATGTGCGCGCCGAGGCGTCGCGCTGGTTGCGCGAGGACGGCACGGGCGTGGTGGAAGAGGGTGGGGCGGCCTGCTGGCTAGCCCATCTGTCAGACGGGCTGGACGAGCAAACCGTGGCGCTGCACCGTGCGTATGCCGACGAGGCGGCCTGTGCCATCGCCCATCGCGGCCTGGCGCGCGAGGCGTTCGATCGCGATGCCGCGATGCTGGCCCACGCACTGGACCACCCGACGTGGGACCAGCGCCTGCTGGCCTGCGATCGCCTGGCTAGCTTCCGCGATCATCCGTTCTATCCCACCGCCCGGGCCAAGTCCGGCTTCGGCGGTGACGACCTGCGCCGTTACGCGCCGGAATACGATCCGTCGTTCGCCCTGCGCTGGCTGGCCGTGCCGGCCCCCTGCGTGACGGTGACCACGCCCCCGCCGGCTTTCTGGCCGTCCATGGCGGACGTGGGCCTGCCCTCCTCGCTGGACGCCACACACGCACTGCTGCCGGTCCATCCGCTCACCTGGTCGCGTATGGGCGAGGGCGGCGAGGCCGAGGGACTGGCCTTGCCGCAAGGGTCTCATCGCGCACCGCACGCGTGGTTGACCGTGCGGCCGACACTGTCCGTACGCACCGTGGTGCCAGTCGATCATCCGCGCGAGCACCTCAAACTGCCCTTGCTGATGCGGACGCTGGGGGCGCTCAACCTGCGTCTCATCAAGCCGTCCACGTTGTACGACGGGCACTGGTTCGCGCGGGTGCTGCGCCGCGTGGCCGAGCTGGATGGCGCGCTGCGCGACCGCTACGTGCACGTGGACGAATCGCACGGCGGCCATGTGGACGAAGCGCGTCATCTGTCCTGGCTGGTGCGCCGTTACCCCAGCCTGGACGACGCCACCCTCGTCCCCGTCGCGGCGCTGTGCGCCACGCTGCCCGATGGTCGCGCCATGGCGATGCACGTGGCGGACCGCTGGTACGGCGGTGATGTCCTGGCCTGGTGGACGGCGTACGCCGGCTTGCTCTGCGACGTGCACCTGCGCCTGTGGCTGGTGCACGGCATCGCGCTGGAGTCCAACCAGCAAAACGCCGTGCTGATCCACGAAGCGGGCCATCCGCTGCGCCTGCTGATGAAGGACAACGATGCCGCGCGCGTCCTGCTGCCCCGCCTGCGCGGCACGCTGGGTGATCTGGAGCCGTATGGACATCTGCGCGATGCCCGCATTGCCGTGGACGACGATGCGGCGCTCGCACGGATGTTCTGCACGATTACGTTGCAACTGTGTCTGGTCGCGGTGATCGAAGGGCTGGCGGAACAGCGCGCCGATCTTCGCGATGCGATGTATGCGGTGCTGCGCGACGCACTGGAGCACACGCTGGGCGTGCTCTCGGCCGAGGGCGTCGACACCGCGCCGGCCCGCCGCCTGCTCGATGCGCCGCGCCTGCCGGTGAAGTACCTGCTCAGCGCGGGCAGCCTGCTCAGCAAGGCGGCCAGCGGTGCGGCGGACATCAACAAGTTCTACGGCGAGAGCGGGCCCAACTTCATGCGGGATACGCGTGACGACAGGCCTGCCGGTGCGTTCGTCGCGCAGGGAGCGGGTTGATGCGCATCCTCGGGCCGGTGCTGTTCGCGCACTATCTCGCGGCGTTCACGGCGCTGGGCATGCCGTTGTTCATGCCGCGGGTGCTGGGTGTGCTGGCTCCCGGAGCACCTACGTGGCTGGTGGGCACGCTGTACGTCCTGCCCACGGTCTGCACCGCGCTGACTGCCACGGCGTGGGGGCGTTGGGCGGACCGGCATGGCCGCCGGCTGTCCCTGCTGCGCGCGCAGGCGGGCCTGGCCGTCGGTTTCCTCATCGCCGGCTTCGCGCCCAACCTTCCGGTGTTCGTCGCGGCGCTGATTATCCAGGGCACCTTCGGTGGCTCGCTGGCCGCGGCCAACGCCTATCTGGCCACGCAGTCGAAAGCCGGCGCGCTATCGCGCGCGCTGGACTGGACGCAGTATTCCGCGCGGCTGGCGATGGTAACCGCGCCGATCCTGCTCGGCCTGGCCACGCGCACGGGGCTGACCCACGAGCTGTACGGTTACCTGGCCGTGCTGCCGTGCCTCGCGCTGCTGGTCACTTCGCGCCTGCCGCGCGATGTGCCACGCGTGGTGGCATCCACGAAGGCCGCTTCGTCTACGTCGCCCGTGCCAGCCACCACTCCGATGCATCACGCCGGGGACGTGTCGCCCACATCGGTCCTCGCGGGCCTGCTCGCCATCCAGTTCCTGTTCTGCTTCGCGATGGTGGTCACGTTCCCGTATTTCCTGCCGTACAGCGAGCACCTCGGCGTACGCGACGATGGCGTGGCGGGCTGGTTCTACAGCCTGCCGCACCTGGTCTACCTGGTCGCCATGCCCTGGCTGCGGCGGATGGGCACCTCGCCGTTGACCCTGCTGGCGGGGCTGGCCGTGCTCGCGCTGGCGTGCGTCGGGCATGCCGTGCTCACCGTGGACACCTGGCTGCCGGTCATGCGCCTGGCCTACGGCGCCGGCATGCTGCTTTCCTTCGTCGGGTTGAACCGTGCCATGGCGGCGCAGTCGCACGAGCGGGGCGCGGGCACGTTGTTCGGCCGCTTCGACGCCACCGGCAAGTGGGCCGGTGCGTTGGGTGGCGTGGTCGCCGGCTCGCTGGTGGCGCGCTACGGCCTGGCGATGCCCTTCGTGGCCGCCGCGATCACCGCCGGCATGGCCTGTTTGCTCGCCGTCGCCGTCTATCTTCCCGCCACACGGAGAAACGTCCATGTCCCCCCACGTCATGCGTGATCAGTGGTACGACGCGCTGGCCCAGTCCCAGGCCATCGCGTGCTGGCTCAATTGCTACCTGCGTGAGTTCGCCTTGCCCGCCGGCGAGGTGGATATCGATACGTCCCATGCAGACGATCCCGTGGCGCTCGGCCACGCCGGTGGCACAGGCCTGCGCATCCGCTTTCCCGAAGCCGGTTACGCCATCGCCGTGCGTACGGGTCGCATGAGCCGGCTCGGTCGTTGCGACTACATCTCCGCCCCGTACCTCAAGCGTCCCGGTGAGCCCTGGCGCTGCGCGGATGCCACCGGCCTGGTGCACTTCCTGCTCGAGCGCGTGGCACCCGCGGTCGGCTTCAACGCCGAACTGCTGGCGCAGAGCGTCAACAGCGTAGACATCACGCGGCGCCTGCTGGCCCGCGGGCTGGACAAGGTGGCCAGCGGCGACAGCCTGCTGGATGCCGAGCAGGCCATGATCTGGGGCCATGCCATGCACCCGACCCCGAAAAGCCGCGAAGGCGTACCCGTCGAGGACGTGCTGGCCTGTTCGCCCGAGGCAGGCACGCGGTTTCCGTTGTACTGGTTCCGTGTCGATGCGGGCCTGCGCAAGCGCTACGGAATCGACGTGGATGCGACGCTGCTTCGCGCCGCGGGCGGCGAGGCGCTGTATCCCTGCCATCCCTGGGAGGTGGAGCGGGTGCTCGCCAACCCGGCGTTCCAGGCCGCACGCGCGCAGGGGCTGATCGAGCCGGTGGGCGAGCGTGGTCTGGCGTTGGGCCCGACTTCGTCGGTGCGCACGATGTACCACGCGGACCTCGACTACTTCCTCAAGCTGTCCATCCATGTCCGCCTGACCAACTGCGTGCGCAAGAACGCGTGGTACGAGCTGGAGAGCGCGGTGGCGCTGACGCGGCTGCTGGCGCCGGTATGGGCGGATGTGCGCCGACGCGTGCGCGGTTTCGATGTCCTCACCGAACCCGCCGCCACGACGCTGGATTTCGGTACGGCCAGCGAGGATGCCGACGCCGTGCGTGAACTCACCGAGAGCTTCGGCATGCTCTACCGCGACACGCTGGACGGCGCCACGCGCACGCGGTATCGCCCGGCCGTGGCGGGTGCGCTGTTCGCCACCGACCGTCACGGAGAACGGCCGTGCGAAGCCATGGTGCGCGAGCATGCCGAACGCGCTGGCCTGCACTACACCGCGGCCGCCGAGCGCTGGTTCGACAGCTATGCCGCGCTGCTGCTGGATGGTGTGTGGCTGGCGTTCTTCGAACACGGCGTGGTGCTCGAACCCCACCTGCAGAACACGGTGCTCGGTTTCGAGAATGGCCTGCCCACGCGCGTCTGGGTGCGTGACCTGGAAGGCACCAAGCTCAGCAACGATGCCTGGGCCGGGCCGCGCCTGGCGGACATGTCGCCGCGTGCCCGCGATTCGCTGCTCTATCCGCGTGACCTGGGTTGGAAGCGCGTGGCCTATTGCGCGCTCATCAACAACCTCGGCGAGGCTATCTTCCATATTGCGTCCGGCGCGGGTGCCGGTGCCGCGTTCGATCAACTGGAGCAACGCCTGTGGCAGGTGGTCGGCGGTATCGCCCGACGCTGGGGGCAGCGTTTCGGCGCGGAGTCGTTGCTGGACGCGCTGGTCGACGGTGCCGATCTGCCGAGCAAGAACAACCTGCGTACCCGCCTGTTCCGCCGCGCGGATCGCGAGTCGGATTACACCGCGCTGCCCAGCCCGCTCGTCGACCGGGCGATCCCGCGGGCTGCGGCATGAGCCTGGGGCCCGATGCCACCCGTGCCATTGAGGCCCTGCATCGCTGGCGTGCGGGCACGGACCAGCCGGTGTGTGCCTACGTGTACGACCTGGATGCGTTGCGTCGGCATGCCGAATGGATGGTGTCGCTGTTGCCGGCGCGTTGCGAAGTGTTCTACGCCGCGAAGGCCAATGCCGAGCCGCCGGTGTTGCGGACGTTGCGCCCCATCGTCCATGGCTTCGAGGCAGCCTCCGGCGGCGAACTGCGCTGGCTGCACGAGCACGAGCCCGGCAGTCGTTTGCTGTTCGGCGGACCGGGCAAGCTGGACGACGAACTGGCGCTGGCCGTCTCGCTGCCCGACTGCGCCATCCACGTGGAGAGTGTGGGCGAGCTGACCCGGCTCGCGGCGATCGCCGAGCGGGCGGGGCGCCGCGTGCCGGTCTTCCTGCGCATGAATATCGCACTGCCCGCGCTGGGCAGCACGCGTTTGATGATGGGCGGCCGGCCGTCGCCGTTCGGGCTGGACGAGGACGCATTGCCCGATGCGTTGGCGTGCCTGCGGGCATCGCCGTGGCTGGCGTTGCAGGGCTTCCACTTCCACCTGATGTCCCACCAGCCCGATGTCGATACGCATCTGGCGCTGGTGGATGCCTGCCTCGCCGCGGTGGCGCGATGGAGGCAGGCCTACGGCGTGGAAACGACGGTGGTCAACGTCGGCGGTGGCTTCGGCGTGGACTATGCGGAACCGTCGCGTTCGTTCGACTGGGCGCGCTTCTGCGCCGGCCTGGACGAGCGTCTTGCGCGGTATCCGGTGATGACACTGCGGTTCGAGCCGGGGCGCTATGTCAGCGTGGCATGTGGGTTCTACGCGATGGAAGTGCTGGATATCAAGCGCAACCACGGCCGCTGGTTCGCCATCGCACGCGGCGGCACGCATCACTTCCGCACGCCCGCGGCGCAGGGACACGACCATCCGTTCGTGACGGTGCGACGCGGCGGTGCGCCCGTGGTTGCCGACGAGGAAGTCACCCTTGTCGGCCAGCTGTGCACGCCCAAGGACGTGCTGGCCCGCGACCAGCGCCTGGAGTCGCTGGCCCCCGGTGACTGGCTGGTATTCACGCTGGCCGGCGCATACGCCTGGAACATCTCGCACCAGCATTTCCTGATGCACCCCCCACCGACGATGCTCTTCGTGTAACCGCCTCGCCCCTCGTGCGACCAACATGCCCTTCGTGTAGGAGCCCACGATGTGGGCGAACCCTCAGCCTACGTGCAGCGAATGAAGCCATGCGCCGCATCCGTGCCAGCGTTTTCGTGTTGAACGAAGCGGCTTTTAAAGCGCCTTAAAGCCGCCTTAGGCGAGTCTAAAAACGCTTGCCTGTACAGGCGGGCGGCGTCTTTCGCTGTAGCTACGTTGAGGGTTCGCCCACATCGTGGGCTCCTACACCATACAAAAAAACGGCCCTTGCGGGCCGTTGTCGTTGTGCAATGAACGGCCCCCGTGGGGGCCGTTGTCGTTCGTGCTCAGCTGTCGTCGCGCCAGCGGCGGAACCAGATAGCGCCGGCGATCATCACTACACCGGCGATCGCACCGATCCAGGCGGACGGGTTGGCCAGGGCGCTGTAGTGGTAGGTCAGGTCCATGCTGTTGAGCAGGGCCGCCGGGTTGTCGTGGCCGGTGACCACCAGCGTAGAGGACTTGGTGACCCAGCCACCCGGGGCCAGGCTGCCCAGCAGGCGTCCCACGATGTTCTTCCAGAACCAGCCGCTTTCCATGCCGGCGGCACCCATCAGGTTGAACCACGACACGATGACGCCGGCGCCGAGGGGCAGGGCGATCGCCCAGAGGAACGGTTTGCTGCGGGCCCAGGCGGAGCAGAGCAGCAGCCAGCCGATGGTGGGCAGGGCCCAGATGGCGTAAAGCGGGATCAGCAGCACCATCTTCAGCACCACGCCCACCGGATGCGCTTCCATCAGCAGCCGCCAGACGCTCAGGCCGTGCACCTGGCCGACGATGGCCACCACCAGGGCGAGGCACAAGCCGACGATGACACCGACCACGATCGCTATCACCGGGGCGAGCACCGCGGCACTGGCTACCTTGGACAGCACGGTGGAGGTGTCCGACACCGGCAGCGACTTCCAGAACAGGATGCTGCGATCGCGACGATCGTCGTACAGCGCGCCCAGGCAGTAGAAGAAGATGACGATGGCGGCCACCGCCAGGATGATGCCGGCAACGGCGTAGAGCATGATGTCGATGGCGGCGCCGGCGTTGCGCAGATCCTCGAGGCTCATGCCGCCCTGCAAGTGCATGTCGTCGAAGTGGAAGCCGCCCATGCGGCCGTTGTTGCCGAACATCTCGCCGACCGCGATGCCCATGAGGTTGATCGCGAGGAAGACGATGCCGGAGATCACCGGGGCCCAGAAGAACCCGCCCTTGTGTTCCCAGAACTCGCGCTTGACCAGCCAATAGAAGGTTTTCATACGTAGGTGCCCTTCATGGTGGCGACGAAAAGGTCGCCGATCGACGGACGTCGTACCTCACCGAGCTGTTCCAGCCGCGCTCGATCCACGTTGTCGAAGAGGAAGATGCTCTTGCCGAACACCTGGCGTTCGTCCAGCGGCCCCAGTTCCCGGGCGGCCTGCGCGTGCTCCGCGCCGACCAGCACCTCGGCGAAGCGCTCGCCCAGGCTGTCCATGTCGGTGTCCAGCACGATCTTGCCGTCGCGGATGAACATCAGGTCGGTGAGGATGTGTTCGATCTCCTCCACCTGGTGGGTGGTCACCACGATGGTTTTCTGCTCGTCGAAATAGTCTTCCAGCAGGGTCTGGTAGAACTGCTTGCGGTAGAGGATGTCCAGGCCCAGCGTGGGCTCGTCCAGGATCAGCAGCTTCGCGTCGATCGACATGACCAGGGCGAGGTGCAGCTGCACGATCATGCCCTTGGACATCTGCTTGACCTTCTGTCCCGGCTGCAGCTTGGTGCGGGCGAGGAAGGCGTCGCATTTGGCGCGATCGAAGCGGGGGTGCGTGTTGGCCACGAAGTCGATGGCGTCGCGCACCTTCAGCCAGCGTGGCAGCACCGCCACATCCGCGATAAAGCACACCTGTTCCATCAGCTTGCCGCGCTCGCGGCGGGGATCCATGCCCAGGACGTCCAGCTGCCCTTCGAAGGTGGTGAGACCGAGGATGGCTTTCAGCGCGGTGGTCTTGCCGGCGCCGTTAGGACCGATGAGGCCGACGATGCGCCCCGGACCGATCTGGAACGAGGCGCCGTCCAGGGCCAGCGACGACTTGAAGCGCTTGGTGAGGCCGGTGGCGGTAACGACCGCGGTCATGATGGATCCTCCGTGGAGCCGTGGGCTTCACGCATCAGGGTTTTAATGTCGAGGCCCATGCGCTGGAGGCGGGCGAACAAGGCCGGCCATTCCTCGCGCAGGAAGCGCTCCCTTTCACTTTTCAGCAGCGCGTCGCGCGCCCCATCGATCACGAACATGCCAAGACCCCTCCGTTTCTCAACCAGTTGTTCGTCGACCAGCTCCTGGTACGCCTTGGACACGGTCAGCGGGTTGATCTGAAAATCCCCCGCGACCTGGCGTACCGACGGCAGCGGATCGCCTTCGTTCAAGGCGCCATCCAGGATCATCGCCACCACGCGTTCGCGGAGCTGACGGTAGATCGGGATGCTGTCGTTCCAGGTGATGGACATGTAATTCATTCCTTCGCCGTGCGGCGCAATGCATTTCCAAACGAATAGTAGGGCATGGCCATCTGTGCGCCGATCAATGCGGCGGCACGATCCTCCGCGCTGCGACGAAGGGTGGCAGCTGCCGAGTCGAGGCTGGCTTCGCTGCCCAGCGCCGCCTCGCGCACATCGGCAGCGGTGGGGCGGACTTCCAGGGCAGGCAGGTCGACGACGCGGACGCCGTTGACGAAGGCGGGCACGCTGGCCAGGGCGGCAACACGGTCATCGAAGGAGCGCAGGGCGAACACGCTGGTTCCGGCGATGAGTACAGAGGCGGTCAGTGCGATGAGGTTCGGCGCTTTCATGGGACGACTCCGAGGACGTGCTGCCGGCGGGGCGCCGTGCAGGTGTTGATGTGGTTAGAGGGAAGCGACGACGGGGGCGGCGTCGGCGTAGACGACGATCGGGGCCAGGTTGGTGACCTTGCTGCCGTTGATGACGGCGATCGGGGCGGCCGAGGTGGAGGTGCTGCTGAAGACGGCCAGGCTGGCGACGGCGAGGGCGACGGAAGCGGCGACGGCGACGAGGTTCGGGGTTTTCATGGTGTTGCTCCTGCGGTGATGTGGGTGACCGGTGTTGTAGTGAACTATAACACCAGATTTTTAGTCGTCAAGCGGAATCGTCGGGATTCTTCTATGACTTGTGGCCTAGGCCGTGCCGCGCTGTGCTGGTGAGGTGGGCGGCGGGCACACGGTCTGATGCGGGTTAGGGGGAGAGGGTTTAAGGCAGGGTGGCGTTTGGGCGATCGGGAGGGTGTCGCGGGGATTTCGCGCACGTGCGTGCGCTCCTACGCGGCGACGGCGCACCGGCGCACCGGCGCACCGGCGCACCGGCGGAAGGGGCCGGAAAGGGAAGCGGCCGGCCCTGGTTGGGGCCGGCCGCGGTGGCGATCGGTGTGCGGGGCGCCCTGTGGGGCGCGGGGGTGGCTTAGAGTTCGGCGCGGAACTCGATGCCGACGACGCGCGGGTCGTTGACGAAGGCGGTGCGGTTGTTGAAGTCGATGCCGCCGGTGATCACCTTCTTGTTGGTGATGTTGCGGCCGTAGAGCGCGACCTCGCGCTTGCCGAAGTCCCAGTTGTAGCCGACGCGGATGCCGCCTTCGAGGAAGGGCTTGCTCTTGAACTCCGCCGAGTCGTACAGGAAGAAATTCACCTCGCTGCGGTAGTTCCAGTCGGTGTAGACGAAGAACTCGCCGCTTTCGCCATAGGGGATGCCGTAACGCGCGGTCCAGGTGCCGATCCACTTCGGCGCGTTGGGCAGCGTGTTGCCGTCGATCAGCGCGTTGCCGGCGAGGTTGAGCGGATCGAGCACGGTGCAGCCGCCGCCGCACGGGGCGATGGCCAGGTTGCGGTCCTTCAGCTCGGTGTGGTTATAGCTGCCGCCGGCGGTCATGTAGAACTGCGGGGTGAGGTAGGCCTCCAGGTCGAACTCGGCGCCGTAGCCTTCGGTCTTCTTCGCGTTGATCAGCTGCGTGACGTTGGTGGCACCCCCCACGGCGGTCAGCTGCTGGTTGTGCATGTTGTACTTGTAGATGTCCGCGTTGAAGCGCAGTTTCTGGTCGTCCGTGGTCGACTTGAAGCCCACTTCGTACGAGGTGATCGTCTCCGGCTTCGCGGTGGAGATGCTGTTGGCGAAGTTGATCCGGCCCTGCACGCTGGGCGCGCGGAAACCGTTGGCCACGCGCGCATAGATGTTGGCGTTCTTGGTCAGCTGCCAGGTGCCGGTCAGGTCGCCGCTCCAGCGCGAGTCGGTGGGGTCGGAGGTGAGCGGACCGACCGGGCCGGTGAAGCCCAGGAAACGCTCGGCACTGAACTCGCGCTTGTCGTGCGACCAGCGCGCGCCGGCACGCACGTCGAAGCTGTCGGTCACGTTGTAATCGGCCGAGCCGAACACCGCCCATGCCTTCGTGCGCTGGCTCTGGTCCACCCAGCCGTTGAGCACGTGGTTGTTCAGCGTGTCGTAGGAGAAATTGCTGATCGCGATGTCTTCGTCGAAGTAATAGGTGCCCACCTGCCACTTCAGCCGATCCGACGTGTCGTTGGACAGGCGGAATTCCTGAGTGATCTGGCGATCCTTCGGCAGCGCGTCGGCAGTTTCGGAGGGGAACGGCGTGACGCGGTTGGTGGCGCTGGCGCGTGCCGGGGTGCCGGACGCGTCGTAGCCGCCGTCGACATCGCCCAGGCTGTAGGTCGTGGCGCGCTCAAGGCCCGTGATCGAGGCGAAGTTGAGGTCGCCGAAGTGCCAGTTCAGGTGCAGGTTGCTGCCCCAGGTGAACAGGTGCTGCTTGTTGTCGCCATCCTGCGACACCGAATCGCGATCGAAGCCCGGCACGAACTGGTTGCTGCCCAGGGTGATGGCGTTGGCGCGGTTGACCATCGCGCTGCCGTCCAGCCAGCGGCCGTGCACGTTGATGAGGGCGTCGAAGTCCTCCGTGGCCTTGTACAGGGCCTGCAGGCGGATGGCGCGGTCGTTGTAGCCGCCCAGGTCGTCATTCTTGCCGGTGTAGTCGTTGTCGATCCAGCCGTCGCGGTGCTGGGCCACGGCGGACACGCGCCCGGACCAGCTGGAGCTCAGCTTGCCGCCCAGCGCGGCCTCGGCGTTGGCGGTGCCGTAGGAGCCGTACGAGACGCGCGCATAGCCCTCGGTTTCCTGCGTCGGCTTGCGCGATTCGAACTTGATCACGCCGGCCGGCGAGTTACGGCCGAACAACGTGCCCTGCGGACCGCGCAGCACTTCCACCTGCTCCAGGTCGAACAGCGGGAAGCCCTTCAGGATGGGGTTCTCCTGCACGATGTCGTCGTAGACCATCGACACGGGCTGCGAGGCGTTGAGGTCGAAATCGCTGTTGCCCAGGCCACGGACGTAGAAGCGCGGAAACTCGCGGCCGTACGACGTCTCGGCGTACACGCTGGGCGCGCGCGAGGCGAGTTGCAGCACGCCGTCGCCGGCCTGGCCGAAGGCCTCCAGCTTCTCGGCGGTCACCACCGTCATCGAGATGGGCACCTTCTGCAGGTCTTCCGTGCGCTTCTCCGCGGTGACGCTGATCGTCTGCAGCGTGGCGGTTTTGCCCGGCGTACCGGCAGGCGGTGCCGCGGGCGTGGCGTCCTGGGCGAAGGCCGGGCCGGCGCCGAGGGCGGCGGCGATGGACAGGGCAATGACGAGACGTCGCGACGGGCGCGTGCTTGCGAAGGACATGGTTTGGGTTCCGCCTGGGTGGAGCTGGGATGGAAGTGCCTCGCCGAATCCGTCGAGCCGATCCCCTGGCGAGGGCGCGTCGCCGCGAATTATCCCTTGTTACGTCCGCATGACGGAAGTGTTGCAGTGCGGAAATGCGTCATGTCGCAAGAAATCGCGCCGTGTCACGGAAGTGAAACCTGCCAACGATACCTTGCCGCCCGTCGAGCGTGAAAACGACGTTGGCAGCATGAAGCGTCTATATCGGCGACGTTTGAGCATTTTCTCAAGACTTTCGGAGCGGTGGCATGAAGAGACTTCCCCTGGCAGCGGCCTTCTGGACCCTGTGCGGTACCGCGGCTGCCGAAGGTGTGCCCGAGGCCGCCATCGAGTTGTACGTGGACATCGCGACGCGGCAGATTTTTGCCGAACCGGGTCCCGGGCGGACGCGACTGGGCAAGTTCGCCCAGGTGCAGGAGGGGGCGTCAACGGCCACGACCACGAGCGGGATGACGGCCGGTGCCGTCGCGGCTAACGGCACCGGCGGGTCGTCGGCGTCTGCATCGACGCAGGTGGCATCGGCAGGCAGCTCCGCCGGTGTGGCACCGGCTACAGGACATGCCAAGGCCCCCTCGTCCGCAAAGGCCTGGTACGACCGCATCGGCATCCGTGGCTACGTGCAGATGCGCTACAACCAGGAGCTCGGCGACGACGCGAAGGACCTGAAGTCACCCGGCGACCGCTACATCGGGCGTGAGCAGGGCTTCGGCATCCGTCGTGCTCGCGTGGTCATCAGCGGCGATGTCACCGACCGGATGTCGATCTACATCCAGCCCGACCTTGCCAGCACGCCGTCGGGTTCGAGCACCGGCAATTTCGCCCAGCTGCGTGATGCCTACGCGGACCTGTGGCTCGACAAGGACAAGACCTTCCGCATCCGTGCGGGCCAGTCGAAGATCCCCTACGGCTGGGAAGACCTCCAGTCGAGCCAGAACCGCCTCGCCCTGGATCGCGCCGATGCGCTCAACTCCGGCGTGCGCGACGAGCGCGACCTGGGCGTGTTCTTCTACTGGACACCGAAAGAGATCAAGGAACGCTACGCCTACCTCGTGAAATCCGGCCTCAAGGGCTCGGGTGACTACGGCGTGTTCGGCGTCGGCGTGTACAACGGGCAGGGCGCCAACCGACCCGACCGCAACGACCAGCTGCACTCGGTCATCCACGTGTCCTACCCGTTCAAGTTCGCCAACGGCCAGTTCCTCGAAGTGGGCGCGGATGCCTACACCGGCCGCTACAAGGTCAGCACCGCCGCGGCGACGATCGACGGCCGTACCTTCACGCCGTCGGTGGATGCACCGGTGGCGGGCTCAGTCGATCGTCGTGTCGCCGCGCACGTCGTGTACTACCCGCAGCCGTTCGGCTTCCAGGCGGAATGGACGGTGGGCAAGGGGCCGGAACTGGATGTCGCGCGGCGCACCGTGCGCACGAAGTCGCTGCGTGGCGGCTACGCGCAGGTGATGTACAAGTTCGACGGCGACGCGTATGGCTCGCTGATCCCGTACGTGAAGTGGCAGACCTACCGTGGCGCGGCCAAGTTCGACACCAACGCACCCAGGATGTCGGTGGACGAGACGGAAGCCGGCATCGAGTGGCAGCCGTCCAGCGCCGTGGAACTGGCCGTGGCCTGGGCCAACATGCGCCGCACCGATGTCACGGCAGCCCCGTATCCACGCATCGACGGGCAGTTGTTGCGGGTGCAGTTGCAGGTGAATTATTAGGCGGTAGGGGCGTGGAATCGCCCACATCGTGGGCTCCTACATGATCGCCGGACCTGGGGGGAATCGCCCACATCGTGGGCTCCTACAAACGATGCGACGTGGCATGCGGTTGTAGGAGCCCACGATGTGGGCGATTTCTAACGCGGGCAATTCCTCACTTCTTTGCCTGCGAACGCTCCCGCGCCGCCTTGAATTCGCTCCCGTCCTTCCATTCCGGCCACAGGTCGCTGTCCGCCAGCTTCTCACCCAGCGCGTAGAACGCCTTGACGTTCTGGATCACGCCGTCGAAGTTCCAGCGCATGTCGTAGACATCGGTGGGCTGGTGGTAGCGGTGAGCGTTGTAGTCCTCCGCGGCCGCCTTGCCGGCGGCCTTGCCGCCCTCAACCAGGTCGATGCCTCCGCCGGCGGCCAGTGCCGGCACGCCGGCCTTGGCGAAGTTGAAGTGGTCGGACCGGAAGTAGTGACCCTTCTCCGGCGTGTCGTCGCCGCTGATCACGCGACCGTCGGCTTTGAGTACGTCGGCGAACAGGTCTTCCAGCGTGCCCTGGCCCAGGCCCGTCACTTCCATGTCCTTCGTGGGCCCGGTGATCGGCAGCGCATCCATGTTGATGTCGGCCACCGTCTTCGCCAGCGGGAACGGTGGGTGCGCGACGTAGTACTGCGAGCCGAGCAGGCCGGATTCCTCCATGGTCACCGCGGCGAACACCACGCTGCGTTTCGGTTTGTCCTGGGCGAACTTACCCGCGATCTCCAGCAGCGCGGCCACCCCCGTGCCGTTGTCGATCGCGCCGTTGTAGATGGCGTGTCCGGGCAGTGCCGGGTCGTGGCCCAGGTGGTCCCAGTGCGCGGTGTAGACGATCGCCTCATCGGGGGAGTCGGTGCCCTTGACCATGCCGATCACGTTGTTGCTCAGCGAGTGCGCGATGGTGCTGTCCAGTTGGATCGACGCCTTGGCCTCCAGCGGCACGGCCTTGAAGCCGCGTACATCGGCCTGTCGGGCGAGGTCGTCGAAGTTCTTTCCGGCCTTGGCGAACAGGCGCTGCGCCGCCTCGTGGGTCAGCCAGCCAGCGACCGGCAGGCGCGGGGCCGGGGATTCGTCCTCGGGCAGATCCAGGCGCGGCATGGTCCAGCTGCTCTGCACCACGTTCCAGCCGTAGGCGGCCGGCTCGGTCTGGTGGACGATGAACGCCGCGGCCGCACCCTGGCGGGCGGCTTCCTCGAACTTGTAAGTCCAGCGGCCGTAGTAGGTCATCTCGCGACCCTTGAACAGCTTCGGGTTGTTCGCGTTCCAGCCCGGGTCGTTGACCAGGATGATGACGGTCTTGCCCTTGACGTCCATGCCGTCGAAATCGTTCCACTGGGCCTCGGGAGCGTCCACGCCGTAGCCGACGAAGACGATGTCGGAGTCCTTGAGGTCCACGTCGGATTTGGCTTGCAGGGTGCCGGCGACCATGTCTTTGCCGAAGGCGAAGGCTTCCTTGCCGCCACCCTCGGCGACGTCGAGGGTCAGGGTATCCTGGCGGTTCAGGGTGGTGGAGACGGCCGGCACGGTTTGCAGCCAGTCGCCCTTGTTACCCGGTTCCAGGCCCATCCGCTTGAACTGGCTGACAATGTAGTTGGTGGTCAGCCGCTCACCCAGCGTGCCCGGCTTGCGCCCGTCGTACTCGTCCGAGGACAGCGTCCGCAGGTGGGAGGCGAAATCGCCCCCCGTGATTTCGGGGCTGAACTCATGGTGTTCATTGGCCACCGCCGGCAGTGGGGGCGGCGGCGACGTGGTGGCGCGGGCCGGGGCCGCCGGGGGCGTCGCGGCGGCCTTGTCCTCGTCGTGGGAGTGGCAGGCGGCCAGGGTGAGGGCGGTCAGGCAGGCGAGAGCGAGTCGACGCATCGTCGGGCAGTCCCGGTAGCGGAAGTGGCCCCTGAGTGTAGCCGCATCCCCGGGCCTGTCGTCCCGGCGCCTACGTGGTCATAATGGAACGTTTGCCGTCACGGAAACCTCCTCATGCGCATCGGCATCGATTTCGGTACCAGTTATTCCGCCGCCGCCGCGGTGGTCGACGGCCAGCTCGAGCTGGTCCGCTTCGGCGACGCCCAGCAGTTCCGCACGGCGGTGTTCTTTCCCGAGGTGGTGCCGAACGTCGACGACTTCGTGCTGACCCCGCTGCTGGAAGCGCAGGTGGACGCTTTCGTGCGCGCCACCCGTGCGGACGAGCGTCAGGCCGGCCGCACGCCGCGTTCGGATCGCGACCTGCGCCGCGATGCGATCCGCGTCGTGCGCCGGCAGTGGATGGAAGAGCGTACGCGCGAGGCGTCCGCGTCCGTGGCCAGCTTCCAGGACGCGCTGTTCGGCGAGGAAGCGGTGGAGGCCTACCTGGAAGAAGGCTCCGGCAACCTGATCGAGTCGCCCAAGTCGATGTTCGGCTACAAGCTGGACCCGCGCGTGCGCAAGACGATCGTCAGCATCGCGGCGCACATCCTGGAGCACGTGCGGCTGGTGGCCACCCGTCAGTTCGGCACGCCGGTGCGCGAGGCGGTGATCGGTCGGCCCGTGGAGTTTCGCAGCTCGATGGGCCCGGCCGGCGGCGAGCAGGCCCTGTCGATCCTGCGCGAGGCGGCCGGCATCGCCGGTTTCGACGCGGTCGATTTCCTGGAGGAACCGGCCGCGGCGGCCATGCATTACCACCTCTCCCTGGGCGAGCGGCAGCGCGCGATCATCGTCGATATCGGCGGTGGCACCACGGACGTCGCCTACGCGGAGCTCGGGGCAGGGCGGACACCGATCATGCACCGCAGCTGGGGGCTGCCCCGGGGCGGCACGGATCTGGACGTGGGCGTTAGCCTGCACAGCTTCATGCCCCTGTTCGGCAAGGACATCACGGGCGTACCCGTGCACCATTTCGTGGAGGCCGCCAGCGTCCACAACCTGCCGAAGCAGCGCGAGTTCCGCAAGCAGGACTACCGCTTTGTGGACGAGCCGTTCCGGTCGCGCCTCCAGGCGTTGCAGGGAACCGGTTCGACCACGCGACTCAACCAGTCCGCCGAGCGGGTCAAGATCGGTCTGTCGATGCAGGACGCGACCACCGCCGCGCTGGATTTTATCGAGGCAGGTCTGCAGATCCATGCCGTTTCGGCGGATTTCGACGCTGCGTCTGAAGATTTCCTCGACCGCATGGGGCGACTGCTACGCGACGCCGGCGCCGATCTGGACGAGGCCCCCGCGAGCGTCTTTCTCACCGGTGGCACGTCGCGCTCGCCGCAGGTGCGCGCGCGGGTTGGCGCGAGCTTCCCGGGGGTGCCCGTCGTGCATGGCGATCCATCGCTCGGCGTAGTCGCGGGCCTGGCTCAAGCGGCACTTTTGCCAATTTCATCAAAAGCTTGAGCGGTCGTTATGCCGATTCGGCAAATTCACACTTCGCTGGCCTTTTTTGCCCTACATGAGTAGTTATATGTCCTGACATCGTCATCCCCGATATGGGTGAGCACGGGTCGAGGGGGATTCGGCGGGTGGGCAAAGTGCCTGCCCCTGGAACGTGGGGGTTGAACAGATGACTAAGAAAAATCACCCGGGAGAGCCGACATGAGTCGTCTCACGGATGCACAGGGGCTTGAAGATTACGACCTCGTCACGCTCGGCGCCGCGCTGGGAGTGTGCGATGTCGACCTGCTGACGTTGAGCCCGGCGCGCCCTCGCGCCGCGCTGTCGACAAAGACCCACGACGGGGTCACCTATGTCACCGCGCACATCGATTTCGACGTGCGCGGGGCACTGACCGTGCCCGAAGACGCCTGCATGCTGGTGTACCTGCACGAGGCTGGCGAGCGCAGCTGGTGCCAGGGCATCAGCGTGGAGTCGGAGATGGCGGTGACGCTGCTGCGCGGCACACCCACCGATTTCATGTTCGAGCGCGGTACCCGGTTCACCCTGGTGGTGGCGCCGTATGCCCGCTTCCGCTCGCGGTTCCTGGCGTCCGACCATGCCGACGTGGACATGGCCGCCCAGCGCTTGAGGCTTTTCTCAGTTACCTCGGATCACCTGAAGCGGGCCTACCGGCAGATCGCGGAACGCGTGCGCGAGCCGGTCGATACGGCTTTCGGCCCCGTGGAAGACCTGCTCGACGAGCACATCCGTGTGGCCCTGGGCTCGTCCTCGGAAGACCGACCGGTGGCCTCGCGCGGTCGCCGTGCGCATTACCAGGTGATGCGCCGCGCGGAACGCTTCATGCGAGCGAACCTGCGCCGCGATATCTACTCGCAGGAGCTGTGCCAGGCCGCCGGCGCGAGCGAGCGTGGCCTGCGCTACGCCTTCGACGACCTGCTGGGCATTCCGCCCAACCGTTACCTGGCCATGCTGCGCCTGTGCACCGCGCATCGCAGCCTGGTCACGGCCGAAGCCGGACGTCGTTCGGTCAAGTCGGTGGCGCTCAGCTGCGGCATGTGGGATCTCTCACGGTTTGCGGAAAAGTACCGCAGCGTCTTCGGCGAGCAACCGCGGGAAACGCTGACCCGCAGCGCGCCCGCCGAAGAGCTCACCGCGGCCGAGGAATACGACGGCTGGTAGGGGTCGCCGCGGGTGTCGGGAAGGCTTCCCGCCCATTTCGGGTTGCCTTCCTGACGGCGTAGAGGTATTGGTAGGGGCGTCCTTACCTTGCCTCCCATGCCGAAACGACTCGATATACGACTCATCGCTCCCTCGGGATATGCGGAAGACCGCGCTGCCGGCCAGCGCGGAATCGAACGTCTCCAGGCCGCCGGCCACACCATTGTGGGCATCGACGTGCTCGACCGGGTCTGCCTGCGCTTCGCCGGCAGCGACACTGCGCGCGCCGATGAAATCAACCGCCTTGCCGAGCCCGGCCGTCCGCTGCCGGACATCGTCATGGCCACCTGCGGGGGCTACGGGGCCATCGCGCTACTGGACCGGCTCGACTACGCGGGACTGGCCGCGCGCTTTGCCGATGCCTCCTGCGCGCTGGTGGGCCACGGCGATTTCACCGTCATGCAATGCGCCCTGCTGGCGCGCAGCGGGATCGGCTCGTTCCACGGGCCAATGCTGCTGCAAGATTTCGGTGCGCCTTACCTGCGCGAAAGCACCTGGCGCGAGTTCTGGCAGACCGTGCTGGCGCCGCGGGCAGATTTCACCTGGAGCTGCCCGGACAGCCAGACCGACCTGCGGGCCAGCGGCGTGCTCTGGGGCGGCAACCTGTCGTCGCTGTGCAGCCTCACCGGCACCGGCTACCTGCCCGATATCGACGGCGGCATCCTCTACATCGAGGAAAGCGGCGAGCAGGCCTATCGCATCGAGAGGATGCTCTACGAGCTGAAGCTGGCCGGCGTCATCGATCGCCAGTCGGCCATTCTGATCGGCAGCCTCGGCGGCCACCGGGTAAGCGAATATGACAACGGCTACGACATGGAACATGCGCTGGATCGCTTCGCCGCCGTGTCCGAGGCACCGCTGGTGCGCGGGCTCCGGTTCGGCCATGGGCCGGACAAGGTCACCTTGCCCTTCGGCGCGAACGCCGAACTGCGTGTCGTCGACGGTGAAGCCACGCTCTCCGCCCGCGATTACCGCTACGCGGGCGAAGATACGCGGGAAGGCGAGGCCTAGGACAACGCGGTGACCTGGGTGGCGCCGATCACGCCGATGAAGACGACGGACAGCATCCAGAACCGCGTGGGGTCTCGCCACACGCACACGCCCAGGCAGACCAGTCCCAGCACGCAGGACACGATGCCGGCAGCCGTGAGGCCCACCGCGACCAGTGATGGATCGCCGCCGCCGGAAGCGATCAGCATCGGGCGGAAGATGGCATACCAGGCAAGCACCAGGCAGGCACCGCCGACGATGCCGAGCAGCCAGTTGGCGGGATGGTGTTTCGGCAGCATGTTGATGCCGAGGAAGATCGCGAGAACGGCGACAGCGAAAACGACGAGCAACAAGGCCATGCAGTAACCCCTTTGTCTTTGTCGTGGCCGGCGATCCCCATCGCCAGGCCGTTTCCCGAGCATGGCCCATTCCCACGCGCAGGTCATGCTGCGGCGCAGGAGGGGCGTTTCGTCGGCCCAGCGGCCGTTTCGTCGGATTCGCCTTCGGCACGTGGCGTGCGCGTCGTATGCTCGCCCCACTTTCAGGACGGGGTACGCACGATGGGAAAGCGCATGAGCATCCGGTTTCTCGGTCGCATCGTGATGGCGTGGATCGCTGCGCTTTGCGTGCTGGAGGTGGTGTGGAGCAATGTGGGCTGGCACGACGATCTGCCGTTGCTGTTCTCCCTCGCGTGGTTCGTCGGCTTGTTGATCGCCCTGGGGCGCGGCGTCACGCATCTGTACCGTGTGCGCACCATCGCCGGACGGCTGGATACCGAGACCCTGTCCAATCGCCAGCGACGCCGTGTCGAAGTGCCTTACGCAGCCGATGAAGCTTACGAGATCGTCGAAAGCGTGGTGCGCGATCTGCTGCATGTCCACGATGTGTCGGCCACACGTGCCGGGCTGAGGGTACGGGCGATCATTCGCGAGCCCGATCACGAGCGGCCGCGCTTCCGTGGCCGCCGGCTTCCGCGGCTTCCGTTCGACCTGAACACCCGAATCACCGCCACCGTGACACCGGTCGATGGCTCGTGCAGCGTCATGTTCGTGTGCGAGCCGGATGCGGGTGCCTGGACGGACTGGTTCAATCCCGACGGCGGCGCGTCGCTGGAATATGCGGAAACCCTGGTACGTTCCACCACCCAGCGGCTGGCGGAACGACGCAACCGCGAGCGGGCCGACGTGCGCCAGACGACCATGGAGAAGGAGCTGACCGCGGCGCAGCTCGGGCTGCTGCAGGCACAGGTGGAGCCACATTTCCTCTACAACACGCTGGCCAGCGCACAGGAGCTGGTGCGCACCGATCCGGCCCGTGCCGACCGCATGCTTGGTCACCTCATCGATTACCTGCGCCGCTCGCTGCCACGCACCGACGGCTCGCTGTCGACGGTAGGCCAGGAACTGGAACGGTCCACCGCGTGGCTGGAGATCATGAAACTGCGCATGGGCGAGCGCCTCCTCGTGCACGTGGACGTGCCGGACGACCTGCGCGATACGCCGATGCCGTCGATGATGTTGCAGACCCTGGTCGAGAACGCGATCAAGCATGGCCTGGAACCGAAACCCGGCGGCGGCGGCGTCTGGATTCGTGCCGGCATCGATGGTGCGTCGCTGGCGCTCACGGTGGCCGACGACGGCCTGGGTTTCCGCAGCGAAGGGGCGGGCACCGGCATCGGTCTGCGTAACCTGCGCGAACGCCTGCGCCTGACCTATGGCGCCGCCGCCAGCTTCGCCATCGGCAACAATTTTCCCAACGGTGTGGCAGCGACCCTCACGCTGCCGGTGAAAGGAGCGTTCGATCATGCCTAAGTGCATCGTTGCCGAGGACGAGAAACTGCTTGCCACCGCGTTGCAGCGTGAGCTGGCCGCGGCCTGGCCGGAGCTGGAGGTGGTAGCGGTGTGCGAGGACGGCGGCGAGGCCCTGGAGGCCATCGCGACGCATCGCCCGGACGTGGCCTTCCTCGATATCCGCATGCCCGGCCTGACCGGCATGGAGGTAGCCGCGGCGGCCGCCGATGCCAGCCCCGCGACACTGGTGGTGTTCGTCACGGCCTACGACCAATACGCCGTGGATGCGTTCGAACGCGGCGCCGTGGACTACCTGCTCAAGCCGGTGGTCGGCCAGCGACTGGGGCAGACCGTGGCCCGGCTGCGCAGCCGGCTGGCGGACGATGCGGAAAAACATGCCCGCCGCACCGGCGACGTGGCTCGCGACCTGATCGCGCGCTTCGACGAACCCGCGGCCGAACCGTTGACCTGGATCACCGCCGGTGCGGGCAAGGCCACGCGCCTGATCCTGGTGGACGACGTGATCTATTTCCGCGCCGATAACAAGTACACGCTGCTGGCCACGGCCGAGGGCGACGCGCTGGTGTCGCGTCCCATCCGCGACCTGCTGCGCCAGCTGGACTCGCGCACGTTCCGGCAGATCCACCGGTCCACCATCGTCAACCTGCGCCAGGTGGCTTCCGTGGAACGCGACGACAGCGGCAAGGGCTGCCTTCGCCTGCGCGGGCGACCGGAAACCCTCAGTGTCAGCCAGCCGTTCATGGCCATCTTCCGGGCCATGTGACCCAAGGAGTATCGCCATGCGACTGTTACTCGCCATCGTCTATTGCTTCATGAACCTGGCCGGCTGCACAGACGCGCAGAACCGCAGCCTGGTGATGACGGCCAGCGACAACGGCCACGTGACGCTCGACAGCCGCACGGACGTGCGCATGGGGCGGGCGCGTTTCGCCTGCGCGGCCAGCGACACGGGGCAGTGCCACTACACCGTCTTCGACGGTGCGAACGCGGTGCGTACGTTTGCCCTCGCCGTGCGCGAGGAACGGCTGGTGGATCGTTTGCCCGGCGGATTTTCCGTGTGCGTCACGCGGCAGCCGGGCGCCGTGACGCCCGGCTGCAAGCCGGCCTGATCGGCCGACTATCGACTAGGGCGTGCTACGCGGCACCACGGTGAAGGTGATCTTCGACGGATGCGTGGCATCGTGGTGCACGGCGTTGTGCGCGATGACCCCGCTGGCCTCGTCGTAGTTGTTGCCGCCGGTGTTGAGGTTGCGGTCGAAACGCGGGAAGTTGCTGCTGGAAATCGCCACGCGCAGTTTGTGTCCCGGATAGAACAGGTTACTGGTGTCGATCGGCTGGAAGGTCACCTTGTACACCTCGCCGTCCTTCATCCACACCGGCGGCTTGTCGTAGCCCTCGCGGTAACGCATGCGCTGGATGTTCTCGGTGAGGTTGAAGGCCTTGCCGTCGGTGCCCACGTCCATCACCTTGAAGGTGAAGTCGGTGTCCTTCGCGTCGGAGGAGACATACAGCGTGACCGTGATCGGGCCGCTGACTTCCGTGGCCTCCTTGAACGGCTCGGAGTCGTACACCAGGATGTCGTTGCGGGCCAGCTGCGGGTTCTGGTCGAACGAGCCGAACTTCACCGCGGTGCCCTGGCAGCAACCGCCCCCGCCGAGCGTGGTCACCGGGTTCATCGGGTCGTAGACGAAGCGGTCCGGCTGGTCCGTGCCGCCGGCCGCGGCCACCAGCTTGCCATCGCCGTAGAGCGTGTTGGCCTTGCCGCCGCTGGTGAGGAAGAGGTCGCGCGGGGTCGCGTTGGCCGGTGGCCACGTGGCCGAGTCGTGCCACTTGTTCTCGCCCATGACGTAGTACATCACCTTGGGCTGCTTATCGACGACGGGGCTGTCCACGCCCTTGAGGAACTTGTCGAACCAGCCGAACACCAGCGACTCGTAGTCGAAGCGCGCATCGCCCACGTCGAGGTCGCCGATCATCGTATGCTCGGTGGCGCGGGTGAACCCGCAGTGCAGCGAAGGCGCGATGATCGCGTACTGCTGATCGGCGACCTCCTTCGAGGCCGTGGCACGCACGCGGTTGTACGCGGCCAGGTTGGGCGACACGGACACGTCGAACCAGCTCATGAACCACAGGCCGGGCCGGTCGATCTTCATGTTCTCGTGCCACAGGCCGCCCTTGTACCAGGCGGGGCTGTTGGGCGTGCGCGCGATCATGTTGCCGCCGGTCGGCACGTCCATGGCGTCGGCGAAGATGCCCTTGGGCCCGTCGACCGCCTTGAGGATGTCTTTCTCGGGCAGGTGCCAGAACGCCTTGTCCCAGTCCACCGGCGGCATCTGCGGGTCCAGGTCGAACGCCTTGGACGCGCGGATCAGGTCCGCCTGCGAAGTGTTGGTGGGAAACATCGGCCGCACCTGGTTCTGTTCGCCGTAGATCCATGCCTGGAACAGCATCTGCACCGCGCCGCCGCGGAACCAGTTGCCCTGCTCGTAGAACGGGCCGACCCGGCCGACGCCGGCACCGAAGCCCTGCACGTTGAAGGCGGCCAGGCCGGGCTCGTTTTGCGCGACGACGGCCATCTGCCATTCCGCCGTGGACGAGCACCCGGTGGTGCCCACCTTGCCGTTGGACCACGGCTGTGAGGTCATCCAGCGCACGGCGTCCACACCGTCGCTCACGGGTGCGCCGAGGATTTCGTAGTTGCCCTCGGAGAAGTAGTGGCCGCGCTCGTTCATGTCGACGTACGCGTAACCGTGCTTCACCGCCGTCAGCTGCCGGCTCATGTCGCTGGGCGCACCGAGCTTCACGTCCCAGAAATTGAAGTTGTAGGGCGTGCGCACGAAGATCGTCGGCACCTTGCCCGTGGCGTTCTTCGGTCGATAGACGTCTGCCGCCATGCGCTTGCCGTCACGCATCTTCACCATCACCTTGCGATCCACCACGGCCACGGCCTCGAGCTGTCGCTCGATATCCTCGCGCTTGGCGATCGTCGCCTTCTGTTCCGGCGTCAGTACCTGCTGCGCGGCGACGGGACCGGCCACGAGGGCAAGGCAACAAGCCGCCAGCACGACCGACGAGCCGGTCATAAGGGGACGAAGGGCAGGGCGCGTGGTCAGCATCAGGCGACATCTTTTTTCAGGGACGGTTCATCGAGTCTGACAAAACACGCCCCCCGCGACAATGCCACCGATAACCGCACGCAACACGTTCGCGCACGTGCGTGGGCTCCTACATCCGAGGGACCCATACCGTGAGGGGTAGATACCCGAGGGATAGATACGGCGAGCGTTGGATACCGAGAGGGTCAGATAAACCTCGCCAGCACCTCGGTGACCAGACGGTGATCCTCCAGCGAAGGCAGGCCGGAGGCGGTGATCGCGCCGATGACGCCGAGACCGCGCAGGCGCAGCGGGAAACCGCCGCCGTCGTGGGCGTGGTCGGCGGCGGACAGGCCGTAGCGTGCTTCCAGGGACTGGTTGGCCTTTGCCAGCTTCATGCCCACGGCCAGCGTGCTGGTGCCCAAGGCGAGCACGGTGTTTCGCTTGCGACGCACCCATTGCCCGTTGGCGACGTCGGTGCCGGGCAGGGCGGCGTGGAACAGCGTGCGATCGCGCAGGGCGATCTCGATGGCCACCTTGCCGGAGCGTCGCAGCGCCTCTTCGCGCAGCGCGCAACCGATATCCCAGGCCTGCGCGAGGGTCAGTGTGTCGAACTGCAGCCGCGCTTCTTCGGCGGCCAGTTCCTGGAGCGTCGGTTCGGTCACGTATCCCACCTCATGCATCAGCGTATGAGGTGGGATTCTAGCGTGGGGAAACTAGGCCTGGCCGGCCGTCTTGCCCTTGCGCGGCTTGGCCGGCTCGCGTGGAACCTCGGGCAGTGGCGCGCGGCGGGAGTGCGAATACACGTAGGAGACGAAGGCGGCGGACGAGCGGTCGGCCGGTGCTCCCTTGGGGAAGCGGTTGTCGGGTTTCACAGGAGGCATGACGGTCCAGAAGCGGCGGTGGGTCGCCCAGGCGAAATCACGCGCGAGGGGTGCCGCCCGGCGCGCCGGACGGTAACTGCACCATGCGCCTTCGATTGTTAGTTCGGTGTAAGGCGGCGCGGGAAACGATCTGCCGTATTCGCGCAATCGGGATTTTTCGCTGGGCTAGGCTAATCCCACCTCCACCGCCCAGAGACTGCCATGCGCTCAGCTTTTCGTTTGCTTCCGCTGTGTTTTGCCGCCGCATTGTCGGTCGTTGCCGCACCGGTATTCGCCCAGGGGCCCGCTTCCACCGGCCTGGGCCAGGCATGGCCCAATGCGTCGGATGTCAGTGCCAGTTCCGCCTACCATGTCTTTGTCTTCGAGCGGCTCGGCACGCGCTATGTCCAGGTCAACGATCTGCAAGGCAACGTGCGCGGCGCCTTCGCCTATGGCGGGAAGGAGATCATGGGCTTGCCGATCGGCCTGGACGCCACCCGCGTGGCAACACCCAGCGAGCGGTCGGCGATGCGTCCCACCGGTACGCGCACCGTCGTGTATCGCGACGACACGATCACGATAACCGTCGTGACCACCCCGGGCGGCATCATGTACCTGCAGGCCGTGCCTTCCGACTGCAAGAATCCGGCGGAGTGCTCAAGCACCTTCCAGTAAACCGGAACCGGAACCGGAAGCGGGGCGGCGGGCATCAGTCCGAGACCGCCGTCCCACGACCCGGGTTGCCGAAAGCCCTCGCCTGTCCGAGCCGGGCCATCCCGAGCCGGGCCATCTTGACCCGGGCAATGGGGATACCGATCAGCAAGGCGCCGGAGAGCACGAAGGCGAGCACGATCTGCGCATTGATCATCGGCGGGTCGAGCAGGGTCGTCGAGGTGGTGGCCAGGACCACGCTGGCCACCAGCCCCGCCAGCGCACCGCCTTGCCAGCCGAAGCGCAGCGTGAGGGCCAGCACGGGCAGTGCCACGCCCAGGCGCAGCGCCATCAACATGCCGCCCTGTGCATGGCCGGCCAGGAGGCCGACCGCCAGCATCAGCGACGCCGCCGCGGCGACCAGGGCGACCGTCGGCGCTCGCAGGCTACCTTGCAGCCATTTCTGGGATGCCGGCGCATCGACGGCCATCTTCAGTGCCAGGAACGACGGCGTGAGCGTCAGGGCGCCCAGGTACGAGCCCAAGAGGTAAGCGAAGAAGTAGGTGCTTGCGTCCAGCTCCGGCCAGGCGCCGGGGGCGGCCGCCAGCGCGGCGCGCAGGGCGAGGTCGTTCAGGCTGGCATTGAGCACCGCACACACCAATGTGGTGGCCAGGATCAGGCCGATGTTGAGCGAGCCGTCCGGGCGATGCAGGGCCAGCTTCCGGCGCACCAGTGCGACCACCGGCATGCATAGCGCGATGACGGGGATGCCCGTGATCATGGCCCAGTTCATGCCGAAGCGCGGGGCGAACAGCACGGCATGCTCGATGACCGGCAGCGTCTCGCCGAGCAGCAGCGCGGGCCAGTAGCGGCGCGGCACCAGCAGCAACGCGGACAGCTGAAGGCCGGACGAGAGGTTCCAGTGGGAAAACGAGACATGCTGCGTCAGCTCGTAACAGGCGGCATACGCCGCTGCGATGGCGATCAGTGCGCCCGTCGAGATCCGTTTCGGTTCCGCATCCTGCATGTTCGTCTCCTTACATGGTTCGCCCATGGCGTCGGCCTGCGAGCCTCGCCCCCGTTGGGTCGCCGTTGCCGCGACCTGTGCGGGCGATTGTGCGTGTGAAATGCTGTACGAACACATCGTGCGCCGTCAGTTTTTCAACGCTTGCCGTTTCCGCGCAGCGAACGGCCGCAAATGCCTGAGGTTCCAGGCGTGTGCCACCACGAGGGCGCTTGCGCCGCAGGCCACGCCCACGGGATGCATCCAACCGGCACCTAGGCCCGCGAAGTACCACGAGCCGAACAAGGCCAGGATGCCGACGGCCGCCAGTACGGCCGGGCCGACGCGTCGATGGTGCCAGGCGCCACGCGCCATCGCGAGCGCGCTAATGAGCGCACCCGTGCCCACGAACCACGGCTCGAGGCTGATCAGCCTCAGCAGCGCCATGGCCAGTGCCCGGTGCGGCGCATGGAATGAATACAGCGCCAGATAGAGCGATGGCACCGCGAACAGGATCAGGGGCAGGGCCAGGCAGTGGATGGCGCAGCCGATGGCCCAGAAGGATGCGAAGCGATCGAATGCGCGGGAGGGCTGGCGCGGTACAAGGCAGGTCATGTAACTTATGTTATAACATAACAGGTTGAGATGGCGTCATGAGTGAGCGGCAGTGGGATGGTGTATTGCGTTGCCGCGGGCTCCGTTTCGCGTGGCCGTCGTCGGATACGGTGCTGATGCTGGAGGATTTCGAGGTGGCGCGCGGGGAGCGGTTGTTCCTGTGCGGGCCCAGCGGAAGCGGCAAGAGCACGCTGCTCGGCCTGATCGCCGGTGTCCTCACGCCCAACGCGGGGGAGGTCGAGGTGCTGGGCACGCCGCTGTCGTCACTCGGCTCGTCGGCACGCGACCGCTTCCGGGCCGACCACCTCGGTTACATCTTCCAGCAGTTCAACCTGCTGCCGTTCCTGGACCCGATCGAGAACGTGCTGCTCGGCTGCGCGTGGTCGCGCACCCGCACGGCAAAGGCCGGCGCGGTGCGTTTCGAGGCGGCACGCCTGCTGGGCGCGCTGGGCCTGGACCAGCGCGCGCTCTCGCGACGCAAAACCGGCGAACTGAGCGTCGGGCAGCAGCAGCGTGTGGCGGCGGCGCGTGCGTTGATCGGCGGCCCTGAACTGGTGGTGGCGGACGAGCCGACCTCGGCACTGGATACCCAGGCCCGCGACACGTTCCTGGAGCTGCTGCTGAGCGAGTGCACGCGGCACGGCACAGGCGTGGTGTTCGTCAGCCACGACATGGCGCTGGCCACGCATTTCGATCGCGCGCTTGCCCTCGGCAACGCCCCTTCCCACCAGATGGTCGCCTGATGAACATCCTTCGCCTTACGTTGAAAAGCCTGCGCCAGCGTCGCGCAGGCGTGGCGCTCACGGTGCTCACCATCGCGCTGAGTGTGTTCCTGCTACTGGGTGTGGAGCGGGTACGTACCGATGCACGGCAGGGATTCGCCAGCACCGTGTCCGGTACCGACCTGCTGGTGGGCGCGCGGTCGGGTCCGGTCAACCTGTTGCTGTACGCCGTGTTCCATGTCGGCGAGGCCACCAACAACATCACCTGGAAAACGTACCAGGACATCCGCGCCATGCCCGAGGTGGCCTGGACGGTGCCGCTGTCGCTGGGCGATTCGCACCGTGGCTACCGGGTGACCGGCACCACTACCGATTTCTTCGTGCACTACCGCTATGGCGCGCGCAAACCGCTGGTGTTCGCATCCGGCCATCCGTTCAATGACCTGTACGACGCGGTGATCGGTGCGGAAGTGGCCCGCCGTCTGCATTACGCGGTCGGCGACTCGATCGTGCTGGCGCACGGCTTGGGCGGCCCCGCCACCGCGATGCACTCCGATAAGCCGTTCCGTATCGCCGGCGTGCTCGCACCCACCGGCACGCCCGTGGACGCGACCATCGCGGTCAGCCTGGAAGCCATCGAGGCGATCCACGTGGACTGGCGCTCTGGCGTGCGCCTGCCTGGCATGGCCTCCAGCGCCGAGCAGGCCCGCCACATGGATCTGACCCCGCGTGCGATCACCGCCTGCCTGGTGGGGCTGCACTCTCGGCTGTCCGCCTTCGCCGTGCAGCGTGCCCTGAACGAGTACCCCGACGAAGCCCTGCTGGCGGTGTTGCCCGGCGTGGCGCTGGGTGAACTGTGGCACCTGTTGGGCACGGCGGAAAACGCGCTGCGCCTGGTCAGCGCCATGGTGGTGCTGGTCGGCATGTGCGGCATGCTCACGGCGTTACTCGGCATGCTCAACGAACGTCGCCGCGAGATGGCCGTGCTGCGCGCGGTCGGTGCCTCCACTCGCACCGTCTTCGCGCTGCTGGTGGCCGAAAGCACGCTGCTGACCCTGGCCGGCATGCTGGCCGGTTGCCTGCTGCTGTTCGTCGCCACGGGCCTGGCGCACGACTACGTGCTGGCCAACGCCGGCCTGGTGCTGGACGCCACGCCCGCGCCGCAGGAGGGATGGTTGCTGCTGGGCGTGCTGGTGCTCGGCTCGCTGTCCGGCTGTATACCCGGGTGGATCGCTTACCGCCGTTCGCTGGCCGATGGCCTGCAGGTGCGCCTGTGATCGCGCGCGCGTGCGGCCTGGCGATCGCCGTGCTGTTGCTGACCGCGGCGTGCTCGCGCGGTGCCGATGACGCCGCATCGACGCCGGCCGGTGCAGCCACCTCGGCCCTGGCCCAGGCACAGGCCGCCGCGGACCAGGGCCGTCGGGAACGCGCGAAAGCGGGCGCCGAAGGTGTCGCCGCCGCCAATGCCTACGCCACCGCCCATGGTGTGGCGAAGGCGAGCGCACCGCCCGGCGCGGGCCTGCTCGGTCCTGTCGACGAAAACGGCTTCGCCGACCTCGACTGGAGCAAGATGGTGCCTCCGGAGGATTTCAAGGCGCTGGAAGACGCGCCACCCGTGCTGCACGTCGGCAACCAGCGGATGAAGCAGGTGGGCACGCTGCATACCGTGGCGGCGCTGGAAGGCAAGAAGATCCGCCTGCCCGGCTACGTGGTGCCGCTGGAGTCGGACGACGACGGCAAGATGGTCGAGTTCTTCTTCGTGCCGTTCTATGGCGCGTGCATCCACGTGCCGCCCCCGCCGCCGAACATGCTGGTGCACGTGCGCCTGAGCAAGGGCATCGACACGCCCAGCCTGTACGACCCGGTCACCCTAAAGGGGGTCATGCGCACGCAGGTGACGCAGAACGCCATGGCCTCGTCCGCGTACACGATGGAGGACGCCACCCTCGAGCCGTACCGCAACGATGACGACGAGCGCCTGCGACGCGCGTTCGAATGACGTCGCTTCGCCGCGGTCGCGTGTGGATGCTGGTGGCGGGCATCATGGCCACGGCGCTGGCCATGCTGCTGTCCTGGCAGGCGGACGAGCGGGGGACGGGCGAGCGGACACCACCGGCCACGACGGTCGAACAGTCGTCCGCGATCCCGGCACCGCCCGATCCGCCGATGCCTCCGCCCGCGATCATCGCCCGCGGCACGGGGACGGAACAGCTGGGGCCACTGCTGCAGGCGAACGCGGCGTTCGCCAACGACACGATCTTCCTCGTCGTCGCCTCGTTGCGCTCACGGTGCCAGCCTGCGCATGCGCACGAGCTGGCCGCCATGGCGGCCCAGGCGCGGTTGCCGATGCTCGCGGGCGTCACGGAAGCGATCGGCACGCAGCCGACAGGGCGCACCCACCTGCTGGCGGCGGTGCGTGACGTGTCCGGTCGTGCGCCGTGCAGCGGGCCGTTCGACCTGACCATCGGCGACTTTACCCAGCGGCTGGATATGGAGCGCTATGCCGCCGCCTTTCCTGACAGCTATTTCGATCCGTCGATGGACGTGACACCGCAGGAATTCACGAACCGTCCCCTGGCCGACCGCGCGCGCGACGAATGTGGCAAGGTGGCCTACGCCGTCCTGCCGCTGGATGCGCCGCGCGCATGGCAATGCACGGGCCTGCGTGCCCAGGGCCGCGAGCGCGTGCGTTCGCTGTGCGCGAAGGCCGGCGAGGCGGAGGTCGCCGCCGTACAGATCCGCGATGCGGTGGGCCGCATGCCCGCCACGTGCCAGTAGTTCCCCACCAACCAGGACCCACCTTCTTGAAAGCTCTCCCGACGCTCCGCTACTCCCTGCTGGCCGTGGCCTTGTCGATCGCGCTTGCCGCTCCCGCCATCGCCGGCGATACACCGCCGGCCAAGGGCACGTACGCGGCGCTGCCGAGCGAAACACCGGCCTCGTTCAAGCCGGTGCATGACGCCTTCGATTACGACTCGCGCGACGTGATGATACCCATGCGCGACGGCGTGAAGCTGCACACCGTGATCCTGGTGCCGCGGGGCGCCACGCATGCGGGCATCCTGTTCACGCGCACGCCCTACGACGCGACCGAGATGACCAGTGCGGTGGAGAGCGGACACCTGGGCGTGGCGGTCAGCCACGATGACGACGCCAGCGATGTGCTGGTGCAGGACGGCTATATCCGCGTCGTGCAGGATATCCGCGGCAAGTACGGCTCCGAAGGCGATTACGTGATGAACCGCCCCCTGCGCGGTCCGCTCAATCCCACGCCGGTGGACGACTCCACCGATGCCTACGACACCATCGACTGGCTGGTGAAGCATGTGCCGGAAAGCAACGGGCGCGTCGCCATCCTGGGTATCTCCTACGACGGGTTCGAGCCGTTGATGGCCCTCGTGCATCCGCATCCCGCGCTCAAGGCCGCGGTGCCGATGAACCCGATGGTGGACGGCTGGATGGGCGACGACTGGTTCCACCACGGCGCCTTCCGCCAGCAGAATCTCGAATACATCTACGAGCAGACCGCATCGCGCAAGAACGCACACAAGTGGTGGTCCAACTACGCCGACGATTACCAGTTCTTCCTGGAGGGCGTCTCCGCCGGCGCGATCGCGAAGCAATACGGCATGGAGCAGCTCGGTTTCTGGAACAAGCTGGCCGCCCATCCTGCGTACGATACGTTCTGGTCCGGGCAGGCGGTAGACAAGGCGCTGGCCCGCGAGCCCGTGGCCGTGCCGACCATGCTGGTCGCCAGCCTGTGGGACCAGGAAGACATCTACGGCGCGTTCGCCGTGTACAAGGCGATGAAGCCGCACGACGACGCGCACAAGCTGTTCCTCGTCGCCGGGCCGTGGTTCCACGGGCAGGAAGTGGGTGACGGCTCGAGCCTGGGTGCCGTGCGCTTCGGCTCCGACACGGGTCTGTATTTCCGCCAGAAGATCCTGCGGCCGTTCCTGGCGCAGTACCTGAAGGACGGCCCGGCCAGCACCGCGCCGGTCAACGCCTATGTCACCGGCGACAACCGCTGGGAAACCGGGCCGTCGTGGCCGATGGACGGCAAGGGCGCCGCGACGCCCACCCGCCTGCGTCCCGGCGTGAACGGGTCGCTGGTGCTCGGCGGCAGTGCGGGCGAACCCGCGGGCACGGCGCAGTACGTCTCCGATCCTGCGCATCCGGTGCCGTACCGCCCGCGGCCCGTCGGCACGATGTCCGGCACGGGCTGGCAGCACTGGCTGACCAGCGACCAGCGCAATGCGTCGTCGCGCCCCGATGTGCTGACCTTCACCACACCCGTGCTCACGGCGCCCGTGCGCATCAGCGGCGAGCCTAAGGTGCACCTGGTGGCCAGCACCACCGGCACCGACAGCGACTGGGTGGTGAAGCTGATCGACGTCTATCCGGACCAGGTGGCGGCGCAGCCGGAGATGGGTGGTTACCAGCTGGGCATCGCCATGGACATCTTCCGTGGCCGCTACCGCGAAGGCTTCACCGTCGGCAAGGCGATCACGCCGAACGTGCCGCTGGCCTACGATTTCAGCCTGCCCAATGCCAACCACGCGTTCCTGCCTGGCCACCGCATCATGGTGCAGGTGCAGTCCAGCTGGTTCCCGCTGTACGACCGCAATCCGCAGACCTTCGTGCCCAACATCCTGTTCGCGCAGCCAGCGGATTACCGCACGGCCACGCAGACCGTGTCGCTGGGCGGTGCGGACGGCACGTATATCGAGCTGCCGGTGGTGGGTCACTGACACCGACTCAACGCCGGACGTTGCGGCCATCCGGTGCCGCTACCGCACGTGGTTTCAGTGACGTGCGGTCGCGGCAACTATGTGGGCTTTTTCAGGGGTGGTCAGCACGCCTCGCCGTTGGCGTTGCATGGAAGCAGGCGCAGAGAACGCCACTCGCGCACGAGTTGTCGGCGGTTGCGCGGATAACGCTCGGTGAGCACGCTGGCTTCGGCCATGTCATGCAGTGAGATCACGCGGTATACGCTGTCGAGTTCACACCAGGCGGCGATATAGCGCTTGCCGTCGATGAAGGCCAGCATGATCGGCCAGACCACTTGTGGTGTCTTCGGTGCATTGTCCACGGACAGTACGATGCGTAGCTTGCACTGGTCGCGCAACGCGCGGCGCAGGGCGCCCAGTTCGATGGCGGCGGTCGGCTTCTCGCGCACACCGACATAGAAGGCGTCGTCGTCGACACGGGGCCGCGCCTGGGCGGGTAGTACGGCGGTGATCTTGGCCAGGGCATTTCGCATGGCGGCGGTGAGCGCGTCGTCCGACTGACGGCTGACCCATTGTCCGCCGATCACCAGCGCCTGGATTTCCTCGTCCGTGAACGACAAGGGCGGGAGCAGGAAGCCCGGCTTCATGACGTAGCCAATGCCGGGCTCGCCCATGATATCGGCGCCCATGTCCTGGAGCGTGGCGATATCCCGGCGGATCGTTCGCAACGAGACGCCCATTTCATTCGCCAGCACTTCGCCGGCCACCGCCATGCGGTGGCGACGAAGTACCTGCATCAGGTCGAACAGGCGATGGCTTCTGGCCATGATCATTCCATCGCGACGACACCCTTGCCGCCGAGCCTGCGGCCTTTCTCCAGCTCGGTGATCAGGCGGATCGCGTTGTCGAGGGAAACGGTTTCCCCCACCCGGATGCGGAAGCGGCCTTGACTGGCGGCTTCGGCAATGGCGTCGAGGATATCAGCGCGAGGCGATGCGATGACCGGTTTCAGTCGACGATCCACCAGCGCGCGAAGGAACGTCGGCACTTTCGGGTTCAGGTCCATTAGCACGCCGCCGGGCCGAAGCATCGCCATGCCCGTGGACACGGAGAGCACCGCGGCGGCGTCCAGCACCGCGTCGAAGCCACCGGGAATATCGGCCGGTCGTGTCTTCCGGTAGTCGTAGACCTCGCGGAGGCCGAGCGCGGTCATGCGCGCGATGTCGCCGGCCCCGCAGCTACCCGATACGGCGACGCCGGCCACACGCGCCAGTTGTGCCACCGCTTCGCCGATCGCGCCCCCGCAGCCGGTGACGAACATATGCGCCCCGGGTCGCAACGCCGTTTTTCCCAGCAACACGTTCCAGGCGGTGATGCCGGGCGTGCCAAGGCAGGCCGCCTCATCGAACGACAGGTTGTGCGGTTTCCGGGCCAGGAAGTCGCTCCGGGTCACCACCGACTGCGCCAGGGCGCCGCTCTCCTTGAATCGGGCCAGCCCGAAGACCGCATCGCCCGGCGCGAAACGCGTGACGCCGTGTCCAACGGCGATCACGGTCCCCGACAGGTCCATGCCCAGTGCCCTCGGAAATCGCTTGCCGGTGACCATTTTCACTTCACCGTTGCGCTGTTTCCAGTCGATGGGGTTTATCGCCGCGAAGGCGACCTTGACCGCGACTTCGCCCGCGCCCGGTGTAGGCAGGTCGAAGTCGGCGAGGTACATGTTTTCCGGACCGCCGTAGCTGTCGTATTGGATTCTCTGCATGGGATCGCACGCACGCCATCGGGGAGGTGGCGGTCAACCTAGCGGCCCTTGGTGACAGTTATTGGCACCATCCTCGCAGCGCGCGCCTACCCCGAAAAATAAGCGTTTCGTCGATGGTCGACCACATCCGAGGTCTCGACCATGTCTTGCAGGCATCTGCCGGGACAAGCAGAGGGGACTTGCGGGTCGTTCACTCGACTCGGTGGTGGCGTTCATGGCTGCGATTTGCGCGACTTGCGTCACAAGAATCGTTTGCCGATTAGTCATACTTCGTAGCTAATTGCGTGTTTTTCGTCGGTCAATCGACGCTAGGGCCATTCGCATTCAAGCATCTATGATTGGACTAGCGACGCATTAAGTTTGTGGCGAGTATGTCGAAGATACTTGCGACTTGCTGACCCACACTCCAGAGGATTACGTTGCTTCTGGCAGGGGATGCAAACGCAAGGAATGGTTCGATGAAAATTCGCGTCCAAGTAGCGGTCGGTATGGCGCTCGCGTGCGTACTCACGTCACCCGTGTTTTCGATGCAGACACCGACGCATATCCAACCCAACCTGCTTCCGACGTGCGGGGACGGCGGAGATACAAACCCTTGGGGGGACCTTAAACACGCATCGCCCCGCGGCTTAAGCGCAAAAATATTGACCACTAAGTCATCAAAAGTAGCAGGAGTCGGGTCCGCTGCGCTGGTCATCGGAACTACTCCGGAGGCTATCCATAAGAACTTTGCGTCGGTTATCGAGGCAAACTTCGCTAACGGGCCCACCGAAACACTTCTCGGTCGACTATCGGACAAGGAGCTCGTCGCACTAGCCCGCCACTATCAGGACGTCGCCGGTACGCAATCCACTCCACTACTCAAAACGCTTGCAAGCCGTGTAAGCGACGAAGGCATGATTCGCGTAGCGCGAGCTTTCGATCAACAGGCAGTGCGTACGGCTGTGATTAACTACGCACCAGCCTCGGTGAGGGAATCATTTACCAACCGCATGGATGTTGTTCAGACGCCCCTTTTAGCTTCGGACATAAGAGCTGGGGGCATTTCCAAGATGGGCACAAGCCCTGCGCCGACGGTGGATATGACGCTCAATGAAATTTATCTCGACTATCGGACCGCGCCGGTGGGCAGTCTCAGTCCCGCAGGCGCACTGGCCGAGACGGCGATGTTTGCGGGAGGGCGACTGACAGCGGCTGCCGGAGCTGGTTACGAACTTGGTACGCAAATCAATGGACTGATCGACGAGTATGATCCGGACTTGGGCGATGCAATCGGAGGCACCATTGACGGCACTGTGACCGCATATCACGATGCAGTGAGTGAAATTGAGCAGGGTCACTATCAGTCCGCCTGGGACGACATGTTCGGCTTCGCGATTACCAATAGCGGCAACCCTAGCGGCGACTGGGATGTGTCTTCCCCTATGGAAGATTATTACGAAAGTGGCGGCGGTTGTGGCTGGTAGCGGAGGAGTGGCAAAAGATGGCAATGCCAAATAAGGTGCCACGTAAACAGCAAGTCTATGCTGCGTGCCTGGCGGTCATAGGCGTGATGGGAGTATGTCTTAAGCCGAACTATGCCAGTGCCCTTGGCATGTGCGGACTCTTCTTGCTCGCTTGGCGAGAGGCATTTGTGCCGTCTCCTTCCTCTCGACTGCGGATCAGCGAGATACATGGCGAATACGTAACCGGTAACTTCGGGACGTCGAGTACAGTAAAAGCCGTGACGATCGCAGGGATTTTGCTCATCTGCGTATCGATCGGTTTCGCCATTGCGGGTGCCGGCTGACATAGCGTTGTTCTAATGTCATTAGGTTGAAGACGTGAGGATTGCGACGCTGGATAATGCGTGATTATCCAGCGCTTCCTCGACTAAGCACCGTTTTGACTTGAACTGGTCGGCCTTAATCGCTGTTTAACCCAAGCCTGCATCCTCCCATCTTGCAGCTGCATGCTGGACTGATTGGTCGAAGTCCGATCTGCTTCTGCGTTGCGAAGCCGTGATGTAAGCGTTCGCCCAGAAGGGCGCCAGGGCATGATGTGCTCCTAGACTGAAAAAAATCAGCGTTTCGCCGATGGGCGACCACCGCGTGGTTGCCGACGATGGCTTGCCGGCATGTGCCGGGACAAGCGAGGCGAAAGACATGTCCGACAAGCTGATAGACGTCTACCTGGGTTTCATGGACGAAGAGGTCAATACGGTACTCAACGGGTTGCTCGACCGTGAGGTGAAGAAGGCCGACGCCACGACACGGCGGCCGGTGATCCTGGTCGAACGTGGTGAGGTCAGTCCCGACGGTCCGATCCTCGAATGGCCGCTGAGCCGTTACGCCGCGCGCGTGCGCCATATCGCGTACGCGCACGCGGAGGCGCTGCAGGGTGAAGGCCCGACGGGTGAGAACGCCCGTGTGGAAAGCATCCTGGCGCGCGCCATGTCCGTCTTCCTGGAGCGTGACGACGTGGGAGATGCGCAGCTGAGGGCGAGCAACATCGACGTGTTGCGCCGGATCGACGTGCATGCGCTGGCGACCATGACCAGCCCGGCGAAGCTGAAGGTTCCGCTCGCCGGGCGAGGGCCGTGCCTGTCCGTCGTGCGCTTCGACGTGGGTGAGGAGAAGAACAACCAGCCGCCCATCGTCGTCGTCCGCTCGCCGGAAATGGGCCTGCAGCCGAACCTGATGTCGCCGTACATCGAATTCATCTTCATGATGATCGGCACCCTTTCCAGCCAGCTGGCGCGTATCGCCGATCCGGGTGCGAAAAATGACTGGCCGGTGAGGATCAGCTGCTTCGGCGCCCAGGGCGGTGCCACCGCCGCGAACAACCCCGGCTCGCTGTCGCCGTTGTGTGCCAGTCTCTACGTCGGCTACGACTACGCCACCGGCGTGCGGGTTCCCTCTGTTGCCTTGTGCAGCCAGGGCGGGATCTATCGCTTCGGCTTGCCGGGACTGGTCGAAGGCGCGTCCCTCAACGACTACTTCATTGCGGAATGCGAAAACCTGAAGGTCAGCGCGGTCGAGGTGGATCGGGCGTACACCCGCAAGGAGGAAGCCGGTATCGCCGTGGGGCAGACCCTTAAATCGGTGATCGCGACCCTGGTGACCAACTACGCCGTCGGCAGCGCGGTCAAACCGGAAGTCAGTGGTACCTCGCCGTGGTTCATCTCGCTGGCGCAGAAACAGGCGTTCGCCAAAGTCGGTGTTACCGGCTGCAACATGGAGGACTACTGGGTGCTGAAGTCCATGCGGGAGTGCAAGCTCAAAGGTGCGATCAGGGACCCGCGGTCGTCGTCGCTGTATCCCACGCTGGCGCAGGGCTTCCTGACCCGGGTCAATGCCGACCCGCTGAAGATCGAGCCCGAGGTGGATCTCGCTTTCCAGGGCGACGTGAAACGCAAGCTGCTGACGCGCGACGGCTACGTCAGCCTGTTGCTGTGGGGGTTGCTCGGCCTGCCGCTGGACGGCGATGGCGACAACGGCATGCCGTCGGTCGCCCGCTGGTCGTTTTCCGGTGATGTGGTGTTCGCCGACGGCACCGCCGGGGCCAGCAGGTTCAGTCGCCACCTCTACGGCATGCGGCTCAACGGCGGCCGGGACGTGGTCGTGCCCGATCCGTTCTTCGTCGAGATCGCAACCGACCTGCTCAACGAATGCAGCACGGTGGTGGCACGACCGGGTAACGTCTTTCTGGCCGAGCCTCCCGCACGTATCCCGCCCGCGGATGTGCTCGTCGAGCTGGCTGGGGCGGCGGTAAAAGCGTTGGCTGCATGGAAAGACGCCAGGCAGACGCCGACGGCCGAGGTCAAGAAAGCCCTGGCCACCTTCGTCGACGTGCTCGCCATGCGCTGCGGTTTCGCCATCGGTGATACGGGCATGAAGGTATGGCTGCGGCCCAACAAGTGGGAGGGGGTGAAGGCGACCGCGATCCAGGACATGCCGGAAGGCACAGCGTTTGCCCATGCCGCCGTGGACCGCGCGTTCTACAAGGCATCCAACGTCATTGCCCTGCGCGACCGCACGGCACGTGTATTGCGCGACTGATCGCGCACACAAGGGGAGGGCGCCCGGCCGAGTCCGGGCGCTCGGCGACCGGCGTTAGCGCCCGGGAAAACGTTCGCCGCGGCGAAGGCGTATCGGCCCATGCGCAATATCGGCAGGATCGAGCGTGCTTTTTCCCTGGGTGACGATGATGACGCCGTGGCGGGCGAGCTCGGCGGCGACCTCGCGCACGGAGGGCATCAGGGCCCGCCAGGTCGTTTCGTCGTCGGCCAGTGCGCGGGCCACGTCCGAGGGGCAGATCGACGCCTCGGACGAACGGCGGGACAGCATATCCATGATCGAGGCAGCAATGTCCATCGCATCACAGTAGATGCATAGCGGTGACGAAGATGTCGTTGCGATCCGACCACCCGGTGTCCACACGAACCGGGGCATGTTTGGGAAGTCAACCAAGCAGAGGTCAGCCATGGTCAGCAAGAAGAATCCTTCGTCCACGTCGTCGCAAGACGCACGGGGTAACGGGGACGAGCTCCACCAACATGCCGGCGGTTCGCATCCGCCCCTGACCACTAACCAGGGTCTGACGGTCGGCGACGACCAGAACTCGTTGAAGGTCGGGCAGCGCGGCCCGGTGCTGCTGGAGGATTTCATCCTCCGCGAGAAGATCACCCATTTCGACCACGAGCGCATTCCCGAGCGCATCGTGCACGCCCGTGGATCGGGCGCCCACGGTTTCTTCGAACTCACCGCCTCGCTGGCGGAGTACACCACCGCACGCGTGCTCACCGAAGTGGGGGAGAAAACGCCCCTGTTTACCCGGTTCTCGACCGTGGCCGGTGGTGCCGGCTCGGTCGATACGCCGCGTGACGTCCGCGGTTTCGCCGTGAAGCTGTACACGAAGGAAGGCAACTGGGACCTGGTGGGTAACAACATCCCGGTGTTCTTCATCCAGGATGCGATCAAGTTTCCCGATCTCATCCATGCGGTGAAGATGGAGCCGGACCGTGGTTTCCCCCAGGCGGCCAGTGCCCACGATACGTTCTGGGACTTCATCTCGCTCACTCCGGAGTCGCTGCACATGATCATGTGGGCGATGTCGGATCGGACGATCCCGCGGTCGCTGCGCATGATCGAGGGCTTCGGCATCCATTCGTTCCGCCTGGTCAACGCTGAAGGCAAGAGCACCTTCGTGAAGTTCCATTGGCGGCCGAAGCTGGGCTTGCAGTCCACAGTGTGGGATGAAGCTGTGAAGCTGGCGGGCGCCGATCCCGATTTCCATCGGCGCGACCTGTTCGAGGCGATCCAGGCCGGCAACTTCCCGGAGTGGGAACTGGGCGTACAGCTGTTCACCGAGGAAGAGGCCGATGCCTTCCCATTCGACCACCTCGACGCGACCAAGCTGATCCCCGAGGAAACCGTGCCGCTGAAGATCATCGGCCGGATGGTGCTCGATCGCTGGCCCGACAATTTCTTCGCCGAGACCGAGCAGGTGGCCTTCTGCCCGTCGCACCTGGTGCCCGGCATCGATTTCAGCAACGATCCGCTGTTGCAGGGTCGCCTGTTCTCGTACCTGGATACGCAGCTGTCGCGTCTGGGCTCGCCCAATTTCCACCAGCTGCCGATCAACGCACCCAAGTGCCCGTTCGCCAACCACCAGCGCGACGGTCACATGCAGCACCAGGTGCCCAAGGGCCGCGTCGCCTATGGCCCCAGCTCGCTTCAGGGCGACACGCCGCAGGAGGACCCGGCGCGCGGCTTCCGTTCGGCGGTCATCGAGGAATCGGGCGTCCGCGGCCGGATCAGGGCCGAGACCTTTGCCGACCACTACAGCCAGGCCCGCCTGTTCTACATCAGCCAGACGGCATACGAGCAGGCGCATATCGCTTCGGCCCTCGTGTTCGAACTGTCCAAGGTCGAGACGCTGCACATCCGCGACGCGATGGTGGGCCATCTTCGCCACATCGACGAATCGCTGGCCAAGCGTGTGGCCGACGGGCTTGCGCTGGACAAGCTGCCGCCAGCACCGCCGGCTCGGGTCGGCGTCGTCGAGATGCCCGCTTCGCCGGCTCTGCAGATCATCGGCAAGATGAAGAAAACGCTGGAAGGCCGCGTGGTAGGCGTCCTGGTCAACGATGGTTCCGACACGAAGGTCGTGGCCGCCGTGACGAAGGCGGCCGAGAAGGCCGGCGCGACGGTCAAGGTGGTTGCACCGAAAGTCGGTGGCGCTAAGTTGTCCGACGGCAAGAAACTCGCCGCCGATGGTCAGCTGGCGGGTACGCCTTCGATCAACTTCGATGCGGTGGCTATCGTGCTCAGCGCGGAAGGCGCTGCCCAGCTGGTGAACGAGGCCGCCGCCGTGGACTTCGTGCGCGATGCGTTTGGACACCTCAAGGCCATCGCGCTGGACGAGGGCGGACGCATCCTGTTCAAGGCGGCTGGCTTGAAGCCGGATGAAGGTGTGATGGCTGCCAGTGATGCAGCGGGCTTCGTCGAGGGTGCCAAGGGTCGCTTCTTTGCCCGTGAAGCGAAGGTGCGCATGTTGGCTTGATGGCCAGGGCGGCGTGTAGGCTGCCCGATCAGGGATGACTGGAAAGGCTCGCCGTTATGGGCGAGCCTTTTTTGTTCGAAGCCGATGCAGGCGCCGTGGCGCTCGCACGGTGTGGCGACGATGCGTCTCCTACGTCGGAGTCCGCCGCAGCGTTTCCACCAGATCCAAAAGGGCCCGACGCGACACCGGCTTCTGCAGGAACGGCAGCGACGAAAAAGGCCGGGGTACATCGGCGTGGACGTGGCCCGAGACGAACGCCACGGCGACGTCCTTGGCGATCAACGTGGTGGCGACACCGAGCGAATCTCCGCCGTGGATATCGATGTCGAGCAGCGCGACATCCGGGCGGGCGGCGAGGATGGCGTCGAGCGCCTCCGGTTCCGATCCGACCGCCCGGCAGACCAGCATCCCGGCGTCTTCAAGCACCATCTTGTATGCCGCCGCCACCGAGTCGTCGTCTTCGACGAGCAGGCAGGTGGTGCGGTCCGATAGATCGTTTTGCATGATGTCAGGTCCGCCGTAGGAAGGCTCGACCTTGGGGGAGGCGGTGTGGAAGCGGTGTGTGACACATGTCGTTTCGAGTCATGCATACGGGGTCGCATGAACTTGCGGGCGCCGATCAAGAAGCTTGCCCGCGACCCTGGCCGTTCCTGAACAGCGGTAGGCCGATGGTGCCCCGGCTGCTTCAGTTCGGCCCGGATCGGCCGATACGGAGAGACCCCCTCCCTGGAGCACACCATGGCAGCGAGCCCCGTGAATCGGGCACTGTCATGGCGTTATGAGCCATGCTCGATGACGATGGAAAGAAGGAACTGAGCATGTCATCCCACTCGGACGTCTTCGCCAGCAGGCCCGCATACGGGACCTGCGGCTTGGCCCTGCCCGATGGCGATGCGCATGAAGTCGCCCGGCTGGAAGCCTTGCGCAGCCTCAATATCTGGGATGCCCCGAGCACCCCGGAACTCGATCGCATCACGGCCCTGGTGGCGGAAGCCTTCGCCATGCCGACGGTGCTGGTGTCGTTCGTGGGCCGCGAGGCGCAGCGCTTCGTCTCGTCGGTCGGCATCGATGTCGGCGGCACCGAGCGGGAGGCCTCCATCTGCTCGGTGGCGATCGAACAGCGCGAGGTGTTCGTCGTCGAAGACCTGAGCCAGGATGCGCGGTTCATGCACAACCGCCTGGTCTGCGACCATCCGGGGTTCCGTTTCTATGCGGGTGTGCCCCTGGTCACCTCCTCCGGCCATGCGGTGGGTACCCTGTGCGCCCTCGACGTGGTGCCGCGTCGTTTCGATGCGGCCGCACGCCAGCGCCTGGCCTCGTTCGCCGCCCTGGTGCTCGACCAGATCGCACTGCGCCAGATGGTGGGGCGGCGCGATCCCGTCACCGGGCTGCTGAATCGCCAGCAGTTCTATGTGGACATGGCCGCCATTACCGCGCGTGGCTTTGAAGGCCATCGCCAGCTGGCGATGGTGGACGTCATGGACCTGCCGCTGGCGCACCAACTGGCGCAAGCGGTCGGCCTGGGCCCGGTCGAGGCCGTCATCCGCCAGGTTGCGTTGCGTCTGGGCGACATCGTCCGGCCCCATGCGGAGTTCTATCACGTCGCCGTGTCACGTTTCGCCTTCCTGGTGCCCCCGCTCGACGCCGCGGGCGTGGCCGCGCTTCTGGACGCGGTGTCGTCCGACGTGGCCCGCCCCGTGAGTGCGGAAGGCGTGCCGTTGCAGCCGATCTGTCACGGTGGACTGGTGACGTTCGACCAAGCCGGCGCCCCGGATGCCCTGCGCCGTGCCCTGGCCGCCACGCAGGATGCCATCGACGGCCGTTCGACCTGGTGCACCTACGATCTGGCGAAGGACGCGCGCATGCGCCGACAGTATCGCCTGGCCGCGGATGCCTCCACCGGCCTGGAGCGAGGCGAGTTCCACCTCGTCTACCAGCCGCGGGTCCAGATGGACACCGGGCGATGCTACGGCGGCGAGGCGCTCGTACGCTGGCAGCACCCCGAGCTGGGTGACGTATCGCCCGGCGAGTTCATCCCGATCATGGCCCGTACCTCCACCATGCGCGCCCTGACCGACTGGGTGATCGAGCACGCCTGCCGGCAACTCGCCGCGTGGCTGGTGTCGGGGCTGGACCTGACGCTGTCGGTCAACGTCACGGCGGCCGACTTCGTGGATGGCGGCCTACCGGAGCGTATCCTCGCCTGCTGTATGCGGCATGGCGTGGCACCGTCCCGTCTCGAAGTCGAGATCACCGAGGGCGAATGGCTCGAGGGAAGCCAGGCCGTCTGCAATCAACTGGCCGTGCTGCGCACTTCCGGTGTCCGCATCGCCATCGACGACTTCGGCGTCGGGTACAGCAATTTCTCCTATCTCTTCACCCTTCCGTTCGACACGCTGAAGCTCGATCAGTCGCTGATTCGCGGGTTCCTGCACAACCCCCGGCAGCTGGCCATGTTGCGCGGCATCGTGCGGTTGTGCGGCCAGCTGGATCTGGATGTCGTGGCGGAAGGGGTGGAGACGAACGAAGAACACGCCGGACTGCTCGCCCTCGGCTGCACACGGGCCCAGGGTTACTTCTACGCCACGCCGCTCTCGCCGGGGGCCTTTGCCGATGCCGCATACGCACAGGTCGCGTTGACACGGTAAGGGGTGGAATTCGGTTACCGTGTGCGCTGCGCCAGGTGCCGGTCCTGCCCCCGGCGACCCGCCCGGTGCCTGGCACGCGGTTGCCGCAACCTTCGAGTGCCGGATTGAGGGCGCTTTCGGGCCCTTACTCTCATACGGCTCTTGTGCATGGCGCTGACACGCATTTCCACGGGTACGACCGGCCTGGACACCATCCTCAAGGGTGGCCTGCCCGCCAATCGCCTCTATCTGCTCGAAGGGCAGCCCGGCTCCGGCAAGACCACCCTGTCGCTGAAGTACCTGCTCGAGGGCGCGGCCGAGGGCGAGAGCTGCCTTTACGTCACGCTGTCCGAAACGGCGGACGAACTCCACGAGGTGGCCGAGTCGCACGGCTGGTCGCTGGACTCCCTTTACCTGTTCGAGCTTGCCTCCGCCGAGGCGGTGCTGGGTGACGGACGTCAGCAATCCATTTTGCACCCCTGGGAGATGGAGCTCGATGGCACGGTGCGGTTGATCCAGGCCGAGGTGGAACGCGTCAAGCCCACCCGCATCGTCTTCGATTCGCTTTCCGAACTGCGCCTTCTGGCCCAGGATCCGCTTCGTTACCGGCGGCAGGTGCTGGCCCTCAAGCAGTTCTTCGCGCCACGCAACATCACGGTGTTCCTGGTCGACGACCTTACGGGGGAGGGCGGTGAACGGGATGCGCACCTGCACAGCCTCTGCCACGGCGTGATATCGCTGGAACGGCTGACCCTCGACTTCGGCGCCGCGCGTCGGCGCATGCAGGTGCAGAAGCTGCGCGGAGTCAATTTCATCGCCGGCTACCACGATCTGGCCATCTGCACCGGCGGCATGGAGATCTATCCGCGCCTGGTCGCGTCCGAGCACAACGCGCCGTTCGTCGGTGAGCCCGTGCCCAGCGGTGTCGCCGGCCTGGACGAACTGCTCGGCGGCGGCCCGCTGCGTGGCACCAGCACGCTGCTGACCGGCCCCGCCGGCAGCGGCAAGACCAACGTGGCGCTGCAATACGTCTCCGCCGCGTGCCAGCGTGGCGAGCACTGTTGCGTCTTCGAATTCGACGAGCGCACGGGTACGTTGCTGACGCGCGCCGACGCGCTCGGCTTCGACCTGCGCCCACACATCGCCAGCGGCCTGCTGGACCTGCGCCAGATGGACCCGGCGGAGATCTCGCCCGGCGAGTTTGCGTGGACGGTGCGCCGGGCCGTGGAAGAAGACGACTGCCGCATGCTGGTGATCGACAGCCTCAACGGCTACCTGTCGTCCATGCCGCAGGAAAAACAGCTGATGTTACAGATGCATGAGCTGCTGTCGTTCCTCAACCAGAGCGGCGTCACCACCTTCCTGGTCAATCCGCAGCATGGCCTGGTCGGCACGATGTCCACCGGCAACCTCAACGTCAGCTACATGGCCGACACCGTGATCCTGTTCCGTTTCTTCGAGGCGCAGGGCCGGATACGCAAGGCGCTGTCGGTGATCAAGAATCGCAGCGGCGCGCACGAAGACACCATTCGCGAGCTGCGCATCGATCGCTCGGGCCTGCGGCTCAGCGCACCGCTGGATGAATTCAGGGGCGTGCTGACCGGCACCCCGGAGTTTGTCGGCAACAACGGGCCGTTGCTGGAAGAGTCCGGTGCAGGACAGTAAGAACGTCCTGCTGCTGGCCCCCTACGGCAGGGATGCGGACAGCCTCGCCGCCATCGTGCAGGAACTGGGTTACCGCGCCGAGATATTCAGGTCGATGGCGGCGCTGGCCGCCCGCCTGGACGACACCACGGGCGTCGTCGTCCTGACCGAGGAAGCCATCGGGGCGACGGGTGGCCTGCTGGCCGATGCACTGCGTCGGCAGGAACCCTGGTCGGATATCCCGTTCGTGCTGTTGCGCGCGCCCCGGTCGCCCGGCCTGGGCGGGCGCACCGCGTTGCCGGAGGAGGTGCTCAACGTCATCGAGCTGGAGCGGCCACTCAGCGCGTCCGTGCTGGCCAGTGCCGTCACCGCCGGCCAGCGCTCGCGACAGAAGCAGTTCGTCATCCGCGACCAGGTGCTCCGCCTGGAAGTGAGCCAGGCGGCCCTGGCCGCCAGCGAAGCCGAGTTGCGACTGATCGCCGACGCGCTGCCGGTGCTGATCGCCTTCATCGACACCGCGCTGGTGTATCGCTTCGCCAACCTGGCCTACGAAGACTGGTTCGGCATGCCCATCGCCCACATCATCGGGCGCAAGGTCGGTGAGGTGATGGGGCCGCAGGCCTGGCACGAACGCGTTGAAGCGATGGGCGTGGCCCTGTCCGGACGACCCGTGCGCATGGAGTTGAGCTGGCCCCACCGGGACGGCCGGCGGCGTGACGCGGAAATTCGTTACCTGCCGCGTTTCGCGGCGGACGGCACGGTCGACGGTTTCCACGTCTTCGCCACCGATGTGACCGTGCGCAAGGTAGCTCTGGAGGCGACCCAGCAGCAGGCCGCCGTGCTCGAGGCACGCGTGGCCGAACGCACCGCCGAACTGGAACAACAGATGGCCGCCCGCGAAAGCAGCGAGGCGGCACTGCGCCAGGCGCAGAAGATGGAGGCGGTGGGGCAGTTGACCGGGGGCATCGCCCACGACTTCAACAACATGCTCACCGGTATCCTTGCCGCGATGGACCTCATGCGCATGCGTATCGACGAGGGGCGCTTCGACAACCTCGACCGGTTCATGAGCGTGGCCACCACCTCGGCCCAGCGTGCCGCGGGGCTGACCCAACGGTTGCTCGCGTTCTCGCGGCGCCAGTCGCTCGACCCGCGGGCCGTGGAGGTCAACGCCATGGTCCGCTCGGTGGAAGACCTGCTGACGCGGACGCTGGGCGAGCGTGTTCGCCTGCGTACCGACCTCCACGAGGGGCTGCCATCGGCACTGGTCGATACCAACCAGCTGGAAAGCGCGCTGCTCAACCTCGCGATCAACGCCCGGGACGCCATGCCCGACGGCGGCGAGCTTCGCATCGCCACCGCGCTGGCGCACCTGGCGGGGGAACCGTCCGGCGCGGCCGCATCGAGCGGTCCGTATGTCCGCCTGTCGGTCGGCGATACGGGCGTCGGCATGGATGGCGACGTGTTGTCACGCGTGTTCGAACCGTTCTACACCACCAAGCCGCTGGGGCAGGGCACCGGGCTGGGCATGTCGATGATCTACGGCTTCATCCAGCAGTCCGAGGGTCACATCCGCATCGACTCGACGCCGGGGCAGGGCACCACGGTCGAGCTCTACCTGCCGCTGGCAGCCGAAGGCGAAGGCGCGCCCCTTGCCGAGGCCGATGGCGTGGTGGTGGGTGGTCACGGCCAGCGCATCGTGCTGGTCGAGGACGATGCCCAGGTCCGCGTACTCACCTCGGAACTGCTGACGGAGCTGGGCTACCACGTGGACGCGGCCGAGACGGCGGATGGCGCGCTCGGCATCCTCGCCTCGCTGCAGCCGGTGGACCTGCTGGTCACCGACGTCGGCCTGCCCGGGCTCAACGGCCGCCAGCTGGCGGAGATCGTGAGGCAGACGCGGCCCGCGTTGCCGATCCTGTTCATGACCGGCTACGCCGAAGGCGCGGCCGTGCGCTCGGAGTTCCTCGAGGCCGGCATGACGATGATCGCCAAGCCGTTCAACGTCGACGTCTTCAGCCAGACCGTGGGACGCATCCTGGCGGAAGGCGGAAACGCGCCGTCCGATGGCCTGTCATGAAACTTATATGTCATTGAAATATAAGTTTAATATGCGATAAATCGCTCAAGGGCAGGGGTTCGGTGCCGATAGGCAGGCACCCCCCCCCATTCGTCGAGCGCATCATGTCTTCCGCCGCTTTTCGCTTGCCTACGCTCACCCTGCGCGCGCGTCTGTTGCTGCGCCTGGCCGGCACCATCCTCCTTCTGCTTGCCCTCTGGATCGTCGGTGGCGTGCAGTTGCGCACGGCCGATGCGCGTCTGCAGTCCGTCGTCGGCGATACCCTGGCTCCCGTGGCGGACGTCGGCCATATCCAGAACGACTACAACGACCTGCTCGACGCCGTGGTGCATGCCACGCTGATGCGGCTGCCCTCGGCGGTCGACGATGCCATGACCGCCATCGGCAGCAACCGCCACGACATCGACCGGCAGTGGGCGTCGCTGACCGCCAGCGGGCTGGGCAAGAGCCAGGCGAAGCTGGTGGCCCTCGCAGCGGAACATCGCAAGGCGGCCGACAAGGCGATCGACGATGTGGTGGCGCTGCTGAAGGCCGAGCAATTCGACCTGGCCCAGTTGCAGTTGTCCAACGATGTGCAGTCGGCCGTCGGCCCCCTGAAAAGCGACTTCTCGAATCTCTTCGCGCTGGCCCTGGACAATGGCAAGACGGCGGCGGCCGCCCAGCACGCGGATATAGCGCGCGGCGGTGTGTTCTCGGCGATGTTGCTGGGCCTCTCGCTGCTGATCGCCAGCGCGATGGATATCGCGATCATCCGCGCGCTGGGTCGCCGACTCGGCCAGGCCGCCGAGGTCGCCGCATCGATCGCCGGCGGCACCCTCGGCACACCCATCGACGTGGGCCGGGACGACGAGATTGGTGCCTTGTTGACCTCGCTCGCGGCCATGGACGCCCAGCTCGGCAACGTGGTGACCCAGGTACGCGATCGCGCCGGCCATGTCGCGCAGGCCGCCTCCGGTATCGCCGACGGCAATGAGGCACTCAACGCGCAGACGCGTGCGCAGTCGGCCCATGTGGACCTGACCACGGCGTCCATGTCCGACATGGCGCAAGCGGTGACCCAGGGCATCGAGCACGCCACGGCGGCCAACCGCGCCGTGGTGGACGCGCGCAGCATGACCGACGAGGGCCATCGCGTGGCGCTGGCCGCGGTGGGCAACATGCGTGACATCCAGCGCGCCGGCGAACGCATGGGCGAGATGCTGGACCTGGTCGACCAGATCGCGTTCCAGACCAACATGCTGGCGCTCAACGCCGCCGTGGAGGCTGCGCGGGCCGGCGAGCACGGGCGCGGTTTCGGGGTGGTCGCCGCAGAGGTGCGTGCCCTGGCGCAGCGATGCGCATCGGCGGCCGGCGATATCCGTGGCCTGATCGCCGCGAGCGACGACGCCGTGCAGGCGGGCGTGGCCTCCGTGGATCGCGCGGGCGAGGTGCTACACGGCATCGCGGAGCGCGTGGCGTTGCTCAGTGGCCTGGTCGCCTCCGTCATGGACGTGACGCGTGGACAGAGCGAGGGCATCGCACGCATCGACGGCGCCATACGCGGTATCGAACAGACCACGCGCGATAATGCCGTCCTGGTCGAGCACGCCACGTCCGCCAGTCATGCCATGCGCGAGAGTGCGGACATCCTTCGCCGCGAGGTCGCGTATTTCGTGCTGGAAAACGAGGCGGCGTGATGCGTCATGTAACGCGCGTTACATGAGTTTTTGGCAACAGGCCCGGCATAAGAACTTGCGATCCGTGCTAGCGTGCCGCCTCGATCGATTGCCGTACCGAGGAAAGGACGCCAGATGACGCCACAAAACGAACAGGCCACGCAGACCCTCGGACCGCTGGTTAGCCATCATGGCCGATCGCGGACCGCCATCGTTCCGCTGATTGCCGCCATCGTCTTCCTGCTTTGCAGCGCGGTCATTCCCTTGGCGCTGATGAGCGGCGCGCGTGTCGATCCGACGAAGCTGCCGTTGCTGATCGGCGTGTCCGTCGGCATGGTGGTCGTCGGGTTGCTGATGGTGCTGGGCTGGAAGCTGACGGCGCTGAAGACGGAACTGGCCCTGCACGAGCACGGCGTGGCCGTCTACCGACGCGGCACGGCGCTGGTCGAGTCCGTGCCGTTCGTCGACATGGCCGACGTTTACCTGTTCCGCACGGGCGGCTATGCGGGCGGTATCATCAACGCCCTGGCTTTCCGGCGCTCGCCGCAGGACCCCTGGGTCGACGTGCTGGACAACCGTCGCAATTCGTTCGCCTTGCGCGCGGCGATCGTCGAAGGCCAGGTCGTCGCGCGTCTGCCGGTGGCGCTGGCCGCCATCGATGCGGGCGAGGCCGTGCGGTTCCACGCGATCGATCGGAGCACCCGGCTGACCAAACGCCTGATCGGCGGGATGCTGAAAGTCGATGCCCACGCGGTGGATATCGGCGCCACCCGTATCGACGTGCAAGGCACCAGCATTCCCCTCGCGCGTATCCATCGCATCGAGGGCGCCGGTTCCGACGGCACGATCAGGCTCCTCGACGAGCAGGGCAAGCTGGTCCACGCCTTCGATTACCTGTGCCTGTTCAGTGCCGACCTGTTCCTGGCCGTGCTGGCGGAGCTGATTGATCGACGCACCCCTGCTTACCAGGGCCTCATGGCGCACTGACGATGTCGCATCCGGTGCTGCGCGCGCCCTGGCATGCCGTGGTGGGCGTTCCCCTCCTGTTGTGCCTTGCCGGGCTTGCCCAATATGGGCTTCTGCTGCGTTTCCCGCCGGCGGGCGTGGCCTCGCTGGCGTGCATGGCGCTGGCGTTCCTCGGTGCGGTGCTGGGCACGGTGGGTATCGTCATGACCCACCGCCTGGCGACGAAGGGCATGCAGTCCCGCGACATCCTGGTGCATGCGTTCGCCCAGTGGCACGCTCGCCTTCCCCGGTTGCTGACCTGGCAGCTGCTGGCGGTGGGCTCGGGATTCGCCGCGGGAAGCTGTTCGATGCTGATCTGGGGATTCGTCAGCCACGACATCCGCTTCGGCGTCATCATTACGATGTTCTCCGTGTTCACCGCCCTCATGATCTGGGTCGCGGTGTCCAGTGCCCGCGCGGAAGCGCTGCCCTTCGCGCCGCAGCCCATGCACCTGCTCGCTCGCAGCCTCACGCGTGAGGATGCGCCCGCGCTCTGGGCCATGACCGACGACGTGGCCGCCACGCTGGCCGCTTCTCGCCTGGATCACATCGCCGTCGGATTGCTGGATGGCTTCTTCGTAACCTCGGGAACCATCCGCGCCACGCACGCGGGCGAGTTGCACGGACACACGCTCTATCTGTGCGCGGCTCATCTGCCTTGGCTGGCTGCCGACGAACTGCGCGGCATCGTCGCCCACGAGATGGCGCACTTCAGCGGCCAGGACCTGGCCTACAGCGAGCGCTTCGCACCGATCTACCACGGATTCGAGCGACGAATAATGTCGTTGGCCGAGTACGAGCACGATAACTGGATCGGCAAGGTGTTCCTCAGGCCCGGACGCATGGTGGCCATGTATGCGCTGTATCGGTTCCGCGCCGTCGAGCGTCACTGGAGCCGGGTGAGGGAGCACGAGGCGGACAAGGCCGGTGCGGCGCTGGTCGGCGCGCCGGCCTTTGCCGTCGGCCTCACGCGCGCGATCCTGCTGGAAACGCGCTTGCATGCGTTGCTGGCCGCGATCGAGCCCTCCGGCCAGGCGGGCGAGGACATCGTCGAGCAGCTTCGCCTCAGCATCCAGGACACGCCGCTGACCGACCTGGGCGATGAGCGCATGGCCCATCCGTTCGATGCGCACCCGGCGCTTCCCGAGCGACTCGATGCACTCGGCGTGTCCCTCGACGCTGCCGTGCGGCAGGCGTCGGCCGGGCGATCGCCGTCCTCGGTCGCCCCCCAGACGTGCCACGGCATCCTGCCCTGGCAGGCATTGACCCTGGCGCTGACCGACGAACTGCACGAAGCCTTGCGACACGCGAACCGTGCGATGCCTTCTTCCCATTCCCCTGTAACGAGCGAGTCCGCCTCATGAAAAAACGCTACCTGCCCCTGGCCCTCATCGCCCTGCTTGCCGGCTGCAGCGGCCGCAGCGCCGACTACGCCATCGACAACCCGACCGACAAGCCGTTGTCGCTCACCATCGACGGCAAGACCTACGAGGTGGCGCCGCATGAGGACAAGGAACTCTCGCTGGACGCCGGCGAGCACACGATGAAGGGCGATGTCGTGGGCGACATCAAGTTCATCTCGTACTACCGCGGACGTGGCGGCATCATCAATCCCACGCTCAGCGATTACGTGATCTATCGCCAGAGCTTCGAGAAGGTGGGTTCGACCTCGCCCGGTTACACGGGCAAGCTGGACCAGGTGGTCCTGGAAGGCGTGACGTTCGAAGGCACGATGAGGCAGTCCAGCGATCTGTTCATCGACAAGGACTGGACCTACGGCGTGGACGAGGAACTGCCGGACAGCGTCGTGGAACATGAGAACGGCTCGAACAACACGGTGCACAACAAGATTTTTCGCGCCAAGGATTTCATCGTCGCCTTCCTCGGGAAGAACCCCGATGCCAAAAAGGACTTTGAGGCGAACCGTCAGAAGGATGCCCCGCCGGTGGTGCGCAAGGTGACGATCCTGCCGGCCACGTTGCCGCCGATCGACAACGCGGAAGTGCAGCAGCTCAGCCTGCCGCTGCGCGAGAACTACGCGAAGTACCTGAAGGCCAAGGACGTCTCCGAGCAGGAAGCCCTGCAGAAGGAGAACTTCAAGCTGAGCATGGCGTACTCGCATGCATCCGTCGAAATCATGCAGAAGGGATCGCTTTCCAAGGAAGTGAACGAGCAGATGAACGCGTTCCAGGAGGCCATGAACCGGGCCTACGGATCGACCGCGTTGGTCGAGCCGTAAACCGCACATCCTTCACGTTCCCCTCCGGTGGGGTGACGCAGTCTGCCAGCCTCACCAGGAGACCGACCATGACGACGATGACGCTTCCCGAGCTTGCCAAGAAGATGGCCGACATCGACTTTGCGATGTTGCAGACCTTCACCTCATCCGGCGAGATCGCCGGCCGTCCCATGAGCAACAACGGTGACGTGGAGTACGACGGTGACAGCTGGTTCTTCGCCTATGAAGACACCCATGTGGTTCGCGAGATCGAAGCCAATGACCATGTCGCGCTGTCGTTCACCGGCTCCAAGTCGCTGCTCGGCAAGCCGCCGCTGTTCGTCGCGGTCGAGGGCAGGGCACAGGTGATCCGTGAGAAGTCGGTGCTCCAGCAGCACTGGCAGGACAAGCTGGAACGCTGGTTCGAGCAGGGCGTGGACACGCCGGGCATCGTGCTGTTGAAGGTGCACGCTATCCGCATCACGTGGTGGAACGGAGAAGACGAAGGCGAGATCCTTCCGTAAGAACACACGAACCCGGTTTGCGGCACAGCTGACGCTTCTGCGAACCGGGTCACACTTCGGACGTCCATACACTTTGCCGCCCGCACTCTGCGGACGGCAAGGCTAGTATGGAAACGGGACGGTGTTGCGGGGTCGGTCGAGTCCGCATGCCTTCGATGGCGCCACACGGGTCCCGAACGACCGGAGGTGATACCCATGAAAGCTCTTTTCGCGCTCAAGAACATGCTTACGCCGAACAAAAGCCTGAAGTCGTACGCCTGGTACATCTGGTACTGACCGTCCCCTCCACGTTCCGCTAGCGGAACGCAGCCGACGATCGGGACCGCACCAGGCGCCGGGGTTTCATGGGCAAACGGTGCGGTCCCTCCTTGCCAGACGTAGGGAGACGTATGCACGCTATCGGCAAGCATGCCAGGACGACCGTCTTCGCACCGAGGCTGCAAGCCTTGTTGCGGGAGCATGGCGGCAGCGATGTGTTCCGGCTGGACGCGACCACCGTCGGCGTCGCCGGGCCCGGGATCATGGACCGCGTGCTCGCCGCGCGCTATGCCACCGAGTTCGAGCGACCCACCTTCAAGCCGTTGCACGGCCGCTCCATCCCCCGCACCGACGCGGCCAGGCTGATGCAGGCCGTGGGTCGCGACGTCCGCCTGGCCCTGAAAGAGCCCGTACCGACCGGCGTGGACTTCACCGGCGAGTGGCCGGGCGTCGGCCATGTCTACCTGCGCGACATGCTGCTGGGTCACGATCCGCTTCGCTTGCGCTTCCTCATGGACCGCGTGCTGGAGCTCACGCCGAAGCTGACGTGGGCGGTCATCGTCACGGGTGCGCTGTCGTCGCTCAAGCTGGGCCCCGATGCCTCAGCGATCGCCGCGCTGACCGCGCAGGCGTCTACGTATCACGACCGGCGCTATGCCATGGGGCTTTACCGGCGCACCGTCGCGCCGGTCTGCTTCACCATCTCGACGCTGGTCGCCAATGCGATGTGGCTCGGCGCGCCGTTCGACGATGGCGATTCGAACGTGAATATTATCCACGAGTCCATGCGATTGCTCCCGCCGTCGTGGAACATCCTGCGCAACGCTTCACTGGAATACGCGGCTCTGGACCCCCGCATCGGCGAGAAGGACGACGTGCTGGTCTTGCCACTGCTGAGCCATCGCGATCCCGCCCTCTGGGACGATCCGGACGTTTTCCGTCCCGAGCGGTGGAACGACCTCGACCCCGACAACCATCCGGGCTACCTGCCGTTCGGGCATGCCTCGGAGCGCTGCTGGGGACGGCACATGGTGATGCCGCTGGCGGAGCGGTTGCTCGACATGCTGCGCAACAACGGGCTGGGCGTGAGCCCTCGGCAGACCGCGGCGAAGGTGCCGCTCGCCGGCTTGCTAGGCGTGGACGGGGTGAAGATCGTTCACATCGCGTCGCCGGGCCGTCGCGTATAGCTTCGCGCCCTTCGTTTTTAGGAACGTACCGCGATGCCACGTCCCGGTTCATGGCTTCTTCCGCTGTTGGTGATGTTCGCCGTTGCCGGCTGCCGTGCGCCGCCGGGTGCGGCAACGCATATCACCCGTGCGGACCGGCATGCCGCAGCGACGGTGATGACGGCGAGCGGGCCCGTGATTGGCGTGACCTCGGCAGAGGGGCAGGCCTATCTCGGCATCCCCTATGCGCGTGCGCCCGTCGGGGCCCTGCGTTGGCGTGAGCCGTTGCCTGCGGTGCCGTGGCACGCGCCGCGCGATGCCGCGGCGCTTGGCCACCAGTGCGTACAGAATCTCAGTCCCGGGGCACAGACCGGCAAACCGAGCCACTGGCTGGTGATCGGCGACGAGGATTGCCTCAACCTCAATGTCTATACGCCGCCGACCGCGAAGCCCGGCGATCGCAAGCCGGTGATGGTGTGGATCTATGGCGGTGCGCTGGTGCTGGGTGCCAACCGTCAATACGATCCCAGCGTGCTGGCACGCCGGCAGGATGTCGTCACCGTGGCGGTGAACTACCGCCTGGCGTCCCTGGGCTTCCTGGCCCATCCGGCGTTGCGTGCCGAAGCCGGCGGCGCGGCCAACCTCGGGTTGCTCGATCAGCAGGCCGCGTTGCGCTGGGTGCGCGACAACATCGCCCGGTTCGGCGGCGATCCCGGCAACGTCACCCTGTTCGGCTAATCCGCCGGGGCGTGGAGCGTCTGCGCGCAGCTGGTGGCACCGGGTGCACGGGGCCTGTTCCAGCGTGCGATCATGCAAAGCGGCCCCTGCACGCTGAACGAGTCGACCGTGCCGGTGGCCGACGCCGACGCGGGCGGCGTTCGCTACGCGGCCGCCCTCGGCTGCACGGGAGCAGATGTGGTGGCCTGCCTGCGGCGCCTGTCACCGCGCGGCGTAAATGCCGCGCTGGCCCCCTCGCGCGGCGTGCTGGGACCGCATGCATGGAACTTCATCGCCGGCGACAGCGTGCTTCCGGAGGCGCCGCGCGAGGCGTTCGCCCGCGGCCACTTCGCCCACGTGCCGGTGCTCATCGGCAACAACGCCGACGAGGGGCGGCTCTTCGGTTTCCTGCTCGGCAAGCTGGGCCAGCTCGACGACCGGCGCGATTACGACGCACGCATGGCCAGCACGTTCGGCGCTCACGCCGACGCGGTGGCGGGGGCCTATCCGGCCGCGCGGTATCCTTCGTTGCGTGACGCGTATGCGGCGGCGGTGACCGACGGTGTCTTCGCCTGCCCGACGCTGTCGCTGTCGACCATGCTGGCCCGCGCCACGCCGACCTGGCGTTACGCGTTCACGGACCCGCAGGCGCCGTTCGCGCTCTCGCGCAAGGCCGACCTGGGCGCGTACCATGCGTCCGAGATCGTGTACCTGTTCCAGACACGCTGGGCGCTGGCGGACCCCGCCCGCTTCAGCCCGGCGCAGCAGGCGTTGTCCGACCGCATGCAGAGGGACTGGGCCACCTTCGCGCGCACCGGCCGCCTGGCCGGCACGCCGGAGGGCGCCCCGGCCAACGTGCTCTACGGGCCGTCGCGAACCCCGGTGGACGAGGGCGTGCCGCGGGTGGGTTGCGCGTTCTGGGACACGATGGGCCTGTAGCGTCAGGCGCGGCCGATCGGCGTCACGAGGTGGGGGCGCAAGCGCCGTACCAGCGGCAGGATGACCAAGGCGGTGCCTGCCGCGGCGATCATGCCGACGACGCGGCTGCTGTGGTCGGCGATGAGGCCGTAGAGGATGGGCGCGATGCCGCCCGAGCCGATGACGCCGGTGTAGAAGAGGGCGAAGGCCCGACCGGTATCGCCGTCGGATAGCTCCGGCACCGTGCCGTAGAGTACGGAAGAGGTGCCGTTCAGCACGATGCCGAGCAACGGCAGCAGCACGAGGGTGGCCCACAGCGGCGTGACCAGCGTCGCCACGATGAAACCGGCGGTCGCCGCTTCCGTCAGCATGACCGTGCCGACCACGCCCACGCGGTCGCCCAGCCAGCCGCACGTGGCCTTGCCGAGCGCACCACCGATGAAAACCAGCGCGAGACACAGGCCGACCATCGGGGAATCGCCGCCTTTCCCGTGGACGAGGAACGGCAGGAAGAGCAGGTAGCCCATGCGGGTCGCGGTATCCAGGACGCCGATCGCTATCAGCACGCCAAAGCCGTTACGACGTTCGCCGTGCCGCGCGGCGGATGTGCTGTGCCCGCCCGCTCGCATGGAAGGGGCCAACGCAAACAACGCCATCGAGACGCCTGCGCCGAGGATCGCCATCAGGACGAGCACGGGGCGCCACGCCAGCAGGGGAATCAGCAGCGCGACGATGGCCGGCAGGATGGCCTTGCCCAGGTCGCCGGAGAAGTTGTAGATCCCCAGCGGCCTGCGCGATCCCGCGCCATAGGCGTCAGTGATCAGCGTGGACGCCCGTGGGTGCTGGATGCTGGAGCCGATGCCGGCGATGACCAGCCCGAGACAAAGCCCGGCGAAGCCCGTCGGCGACGCCATCACCGCCATCCCGATGGCGGCAAGTACCGTGGCCAGCACCAGCGCCGCCCGTGGGGAAACCGTCCGCAGAAGGCGGTCGGCCGGCATCTGCAGGCCACCCATGGTGGCGTAGTAAAGCGCACGGAGGAGGGCCAGGGCGGCATACGACAGTCCGAACTGGGCCTGCCAGACGGGGAGAAACGCATAGAGGCCATCGGTGTAGCCGTCGTGCAGCGCGTGCGCGAGACAGGCCGCCACGAGGCTGCGCGGGCGTGTGTCGGCCGGTGTGCCCGATGCATGCGTCGTCGGGGCAAGGTCGGTGGAGGCAGGCATCCCGCATGGTACCCAGGTCGCCAAATCGTCGACAAGGCGATGGGCGATCCCGGCCAGGCCGGGCGGCAACCGCAACCCACCCTTGGCAAGTGTCGCAGGCGCAATTTAATGCGCTTGGCTGAGCCGACTTACTCGGCAACCGCAAATGGCTTTTTTGCCGGTTATGCGTATTTAGCGTCAAGGTTCGGTGAATTTTGCCGATAAGGTTCATACGGCCGGTGGGCGTCTGAAAAGGCCGGGCACGATTCAGCTCACGCAAGTCCACGCTTGTCGGCATTTCGGCCAGTTCCATGGCCCGCGCTCAGTCTGCCCAGGGGGGCACCATGCAACTCATCAAACTCGCATCACGAAACAAGCTGATCTTTGGCGGCTTTGCATCGATCGCCCTCGTGGTGATCGTGCTTGTCGGTATCGTCTACGGCGCGCTCCAGGCCATGGCCCAGAGCACACGCATGGACCTGCACACCAACCAGGTGCTGCGTGTCGAGGGCTCGCTGCTCAACGCACTGGTCAACATCGAGACCGGCGAACGGGGTTTCCTCGTCACCGGCAAGGATGCTTCACTGGAGCCGCTGCGAAACGGCCAGGCGGCCTACGCGGACGCGTTCGGCCAGCTTCGCAGCCTTACCGTCGACAATGCGGAGCAGCAGCGCCGTCTCACCGACCTGGACACGGGCTATCGCGCGTGGATTTCGGGCGCCATCGACCCGGTGATCGCCCTGCAGAAGCAGCAGGCCGCGTCGGGCGGGTCCAGCCCGGAAGCGCTCGCCTTCGAGCGTCAGGGCAAGGGCAAGGCGCACATGGACGAGATGCGCGACTTGCTGGGCAAGTTCGTGGGTGCCGAGACGGCGCTCCTGGAACAGCGTTCGGCCGAAGCGACGGCGACGCGTGCGCGTACCAACGTGATCCTGCTGGGCGGCGGCCTGCTCGCCATCCTGGCCATCATCGGTGTCGCCACCGTACTGGTGCGTAGCATTCTTACCCCGCTGGAAAGCGCTTCCTCGGTCACGACGCGCATCGCGGAAGGCCACCTGGGCGAGTCCTTCGCAGTCACCCGCAGCGACGACCTGGGCCGCATGCTCAACGCCTTGCACACCATGGACGAGAACCTGGCGCGCATCGTGGGTTCCGTGCGTGAGAATGCCCTGCAGGTCGAACACGCGGCGCGTGACATCTCGGCCGGCAACGACGACCTGTCCAACCGCACCCAGGAGCAGGCGTCCTCGCTCGAGGAAACGGCCGCGTCGATGGAGGAGATGTCCTCCACGGTGAAGCAGAACGCGGAGGGCGCCGCGCTCGCCCGGCAGATTTCCCAGGGCCTGCGCAGCGAAGCCAAGAGCGGCGGCGCGGTGGCCGAGGAAGCCGTGGAAGCGATGAAGCAGATCACCGAGGCCAGCCGGAACATCGGCGAGATCGCGGTGCTGATCGACGAAATCGCCTTCCAGACCAACCTCCTGGCGCTGAACGCGGCCGTGGAAGCGGCGCGTGCCGGCGAACAGGGGCGCGGCTTCGCGGTCGTGGCCGCGGAAGTGCGCAACCTTGCCCAGCGCAGCGCGTCGGCCGCCAAGGACATCAAGACCTTGATCGGCACCACGGTGGAGCGTGTGAGCACGGGCTCCGACCTGGTGAACCGTACCGGCAAGGCGCTGGTGGAGATCGGCAGCAGCGCGACCAAGGTCGCCGACATCATCAATGAGATATCCTCCGCCTCGCAGGAGCAGTCGGCCGGCGTGGAACAGGTCAATGTCGCCGTGGCGTCCCTCGACGACGTGACCCAGCAGAATGCCGCCCTGGTCGAGGAAGCCAGTGCCGCCAGCCGGCAGGCGCTGGAACTGGCGCAGGAATTGACGCGCCAGGTATCCTTCTTCAAGCTGGCGGATGCCGCTACGGTTCAGAGCACCGCCCCCGCGGCGGTGACGACGGCCCGGCCGGTCAAGGCACCCGTGGCAAGCACCGCCCGGGAAGCCGCGCTGGTAGCGGTCGCCCAGCCCGCGCTTGCTTCCGGGCAGTGGCGCGAGTTCTGAGGCAACGGCCCGGTTACGTTCCCTCAAGGAGCTACAGGCGCGTCGCTCAGACGTGCCTGTGGCTCAGTCATGCCCGCCGTGTAAAAAACCACACGGCTGGGTAGCGAACTTCACGGCAAGCTCATTTCTTGAAGGAGAAACGGGTGATGTCGTGCTTGGCGTACTTGTTGTCGTAGTACGCGTTTCTAAGCTTCGCCATCTGTTTGGGTTTGAGCTCGGCGGCCTTTTCTCCCATGGGGACGTTTTCCCTCCACCATTTGCCGGCGGTCTTCCTGGTCAGCGTCTTTTCGCCAATGCTTTTGAGCTTGAAGTCGAAGCGCTTTCCGATGGCCTTGTCCAGCTTTTCGTGTGATGTGGTGACTCGTCCGGCCAGATCCTTCTGGACGGGTGATTTTTTCTTCTTGGCGATCTGGTCGTCGATGATCGAGGCATAGTGGGCAGCACCACCTGGCTCGGGCAACGATGTGCCCGTCAGCAGCTGGGGAAAGCTGTCCAGCATCGTGGACTTGAAACCGGTTACGGAGGCCTTGTTCCTGGTTCTCATTTTCAGTTTTGCGGCGAGCATCTCCGCGCGCATACCCGAGCCGACGTCATGGATGTTCAACGACGTTCGGCCGGTGATGTCTTCCACATACGACTGCATCGCAGGGCGGCCCATCAGCGACAACATGCTCTTTGCCGCAGCCTTCGTCGTCACATCGTCGTTGTGAAAGGTCTTCGGCGTATACAAGGGTCCCATCGCCAGGCTTTTCATCACGCGGCTTTCGATAGTGGCATGGGACAGGCTGAAATCGTCGGGCAATATCTTTTCGTACGAGGTGATGCCGCCCATATCCATCCAGCCTTGCGTCCAAGCCATGCCGGTGGGCGCGATGTGATCCTTGGCGGTGAAGTTCGCCGTCAGTTTCAACGCATACGACCCGGGCGAGGCAGGGTTTTTGGGGTTGCTGTAGGTCGTGGGCAGGCTTACCTGGGTAAACACGCCTGGCGAGGTCTGTGCATCGATATTGCCGATGCCGGTCACGAAGGCATCGCCGGTCAACGGCGTGGCCTCGCGCTTGACGCGCTTGACGACGACGCCTTCGTCGCTGAGTGAGCGTTTCCTGGGAAGCATGCAACGATCCTTTCAGTCACGGGGGTGGTGATCCGGGATTCACGTTTCGTGCCATGCTCGGCGCCGTAAGGTGGCCGAAAGGAATGGGCCGTACTCCTACGTTCGTTCCGCCGCCACGACATACGAGTTTTCCCAACATGATCGCTGCGTTGTTGCTCGCTGCCGCTGCCACGTCCACCCCCGCGAAGTGCCTTGCCGCGCCGATGCCGTCCGCGGCGTCACTTGCCCATGCGGCAGCTGCCGCACCCGCGGACGGGCCGCAGGCCATGCCGCTGATCCATACCGAGGGCACGCTGCCGCACACCGGCATCCACGACGCCTCCGCCGCCGCCATGCGCGACTTCGGCTACATGCTCGATCTTGCCCTGGCGTGGCGTAACACGCGGGATCGTGCCTCGCTGGATCGACTGGCGACGTATCTCGACGCATGGACACGCGTGTACAAGCCCTCGTTCGATCCGATCGACGAGACCGGCCTGGGCCATGTCATCGCTGCCTACCAGTTGACCTCGGCCGATCTTCCGGCCGACGTGTCGCGGCAAACCCGTGATTTCATTCGTCGCCTCGGCAGCGGTTACCTGGACCAGATGGATACGCACGTGGGCGATCCGCACGGCATCTGGAGCAACAACTGGCAGAGCCATCGCGTGAAGCTGGCCGTGCTGGCGGCCGCGGCGGTGAACGACGATGCGCTTTTCGCCCGCGCGCGGGCGGCCTTCGTCCGGCAACTTTCGATCAACATGAAACCGGGTGGGGAAGTGGTCGATTTTGCCGAGCGCGACGCGCTGCATTACGTCACCTACGACCTCGAGCCGTTGACCCTGGCAGCGGTGGCAGCGCGCACGCACGGTGAGGACTGGTTGCGATTGCCTGGCAACGACGGACAGACGCTCGCATCCGGACTGGATTGGCTGCTGCCGTATGCGGAAGGGAAGCGCAGCCACGAAGAGTTCGTGCATTCGTCGGTGAAGTTCGATGCCGCGCGCGCCAAGGCGGGGCTTCCGGGTTTCTCCGGGGCATGGGATGCGGGCAACGCGCGTGCGCTCTACTGGTCGGCAAGTTTGCTCGATGCGCGCTATGCGGACGTGGCACGAAAACTTGCGCCGGAACCACCGCGCTGGTTGTGGGCGTATGCGCTGCCGTGCCAACCGTAGTGGCGAGCATCCGCTCGATGCGCGTCATAGGCATTCGTCGTCTCGATGAACCTTTCGTCAGGCTTTCCTTGGATTGAATCTCGAATAACTCATTTTTAGCAAATAGGCCGAATTCGTCTTCAGGCATGCGTAGCTTTGCCGCTAAGGGGAAAACCCTTCCGGAGTCGGCCCCGTCCATGACCATTCGCCAGCGTATCGTGCTGCTAGTCAGTGTTTCTGTTCTTGTTGCCTTCGCGCTCGGTGCGGGCGGCCTCTACGAACTGCGCGAGACCAATCGGCAGCTCACGTCGGTATACCAGTCCTCGCTGCTGCCCATCGTCGAGGTGACGACAGTGCGTGACCTGTTCAACGACACTCGCACCGGGTTGAACCGGGCCTTGCTCAAAGGCACGGTGGAGGCGGCCTTGGAGGAGCGTTCCGCCAATGCGGATGCGGTGCGAAAGATGGATGCCATCTGGTCGCACTACTACCCGGCCATGGTGAGCTCGCCCGACGAGGACGCCAACGCCAGGGCATTCATCGCGGCGAGGACGCGTGCCCGTGTTCTCAAGGACAAACTCGAACCGCTCATGGCTGCCGGCCAGCACGGTGCCGCCGTCGACTTCATGCTGGGCACGGTGGGACCGGCGTTCGGCGAAGAGTCCAAAGCCATCGACGTCATCGTCAAAACCAATGTCGACGAGGCGGCGGCAGCCTATGCCATCGCCGTCCGTAGAGAGCATTCGGTCATGGTGGCCGTGACCGTCGTGGTCATCATCTCGCTCATCGTCCTGGTCGTTGCGGGCGTGATGCTTGCCCGGTCCATCATGGCCCCGCTGATGCGTGCACGTGCACTGGCGGGCCGCATCAGCGACGGCGAGCTCGGCCATAACCTGGACGTACAGGGCAGGGACGAGGTCAGTGACACGCTGCGGTCGCTGGCCACCATGGACACCACCCTTGCCGGCATCGTCCGGACGGTCAGGGACAATGCCCAGCAGGTCAGTCACGCCGCGAGGGACATCGCCGCAGGTAACGACGAGCTGTCGTCCCGGACCCAGGAGCAGGCGTCTTCGCTGGAGGAAACCGCCGCATCCATGGAAGAGATGACCGCATCGGTACGGCAGAATGCCAGCAGCGCCGCCGCCGCGCGCAGCCTTGCGCACGCGCTGACGGAGCAGGCGGTGTCCACGCGCGTGCTGGCCGGCGAGACGAGCGGTGCGATGGATCGTGCGAGCGTCGCGAGCGGAAAGATCGAGGGGATCGTTGCCGTTATCGACGAGATCGCGTTCCAGACCAACCTCCTTGCGCTCAACGCCGCCGTCGAGGCAGCTCGCGCCGGCGAGCAGGGCCGAGGCTTCGCAGTCGTGGCGGTCGAGGTACGTCGCCTTGCCCAGCAAAGCGCCGTGGCGGCCAAGGACATCAAGGCGCTGATCGCCACGAGCAGCGATCGGGTCAGTGAAGGCGTCGCCCTGGTGACGCGCACGGCGCAGGCACTGGCGGAGATGGAGTCGGGTACCGCCAAGGTTGCCACCTTCATCGGCGAAATCGCCGCCGCCAGCGCGGAGCAGGCCGCCGGCATCGATCAAGTCAACCAGGCCGTCACCGACCTCGATTCGGTCACGCAACAAAATGCGGCCCTGGTCGAAGAGGCGAGTGCGGCCAGCCAGCAGGCCAGTGAACTGGCCGACGAACTGATGAAGCAGGTGGCCGTCTTCCGTTTCGCCACCGAACGGACACCGTCCAGGCAGGCGGATGACGAGCACGCACCGACGCGCGTGGCTGCCGCTTTCGCTGTAGCCGAGGCATGAAGAAATTCAAGGCTAGCAACGGATGGCTAACGCCTATGGCTTGCATGGCCATCGCTTTCCTGTCCGGCGCCGCGCGGGCCGACGACAAGGTGGTGGACCTGCGGCTGTCCACCGGTCAGACACAGCGCGTGTTGACCGCCACAGCCGAACATTCCAAGGGAACGATCGTCATGTTGCCCGGTGGCGAGGGTGACCTGGGCCTGGAACGGGGCGGCGACATACGTCACGATCACAACTTCGTCGTCCGCACGCGTGCGTTGTGGACGAGTCGTGGCTACTCGGTGGTCATTCCGGATACCGTGGATCGCGCCAACTTGCGCGGCATGCGCAGTTCGCTCGAATACGCCGGTCTGGTCGCCGACCTTGTAGCCTTTGCGCAGAAGAACCTCGGTGGGCCGGTGTTTCTCCTGGGCACCAGCCAGGGTTCGATCGCCGCCATGAACGGTGCGGCCCACGCGAAGCACGGCAGCATATCGGGTGTCGTGCTGACCGAGTCGGTGTCCGTCATGGGCGGCAGCGGCGAAACGGTGTTCAGCGCCGATCCGAGGGATGTGAGGGTTCCCGCTCTGGTGGTCGCCAACCGTGACGACCGATGCGACGTGGCACCGCCCGGCGCCGCACCGAGGATTGCTGCGGCCCTGTCCGCCAGTCCCGATGTTTACGTGCTTCATGTGGCGGGTGGGACGTCCGAGTCCCGCAAGGCGTGCGGTTCGCTGACGCCGCATGGCTACTACGGCATCGAGCAGGACGTCGTGTCACGCATCGTCGAATGGCTTGACAGGCACAGGGGATAACGACGTAACGATGACCACGGTGCGCGATGGCACCGGGCATCGTCAGGCCACATGTTCTGCCAGTCGGTCGCCCAGACGGGTGCTCACGGCTAGCATGGCGGCGCCGCAGCCCCAGCCCGGTGCGGAACCCGGCGGCCCGAGCAACCTGACGACCAGGCCCGTGGCGGTCTGTAGTGTCTCGTCCCCACTGGCCATGGCCTGGAACTGGAGCAGCTTGGCCCGGAAGCGCGCCTCTTGGAGGTCGGCATCCAGCAGGGCACGGTTCATGGCGATGGCGCCTTCGGCCATTTCGGTCGTTTCAAGTATCCAGTCGCCCACCATCTGGTCCATGTCTCGTCTTCCCCGTTTCGACGACTCATAGTTGACATGGCGATTGCGAAGTAGTTGTCAAATTCCCGCGTAGTGACGGAATTTGCGTATCGTTTCCTGGGGACTGCGTGGCTTCCAGGGTTGACGAGTCAATCCATCCGTTCGTCTAGCGGGGTGTATCCGTGCCGCCGTGAACGGGCAGGGATGCCATATCCACGTACGATGCGGCTGCTTCGTCGAGCGTCTGCAACGGAACCATGCGGGCAATCATGGACAAGCTCGCGTCGATATCCTGAAAGACCGGGTCTTCCCACAGTCGGTCGACATCGGTACCGGATCGCATGGTCACGATGTAGACGATTTCGCCATGCGTGCCCTCACCCAACAGTGGGCGACTTTCGTCCAGCAGGCCCAGCTCCCGGCCTCTGCGATGCTGTGCCGCCAGAAATGCCAGAAGTTGTTCCCGATTGCCAGGGTTGGGTCGGTAGGCCACCACCAGTATGCGTTCCACGTCCGTCTCCTCGATGCCAACGTGCATGGTATCGCCGATCGTGCTGCGGCGTGTCAGTAACCCAGCTCCTGCACCAGGATATTGACGAGGTCGTCCTGCGGCATGCGTTCGAGAGGGATGCCTGCCTCGTCAAACCAGGTCTCGTCGGCTTCCGGGTGCGGACCGGCCAATACCACGCGTCCGTGGCCGAAGTCGTAGCGCGCAGCGGCGATGTCGCCGTTAGAGTATGTCGCGATCGCCCGGAACCCTGGCGATGCACTCGTTGCGGGAAAATAGGGGCCGTCTTGGAAGAAAACACTGTTACGACGACCGTGCCACCAGGTGTCGACGGCATAGTCGTCGATGGTGTCGGCTTCAAATCCCGGCCTGCCGACTTCGGAGTCCAGATCGTCGTCGATCAGACCAAGATTCGACGAATCGGCCAGGTAAGCGCCCATGCACAGGCCCAGGTAGCGTCCGCCACGACGCACGAAGTTCCGGATCGCGTCCACCCGACGCGTGCCCAGGCTGCGAAGCGCACCCGGAATATCCTGCCCGCCGCCGGGCTGGACGTAGATGTCGTGGTGGCTAAGCGTTTCGGGAGAGATGTCCTGGCGCTCGCGCGCTCCCACGAAATCGACACGATACCGGCCGCCCAGTCGCTCGATCGATTCCTTGACGGTTTGGGCGCATCCCGAACATGCTGCGGGGCCACGATAGACGGCGACACGAACCACTTCCGCCGCGTGCACCCCGGCGATACCCGGCGTGCCGAGGGCCAGCATCCACAGGACTGCTGCAAGCCAGGGTAGTCGCGTATGCCATGTCGTCTTGCCCCGAGACAGAGTGGTGCAGGGGGCGTGTGCTGCGTCACGGTTCATGTGCATTCCTCAACGGGACAACCGAAGGTCCGTCAAGGATCACCCCATGGCATCGAAGGTCCGTGGAGCGTCGATGGAGGATAGATGGAGGGCGCAGCGGTACCTGTCGGCAGCGTGAGGGTGAATGTGGCCGCGGCACCGTCGCCTCCGTGGTACGTCACGCTGCCATGGTGCGCGATGGCGATGCTCCGTACGACCGCCAGGCCTAGCCCACTGCCGCCGCTGCGGCCCGGGTGTGGCGTCTCGCCCCGGCTGAATGTCTGGAACATCCTGGCGAGGAGTTCGGGGGGCACTCCGGGACCTGCGTCGTGCACACCGATATCGACCGACGTCGCGCGCGATGTCAATGAGAGGGTGATTTTTCCGGGATTCGAATGACGCCTGGCATTGTCGACGAGCGCGATGAGGGCCTGCCGCACGCGCATGGCATCGCAGCGGACGATGACCGGTGTGTCGTCGGCATCGACGGAAAGGACGTGGTCGGGCATGGTGGGTGCGACGAACGCCACCACGTCCTGCAAGGCCTGGCGAAGATCCACGTCGTCGGCATCGAGGCGAAGGTGACCTCCCTCGGCCAGACTCACCACCCGCAAATCCTCGACCAGGCGGGACAAGGCCTCGACATGTCGCACCAGGTTGCGGAGCATGTCGGACGTAGGCTCGAAGACGCCGTCCGCCAGTCCTTGCAGGCGGCCGCGCAAGATGGTGACCGGCGTTCTTAATTCGTGGGCGATGACGGCGTTCCAGACGGTCATGTCCTTGTCGGCCTGCTCCCATCGCTCAGCCAGTGCGTTGTAGTCATCCAGAAGGCTCGCGATCTCGCCGAAGGGTCGTCCCTTCTTGATGGCGCGAGCGGATAGGTCGCCTTGGGCGGCGCAGCGGATGGCCGCGGCGAGTGAGTCGATGGGTTGCACGAATCGTCGCGAGAGCCGCAGCGCGGCCGGGCCTGCGAACGCAATGGCCAGGGTCGCGGTGAGTACCAGCCAGAGCAGTTCCGGTCGCGTGGGAATCCAGCTGTCGTTTTCGCAAATGGCCGCGGGATCGGGGAGCAAGGCGTAGAGCGCGTACGACGAAGCAAAGTCGAGCACCACCGCGGCGGCGACCAGGGCGCATGCCCACAGGATCAGTCCACGACCGATTTTGAGATGGTACGGCATGGATTTTGCCCTCGTTGAATCGCCGCCGGCGACCTGGTTCGCGTTTTTGGGTAAGTCTAGCGGATGCGCCCGCCGGCTTAGGGACGGTTTTTATGGCGTTTCGATGGAGATACGGCTTGGGGCGCTGCTTCGGAGCGTGTGCTAAAAAGGCCGCTCGTAGCCGAAGGAGTCGACAATGGTCGGGGGTGGTCGTAGGGATTACATGGTGCTCGTTGCGGAAGACGACGCTGACATTGCCGATATCCTGATGTCGTATCTAAATCGAAACGGATTTCGTACGACCGTTGCGCGGGATGGCCATGAAGCGCTCATGCTGCACGCCACGCTGAAGCCGGACTTGCTGCTGCTGGATGTTTCCATGCCGCAGGTCGACGGATGGGCCGTGCTCGCCGAGGTGCGTCGGCGTGGCGATACCCCGGTGATCATGGTGACCGCGCGTGACGAGGACACCGACAAGATATCGGCGTTGCGCATTGGCGCGGACGATTACGTCACCAAACCGTTCAACCCATCCGAGGTGGTCGCACGCGTGGGAGCGGTCCTGCGTCGCGCGCTTCCTGCCGTGGGGCAGGGCGCGATCATTCGGGTGGGCGATGTCGAAATCGATGAAGACCAGCATGTGGTTTATGCCTGTCCTGCCGGAGCAAGGCATGCCATCGTCACCACCGCGACCGAGTTCCGCCTCCTGGCGCGGATGGCCCGTTCACCGAGCCGCGTTTTCTCGCGTTCGGAGTTGCGCGTGGCTTGCCTTCCCGAAGGCGATGCCCTGGAACGAACCGTCGACAGTCACCTGAGCAAGCTGCGGAAGAAACTCGAGGACGCCGGCATCCAGGGCATGCTCTCGAGCGTGCGTGGCGTCGGGTATCGCCTGGCTGCCGTGGCGTAGGCGCTCAGGTCCGGGTCGCGGGTGGGAAGAGCGAGGCGATGGTCCCGGCCAGTGCCAGGAGGACGCAGTCGACAGCAAGGGTCTCCATGAGACTGGCATAGCGCAGCGCGATGATCGCAAGCGTGCCCAGGATGCCGGCTGCCGCTCCGGCCGTTGCCGCGCAGAGGCCGATGCGAAGACGGGCGGTTCTTGCCATGGCACGCGTTGCGACCATCAAACGCCGTGCGGCACCGACGACAGTCGCCCCTAAGGCCACGCCGGCCATGCCTGGGAGTACCAGCCAGGAGGCAGGTCGCTCGGACAGGTAGAGACCGAAACATGCACAGCCTGCAATCAGGTACCCCAGCGGCACCAGCTCGCGTCGCACCGTGGCAGGGGCGAGGCACCATGCGATGGGTCCTCCCAGCAGGGCTCCTGCCGCCAGGCTGGTCAGCCTGAGCAAGGGTGTGATGGAACCGGGGCCATCTAGGGCGGGGTTTACCATGACAGAAAGAACCGAGATGGCGAGCAACGAGGCGCAGCTGACCAGCAAGGTGGTGACGGGGCGTCGTAAGGCCCAGACGCCGACGATGACGCGCTGTATGGATCTGTAGGGTTTGCGGAATAGCCGCCATGGTCCCCCTGGCGAGGCCAGCAGCGACGCGGGGTTAAAGGACCATCGACGATCGCTGGAAGACACGGTACGGATAGCAACGCTCCAGGAGTCGATTGCGCCACGGACTATATGGCGCGAAAGGTCCATGCTAAGCCGGGATTGTCCGGATTCGTTGGACGTTTCATGGAGATTCGATGGAGAGCCGGGACGTGCTTCACCAGGCCATGGTCAGGTCAAGCCGAGTTTCCTGGCCACGGCGAAGGTGGCGAACAGCAGGCCCGCCAGCAACACCACGAAGACGACGGCCACTGCGCCGACCTTGAGCAGCACCGCGCGCCTCTCGGCGTGCCGTCCCTTCTTTCCTTGTTCGTAATGCCACTTGACGGCCAGGAACATGCCTGTGCCAAAAACTAGCACCTTGAACGTGATGAAGAGTATGGGAACCCAGTCCATGATTTTCTTGTGTTTCCAGGCTGTTGCTTTTCACTATCCAAGGTGAGGAATTCTTCCTTGGAAGAACGCCTCGGGCGCTACCATGCAAAAAAAGATACGGCACGCTACAAACCCATACTACTTAAAAAAACCTTCCATACATTGAGACAAATTGTCCCAGTGGCAGAGGTGACACAAAACGCCAGTGGGCTGGAAAGGCCGGTGAAAGCGACATGCCGATTAATGCGTGGCACCTCGCTGACACGGACGAACATGCTTTTATGAATCCGGCTACTTACCATGTGATCCACTTGGTATTGACCCTGGTCCTCGCTATATCGGGTCTTGCCAGTTGGCGGATCTACTATCGGCACGTCCGTGAGCAACTTCCCGACACGTCTGCGTGGGCCATGATGAAGCGGCTGCGTAGCGAGGGAGATCCCGATGGCACGTGGATCTTGGTGACCTCAGGCATTAGTACCGCGGCGGGCATCGGCTTGCTGGTGCTGCTCAACGTTCGATAATTCATCGTTTCGGTCCGGCTCGAGCGGCGGTCCAGTGTGATGCACGCCACACGTTGCTGCCGGCACGTCTCACCCGTACAGCGTGGCGAACCAGTCTGCACGAGTCAGGAAGCTGCGCGTGCGTGTTGCTACGCCGTCCTGGCCGAATACCGTCCATGCACTCGCCGCCGGGGACACCCTTGCGGCTTTCAGTCGCCACCCAGTTTACGAAGATGCTCGGCTGCATTGCGGTTTCCGGGATTCAACTGCAACGAACGGCTATAGTTTTTAATAGCCCCGGCTCGATCTCCGGTTTCCTCGAGAATCTCAGCCAGACTGTCGTAAGCGTTCCAGCTGTCGGCGAAAAGCACGGTATTCAGCCGAAGGATCGCGACGGACTGCACGGGCTGCTTTTGCTCCAGGAGCTTGTAACCCCAAATATTCAGCTCGTCTTCTTTCGGCACGAACGAAGGATCTTTTGCCTTAAGATCGGCCACGACTTGTGGCGCATGCTCGAAGCCCCGTTCCAGCAAGGCGGCGCGTAACGCCTTGAGTGTCGGCGACAGGCCGAAACCGTTGGACACATGCATGTCCGGAATGTAGTAGGCGGCCACTTCATCGACGAAGTTCTCGGGATCGGCGCCTTGTAGATTGGTCAGGATCACCACCGAGAGGTCGTCCCTGGGATAGACGAAGAAGGTCGAGCGCATGCCGCCAATGGGTCCTGCCGCGGGATGCTCAGCCCGCATCGTCATCGGCCAACCCAGGCCCGATCCGTTTAGCAATGCACTCATTCCGCCGGTGGTGCCATCGTTGAGAACCACGGAGGTCCATAGCGCATCGAGGCTCGATTTGTCCTTAAGTAGCTTGCCTGATTGAAGTGCGACCAACCACTTCGCAATATCGGTCGATGTGGACAAGATTCCCGATGCTGTCCTGAAGTAGGGAGCGAACGAGACGTAGATCGCCGAGAGACGGTCGCTCTTCTTCCATAAGCCGTTGACGTTTTGAAGGTAGGAATAACCGCCGGCCGAACGCGGTATGACGTCGGATGAATCTCCGAAGCGCGTATGAACCATGCCGGCGGGTTTGAACTGACCGTCCTCGATGAACCTGGTGAAGGGTTCGCCACTCAGCTTGTCGATGATCTTGCCAAGGATGACGTAGCCGGTCTGGTTATAGCGGAAGCGTTCGCCGGTTTTGAAATCCATGGGAAGCGTCTTCACGGTAGCCCATGCAGAAGCCTCGCTACCGTCGCCGATCAGATCTTCCTTGTCGTCGATGATGTTCGGCAATCCCGAAACGTGCGCGAGGACCTGCCTGACGGTGATTGCGCTCCAGGCAGGCGGCAAGTCGTCAAGGTATTTCGATATCGGATCGTCCAGCTTGAGTTTTCCGGCCTCCACCAGTTGCATGATCGCGACACCTGTAAACGCCTTGGTACACGAGTTGATCGAGAAGATGCTTTCATCCGAGGCGGCTACGCTGTTCTCGACATTCGCGATTCCGTAGGCGGCCGTCTTGACGATCGTGCCATGGCGGACAACAGCGACTTGAAGGGCCGGGATGTTTTCCTGGCGCATCTTGTCCTTGAGAAAGGTATCCAAGCCGTTGCCGGGTGCGACAGATTGCGCATGCGCTGGGAGTGAGAGGCACAGGCATAAAGACAGAATCAAGCGTTTCGCGCTGGAATAGCGCCCCGAGACAAATGTCCCTTTCTCGACTGGCGAACGTGCTGGGAAACGCATGATGGAAGGGGGTGTGGCGATGTGCTTAGCCACGGTGATATCCGCCATCTTGCTGTAGTCCATGTTCAACAGCGGTTTGTCTCTGAAAGGTTGCCGCGATGGCGTGCGTTGAGGCTGAAACGTCATTTCCATCTGCTGATTCCTGGGCGATACCCGGCGCGCTGCGCTCCGGGAGCCTCATCGGTTCAGCAAGCTCCATGCCATGTTGAGAGGCGTCGTTTCCTGATGCGAGAAGCCGGCCATCTGTCCGCGGTCCGTCCGTAGTCTGTACGCGGACAAAGATAGGCAGGCCATCTGACCCCGATGCGGTCTGGTCAATATCGAGCACCAGTCGCGAGAAGTGAGACGGACCAGCGGTTTACTGAGTTCCCCGCCTTCGTCGACGCAAACCCCTATGAAACCCATCATTCCCTTGGTGATCACTGCCCTCAGCCATCGGTGCAATCTCGCGACCGGTTTGTCGCCCAAGCATGGTGATCGGTGCCTCGACCAAGGGTTTGTATACAAAGCCTCCGCCGCGAGAGTCGCACATCACTCATGCGCTTGATCCAGCGCCACAGACAACGTTTCCAACGCGCTTTTGAGTTCCCGTATCGCCCGGATGCGTTTTCTTCTCCCCAACCGCACCGCAAAGGAGTTTGTATGCGCTTGTTCCATCGACATGCCCTGGTGACCTTCGTTTCTACCCTTATGGCGGGGGCTGCCGCCGCTACAACGCCGCCTCCTGTTACGGGGCTAGGCCAAGCTTGGCCGAATGCGCCCGACGTCAGCGTCAGCCCTGGTTTTCATGCGTATCGGTTCGATAAGCAAGGGGTACGCTACGTCCAGATCAATGACGGCAACGGCACGGTGCGAGGTGCGGTGGCCTACATCGCCGGTCAGACACTGGAGTTGCCGATCGGCACCGACGCCAGCCGGTGGAGCGTCTCAGCAGCGCCACCATCGGCTGCGTCGGGCGTAACCGTTTACCAGGACGATGGCATGACGATCCACGCGGCCCCGCAGCCGGACGGCACGATACAGCTGATGCTGACGCCGTCCGAGTGCCAGGCGCATCCTGAGAACTGCAGCAATAAGGGACAGTGAGACGCGTAGGGCGTTCGTTGCGGCGCCTTGCCTTCAGTGCTTGACGAGGTTCGCGGTCGGTAGTGGCCGCGACACCTTGGCACCGATGGTCAACAAGCCGGACAGCACCAGTGCCAGGATGACCTGGGCGCGCAGCATGACCGGATCCACGAAGGCCGTGCCTGTCATGGCCAGGGCCACGCTGGCTGCGAAGCCGCCAAAGGCCGTCCCGTGCCAGCCGTGGCGCCACGCCAGGGCGGTGGCCGGCCAGATGAGCCCGAGCCGAGCGACCTGCCGCACCGTGTCGTCGCCGGTGGTGATGGCCAGGACCACGAGGGCCGCCAGCACGGGAACCCACAGCAGCACATCCCGCAGCAGGGGGCTCTGCCAGATCGTCGCCCAGGTGACACGTGGGAGTTGCCGTGCGCGTTCCGTCAGCGCAAGGATGATCGGGGTCAGCGTGAGTCCGCCCAGAAAATGGCCGAGGGTGTAGGCCCAGAACATGTTCGAGAGCGACAGGTGCGGCCAGGCATCCGGGGTCCGGAGCATCGTGGTCGCCAACGTCGTGCAGGAGAGGGTGGCGCTGATGAGCGCACATGCCAGAGTCGCGCCCAACAGCAGCGGCATCCGCAACTGGCGTCGATCGTCGTAAAGGCGCCAGCGTAGGCGGAACGGCTTCATGACGGCCATGAACGGCACGATCATCGGCACCGAAGCCGACACAGCCCACGGAATGCCGAGGTCGTCGGCAGCGAGCCATGCGTTCTCAATGGTGGGCAGGGCCTCTCCCAGTGCGAGCGCCGGCCAGTAGCGAAGGGGGAGCAGGAACAGGCAGGCCAGACGCAGGCCCGTGGTGGGGGACCAGTGCGGAAACGTGACGTGCCGGACGACCTCATACACGGCGGCGTAGGCTGCGGCGATGGCGAGGTGTCGGCCGCCCTTCAACCAAAACGTCCGCGGGTCATCGGGTGGTTCGTCTGCGCTTCCCTTCACACCCATCCCCTAGGTCTGTCTGCCGTGGTCCATGTCCGCTTCACTGATTCGATCAAGGATGCCATGAGTTCAGGTAAACATTGGATCGTGGCAGTTCGCCGATGGAAGAGGTTTGCCGATTATGCGTGTGGATGATCGCATATTGCAGGTGTCAAGCCACATGGCTGCCTTGGGACGCCAAGCTGATTCCCGAGGCGGTGGCTGGACTGGTGGGAGGGGGCACATGGCCATCGGTATCGCAGGGACATTTGAAGCCGGACCGGGGGACAACAACGGGCGTGCGGAAATGAGGTATCGGCATCGTTTCCACGGTTTGGCCCGGTGGCGATCGTTGCCCTCGTGCGGCCAACCGGTAACTTACTGGACCAGGTGGCCGTTGCGGCCGAACAAGAACGTGGGAGTTCGCCAGTTCCTCACCTCCGGCCACGCACCACGTGAGCCGGCCAAGGCGAGGGCGCGATGGGAACGACTACGAAGGGCACTGCGATCTTGCGGCGGGCAGCGTAGTGGATTTCCGGAATCGGACGCTTTATCTCAAGAAGTGATTGCCCATCAGGGGTGCCGTGTGCGAAGACTGTTGCCGTCGATCGGGTGTCATCGACAACGAAGCAGGAATTCGTCAGGCCGCAGCGTCCCGATACGGTTCCAGGAACGCGGTCAGCAGCGCGACGAGCTTGTCTGGCACTTCCTCGGGTACGAAATGGCCGCAACCGTCGATGACCGTGCACGACACATCGCTGGCTACGCTGCGCAGTTGCTCTTCGACGATCTCGGCACACGCCAGTTCGCCGGCGAAGCCAAGCACAGGCATCGTCAGTGGCGTTTTCATGCGGGCTCGGTTGGCGGGAATATCCTCGTCGATGGCACGGTAGTAGTCGAAGCTGGCGCGCAGGGTGTTGCGGTCCCGCTTGATGAGGTCGATATAGAAGGCGCGGATATCCGTCGGAATGGGGTTCGGCACCGTGATCTTGGTGAACTGGTAATCGAAGAAGATGTCCTCGCGCCCCACCACGAGCTCTTCCGTCACGGCGCGCACGCGACAGAAGTTGTTGTGCCACAGAAAATCGTTGAGCGGGCGCTCGTCGGGGATGAGCGGCGGCGAGACGGCAACGCCAGGTATGATGGCCTCCCCCAACGCGATGCGCGCGATTCGTTCGGGCTGGTCCGCGGCCATGGCGTAGCCGACCCACATGCCGCAGTCGTGCCCGACCATGGCGAACCGTTCCCACCCCAGTGCTGTCATCAAGCCGAAGAGGTCGCGACCGATCGTTCCCTTGTCGTAGCCCCGATCGGGCTTGTCGGAGATGCCGAGGCCGCGGGATCGGGGACGACCAGCGTGAAACTCCTGGCCAGCGGCAGCATCACATCGCGCCATAGGTACCAGTTCTGCGGCCAGCCGCCCAGAAGCAACAGCGGCGGACCCTCGCCACCCACGACGGCGTGGAGTTCGACCTCGCCGGTGGGGATGCGGTAGCTCTCGAAGACATCGCCGAAACCATGGGGAAGCGTGGGAACGCCGTGCACGGAGCCGAAGCCGTCGATGCGCGGGAAGGGCAGGAGGGCCATCGAGCAAGCTCCCTATCTGTAGTGATCGATAAGGGCTATATAGCGAGCGCTTTGATCGCGTCGCGCGATCGCGCCATGTGTGGTTATCGGGATCGCATCGCTTCAGTCGTCACAGCCGCGGACGCCTCGTAACGTCGACAAGGTCATGGCTTGGCGGCTGCCGATCGCGCGCGGTATTGGCTGGGCGAAGCATCGTAAGTCCGTTTGAACGCAACCGCGAATGCACTTTCGGACGCGTAGCCCACAGACATGCCGATAGCCCCAACGGACAGGGTGGACGTCACCAGACGATGCGACGCCAGTGTCATGCGCCACCGGGTCAGATAGTCCATGGGCGTCTCGCCGGTCACTCGTTCGAAATGGGCGGCAAAGCTGGAGCGCGACATACGCGCTGAGGAAGCCAGCTCCCCGACCGTCCACCGGTGGCAGATATTCCCGTGCATCGCCGTGAGGGCGCGGGCGAGCGGCGGCACGCCGAGTGCTGCCAGCCACCCCTTCTGGGTGTGCCCTGCCTCGAGGTGCGCGCGCAAGGCTTCGATCAAGAGCGCCTGCGCCAGGTGCCCAGCCAGCAGATCGCTTCCTGGTCGAGGTTCGCGCAGTTCGATGACGAGACGCCGTACGCTGGCCTGAAGCGCCGCCTTGTGGTCATGAGAGCCGATATGGACCACCGCTGGCACCGCCGAAAGCACGGCCGCGGCGTGTGGGCCGCGTATAGAAAAGAAGCCGCCGATGCCTCGACAGAAGCCGCCTCCATTCAGTTCGGCGACGTGGCCAGGTGGCACCTTCGTCAGGACCGGGATGGCGTCTTGCCAGATCATGGGAGCGCCTGCGTAGAGCTGCATGGCGGACCCCCCTTTCACCAGAACCACATCGCCTGGGCCCAGGGTAAGAGGGGGGCTGGCGTCGTGCAGGGCCAGTTGGCAGGTGCCCTCATCAATGGCGAAGCATCGAATGCCCTCTGCCGGCGGGAAATCAAGCCCCCAGTCGCGCCCTGCGTCCAACCCGCGAAATCCGTACGAGTTGATTTGAACGAGCGTGAGGATGTCGGAAAGCGGGTCGGTCATGTTTGGACGATCGCGATAGATGTTTCGACCATCTAGCATGGGTTTGGCCGCGTAGCAAAGGTACTGTTCCGTCTGGAAGACGTGGCAGACACGCCACGGCTTGGCGCACGGCCGAGGGCCGCATGTTCATCCCGGGAGACAGCTTCATGATGTTGGCGGATAGATCGCAGGCAAGCGCGTTGGCGACATCCACGCGATCGAAGTACGCATGGGGGATCCTGGCCGTAGTGAGCGGCGCCGTCGCTCTGGCATCCTATCGCTATCTGTTCGATCGAGGCCCGGTACCACCCGGGGTCGCAGCCAACCGGCATGTGCATCCATGGCTGATCGTGCACGCGACCGGTGCCGCCACGGCGCTGCTCTGCGGGCCGTTCCAGTTCGTGCGCCGTCTTCGCCTGCGTCATCCGGGGTGGCACCGCGCGACGGGACGCGTTTACGTCGCCGGTTGCATGGTCGGCGGTGTGTCCGCCCTGTTCCTGGCTGCCGGGATATCCACCGGGCCTGTCGCCGGCGCGGGGTTCGGCGCGCTAGGCAGCGCCTGGATGGCTACAACCGCGATCGCTTTGCGCAAGGTGCTGACAGGACAGTTGGCCGGGCATCGGCAATGGATGATTCGTTCGTTCGCCTTGGCCCTGTCTGCGGTTACGCTACGCCTCTACCTGCCTCTCTCGGCTGTTCTGGGCCTGGACTTTGTCATGGCATATCGGACGATCGCGTGGCTGTGCTGGCTACCCAACCTTGCCGTGGCCGAGTGGCTGATCAAAAGTCATCCGCCGGCCGTCGGGCACGAAGGTGATCTCGAGTTCCATCGACCCACCTAGGCGCGCGCTTCGCGGGCACATTTGCCGTGCGTCACCCATGCCACTGCGACGATCGCTGTCTTCGATGACGTTAATGGCTCTGGCCATGGCGGCCATAGAAGGTATCAGCCAGGGGTTGGCAGCTCACCTTCGCGTCGGCAAATTTCCCGCACCAGGAGATCGGACAGCTCAGCCGGCTGGTCGCCATGGGCCTCGACAATCGGAACTGCCCAATCACAACCCGCAAGGCGGAAGTGCTGCCTCCAGTCGGACAACATCAGGAGCTCATCGGTTCTCATGCGCCTCGATCCACCCCTTTCACCGTGTCCGCCGCCAATCGACTCGCCGACATCGAATAGCGTGTCACTGAACGGAAAGAGGAAGACGCAGTAGACGTGATGCGTCGGATGGGTCGGCGTGGGTGCCTGGTTCTTGTAACTCAAACGAAGCACCTGGCGATCCAGGCCTTCCTGCGTAAGAGGCGTTGAGTTGCGGTGAAGGTAGCTGGCAGACAACTCACCGATCCCGGCCCAGCTGACGGCATGCGCCGTATAGGACAGGTTCTTGAGTCTGTTGGGATAGGCTAGTGCCGGCCAGTTCATGCTTTCGCGCGCCATACCGACGTCGAACAGTCTGTGTTCGGCGCCAGCAAACGCGATGACCAATTGCCAGGTTTCATTCGGAACGACGCGCTCGAGCCTGGGTGGTGTCATAAGGGGTGCCTTGTTAGGTATTCACCATCCGAGTGCAGAGGTGGCTGAGACCGAGTGCAGTCGACGACACACTGCGAGGCGCACGGATGTTGAGCCTCAACGCTTGGTCGCCGCGCGACGGTACACGCCGTTGAACCTGACGTTGGCGCCGCCGCACTCTTGGTTGTCAGATACCACCAGCAGTTCGCCGAGCAGGTGCAGGCTAACCTGGCAGGTGTCTTCCTTGACCTGTATCTTTTGGCCTTCGGGATAGCCGCGTGCGGTGACCGCGCCAAGGTGCGGGCCGCCGGGGCTCTGCTGCGGGTCCGGATCGGCGCTTGGCCAGTAGGCGTTGCCGTTGACGGTCACGCTGCCATCGCCGTTGGCGAGCAACTGCAGCTGGTTGTCGCCGTCATGCCACTGGCCATTCCAGGCCTGTGGTTTCGGGTCTGCAACGGTCGGCAGGGGTTGCACGCTGGATGCCGCCACCCAGCCAGCGCTGCCGCCTACCTTATTGGGGTAGAACGCACATACATAGGTGCCCTGGCGCTGTGCCAGCAGGACCACATCGTCCTTGAGCACATAGCCGCGCTGCCGGCATGCAGCCTCGCCCTTGGCCGGGCAGCCGTCGTCGTCGTTGAGGAAAAAGAGGCGCGGTACCGCGACTTTGGCAAGCGAGAACCCTGCCGTGCTCATAGGGAAGCCCCCGTTGCGGCACATGGCCGTGTCCTCGTCTGAAGTGGCATACGCCGCGGCAGGAAACGCCAACAACGCCAATAACGCCAACAGCAAGGTCTTGTGCATCACAGTGTTTCCAGAGGTGAGGGCGCCATTATAAGTCGTGGTCGGTGAATCGGCGACGAGCAACATCGCAACGCGGCTTTTTCATGCGCAGGCTGTCTTTGCATGGTCATGGATGGTTCGCCTGGCACAGGTGTCAGTAGTCTTGATGACATAGGCTGCGGCCTTCCGGGCTCTCGACTAGAATAATCGCGGCATTGTCACTGCCACCTGGGAGCACGAAGTCATGCCATCTGATGTTGCCGTCATCCTCACCGATTCCCCAAGCGCCGCAGCTATTCAGAGGATCTCGGACGCCTTGGATCAGTTCAATACGGTGGCAACGGGTATCGCGGACCGGGCACCGGTAGCAGTGCTCGCCGTTGATCTCGCTACGGACGAGGTGAAAGGCGGTGTGATCGGGAGGACCTCGCTTGGCATGCTCTTTATCGATCTCTTTTTTTTACCCGACGAGTTGCGGGGAAGCGGTCTCGGAAGCCAGATGCTCCACGCGATAGAGGAGGAGGGACGCCGACGCGGCTGTCGTTCTGCTGTGCTCTATACGATCACCTTCCAAGCGCCGGCGTTTTATGTGCGTCATGGCTGGACCGTCTTCGGAGAGGTGCCATGTGACCCTGAGGGCACAGCGCGTGTATTCCTGAGCAAAGACTTATTGGCCGGTCATCCCTAGGGGGCACTCGATACTGACCGAGCAGTGTGTGCATCGGCTACATCTAACCGCTTTTTGCATCGGATTTGCCAGATCAATCGCGCGGCTCCCGGCAGCATTGCTCGGCGCCATTTCGTCCGGTCACTCTGGGTTCGCCATCGCGAGCATTCCTATGGACCGTTAACCTGACGTCTGCGTCTCGATGCTCTCAACGTAAGCCAAAAGAGCGGATGGAATCGTCTTGAGGATGTATTGAGCGTTGAGATGCTTGCGATCCTTTGCAAAGAGAAGGGTGCCTGAGGCCAGTGCATAGAGGACTTCAGCAACCTTTTTCCCCCTCATGCTTCCGATCCTTGCTCCCATCACGTCTGTGAGAAGTAATTGGAATCGATCGGGCCCTTCCTGATCATGAAACCGAAGGGTGATCAGAGCGTCGGGATGGCGGGCGAAGTAGTGAAGCGGCTGACCGAAAAGCGCCTGGATCATTTCTTCCGCCGGCATCGATCGCCACCGCTCTTTGCTGATGCCATCGCACTGCTTGAATATGTCTTCAAGGGCATCCGCGTGACGCTGCGCCAATTCGTCGAGCAATTGCTCCCTATTCCGGAAAAAGTGGTACATCGAACCCACTGATGAACTGGCCCGTTGTGCGACCGCTTGCATGGTCACACTGTCCACGCCTCCCTCTGCGATCAGCGCGGCGGTCGCATCGATGATCGCCTCCTGTCGCTTGCGTCCCCGCTCTTGCTGCGGAGCCCGGCTTACCCGGTCGTCGTGGAATTTTCTCGTCATCAAGCTGGCCACTCGTAATTCAGTGCTTGCCCTCGAGCATGCAGTAATGCCGACGGCAGAAGGCGCAACTGTTGCAGACCGGCTTCGGTTTGTCTAGAATTCATAACTAGAGCAAACTATCTAGTTAAATGTCTCTAGTCGAGTTCATGACTTTCAGTTTGGTGCCCCTTACGGGGGCAGCAGGCTAGCCGATATGGCTTTTGGCCGATCGAAATGCAGAAGAGGGATGGTGAGTCATGGCGCGAGCCGGAAATCGATCGCACGTTTGCAATGCACTGGCTGCACCGTCGCCAGACGATGGGCGGGTAAGTCCCGCTCTGTCGTCACTTCGGAGTTCGCCGGTGTGACCGCCCAAACGCTGCCTGCGTTAGTGATCTGCGAGCATTGCGATAGCGTCTACCACCGCACGCGTCTCGTTTGGGGCCAACGCGCCCGTTGCGCTCTTTGCGGTGCTCCGCTTTACCGACATTCGCGCGTGCGCCCCGAAACGATCCTGGCGCTCTCGATTGCGTCCGGCATCGTCTTTGTGATCGCTAATGTCTATCCCCTGGTCGAGATCAGCCTCCAGGGCATGGTCAACGGGGCCACTTTGTGGCAGGCCGTGATAGCGATGGCGTCGGGTGAGGCCGCTCCTATCGCGGTCCCTGTAGCGCTTTGCGTGATCATTGTGCCCGGGCTGCAGATCGCGTTGCTTGCATGGATGTCCGCATATGCCACGGCAGGCAGGTCTGCGCCCGCGGGCGCAGGCATCATGCGTTTGCTAGCCCTGCTGCGCCCGTGGAGCATGATCGAAGTCTGCGTCGTGGGTATCCTGGTGTCCATCATCAAGCTCTGGAGCTTGGCGCACGTGAGTCCGGGCGAGGGCATGTGGGCGATCGGAGGGCTAATGGTGCTTCTACCGCTCATCGCCGGGCGTGACCTGCGCGCGTTGTGGGAAACGCTTGACCCGAGGCAGTGCGAAGAATCGGTGCCTTCGTGATGCTTCCTCCGCAAGCCAGTCATATGGGGCTGACGCGTTGCCATATCTGTGGCATGACATGCGTGAATGATCGCCCAGGCATCGGCGATCTACGGTGTGGGAGATGCAGAGCACCTCTGCATGGCGTGCGAGCGGACCGCATCGGAGCCTCTTGGGCGCTCCTGCTGGCCGCACTGATCTGCTACATACCGGCCAACGTCATGCCGGTGATGTACACGCAACTGCTCGGCAACGGTAGCGAAAGCACCATCCTTCAGGGCGTCGCTGAATTCTGGCGCAGCGGCTCATACGGTATTGCCTTGGTCATTTTCATCGCCAGCGTGGTCGTGCCGTGTACGAAGTTCGTGACCTTGGGTCTGCTTCTCGTCAGTGCGCAACGCAAGACGCCGTGGAAGCGTCGGGAGCGCGCTGTCCTGTACCGGTTGGTCGAAGTGGTTGGCTACTGGTCGATGCTCGACGTGCTCGTGGTGGCGGTGGTCGCCGCTTTGGTCAAGTTCCGGGCGTTGGGCGATGTCGAGCCTCGCGTGGGGATTCTCTTCTTTGGTGCTGTGGTGATTTTGACGATGCTGTCCGCGATGCAATTCGACCCGCGTCTCAACTGGAGCGGGGAAGATTCATGAACCCGTCCTTTCCTAGTGAGCCTGGAACGCCTGTCGTTTCCACTCGACGTCGCCGGCCGTCGCTGATTTGGCTGGTGCCGACCGTTGCCGCCGTCATCGGCCTGTCGATGTTGATGCACGCGTGGCTTTCGTCCGGTCCGGTGATCACGATAGATTTCATGACCGCGGCCGGCCTGGAGGCTGGAAAAACGCCCGTCAAGTATAAGGACGTGACGGTGGGCATGGTGTCTGCTATTGACTTGAGCCCGGATGGCTCTCGCGTCGTGGCGACCGTGCAATTGGATCAGAGCGCGGCTAGCCTTGACCGGGTGGATTCCCGATTCTGGGTGGTTCGGCCGCGCATTGGCCTCGGCGGGGTCTCTGGCATCGACACGCTGTTGTCGGGGGCGTACATCGCTGTGGACAAGGGCAATGCTAATGCCTCGGGTAAGCGCTTCCTCGGGCTGGAGACGCCGCCTACCGTGACGCACGGCTCGCAAGGACGCAGCTTCGTTCTTCGGGCCAGGGACCTTGGGTCGATCGACATCGGTTCTCCCGTCTACTTTCGCCGGATCCAAGTCGGTCAGGTTGCGTCGTACCGGCTCGCTGAGGACGGCCGGCAGGTTGACCTGCAGGTCTTCATCAATGCGCCATACGATCGATTCGTCACGTCGGCGACGAGGTTCTGGAACGCGAGCGGGGTGGACGTGTCATTGGGCGCGGACGGCCTCAAGCTCAATACGCAGTCGCTCGCCACCGTGATGGCCGGTGGCATCGCCTTCGCGACGTTGGTGCACGGTGGCGCCGAGGTTCGGGCGGTGTCGGGGGCGGTCTACGACCTGGCAAAGGATGAAAAGGAGGCCATGGCGTCGACCGATGGACCCGCCCAGTTCTTCCAGTTGGTCTTTGCGCATTCGTTGCGGGGGCTGGTGGTGGGGGCGCCGGTGGAGTTCTTCGGCCAGTCGATCGGTGAAGTGGCTTCGGTCCGGTTGGACTACGCGCCAGGCAAGCAGAAATTCGTCACCGCGGTCGGCATCAACGTCTACCCGAGTCGATTGGGAAGTGTGTTGGAGAAGCTTCCAAAGTCCGCCGGAGATACCGAGCGGCGCACGGCGCAGTTTCTGGCCGGCATGGTGGCCCATGGCCTTCGCGCCCAAGCCCGCTCGGGCAATCTGCTGACCGGCCAGTTGTACATCTCGCTCGACTTCCTGCCCCGGTCACCGCCGGCGAACTTTGATGTCGACGCCCGGCCGCTCGTACTGCCCACCGTGAACGGCGACTTGGACCAAATCCAGGAGCAGATCGCGTCCATCGTGGGTAAGCTGGACAAACTACCCTTGGAGTCCATCGGTCAACACGTTGATGCGAGCTTGAAGGATCTTGATGAGGTGCTTCGCCAGCTCCATGGTCAGGTGCTGCCTGAAGCGACTCAAAGCCTGAAGCAGGTTCGTTCGGCCCTGGGCGCCGCCCAGGGGCTGGTGGATCCGCAAGCGCCGTTGCAGCAGAACATCGGTCAGACCCTGGAGCAGGTCCAGCGGGCAGCACGCTCCATCCGTGAGTTCCTCGACATGCTCAAGCGCCATCCGGAATCCCTATTGAGGGGGCTGCCGAAGTCGTCCGCGCCGTCGGTCGCCGCTCCGACCGACGACACTCATCCATCGCAGATCTCGAGGACGGTGCCATGATTCGGATCGGACGACTGACCTGCGTCGGCGCACTGGGGCTGATGCTCGGCGCGTGCGCTTCCGCACCGGTCCGTTACTACACCTTGCTCGGAAGCGCTCCCCCGGCGCACTCGCCCATGGCAAGCAACCTCTGGGTGAACGTCGGCCCGGTGGGCGTGCCTTCGGATATGGACCAGCAAGCGATGGTCGTTCGCCAGAGTGCAACGCGGGTGGATGTGCTGGACAGCGAGCAGTGGGCGAGCCCCCTTGGCGAGGAAGTGCGAAGCGCGGTGTCGGCGCAGATATCCAACCGGCTCGGGGCGCCCGACCTGCACGGGTTGGCGGCCGCCGACGGCAAGCCCGGCGTCAGGGTGAGCATTCAGTTGCGGCGGTTTGAGGCCTGGCTGGGATCACGCGTTCTGCTGCAGGCGGACTGGGCGCTGACGTACGTTCGGGACGGCCACAGCGATTCGGTCATGTGCAGCGGGCAATTCGAGACCGCCGCAACCGATACCTATCCCGGCCTGGTTCACGCCGGGCAGCAGGTCGTTGCGCAGATGGCCAACCGTATAGCGGATCGCATCGCCGACCTTGAGCGTTACGGCAACGTGAGTGCCGTGCCGTGCAACGCTGGAGGAAGGACACATGAGTAATCGGCTCGGCGATCCTTCTAACCATCAGGAGGAGGCATGATGACCGCGGTCAGTCGCCGTATCCTTGCGCTGGCCAGCCTCATCGAGCCCGATCCGACTGCTGCGTGGCAATGGTTCATGAGCACGCCCCTGATCACCGCTGGAGGAATGACGGCATGCGAATTGCTTTTTGCCGGGCAGGGCGATCGGGTGATCGCGTTCTTGCGCCACGCGCTGATCGATCAGTTCGCCGAAACCAAGATCGTGTCATTTCGACCAGCGCGGAGTCCCACGAATCGAATGGATTCGAGTCCGCGCTGTTCTGCTTTTTGACGGCGCCGGTCCACGTCGCCCGAGCGGGCAGGACATCGCGAAGAGGTCCTTGCGTCGTCGTTGACGCAGCCCCCGGGCGGGGGTGCGATTAAATCGCACCCCAAAATGTCTGCTAAGTCACGCGGGGTTGCGTCCGACTTGCCCGGCAGACTGCTCCGACGTCCGAGCGATCACGGGGAAGTCCATCAAATCCGGGCAAGCTCATTCAACCTTTTTGGATGACGAGTTTGGTAACGGCTTCATCCAGGCTAACCGCGCCTTTTCGAGCGTATGTACCTTGATCTTTGAAGTCGATCCAGCCCTCGTTGAAGCCGTCAATCATTTGCATTCGGGGCAGGGGGTTATGCATCCCTTGCTCACGGAAGATGGATTCCCACTGATCGCGCGGCACGGCAACGGCAGTTACGCTTCGTCCGAGTGCGTGGCTCAATGCCTTAGCCATCTGAACGGGTGTCACGCGGGACGACGCTTCAAGTTCAACTACCCGCTGTCCATTCCAATCTTCCAAGAGAAGCTCGGCTGCGGTGCGGCCAACGTCTGCTGTGGAAATCATGGGGATGGCACGGTCCAAGGGCTGCAGATACGAATGCAGGACTCCCTCATCCCGGGCTGCCGCCACATCCCACTCGGCGTTTTCGATGAACCACGCTGCACGCAAGTACGTGATCGGCAGGGCAACCTCAGCGAGGGCGGTTTCTACCTTCCCCAGTGCGTTCAACAGGTTCGGCTGTTCCGCGTCGGCGCCAATTGTTGAGAGAACCACCACCTTCCGCGGCTGCGCTTGGGCAAGCGCCCGACGAACCGCATCGATGCGCGGTTGCAGCGCCGAGAAAGAAAGATCAGTGTCATAAAGCGGCGGAAATAGGATGAACGCGCCCTCGACGCCGGTCAGCGCCTTCGTAAGACCCTCTGCGTCTTCGAGGCTGGCTACGGCAATTTCGCACCCTTTTGTCGCCCACGGGGCACCCCGGTCCTCGCTTCGCACGATGGCGCGGACCTTGTGCCCTTCGCCAAGCAAGGTATTGGCCAATTCGCCGCCAACGCGACCGGTAATTGCTGTAATTGCAAACATGGGGAGCTTTCCTACGAGGTTGATGACATCGGGACACCGGTGCCAATGGGATGCCGCTTCAGGGCGAGCCGAGCGTTCAACTGTAGGCGCCACAGGCTATTTGTGATTAGATGCAATTCAGTCAATCTTGCTTTGCGTTTTTTCACAAAAGGACCCCCATGTCCATCGACGCACGCCTGCTTTCGGGGGTAACCGTTCTTGCTACCGTGGTCGAGCAGGGCAGCTTTACCCGGGCGGCCGCACTTCTGGGGCTTTCCCCTTCGGGCGTCAGTCGGGCCATTTCGCGGCTTGAAACCCGGATGGCGGTACGCCTCATTGCTCGGTCGACCCGTGCATTGCGCTTAACCGCAGAGGGTAGCCGCCTGTATGAATTGGCTGCGCCACACCTCGCCGCCATCGAAGAGGCGGCAACTGCGGCGTCTCGCGACGCTGCAGAGGTTGCTGGATTGCTGCGCGCGAGTGTGGCCGTCGCCTTCTCACGCCAAATTTTGACCGCAAAGCTTCCAGAGTTCGCTCAGCGCTTTCCCGCTCTCGAACTGCATATCAGCCAGCACTCGGATGCGGGAGACCTCAATGCGGATGGGCTTGATGTCGCTGTACGGTTTGGTGACCAACCTTCATCGAGCATGATCTCTCGGCGGCTGCTCGAGACGCGGGTGTTGACCGTAGCCTCACCGCGCTATCTCGCGGCTCATGGGCGGCCGAGTCACCCATCGGACTTGGCAGGTCACAATTGCCTCCAGTTTCTGGATCCGCAGAACGGCCGACCGTTCGAGTGGGAGTTTCAACGGGCCGGAGAGACGATTTCAGTGAGTACCGCCGGTAATCTCACCTTGTCTGACGCCGGCACCCTGGTAGGCGCGTGCGTCGCCGGCAGTGGCATCGCACAGGTCCTGGCATTGAGCGTTGGTGATGAGTTACGAAGCGGCCTTCTCGTTGACCTTTTCCCTGATTGGCCAGGCGAGACATTTCCGCTTTACATCATTCGCCCATCGCGACGATTCACTCCACTGAAGGTGGAGAAGTTTGTCGACTTTTGCCTCGAGATCGCTCAAACGGCACAGTGAGGTCCGCCCTCCGCCTCATGCTGCCAGCTTATGCTAAGCACAGCGATCAATGTCGAAAAAATAACGATAATTCAGTCGCTGTTTCTTCGGTCAGGCGGCTGCGCAGGAATCCATTAACCGACGTGCAGCCCAGGTTGAGAAGGTGAAGCCGCTGCCCATCCGTCGCCAGGCGTTCGGTTAACGTTTCGAGGCTCAGGTGATCGCCGAACATGGCGGACGCTTCGGTAATGGCCGCCGCTGCGAGCGACGTTAGCCAGGCGGCGAATCACGGCCGTCGGCAAGCCGAGAGCGCAACGCGCCAGAACGCCAGCGCGGCCGAGGCGAAGCGTCCGCCCAGCAGCGTCACGGCAAACCAACCGCCTCGGGCGAAACAGGCTGTGGCGCCAATCGCGCCAAGCCCGTTCCCGGGGGAGTAAAACACTATGTAGCCGCCGATCAGCCGACTGCCGATGTCCGGGTGGCGCGCCAGGAGCGTGGTTTGGCTCGAGACATGGACGGCCTGTACCACGAGGTCGAGCAACGCGACGCCTGCGACGAGCGAGGCAATGGAAGCGGTGACAGCCCCGAGGTGCGGGCCGCCGGGAGTCTGCTGCGGGTCAGGATTGGCGCTGGGCCAGTAGGCGTTGCCGTTGAAGGTCACGCTGCCGTCGCCATTGGCGATCAACTGCAGTTGGTTGTCGCCGTCGTGCCATTGGCCATTCCATGCCTGCAGTTTCGGATCCGCAATGGCGAAGCCGGGACCCGAACGGGTTCCGGCTCCTCGCTCGATGAGCCTCTGTGGTCAACTATCAATCTGCTGGTGATGAACGTCGATGCAAGGCAAAACGATGGTCGTCAATATGACGACGTTATCCGGGCTGTTTAGGCATCAGATCGAGCCATGCTCGCAAAGTCTCAAATGCGCCCCATCACTGACATGGTCCTCGCTTGATAGATGGAGAGTAAGGGATGAACCAGGAAGCCCACATCCATTGCCCGCTTTGTGAGTGGGAGCCAAAGGCCGAAAGTCGCTGGGCGTGCGCGCCGGGTGAGCCAGGTTCGGGATGCCTCACCGTCTGGAACACGTTCTGGACGGCCGGGTGCTGTCCGGGATGTGGCCATTTCTGGTCGAAGACGAAGTGTTTGTCCTGCAAGCGATCGTCCCCCCACGAGGCCTGGTATCACTTCTCTCCGCCCGAGCCCGGTAGGGAAGATGCCAAGACGAAGGACGAAACCAGCGTCGCCTGACGGCGACGCCCAGCGCTGTCGCAAGTGACGCGAGGACCGCCGGACGTGGTCAGTGTGGGAGCGTGCAGCGGCATCGCCATTGAAATCGCCGAGGGCTGCCAAGGAGGGCGGAGCCAGCAACACCGGCCCCGCCAGACCTGTCACCTGACCATCGTCGGTCCTGCCTGCTGCGCCTGGTCCTGCTGCTGGCTTTGCTGCTGTTGCTGGGCCTGCAGCTGTTGCTGCGCATTGTTTTGCACATGCATTGCCGCTTCCTGACTACTCTGCGAAAGCGGGGTCTGGATGGCCTGCATTACATTGACCTCGGCCAGCTGCTTGAACGGGGAGTTGAGTTGTCCCTGGACAGCCCATGCCCTGCTTGCATCGTCACTCAGGACGACGTGGTCGATGCGCTGCATGCCCGACGCCAGGGCTGAGGTTGTGAGGGTGCCGGCGAAGTTCTGCGTGTGCGGACCAGGCGCGCGACCCTGGCTCTCGTCAATGCCGGCGACGCAGGCATGCGCCTGCTCATACATCCCCTTGGCGGGATGACGGGCATCGAGAAGGCTCGGGACGGGAGGTGCTGCCTGGGCGTGCGCCTTGGCCTCCGCAATGGCCGCCATGGTCGTCGAACCGACCACGCCATCCGGGGTTAGATGGTGCGCCGTCTGGAAGGCCTCGACGGCTTCCTTGGTCTTTGCACCGAAGTGCTTGTCCGGGTGAATCGTGCTGCCGTCGTTTGCGTTAAAGCCAAGGGCTGCAAGGTCGGTCTGGAGCGCGCCAACGGCAGCGCCGTGCCCGCCCTGTCTGAGGGCATGGGATGCTGCGGCATGACCAGGCGCGTGTGTTGGTGATTCGTGGTGGGCCGATGGATGCGAGGCCTTGAGTGCGGCCACCTGTTCGTCTGTCATCACGGGCGTTGGTGTGACGGAGCCGGCTTTCCAGCCTTCGAAATGGGAGATGCCATCGACAAGTGCCCCGAGCTCCTTCTCGGTCATGTCCTTAATCTTCTTGCCATGCAGGTCCTGGCCTTCAGAGGCGGCGACCTTGTGGATGTCCTTTGCCTGTGCGTCGTAGTGGACCGGGCCGCTGTAATCCGGTGTCGAGTAGCCCCGAATCATTTCCTCAACGGTGTGTCCGGGGTGGGCTTTCAGGATATGCGCCATCTGCGCCGCACGACCGGCCTCGTAGTTCTCGAAGACGACGTTCCCGTGTTGGTCGAGGTCCACGACACCCTTGTAGGCATGTTTGGCTGTTTCGAGCGCTTCGTCCTTGGTCCGGTGGGCGTGGGAGTTTTCCTCACTGCCAGCAAATTCGAGCTTCAGGTTTCCGGGGTTGTTGTTGCGCCAGGACACCGTTCCTTGCTCGGCTGATAACCAGGTCTTGTCTTCGAGCTCGTAAATCCGGGTGGCGCCATGGCTGACGACCAGGCGGTTTACTTTCTTGTCCGAAATAACGTCCATATTCTCTCCGTTTCATAGGCCGGTCGGCCATCAAGGGTTGTTCAACGAATACCGGTCGAACAATCTGTCCGTACCTTCTCGCACGCCTTTCCGCCAGCGGCATTGCAAGCGCTCATCGCCTTGGCCGTTGCAGCGTCCTCGTCTTTCGGGTCGGGCGTAGCTGCACCGAACGGGCGCGAGGATGCATCCCGCACCAGGGCAATGCAGCCGTCCTGTGCTTGAACCAGGACGGTGCAGTCTTTGGGATTGCAGTCACCGGACTCGCTCTTCCACATGGCGTCAGTCGAGGCGTTTCCATGCTCGAAGGAGAACTTGTTTCCCTTGCTGTGGTTGATAAGGATGGCGTTGAGAAACACCGGCACACTCCACTTTGCGTCCAGGTCCTTGGCCAGGCCTGAAGGGGGCAGCACCAACTTCTCGTTCCGGCCCTCTCCCTCGCCGGCCACGAAGGTCTCCCGTGTTGCGCTCGCCACGTGCCAACCGTCGCTTTTGCGGACAAGGTCCAGCAGGGTCTGGGATGACTTCTCACCAGCATCGAACTGCTCGATGAGGACGTGCCCAGGGGACACCTTGACGTGCGCGGGGTAGAACGGGTCATCGTGGAACTGGCTGCATTTTGAGCAGGCGATAATTTTGTCACTGGAAAAGTCCGGGAAGAACTTGTCGCCTTTCTTGCCGAACATCACCAGTGTCCGGTGTCGGACATCGTCTTTGTCCGGTGCGGTCTCGAAGACGGCCACTGCGTCGGCGTTGGGCTGGTCACCACTCGCGGCGAAGGACAGCAAGGTGGTGCCTTTCGGTGCTGCGGCAGTGACCTCGGCCGGGGCCGACGGCGGGGCTTTCGACGGTGAAGTGGCGAACGCCGGTGCAGTCGTGACCATCAGTGCCACCGCTGCCAATCGGAAAATCCTTGCCATTGCCAACTCCAGGTGGGAAAGAGGGGAGGATAAACCCAGCAAAAGCGCGATGGAACTGCGGAAAGGGAGAGCCAGGGTGCGCTCATTGGGCCACTGCCAGAAAGCCGTTCGATTCGCAAAAAGTTGCGAGTTTGCTTGGCGCAACGAAGATGCCCTGATTAACACCGAGGCCGAATCAACGTCAGCCAAACTCTTGCGCATCGTCAATGGCAATAGACAGTCGCTCGATGGCTTGTCAGATGCCCACGGCCGCGAATCCTCTGGTCGGGTTCACCCCGGCCCGCAATCCCAGATACGCGTTTATCCGGCAGTGGCTGACCCACTGGCGGGAAAGTTTGACCGCCTTTGCTGTGGCCGAACTCGAAAAGGGAGGCTCACGGGTCGAGCGGGACGGGTGGCGCCTGACGGTCGACCAGACCTGGACCGTGTCGTTCATGGTCATCCATGGCTCGCGACCGGAGGGGAAAAGCCAGCAGTGGTTCAATCACCGGAAACCCGAAAACACCGACATCGTGGTGTTTGGCCGGATTGTTTACGGGGACACGGGCCCCCGCGACTACTTCGTCCTGCCCCATGTTTTGTTTCCAACGTGGCCGAGTTGTATCTATTCCCGCAACGGGCCGGTGATTGAAGGCTGCCGCTACCCGTCGCTTGCCATTCTCCGGGATCTCGCACGGCTTTCCCGCAAGACGTCCCAGCTGTGTGGGTGACCCGCTCCGAGCGCGAGTGGGTCCGAAAGCTCGAAGGCGACGCGCTGACGGACGCGGCCCGCGATGCCGAGGCCCGCTTTGCCGCCATGACCCATGCCTTTGGGGTCTTGCTGGCGGACAGCCGTGCCGTGCCCATGCTCGCCCGCCACGGCATTGACCGGGTGGCACTTGGCCGCTCGGCAAGGCTGCCTGCCAATGGCCGTGCCGAAGGTCTGGCGGTCCTGGAGGGAGTGGTGCTTGCCGGCATCGCGAGGAGCTTGCTGGACGATACAGCCCTCGTCCGCTGGCTGTCTGGCCATCATCCGTCCGTGCTGGCCGCGCTCCACCGCGCCAGTGGGTGAGGGTGGTCAGCCAAGCGGCCTGTGCACGGTTTAGATGAGGGGCGGTACTCGGTGCTCTTGTCCGACTTGGGCCAGCCTTGCGGGACAGCGCAGGGTTTGGTGCCGCCGCGTAGGGTTTCCCCTACAGACAGGCCAGCCACCCTCATTTACGCTCGCGCCCGTCGGGGCGGTACGGCCCCTCAGGGGAACACCATGGACCACTCCACCCGCCTGCGGGCACGTCTAGGCCGACTTTGCGTCGGCTTTCTCCTGCTGTGCCTTTGGGGCAGCGCGGAAGCTGGGCACGCGCCCATCATTTTCTACAACGTCCCGAACTGGTACAGCGGCGGGTTGAACGAGGTTCGGTACCAGACGCCCTATGATGCATTCGCGGTGGAGTGGGATGCAAAGACCATTACCTGTCAATCGGGTCGAAGACCTTGGGTACTGCAGTCCGTAGATGTTCAGCACGTCGATGGTTTGCAAAACGGTGACGTCTATCTGGCCAGGGAAGGTGTTTACGATTGCGATGGGGGATGGTTCGCCGGCTATAACAACTACATGTCAAATGCCCGCCGTTGGGCGATGTGTCCTGGTTCATCCTGGGGACCGTACAACGCTGACGCGTGGGGCGGTCGCTGCCCGGATGTAGCGCCGGACCCCGATAAAAGCCGGGGTACGCCCCAATGCCCGGTTTGCGCAGTTGGTGACCCGGTCAACCCCGCGACTGGGAACAAGTTCGAAACACTGACCCTGCTTTCCGGGCAGGGAACGTTTCCCGTCCGGTTGGAAATTACCTACAACAGTGGTCAGAGCGCGCCTATTCTCGGCCCTAACCAGCTGTCCATTGGCGCACGGCGGGTGCACAACTACCAGATGCGGGTGGTGGTCGAAAGCAATTCGACCCTAACTTCCGCCTATGTGCTTCGTCCTGACGGAAAGGTCTATGGGTTTGACCAGAATGGGTCGACGTGGACCGGCGACCCGGACGTTGCCGATACGCTCGATTCGAGCCGCGACGCTTCGGGAAACATCACGGGATGGACCTACACGCGGAGCGGCAAGACGCGCGAAACCTATGATTCGAGCGGTACGCTCACAGCCATCATTCGTCAGGATGGAATGACGCAAACTCTTGCCTATGATTCGCAAGGGCATCTGAGTTCCATCACGGACCCCCAGGGGAGGAGCGTCGCATTCACGTGGGACGCAAACAACCGCATGGCGGGGATGCAGGACACGGCAAGTAGAAACTACACGTTCGTTTATGACGCCAACAACAACCTGGTTACACTCACATACCCTGACAATACGACCCGTCAGTACATCTATGGCGAGAGCGACGGGCAAACGAATTACGCAAGAGCCAATGACCTGACCGGACAGCTTGATGAATCCGGTGCCCGCGTAGATACGACAACCTATAACTATTATTACTATCTGGTCACAAGCAATGTTGGGGCTCTAGGAACCAATCGTACGACGATTTCCACCGATTCCAGTAACGGTCAGGGTGCCACCCGTTACGTCGTCACCGATGGTCTTGGTGCGACCGAGACGACCACTGTTTCTTACATGTTCGGCGTCAGCAAGCCGATGACGGTCACGCGGACTTGCGATGGCTGCACGACCCAGACCACGACCTACACATACGACGCCAACGGTCGCATTGCCTCCAAAGTCGATGGCAACGGCAACACAACGTCCACCACCTACGATGCGAACGGCTTGTTGTTGTCGAAGGTTGATGCCAACGGTTCGTCGGACCAACGGACCACGGACACCACCTGGGACTCGACCCTCCGCCTTCCCCTGGTGCGCACAGTCAAGGACAACACCGGCAAGGTGGTCAGCAAGGAAGGCTGGGCGTACAACGCAGCCGGCCAGACGACCGCCCAGTGCCTGATTGACCCGGCCGCCGCGCCGTCTTACACCTGTGCCCCGACCGGGACGGCCCCTGCGGGCGTCCGCCGGACGGTGATGACCTACTGCACGGCCGTCAACACCACGACCTGTCCCTTGGTCGGCCTGCTGCTGAAAACCGACGGCCCGCGCACGGACGTCACCGACACCGTTTCCTACGCCTGGTACCTGACGACGGACGAGTCGGGCTGCGCCACTGTGGGTGGTGTCTGCCATCACCTCGGTGACCTCAAGTCGACCACGGTCGGGACAGGCCTTGTCACCACCTACGTGTCGTATGACAAGGCGGGGCGGGTGACGCGCATGAAGGACCCGAATGGGGTCCTGACGGACTTTACCTACACGGCCCGTGGCTGGCTTGCGACGAAGACCATTCGTGCCCCTGCCTCCGGTGCGGCTTCGACCCTTGATGCGACCACCACCATCGCCTACGACCCGACCGGCACGGTTCATTCGGTCACGGATGCGGATGGCGTGGTGACCACCTACACCTATGACGCGGCCCATCGCCTGACCGACATCACGGATGGCGTTGGCGCACGCGTTCACTACACCCTGGACAATGCCGGCAACCGCACGGCCGAGCAGGTCTTTGACCCGGCTGGCACCGTGGTTCGCTCCCTTGGCCGCACGTTCAACACCCTCGGCCAGCTGACCGCCTTGACCGATGGTCTGAACCGGACGGTGTTCAACGCAGGCTTTAGCGACAGCTATGACGCCAATGGCAACCTGGTCCACAGCCAGGATGGCCTGTCGGTCCAGCAAAAACAGGTCTACGACGGGCTGAACCGTCTCGTCAGTACCCTGCGGGACTATCAGGGCACCAACACTGCAACCGCCAACAGCCAGTCGGTGACCAGTTTTGATGCCGTCGACCGGTTGACCGGGTTCAGTGACCCGGATGGACTCAACACCACCTATGACATCGATGCCCTGGGCAACGCCAAGGCAATGCACAGCCCGGATACGGGGACGACTGCGCATACGTTCGACATCAGCGGCAACCTGGTCAGCTCGGTCGACGCGGCCAATGTGTCGACGGCCTCGAACTTCGACGCGCTTGGGCGGCTGACCGCCCGCACCTATGCCGACACCACGCTCAACGTCGCCTACAAGTTCGACGAGGCCGATTCGGTCACCGGATGCACAGGCGCCGTCGGCAAGGGCCGCCTGACCCGCATCATCGAAGGCAATGGTGGGTTGGTGTACTGCTACGACCGACGCGGCAATGTGGTGAAAAAGCAGCAGACCGTTGGAACGGATACACGGACCACCATCTACACCTGGACGCCCGGCAACCGGTTGAAGTCCGTGACGACCGCCAACGGCACTGTGGTTGCCTATGCCCGCGACGGGGCGGGTCGTATCACCTCGGTCACGGCCACCCCGTCTGGCGGCACCAAGACGACGGTTGCCAGCAACGTCGCCTACCAGCCATTCGGCCCGGTGGCGAGCTACAAGCTCGGCAACAGCCAGACGGTCACCCGCACCTTTGACGCCACGGGTCAGCTCACCGACATCGCAAGCACCGTGTTTTCCCTGCATCTGAAGCGCGACACCATGGGTAACATCATTGCCCTTGGCGACACGGCAGGTGTGGCGACTCCGGCGGAGACCTACAGCTACGACGCGCTTTATCGTCTGACCGGCGTCAATGCGGGGGACGGCACGGCGGTGGAGGCCTACACATATAATAAGACGGGCGACCGGTTATCGAAGGTCGCACCCGGCATGCTCACCGGCACCTACACGTACAAGGCGGGTACGCACCAGCTGACTGGCGTCGGTACGACCACCCGCCAAGTCGATGCACGAGGCAACACCACCGCGAATGTGCTGGCCTCCGGAACCTATGGCTTTGGCTACAACCAGCGCAACCGGTTGACCGTGGTTCAAAACGGCGGCGCGACGGTCGGCAGCTATGTACTGAATACCTTCGGGCAGCGGGTCCAAAAGGTAGCTGGCGGGCTGACCGCGCGATTTGACTACGACGAAGGCAGTCACCTGCTGGGTGAAAGCACCGGGACAACCACGCGTGACTACGTCTGGGTGGATGACTTACCGGTCGGCATTGTTGACCGCAATGGCACGACAGCGACCGTCAACTTCCTCTACGCCGATGGACTCGGGTCTCCCCGCGTCATCACCAACAACAGCGGTGTCCTGCTCTGGCAATGGGCGTATGCAGGCAACCCGTTTGGCGAAAAGGAGCCGGTATCAACGAGTGGATATGTAAACAACCTGCGCTATCCAGGCCAGTATTTCGACCAGGAGTCACGTTTGGCGTACAACGTAAAGCGGGATTATGAGGCCGCAACGGGAAGGTATATCCAAAGCGATCCGATTGGGCTTCTGTCCCGGCAGGCAAGCACCTATGCCTACGTCCAAAGCAATGCGCTACGCGGCATAGACCCGCTCGGGCTCGCTGAGTGTGGCGGGCACTGGGTTCAAGTTGGCTCGGACATGCTGAATCTCGACATTCTTGGCGACCTAGGCACGTTGATTAGTAACAATGTTTGTCATTGCTTGTGGCTATGGGTCAATACGTCGGGACCCTATATGTGGTCCGGCGACCTTAACGACCCGACTCTTACGAGGACACGCGGTTATCCTGTGGGGATGGGAGGCGACCCCTCTTTGGACTACGACCATGAAAAAGGTCATTCGTTGACGCCATCCCCGAGTAACTGTCTCTGCTCACCGCCACCTGCCAAGGACTAGAAATGTTAACTAGACAGAGAATAGTCCTACTGGTTGTTCTAGCTGCTATGGGCACTACAGCTTGTTCCAGACAGCACAACCAGTTGGAGGCCATGGTTCCAGCTGGAGCCAGCAGCGTCTCTTACATACATCAATCCGATCTGAGCGATGGCGTGAGCTTCCACCTCATCTCGGAGCCCGAATCCTATCGGTACGTTGAAAGCATTCGACATGCCCTGCGTGCGCAGGGGTTTTCACTCTGCAAGAAGTCAGCGATTAGCGGATGGGCGGCGAAGCCGCTTCAATCGGGAGAAACATCCCATGGCGAATTCTGGCTCAGTGAACTGTATAAGAAGGATGGCCTTGGCAAGTTTTTTATGATTCGTGCGGACGGCACTCCTGTCGATGGTGGCGCTCACTGGCGTCAAGGTTTCCTTTTGGCAGTCCAAACCGTTCCAGAAGGTCGTCAGGACATGGCATCTATCAAGAATTTCTGTGAGTGAATGTCGATTCCAACCCGCGCGGTGCCAGGCTTGATGCATTTGTTGCCGGGATGCAATCTCAGCTGTTCGGTAGTCAAGGACCCTCCGACATACGCGACGTGGCGATGATGAAAAGTATTTTCTTGATCTATCTTCGTATTGATAGCGATAGTTGTGAACTTGACGCTTTCGCCAAGCAATGTTCTTCGTTGCTTGGTGGGGAGGTTAAAACACGCGTGGGGCGTGGCGCGCCAATTAACAACCTGTCTAAGAAATACTGGCGATCAGAGTATTTCTTATCTTCTTTTGAAGAAATCTCAACCGACCTGATAGCTCTTCTGGCGCTCATTCCAAGTGACTTTTTGGAGCCGTTCGCGGGCGATATTTCAGTTTGTTTGATCGAGCGATATCACGCGGATGATTCTCGCCATGGATACTACCTTTCCAGGGATGCTCTTAGAGCGATGGCAACAATTCGTGCTGACTTTGACGTTGATCTAGCAGAACAGGGCGGATTTGATGCCGCCCAGTTCAGGTCTGTTCCGAAACATGGGTAAGAGCAACCGCGCAGGAGTGCGTCAAGGCGGTGGTACCCACCCGCTGGGCGGATTGCAATTATTCGGAATACCATGAATGAGCGGCAAGACGGGGTTATCGCAAAGGGCTGGATTGCCATGCATCTCGAGGCCGAGGGCTCGGAGGCGCAAGATGCAAGCTTCTGGGCGTACACCGCGCTCGATGACCTTCGCCATGATGATGTGGAGCGGTACTGGAATATCATCAACGAGATAAGGCGCCTGAACGACTCGGACGAGATTTTGTCGAATCTGGCGGCCGGACCGCTCGAAGACCTTCTTGCAAATTCAGGTAGGGACTTTATTGACAGGTGTGAGGCTCTGGCGAAGACCGACGACCGATTCAGACTCATGCTCGGCATGGTCTGGAAAAACACGATTCCGGACGATATCTGGACGCGTATCGAGGTTGCGGCTTTGCGAATGTGACCCGTGCCTTCTTGGTGGTGCTGGCAGCATCGATCCCGACGGAGACTTTGGTGATGAGATGTGCTCAAGCTGATGCGGGTGTCGGGCTCAATGCGAATCCTTTGGTACAAGCAATGCCATGAAAAATAACCTCCACGACGCTGTGCTTCATTCTCTTGAGATGGCGTCTGCCGAGAGCACCACGGTGACCATCATGCTTTCCTATCATCGCCGCGAAGACAGCCGGCTGCGCACGCCCGGTCGCGTGGTAATTAGAAACGTGACCTCCTTTTTCAGTACAGTCGATTTTGCGCGCCAGGCGGTCCATGCGTCGTTTGGCAACATTGCCGACTGGTCACCGTCGAAGAAGCGCGGTCAGACATTCTTTCACCTGGCCGGTGGCACCATTTCGATTTTCGGTGATGCACCGGTCATTGAAGACGTCGATGAGCTCTAACCGGGTCTATGTAATCTTTCGTCGCGAATCTGTTGCCAGATGCCCGCCGGGATTCAGGAGAAAATGGTAGATACGGCTTTGAAAAATGACGTTGCTGCGCTTTTGGCTGAGTACTCCGAATTGCCTGAGTATTCCGAGATGACGCTCAATGATGTCGGGACGACGAGTCTTTTTGGGAACAAGCCCATCAACATCGCTGCCACACGTGGAATCATGGCAGAAGTCGACACGCTCCTGTCTGTAGGCGTCGATGTCAACAACAGGGGCGAACATGGCTACATGCCGCTCCATGATGCGGTTGAGCAAGGCCACCTTGACGTGGTCAGGCGGCTTATCGAGGAAGGTGCGGATCCCTACGGCAAGACGGACGACGGTACTACGCCGGTTGAGCTTGCCGTGATGCTGAAAGAACATGACATCGAGGCATTCCTGAGGTCTCTTTAGGCAAACGCCTCTTTACGGGCGGCCGGTTAGGAAAGCCGATGCAAGAGCCACTCAGCGAGTAACGCCAGAACGACCTGCCTAAGCGGAGTGATCCCGATGAAATATTGCGATGGTCAAGTCAGCCAGCTCGGCGACATTGTTTCCTTGGGTGGAAAGCCGGGCCGGGTCGTCAGCGACATCGACGGGGGCAATTACGGGGATGCTCCAGAACATTCAGCCGAGCAGTGGGGGTATCTGGGAGCAGGCGTGATGATTGAATTCGAAAGTTACGGTCTCATCCATTACACGGAGCCCGAGCACGATTTGGTGCTGGTCCACCGTGAAGGAAATAAATGATGCGAGAACGCGCGGGCTGGGTGTGCGATGCGTCTCGACGCCAAAAATTCAGTGTGCGAAAAGCATCCTCCTTGCACGTCCAGCAGCAGGACAAATCCAATGGCTCGTCAGGTCAAAGACCTAGGCACGACTTTCAGTGAAGAACCGGACCTGCGCGTTTCGCACGAATACCGCTCATGCGACTCACGGCGGCGTGCTACCGACCTCGGGACCGGTCTGGTCGACCGCGTCCCGCTGGATGGGCGAGGGCTTCAGCACCGAGGCCCTCGGTTCCGGCAGGTTGCTCTTTCGTGCCGGCCTCTTGCGCCGTGCGGCAGCAAACCATCCCGAGAACTGTCCTTCCTGGTACGGTGCGAGGTTCAGGGTGGGCAATTCGATGGATATCAGGTCCGCCATCCGCTCCGGCAAGCTCTTGGCCTGGATGTAGTTTATTGAGAGCGCGTTTTGCCGCTCGAGCTTGTGGCCGGTGATCCGTGCAATGCGATCATCATCCAGATTCGCCCGGTTTGCCTGGGTGGCAAAGTTGTGCCGGAACGAGTGGAACGTCACCGCCGGGTCGGTGATGCCGCATGCGGGCAGGTAGGTTTCTGAAAAATACCGGCCCACCCGTCGGCCCGGGTCCTTGACCTTATCCCCACCCAGCCAGGGCAGCCCCGGGAAGAGCTTCGCCTCCCCGTTGGCGCGAAGTTCCTTGACGTAGTCGAGAAAGCCCAGTCGCTCGAGCTCGGGGTGGAGTGGCACGACCCGGCGCGATGAGTCCGTTTTGAGTTGCTGGTGCGCAAACCGGGCGTTGATATGGATGCATGGCACATCGTTGATGACGTCGATGTCGTCCAGATATAACTGTGCGACTTCCCGCAGCCGCGCGCCCGTGTAAAGCGCAAGGATGGGGGACCACCAGTCGTGCGGTGCGGTGAGGGACTTGCGGTTTTCGGCGTCGAAGATGATGGCAAGTTCCTGGGGCGTGGGTGGACGGCGCTTCAATTGCTGGACAGGGGAGGGCAATAGAACGCCCTTCCACGGGTCAAAGTGAATCTTGTTCGCGTCTTGCAGCCAGCGGGTGAAAAACTGCACGTAGTGGACGCGGTTGCCCACAGTCACCGGCGAGAGGCGTGGGGCGCTGAGCTCGTCGGCTTTCTTCAGCATCACCGCTGGGTCGACGATGTCTTTGAAGTCCGGCTTCTTGCTCGCGTGCACAGGCCAGAGCTGGAGGATCTTGACGAAGCGCTTGAAGTGATCACGCACCAGGGTCGACAGCGGCCGGTCACCGGTCACGAGCAAGAAGAGCTCGAGCGACGCGCGGCATTCCATTTTGCCTTTTTCTTTCATCCAGCTGGTGGTCGGCATGTAGTCGAGAAAAAATTCGCGCATGACTTCCGAGAGCATCACGCCGGGCGCGTCCCGGTGGTCGGGGGAGGACAGCGTTCCGGCCACCGGTGCGGTGGAAGCCGCCAAGCCGGCCAAAGGCATGGCGGCCTGGCGCTCCGGCATGGGCAAGTCGAGCATCTGGCGGGCGGCCTCAAGCGCGTCGGTAAATGCATGTTTGGAGCCGACCGAGATGTGCCAGCCTTCAAGGGTGCGGCTGATGGAAAAGTGTGATGCGGGTGGAGCAGGGGGAAAAACGTCCAATGGCAGTCCTTGTCCGGGGAGGGGGAGACGCATCCGGCGTCCTCTTTTTGTTCTACCCAGGAATCGGAGGCTGTCAAGGGGGTGTAGGAATTCCCTGACAGACGGCGGTCCTAAATGCGGATAACGTGGACGTATCGAACCGGGAAACTACAGATGGCCATCTCCTTTGAGGCACTGAACGAATGCATCTTGCTGCGCAGCCAGGTAAGACCTTTGCGCAGCGGCGTTGTGGGGCGGATACCGAGCATTGCGGTAATCCGGGCGCTGTTAGCCCAGGCGACGCCCGGGGATCGGGAGCAACTGTTGAAGCTCCGGAATGCAGCCGGTGTGGATGCTGAAGTCATTGCGTGCATTGATGAAATGCTAAACGCATTGGCCGAGAAGGCAAACCAGGTGAAGGCCGCCATGGGACAAAGCTGGCATTGGGAGTGGCGAGCGGTATCCCGTCCGGCTCATGCAATGGGGACATCGACAGCATACGTCCTGACGATCGTTTTCGACTGAGGTCAGATCCGCGCGGGGTGCAAGAGGCTGACGGTGTGCGGGCGCGTGATAGTACGCGATAGCGCATCGCGCTCGTGCTCGGCCACATAAACTTGCATCTGCTGGCAGAGGTCTGCTTCCTCCTCGTCCATCGAGAGCGAACAGAGTGAGTGGGGCCTCAGAGACGTAAGCGTGGCAACCCAGGTCTCCGCTGCATCCGATTCCATCGTCGCGCCGAGACTGAGCCATGGGCGCCGTAAAGAAAAAAGCGCAAACGGCTGTGACTCGCGGCCATGGATCCAGGCGTCGATGGCAGCGCGTTCAGGGCCATCCGAAGACCATGTGTCACGGAGCAACTTTAGTCGCGTGTGGCGGCAAAGAACGAAGTAGGCCCCGCCTATCCATTGGCGCCACCACTCGCAAAGGTCATCGATGTGGTACTCATCCTTGTTCCCGTCGGGTCGATATCCGAGGTCAACCACGTGCCATCCTGTCCGATCTCCGAACCATGGGTCACGTTGCTCATCCCATTTGCGAAGCGGAAATCCGAAAGCAGTCATAAGCGCGTAGATCTCCGACTCCGAGATGTCCTCCGGTACGTTGATGATATTGCCCGGGAACATCTCAATGCAGCCTCGTCGACGGCAATGCCATTGCAACGCCGAATGACGCCGTGTGGATAGAGGGCGAGCTGTCCGTTTCTTCATCGTCGTCATTCCCGGGTCCGTCCATCTCCTCCTCCCACTCCTCGTCGTCGTCCGGCCCGATGAGGGAACGGATATGGGCTTCATGTCGAAGCAGGGCGGCCGTCTGCGGGTCTGCCGGGTCGAGCCAAGACTCGTCTAGTTCATCATCTGCACCGCCTTCCAGGCTGCCGGCTTCTAGACTGCCAGACGCAAGCGCAGCGGCCCGTGCCTTGATGTCCTCAATCTCAAGCCCCCGGCCATGTTCATACAGCCAATCATCGTCAAGCAGGGAATGCTGTCGATGCGCGCGGCTATCTGCCGCTGTCTCGGGGGAAAAGGGACCAAAGCCGTCGTCGAGCCCGTCCGGTGACGACAGAAGCCGCATCGACGTGGACGCCGGCGAGCGGGCATCGTGGTTTTTTCCTGCAACCCGGGACGCGTCACGGGATGGTGTGGCCGGAGGCATGACTGTCATGCGCTGTGCGGCCTCCAGGGCGATGGGGAGGTCTTCGGCGTACGTGGCGTCAATATGGATGCCGTCGTCATCGATGGTGACGCACAGGGTGCGGGGTGGGGTGTGGTCCTTCATGGGGAGCTCCTTTTCGGGTTTGGAAAGGTTGGTTGCGCGCATTCTTCGTACGCCGGTCCGCCACTGGCTCGCGCTGACGCAGCGCCGCCCGGTCTGTGCGATGCTGGGAGCCGACTGCAGCGGCAAAGCGCACGGGCGGGCAACGTGTGAAGTCGCTTGAGAACAAGGTCCTTTTTCATCGCGGAGGTCGACGTGCCAAAGGGATTGCTGGGTGGGAGTGAGCCTGAACGGTGGGGACACGCGAAAGACCATGCAGCCATCACCCGGCTGCCGGTAGATATCCAAGGTGTCGTTCGGCAGTTGCTTGTGGGAAAGAGCCACTGGCGTAGGCGCGAAATCCTCTGGGTCGCCCGGGAAGGGCAGGACGTTCTGGTGAAGGTTCCAGCGAACATCCGTCCTGCGACCATTGGCCGCTTGGTTGAACGCAGTGGCTGGATGTGGTGGCTGACAACTCGGATGGCTCGCCGCGCCTTGGAACGGGATCTTGAAACGGTCAAAAAACACCTCTGTGCGCCCGTTAACCTTGGAACCTGCCAGGCACTGGTTTTCGATGCTGCCCTTGCCCTACCAGATCGGCGAGACAGGTTCTTCATCATGGGGGCGATCGGCGCACAGGTGGTTGGGGCAGCGGCGGTTCTTTGCCTTGGCCAGGTCCTGAAGCAGCATGTGGTCGACTGGGTCATCTTTTCGCAGGCAGTGGCGCTGCTTGTCTCCACGGCGCTCGTTGGTGAGTGCCGGCATGTGGACGGTCGGGGTTGGGGGCGCTTCATGAATGCCGCCACGCTAATCAACCTGGTGCTTACTGCCGTCGTGCTTTTCATCAGCTGAACCCGATCCGGTGAAGTTCGGCAATGCAGAAAAGCACCAAGACTGCATAGATCACCCACATCCACCGCCCCGGGAATCCTGACGGGCGTGGGGCAAACCAGAAGGCGTGCCAGCTGCGGCCGGGTTTTCGGCCGGACGATTTGTCCGCGTCGTTGCGGTGCGCATGGGTCATCGGAAAATCCTCGGGACGGCCGAAATGAGACAACCCGCGTTACGTGTAACGCGGGCCAGAGGGGCAGGAACAGGAAAACGGGGTGGCAAGTTGTCGCAGCACCGGTCGGGACAAGATGCGGGGGCGGGACTCGAACCCGCGACCTCCGGGTTATGAGCCCGGCGAGCTACCAGTCTGCTCCACCCCGCGTCAATCGACACCACACAACTCCTCTAAGTAAAGCTTGGAAGGAAAGATATGAGCTTCCACCGGGGTTCTGAAAAAACTGATACGGGTCAGTGGGTTATTTCAGTCCCAGACGATTTCCCCCTTCGCTCCGCCGAACGCTCGCAGCCGCGTGTCCATCCCGATTTTGGCTGAGTGATTCGAACCCGAAATCTGGTCCAATCGCGCGCCCACCAGGCGGCGTATGGACGTCCGGATCGCTCCTGTCTCAGTCGGTTTCCACCTCGGGGATCCCCATGCCCACCCCCTTGACGAAGTCTGGTTCCTTGGCAGGTTGAAAGGACCCCAACCCATCAAGGAACGAGAATGCCCATCACGCGCCACCTCATCCTCCCCCGGGGCACCTTCCGTCGCAGTGAGCTCCCACCCCATCCCGCGCCGCGCTGGTCGGACGTCAAAGACACGCTCGCCGTCCTCGGCCTGACCGTGACGCAGGCGCCGGGGCAGGTCACGCTGACAACCGCCGGGAGTGACGAGCTCTACATGGCGGGAATGTATCCGACAACGACGCATGTAACCCATCGCCTGATGGCCATCACCTCACGCCTCCTGGTCCGCGCCCTGCAGATGGATGCCGCACGCACCAGCTGGAACGATGGGGACGACCTGACCCGCAATCAAATCGAGGTGTGGGCCCAGCAAGACGTCAGGAATACCAGGGGCGGCCCGTTCGACAGGGTGGCCGCCCTCCGCATCCGCCGCGCCAAGCAGGTCTCGTTTCTTCCCGAAGAGTGGCTTGTCCGGTTGCCAGAGCTCGCCGCAGCGTTTCCGCTCAGTACGCCCATGCGCGCACAGCTCAGGGAACTGCTTCGTTTCATGGCCCGTGACGCCCTTGATAGCGCAGTACCGAAGGCCGGAGTTGCATCGCGGGGGATGAGGCGTCTGTAGGCGGACACCTTTTGCGCGAGGTCTGCTGATGGGTGGCCGAGGGCGGACATTGCAGTAGTAAGGCGACGAGCTCCCGCCTACCTGGAATCACACCGTCGGAGGCGACGCGTCGGGGTTGTCGAAGGTGCATTTTCTGTGAGTGCCGCGCGCTCAATCACAGTAGTTGAAGTGACACGGTGCTCCATTCCACGGTGTGTAGTAATGCTCGCCGTCCCAGTACCCAGTCCGACCGCTTTCCTTCGTGACCTTTGCGCGCACGACATGCGGCGCAGCGTGGAAGGCAAGCGCGGCTTCGGTAAGGTCGGGAATGACTAAGCCCATCTGCCCATAGCCGTCATGGGAAACAGTCAGCGACGGGAGGGGCATCAGGAGTGCGGCGTATTTTGTTTCCTTGATAACCATCGCAAAGGCATTGATCGTCATGTTATACCCATATGAGGCGTGCACTATGCGGGCATCCTGTCTGTGTCGAAGATCCAAAAGCAACCGCTCGACTGACGGGCGCGAGACAAGGGCTGCCTTGTCGCTCACAACCATCTCGCCGGCCGTCTTGCACCATTCGGCGACTTCGGTTGACGTTGCAAGGGTCAGTGCGCCTTCGGATGCCAGTGCAAACTTTCGTGCGCTCGGCATATAACTCGACGTGGTCACGAAGATCCCGTGCGTTGCACGCTCGTTGGCCATGACGCCACGCAGCGCGGCCACGGGCTCAAGGGATATCTTGTTGCCCCGCCGGTAACGCTTGGCCTGGACCAGGGTGTGGACGTCGCCAAGGGGACCCTTCCAGAGGCGCACGTCCGCACCCCCGTCGCCGGTGCCCGGGCCCAGTACTGCGCGGAATCCCTGATTCTGGAACACCCGGAAGAGGAGGATTTCCAGCTCGCGCCAGTGCAGGCGCCCGAGGTCGTCCGGACGTTTATGGAAGTGATCAAAGAGTTCAGCGTGGACGTCCGCACAGTCATCCTTGATGAGCGAGCAGACCCATTTCCAGTGGAAGTACTGACGGTACGCTTCCGCGCGTTCCTGGTCGTCAGTCTCGAGATAGGCGACACCGGTCACGTTGTCGCGGCTCTCGTAAAGGAAACCCATCTCATCGAAGATGTCATGAAACTCCGACTCCGGAGCATCCGGGTTCATGCCGTCGATCGTGCTCCCAAGCGGGCCGTCGTACCACAACACCAAGCACTCGGGTGGATCGCCGGGATCGGCCCCGACGTATTCTGCGAAACTCGCGAAGCCGCAGTCGTACCAGAGGGCCCGTTCCTCGGCCCACGTCCTCACGCGATGCTTGAGCTCTTCGATCTCGGCTTCGACCCGCCGGTCACTCCATGCTCTACCTGCGGGCTGAGTGCGGACATTCGGCTGTGGCGGGCGTGTCGACATGGGGTGGTCACCTGTTGGATACCTATCATAAGGCGGGCAGAATCTTCGCGCTCGCGAATGACCGACCTCATCGCTGACTAGCTCGTCCTGGAGTCTGGCGGCATCCGGAAAGGACTGATGGCGACATCGGGTGGTCCGAACTCGAACTCGACCGTGTCGTCGTCCGTCTCGCCGCCGGAAACGATGGTCACTTTCGAGATCATCTGGCCTCGCATCAGGTAGCGAAGGAAGTGCTCCTGCCAGTTGGGCGGAAGCATGGGCTCGACCGTGGCACCCTTGGGCACTTTGGGAGTCTCCGGTGGGATGCCGGCGAGGAGTTCCAGCAGTTGTTTTGATGAAATGCTCATTTTGTGTCCTGACCATATGTAACCGCCATGGAGACCGAACAACAACCGCTCGTCGTTACAGCGGTTGACCGCATTGGGGGCACTCATCCGTGGCACAGGAAGGTGGTCGACCATCCGTTGGAGATGCGACACGAGCGCAGCGCGGACCGTGCCGGACAACGCCGGACGGTTGCGATTCGTCCGCGTTGCAAAGTACGGTTGTATCTCGACCCTGGACGGTTGAAGGCTGTGATGAATCTCGACGACGGGCAGCAGGAGAACCACATCGATGGTGGCGTTGCGCCGGAGATAATCCTCGACAATGGCCTTCGTGCTGAAGTGGCCACCCATGGGGGATTTTTCCTTCAGCCCCTTGCAGTCACCGTCGCAGACAATGACGACACGGACGGAGTCGGTTGCCGATGAGCGAAGCTGGTCCGCCTTTTTCTTCAGCCCGACCCACAGGGGATTTCGGTCGATGGAGTACGACACGTCATAACTCGGATGCCCCATGGAGTAGTACTGCTTGCCCGGTTGGTACCCAACTGTCAGGGTGGCGGCCGCTGTGTCGATACGAATGAAATCCGAAACGGTCGGCGCCTTCTTTATGCGGGAGAGAAAAGGGACGATGTCGCGTTTGACGAATCTAGGCACCTGGCCCTTCGTCGGAAGTTCCAGCACCATCTTTGCGTCGCGGTAAGCGCCGTGTGTCCGACCCTCAACCTGCAAGTCCAGGGCCGCCGGGTCGACACCCAGCTTGTAGGCGTTCCGAATAAGCTCATCGGAGAGAGCCCGGATGGGGTTTTGCTCGTCGAAGCCGGTGTCGGATATGCAGGTGATATCGCCCACGACGCGCCGGGGCCCGTCCGGCGTCATCAAGGTGAACGCGAAATCCGGCTGTTGTCCGCTTGGCAGCGGCTGTTCGTGGTCGATGGGGCCCAGCTGGGCCAGGGCGTCGAGGACGACGACCTCCCACAGCTTGATTAAGCGGTCGCGGCCGGGCCGGTTGAGCGCGTCAACAAACTTCTTTGACTCATTTTCGGTGACGACGCCATGGAGTCTGTCGATACACGCTTGCGTGGTGCGACGTGAGAAAAGGAGCGTATTCATGTCGGCGAGTGCGCTGATTCTTTTAAGATTCCTTGGGCGCATCGTACCCGACCCGCGTTGTCCTGCCGCGCACGACTTGTCGCCTGCCGGATGAGATGGGGCCGGAAATGTGCATCAGACGCGCCCCCTTGCATCAATGGTCGGGGCGGTCACCCCTATCGGGCCTCACGCGGCGGAATCTGCAACACCAAATTCCACCGCGTATGCCGTGACGCGCATGTGGCCGGACAATTCATTCACCAGGTCGGTCGGCGTCACCGTCCGCTCATTGATGCGGGCAAAGACCCCGACTACCGCAAGGAAAGCGGCCGAGACGAGGGAGAGCAGGGCACCCCGGACGGAGACGAGTGCGCCAAGGATGTCCGTTGGCCGCACAGACAATTTCGGCGCGGTCGGGGAGGGCAGGAAAGACAATGGGTAGATGACCCCGGCAAGGAAGAGCACGACGACCAAGGCAAGCCAGAACCGCATGGCGCGCCGGTTGCCTGCCGCCTTTCCGCTGGAGGCGAGGCAGTTTCCAATCAGCCGGATGTGATGGTCGACCTTGCGGCGCACCTCATCGATGCGCTCGCGTTCGGTGCGCAACATCTTCAGCAACTCCGTGTTGGGGATGCGGGGCAGGGTTCGGACCGACCTCTCAACAAACGCATCAACGCCGGCCGGCATGCCGGTTCTCTTCAGCACGGCGGCAGCAGCTGGCGTCAGCGGACGGTTGCGTCGTTCGCGCGCCTTTTGTCGCGCGTCAAGATGCGCCTGCAGGAGTGCATCCATCGCCGCGCGGTTGGCGTCAGGCGCCACGAACGGTGACATGGGGAATTCCGCAAGGAGGCCGTCGGCCGTGAGCTGGTCGTCGTCCGACTCGTCGGTGTTTTTGAGGTGCGCGTCCGCCTCCTCGAGCGCATCTTCGTTGTACCGCCTGGAATACCATTCGAACCTGCGCGCTGCAGCCTCGGCACCAAGCCGTTTCGCCTCCGTCTCCAAGTGCACCATCTCCTGGATGCCCGCTTCGTGCGCAGCCTGGTTGGCAAGCACCTTGTTGATGATGAAACCGGCGAAGATGGCGACGATGGCGGCAGCGGATTGGGCAAGGGAGCTGAAAAACCAGTCCCAGTCGGTGTCGGCGAACGTGTGCGGGATCATGGGGATAGGGGTGTGAATGAGTGAGAGATGAGAGCGTGCGTCTGGACGACGCCGGGACTGTTGGAGGGGAATGTGTCAATCGTCACTAGGTGGGGCGGAGTCGGTCAGCGAGAAGGAGCGATGTCGGGCTCGAGGGCAAACGTTGCCGCTCCCGGCTAGTGTCCGAACTTCGGTGGGCGATACCCGGGTTTGGCGGGCTGCATGGTCGCGTCAAGGGCTGCGATGTCCGCCTTTGCGGGAACGGCGTTTTGTGCCGTCTGACCCATCCCGTCGGGGGCAGAGGCCGGTGTGGCATCGCAGGACGCGGAAAGGGTTGCATCCAGGACCACATCGGTGCTTCGGCCGCCCTTGTCGGTGGTCACAAAAACGGTGCCGAGTTGCTGCAGGCGGGGGAGCATGGCCTTGACCGTGTCGGTATGCATGGCAAGCCATCCGTCACGTCTGTCGCCGTCCAGGCCAGGGTTGTCAGGCCCGAATGCGTTGAGCAACACATCGATGAAACGGTAGGCCTTCGCTGTCGACAGGTCGATCACGTTTTTCTTGAAAGGGGTCTCCTCTCGTTCGCGGTCCATCTTGTCGGTGAGGCCGGACAACGGAACGCAGAGAACCATGTCATCAAACGGGTCAGTGACCCCGTCCGCGTCCGTTGCTGTGGCCGCCGCTCGCGTGTAGGCGAGATAGTGAATCCAGTGCATGTCCTTCTGGGCCGGCACCGGCGTGCGGCGGCGCAAGTGCGCCCGCCAGAAGTCTTCGACCTTGCCATGGTCATTTTTGTATTCGTGCTGGTCGAGCACGGCACGGAAGTTGAACGCAGCGAATTCGTCTTCCGATTCATCGCCCAGCCGTTCTTCCCTTTGTGCCTGGGGGACCACCCGGTCTGCTGCCGCAATGGCTTTCTTGAAATCGTCGAGCGAGCCGTTACCCGCACGCACATCCTCCGCCATCATCAGCCAGCGACCGGTCTGCTCGAGGGTCACCATCTGGGACGGGCGCCAGGGCTTTCCGGCGACCTTGTCGGTGCGCCGGTGCACATTCAAGAGCGCTGTGCCCGGCGCGATGGCCTCAAGCGGTCCCGCGCCGTTGACGGTCAGGGAGTCCCCGGGATTGGCCAGGGTGTGGCTGGGGTTGGCACTGCCCGAACTGGAGGGTGGCTCGAGACGCTTTGCTTGGAACAGGGCCACGCGAGCCCATTCTTCGCTGTCCCAGATGATGAGGGCGAAATCGGCGCCGCGCCTGGATTCAAGCTCCTTGGCCTCGCCGCCGGCCGCTTTTCCATATTGGCCCCATGCGCATCGAGGGCGGGGTTGCGTTGTGGGGTCCGCAGGTTCACCGGGGGGTGTCTCGGGTGCAAAGGCGGCAGTGCAGATGGGGAAGGACGTAATGAACCCACCCAGGATCGCCGCTGTGATGGTCTCCTCGTCCATCGTCGTCAGCATGCCGTTGCCTGAGAGCTGGTTGAGCGTGTGCCGGAACGAGGCCTCCACCGCTTCGGGAGCACGGTTTGAGAGCCGGTACCGGCCGAGCAGGGCGTGACGCAGGTTGTCCATAACGGTGTCCGGCAACAAGAGGTGGCTGACTTTAACAGCGACCTAGAGGCGGTGCGGCACCCTGGCGGCTCGAGCGGACTCGGGCACTGCGGCAGCGAGGGCCTGACGCGCGCGCCGACCATTCTCCCGACCGATGAAGCGATGCAGTCTTGAGCGGCTGCGCTCTGACGGATGCACACAGCGCGCTTCGATGCTGCGAACAATGTTCGGCCAGTCCTCCGGTAGATGATGGACACCGATGGCGGAGCGGCCGAGGAACTGGTCATAGCGGCGAAAGGGGCGGACGGTGCCTTCCAGGTCCGAATCGGGGTCTGCCCATGATTCGAGTGCGGCGCATTCATCGGGGGTCCCCGTGCGATACCAGGCCTTGAGGAGTCGGTACTCCGTGTCCGTGTTGAGGATCCACACAACCTCAGCAAGCCACCATTCCCACAGCTGCTCGAGTGTCAGGAAGGTTTCCTCCGCAATACCCGCGTGCGGGCGGGCAAGCACCCAAGGGCCATCATCCGCATGGGATTCGACATCGAAACGCAGCGTGTGCCCCATGCGTTCAAAGTGCGCTTGGAGGGCAGGAAGGTCGGGCAGGGTGGTCTGGGAAGACATCGGCGACAGCCCCAAAGACAACAAGCTAACGGCGGCTGGCGTGTTGTCAAGTAGCGCCGGGGCGCCCCGGCGCTTTTTATCATTTTGGTTATATTCGTCCAGCGAACGTATGGGCCGACGATATCTCGACTGCGTTGGCTGGACGCCCGCCATGTTGTTCCGTGTCCGCCGCCGGGCAGCCGCGTGGCGGCCGGAAGGCGTGCGATGGAGTCCGTGTGGGTGGGTGGTCACGGACACGGGTTGCAGGCTCGCCAGGGGCGTTGCTGGCTGCTCGAGCCCGGACTGGACGCTGACGTCACCAATGGCGATGGCCAACGGCCGGTTGGGGTCATACCGGAGGAACTCCGGGCGATCGTTGAGCGCTTCCTCCTGAACAGGACGCTCCGAACTCCGCGTGCGGCCGTGCGTGCTGAAACAGTGCAACCGCGCAACCGCGCCTCTTACACAGCACTACGGCTGACCGCGTCGGTACCCCCGGCCGGGATAGCCCCGTCCGGGCACTGGATTACCAGAGCCTTCGGCTCTTCTTGCTGAGTCGGTCTCTCAAGTCATCGGCTTCAACGTGGCAGGCCCTGGCAACAATCATCATCACAAGGCCAACCAACAGCCCCGCGCCACGGCGCCAGATGGCAATCGGATGGTCCGCGTCGAAGGACATGAAGATGGCGCAGGCAAATTCAACCGTGGCCAGGATAGCAAGCAGGTAAAAGACGACGGAGGCGCCGAAGTCGCTGAGTTTATTGCGGCCCTTCCCGGCCGTCCGGAATGTCAGGCTTTGAATGAAATATTGACCCGCACGCGCGAGATAGACTTTGAGCTTTTGCCATGGCACCTGCGACAGGATGAGTTTGGCGATGGAGAGAGTGAGAGCGGCGATGAGCTTTTCGGCAAGCTTGGGTGCGAAATCAGGGTCAGGAGTGGTCATGGAGATTTCCAGGTTGGGAGGGACGACAGTATCGCGCTTGCGCTTTCCAACGGTAGATCGAAACGGCTGCGTTAGGCACGTTCGTTTTGGGTCGCTCACGTTCCACCTGACACGGCGCCCTCGGGAAGGGGTGAGGAAGTTCATTGAGCATGCCCCGCCGGATGACAGCGAGTTTGTTTCCAAATTCAAGTCGTTCGTTAGATAGCCTTACGTGTCACACGTAACGTTTGTGCGATGTGGCCGTTCAGGCTCGGGATTCGCGCCGCTTTGCCTTGGATCCACGTCAACGTTTGGCGATGCCGTCGATGATGTCGCGGACAAGATCAAGGTAGGCGTCAACCGCTGCGCGTGCTTTCTTGTACTCGTCAGCCACAAGCGTGGCTGCCACATCGAGCGCCAGCGGCGGCGTCCCACCGAAGCCGTAGTAGACCGCGAGGCGTTTAGGGTCGAGAACAAGTTCGAAGGTGCCGCCCGATTGCGGCACGAGTGTTTCAAACGGCCCCACGATGCGCGTCACCATCTGGGTGAATCCCTGTTCGAGCCGTGGCGCGATGGAATGGCTTGCACGGTTCCTGAAGTTGAATGTCTCTCTCTTGAATGTCTTGCCGTCGAGTGCCAGGAGCCGGTCGAGAAAGGCGGGAAGCGCTTTTACGTTTTCACCGATACGACGCAACTGGCGCTCCCTTGCCGGACGGTTGAGGAACCGGTTCGTGTCGTCGCCTTCGAGCCGGTCGGGGTAGGTGGAGTCCGTCGACACACGGCCGTGATGGACAACGTTTGTGGCGAGGTTGCCGAGGCGATCGCGCGTCGCCGCTGGCTGGAGAAGGCACCACGTGGCCAACGGTTCGACCCAGTCGCGCCTGAGGGTCCATGCGTCGTCATCCTCGAATTGCCCGGAGCTGACGACCGCCACCCACGCCTGCAGTGAAATCAGCTGGCTTTGCCATTGATGGATGTCGTTGAGCGACTCCCGGATATCCCCCGCAATGAGAGCGTCCAGGATTGGCATGTGCCATCTAACGGTTGTGACGGTCTCCACGAGGTCGTACGGCAGCGGGCGGTCACCCGTCGGCCGCAAAGGCGCTAGGGCGTCGAGGTAGGCGGAAAACGCTGCCCGGTAGAGTTGCAGGTCTGGGTCAGTTGCGGTCATGGGGGCGGCCTCGTCTCTCTCCTCAGCGCCGTCCCTGAAGCGGCGCAATGAGCAGCCCCCAAAGGAGCTCAGCCGCCCCTTCATGGGAAAGCTTCTGTGCCTGCCCCTGACCTATGCTGGACATGCCGAAGCTGCGGAAGAACAGCATCTGGTCGTCAGCATCGACCGACAGCGACTCGTTGTACGAGTTGTTCCCCCGATTTTCCCCTTGGGCATAGTAAATGCCGCTGCCGAAGTCTCCACCCTCGTACACGGTGCAGCGGGCGACCGCGTCACCGTTATGGTAAATGCTCGCGGTGAACCGGCCGTTGTCGATGCTGCGGAAGATGCCCTCAAAGCCGAAGTTTCGCTTGCCGAGCTCCGCCAGCGAATTCTCGAAATACAGGGCGATGTAGCGGAAGGCTTCCTCGGTGAACTGGTCCTTCTCGCGCTGGGTGAACGTCCTGGCAAGACGGAGGTTGCTTGACCTGGGTCCTTCTCCGGCATGCATGGGACCAGCGCGGTCAATTGTCTGCGAGGACGCCAGGTCACGCATGACAGGTGGCGCGGACGATGCTGTCGTTTGCACCTGGTCGCCAGCGATGCGCTCGGCAACGCGGCGGATTCCCCGGACGATGTCGAGATACGCTTCATCCCTGTCCGGCCACCTTGTCACCGGGCGAGCATCAGTCGGAAGCGCGAGAAGTTTGCCGAACGGCGCATGGGTCCAGTCACAAGGCCGGAGAATGATGGGGATCACGACGGCTTCGCCCGCGTCGTGCCTCGCCATCGCACGCTTGAGTTCGACGTCGAAGCAGTATGCCGAGTCAAGAAATGAGGGGCTGACCAGAAGCAGGATTATGTTGTCTTCATTGATGCGTTCATCAATGGCACGGTCGATGTTCTCGCCTGCTTCGATTCGGCGGTCGTGCCACGTGTCGATGATGCCTTCCCGCTTGAGCATCGCAAGATGAACCTCGAGCTCGTTGCGGAGCTGCTCATCGGCATGGGAGTACGAGAAGAAAACAGAGGCCATCGGTGCGCTCCTGAACGTTGATGGACTGAGCGTAACCGGGGAGCCGCGCGAGGGAAAGACACGCGATGACGGCGTGCGTTCGGGGCGTGCACAAGCAGGCGATATTTTGGGACATATACCCTCACCTTGAGAGACGCATCCCTCGATGTGAGACCTGTTTACCATGGTTCCTGCCTCTCGGAAGGATTGTTGGCCCCGGTGTTTGGAGGACTTGTCACGGATCGTGACAATGCTGGCGTCACGGATTGTGATGCTCGTGTCCGCAGATTGGTGTACATGCCATGAAAAGACCGGGAACTTGTGCTCTTTGCTCATTGTTCGTCGCTGACGTGCCGTGTGGTGGCACCGATGGCATCAGCCTACGATGCCCACGGCGCTTCCTGCCGCTGAAACCAATGCATCAGCGGCCATGGTTTCGGGGAAGAACCTACAACGCCACGGTTATGGCACTCGGCATCGCGTACGGTGAAATGATTTCATCGATGGTCTGACCCGGGCGAGTACGGGGCGCGGACTTGCTTCGCAGAAGGACAGTGGGGCCTTGACAGCCCCCGTTCGGTCGTTACGGTGGGGATACATCCATGGAGCATTCCGTCATGACGACACCCTTTGAACATCCCGCAACTCCCGCTTTGCCAGCCTGCACCACCTCGCCTGCAACGTCCCCAAACCTCACCCGGACCCTGGCGTTCGCTGTTCTCAACCGGGACATCAACGGTGTCCTCAAGGCCCTTGCCCGGGGCGCGTCGATGGATGAGGAGAACGATGCCATTGAGGTCATCCACGATCGCATCTTCAGCGATCTGACGGCCGTTTCCCTTGCTGTTGTGATTGATGCTGCAACCGACAGCCTTTTGATGACCCCGCTCGTGCTCAACCACGGCGGCCGGATTGATCAGGTGGATTCAAAGGGCCGGGTGCTTCTCGATTTCGCCTGGAGCAGCGGTGTGCACGTACCTCCATCAGCACGGGGCGCCTGAACCTGTCGCGCGAGACGTTGACCCGCCAGTGGCCTCATGCGCTCGGCCCGACTACGGCGACGACCCGTTGCCGCCACTGATGGTGCCGGAAACCCTGTGGCGGACCGTGGTCAATCCCAAACTGATACGCGCGCTGGACAGAGCAGACTATTTCAGGTCCGCCGATCGGGAGCAGGGACCGAAGGACGCTACGTGTGCCGGCAGCGGCCCGCCGCCGCTCGTGGCCCGGTTCAGCGCGTGGCACTGCCTACACGATGCGCTCATCAAAAAGAATGCCGAGCGCGTATCAAAACTAATCGGGATGGGCGCCGCCGACACCGTTCCCCGGTACGACTACAGCCTTCTTGAGCTCGACGGCGAGTACGTCTATACGGGACTGACAGTGCTGGGACTTGCAGTGTTGATTGACAGCGGTGTCCCGCCGGTCGTCGCTGAAGACGTGGAATGGAAAGTGGGTGCCGGCAAGCCACGTCTGGCGTTGCTCTTTGAAGGCGCAGTCCCATTTATTGGGCCCCAGGACGTCTACGGCAACACCCTGTTGCACCTGGCACGGTCGCCACGGGTGCTCGACTGGTTGCTTCAGGTCGGCCTGGACCCGGACGTCACCAACGGCAATGACCAACGGCAATGACCAACGGCCCGTCGACGTCCTGCCGGAAGGGTTGCGTGTTGTCATTGAAAGGTTCTCGCTTATGAGGATGCTCCCAACTCCGCACGCGGCGGTGCATGCTGGAACGGTGCAACGGCGCCTCTGATGATTCCACTATGATGCAGGCGACTCAGGTAGACCGATATGGGAAACGGACGTGCATCGCAGTGGGGCGGGCCGAGCTCAAAACCTGGTTAGTTTGTATTGCATCCCAATGGAGTGTCCCGTCATGGAGACAAACACAAGGTCCTGTTTTGGCAACTCATCTTCCGGCTGCCCGGACGGCTGGAGGATGGGTTGCTATTGAGCATCGTCCGTCGCGACGCTCATGATGCGCGCATGGTCCTCGGCAAAGGAGCCAATCCACATCTGGAGTTCGAGCGGATTGATCTTCTGGCCGAGCGGTCGGTGCGGTGCGGGACAGCCATGACCCTGGCCACCCTCAGTGACTCACATCGCGGGATGTCCCCTGATGGTCAGGGTGCTCCTCGATACCGGGGCACGAGTAGATCAGGTGGATTCAAAAGGACGGGTTCTGCTCGACTTTGCGACAAACCCGGCGGTCATCGATTTTCTGGACAAAAAGGGCGCGCCGCCGGCGACCGGCCTTGATGCGTGAGGTGGATGCAGTGCCCAGGACGATTGCCGGGGTGATTGGTCCTGGGCAGGTGAGCTTCTTGGTATCGTGCCTGACCGAGGTGAGGTGTCCGTTCTCTCACTTCACCTTGGTACTCGCATAGAATCCACGTTGATGCGCGCTCCCCATTGGAGGACGTTGGATGGTTTCCTTGCTTGACCGTTACCACGGCTGTCTTGTCGGGCTTGCCTGTGGGGACGCCGTGGGAACCACGGTGGAGTTCTCGCCCCGAGGATCATTCTCCACGGTGACCGACATGGTCGGTGGCGGGGTTTTCGATTTGAAACCCGGCGAGTGGACGGACGACACATCAATGGCGTTGTGCCTCGCGCAGAGCTTTCTCTGCCAGCGGAGGCATGACCCTGCCGACCAGTTGCGACGCTACATCAACTGGCGCGATCACGGCTACATGAGTTCGAACGGCGAATGCTTCGATATCGGTTCAACGGTGTCGACGGCGCTGAATTTCCATGAGAAGTACGGCAATCTGGTTGCGGAGACATCGGATCCCATGATGGCTGGCAATGGCTCCATCATGCGGTTAGCTCCCGCTGTCCTGTGGAGTTTCCCTAATGTTGGGGACGCCGTGGATCTTGCCGCCGCCATCTCCCTGACGACGCATGCGGCACCGGAGGCTGTGGATGCTTGTCGCGTGCTCGCAGTGGTCCTCGCCAATGCGTTGCAAGGCAAGGCGCCGACCGGTTTGCTCGAAGGTGCCTCCGCAGTCGCCCGGGAGCCGAAGCTCCAGGCGTTGGCTGCACGGCGCATCACCGACCTCGAGGTTTCAGCCGTCCGAGGAAGCGGCTATTCGGTCGAGTCACTGGAAGCCGCGCTTTGGTGTGTGATGACCACCAACAACTTCCGGGATGCTGTGCTCGCGGCCGCAAACCTTGGCGATGACGCGGACACGACGGCGGCTATCGCCGGTCAGGTTGCGGGTGCGGTCTATGGCATCGATGGTATTCCTGGAGCATGGAAGGCCACCTTGGCCCATGCGGCGATGATTGGAGACATCGCTACGCGTCTACATGCAGAGCGGCCGCACGATGTGCGTGACCAGGAAGGTGAAGCCGGCTAATCGTTGGTAAGGAGGTCTGAAGCGCATCTGGTGCGCGCCATTCTTTCCCGAGGGAATTTGGCCTAAGTATCGGAAGATGCGAACGCTCAACATCGCGATCAAGCGGAATGTGCCGGGATGCTAACTCGTCATGTCCGGGCAACCGGCTTATCATAGCTTGCGACTGTCTTCGCAAAGATTATTCTTCAAATCATAAGCCTCCACGTGACAGGCTCTGGCAACCAACAGCATGACCAGTGCAACAATGAGATCGGCACGGCGCCGCCAGAGCGCTATCGGTTGCCTAGATATGGTGACCTTGTTGGTCTTGAAGAGCTCGTGGTCTCGTAATTCTTTTACGCAGCAGCGCTCTGTCGTTACCTTCCTTTGGAAAAGGGACATGTCGACGGAGGCGAGGAGTGCCTGCTCGAAGGCGAGGGTGCGATGAGAACGACTTCGCTCTTAGGCTGAACGTGGCAGTCAGACGTGGATTTTCCCGACTGGTCAAAGTCGGCTGATGCGACATTAGCCGCCGTGGTCGATGACGCAGTGCACTGCGAACTGCACGTTTTCGGCCAATTATACAGATTGCCGCGCAAAGTCCTTCTCCAACGGCTAAAGTTGACGGATCACAGGCCGTTATAGGGTCCAGACTGCTGTGCGGAAAGGGATCTTTCGTTAATGATTAGCACGCCCTACGGGCCTTTTGACGGAACGAGCTGGGAGTTGTTGTGCCAGCAGGTTTTCAAGCGCCGGTATCCCGGCTACCAGCCCATTCCGGCTTCCCCCGGGGACTTTGGCATCGAAGGCTTCACCAAGCCTGACGGTTGTGCCTTCCAGTGCTACTGTCCCGACAAGCACTACACGCAGGCGGAGCTCCACGAGCACCTGCGTGACAAGCTCACGCGTGACATCGCCAAGCTTAAGAAAAATGCGGCGCACCTGCCCACGTACCTTGGCACCACCAAAATCCGCCGGTGGATTTTTGTCATTCCCGAATTTGGCCATCACAACCTCGTGGCGCATGCGCAGGTCAAGGAAGCCGAGTTGCGCGGCTGGAAGCTCGGATTCGTCGACGAACTTGTGACGGTTGAAGTCCACGACGGACAATTTTACGGGCAGGAGATTTTCCAGATTCTCCAGGAAGGCGGTGGTCGTCCCGCTCTCGATGGCCTCCCCGTGGTCCTCGCACCGCTTGGCGATGACCTGAGCATTTACGAGGCCAACATCCTTCGCAAGACGCAAGTTCGGTTGCAAGACCGTCCCAATGCAGGTGCAGCGCAAGGCCGGCTCTACGCGTGGACTTTGAAGACTTTCCTCGAGTGCGATGACCACTTCCGGCGCATCGAAGAGGGCATGCCGTCGGTTCACCAGAGGCTGGTCCGGCACGTCAACGAGTTTGAAATCCGAATGGCGGAGACATGCATCTTGTTTACCGGCACAGCGGAGGAGATGACATCGATGCTGACGCAAGACCTGGAGAGCAGGCTGGTTCGTGACATGTCTGACGTTCTCGATGGCCCAGAGCTCTCCGCCATCACCCGGCGCATCGTCGCCCGCTGGCTTGCCATCTGCTCACTTGATTATGTCTGACGCTGCCCACCTCTCTTTCAACCGCCGCCCGGCACCGGTTCTTGCTGACCACCGCCCCCTGTACAAGATGGCCCAGGTCGTTCTCGTATTGTCGCTTGCCTCCCGGGGCGGCAAGTCGGGACTGCCCCGGCTGCATCTGTTCAACTGGTGTCTGAAAAACGCCGCCCGTGTCCGCGCCCTGTCGCAGGCGGTGACACTACGAAGGCTGACCATGGTGACCTGGGGATTCGACCCGGCCCTGGCTGTGGCACTGCGTTTTCTGTTTGCCGAGGGGTTGGTGATTGACGAGGGCACGAAGGTATCACTGTCGGCCGATGGCGTGGCGTTTGCTGCTGCGATCATGGAAGACAAGGCGTTGCTTGCCCCTGAAAAACGCGACCTTGCCCTCATCGGCAAGGGTGTTACGGAAGCCATGGTGGACGCCATCGCAAAGGAATGGAGAAGGGCATGAGGTTCAAGGCAATCCGCCTGGTCGTCGACACCGCCAGGGGGCCACACGGGTACGAGTTCGCGTTCGGACCCATGTTGACCATCGTCCGGGCGAACAACTCGACCGGCAAGAGCACGTTTTTCCACACCCTGCTCTATGCGCTTGGCATGGAGGAGCTGGCCGGTGCGCGGGGCACGCGCGCGTTGCAGTCGGCTGTTCGTGAGTATTTCCTCGACGGCGAAGACAAGGTCGCGGTCGAGAGCTCGACCGTGATGCTCGAAATCGAAAACAAGGCCGGACGCGTTGTGACCCTGCGCCGCACCATCGTGTCGGGCTCGAGGTCGGAAAAGCTCGTCGAAGTGTTTGAGGGCGCGTGCCTGACGGGCCCGGCTGCGCCCGGTGAGCCGATACCGTATTACCTGCACGACGCGGGCAGCGCCCAGTACGCTGCCGGGTTCTTCCGGTTCCTGGAGCTGTTTCTACAGCTAGAGCTGCCCCAGGTGGCCAAGGCGACGGGCGGGGAAACCAAGCTTTACCTGCAGGATGTCTTTGCAGCACACGCTGTCGAGCAAAAACGTGGCTGGACCGATTACATCGGTAACGCGCCGTTCTTTGGCATCCGCGATGTGCGAACCCGCGTGGCCGAATACGTGCTTGGGCTCGATGTGTTCGAAACGGCGGTCAAGCGTTCGCGGCTTGAGCAGGCGGCGCAGGTCATCGAGCGCGAATGGGATTCAGAAGTGCGAACCTTGCGCCAGGAGGCCGCCGAACTCGGAGCTGTCCCCCGTGACCTGTCGTCCCGCGCGGTGCACCCGTTTGATGCTTCGGCGGTCTCGGTCGTCAAGCAGGTCGACTTGGGCGTGGTGACGTCCGACGAGTACCTGTCGCAGCTCAAGGGCGAGTATCTGGCATTGATGGCCGAAGCCGAACAGCAGGTCGCGCCGGCGAGCGAGGCCCTTTTGAAGGAATTGGCCGACACGGAAGCCGAAGCGCAGCGCCTGGTGCTTTTGCAAGAACGTGGTGCGCTGTCGACCCGCAACCAGTTGGGCGCCATCGAGGACTACCGCCGGCTGGTGGCCGAGCTCGATACCGACATCGAAAAAAACGAATCGGCCCATAAGCTTCGCGTCCTCGGCGCCCAGTTCGAGCTGGATGTGGCCTCCGGCATCTGTCCGACCTGCCACCAGGACATCGCTGACACCTTGTTGCTGGAATCGGTGTCAGGCCAGCAGATGGGCATTGAAGCGAACATCAGCTATCTCAAGGCCCAGCGCGGGATGCTTGAGCGGCAAATCGAGGGCCTGACCCTTGAGCACGACAAGGGTCAAACCCTGCTTGCCGGTATCGAACGTGAACTGGTCATCGTCCGTGGGAGGCTAACGGCGCTCCGGTCGGATCTCGGTGCCGGCAGCCTGCAGGCCAAGTCACATCTTCGGCGACTCGTTGCTACCGAATTCGAACTGGGGAGGGTGCAGCGCTTCGAAGAGCGGTTCGAAGCGCACCTGGACGTGTTCAATACCTTGGCTGAGCGGTTTGCGGCGAACCGGCAGCTGCTCTCGAAGCTGCCCAAGGAACACCTCTCCGGGCGGGATCTGCAAACCATCGACATCTTCTCGAAGTTCTTCCGGGGGAATGCGGGGTCTTTTGACTACAAAAGCGTCCAGCCGTCAGAAATCAATGTCAGCACGCAGACCTTGATGCCTACCCTCGACGATCTCGAGCTCCGCCAAATCAACGCGCGGACCAATTCGAGTGCCAGCGACTTCGTTCGCCTCATCTGGGCGTATCTCATTGCGTTATACCAGACCTCGGAATTCAAGGGTGTTGACGGCCACCATCTCGGCTGCCTGCTTCTTGACGAACCTGCGCAGCACTCGATGAGCGAGCTGAGCCTGCGGGCGCTCTTCCAGGCCCTCTCTGGACAAAAGGGCCTGCAGAGCATCGTGGCGGCCTCTTTCGAGGACCAGGAAACGAACTTCCGCTTTGTCACCGAAAACGTGGTCCACACGCTGGTGACCTGGGAAGGCAAGCTCATCCGGCCGCTCACGACACGATCGTTACTTGATGGGTGACATTGAAGCCGTGTGTGTTGCCCGGCGGCCGCTACAACAGACAGCCCATGGCCCAACGGGCGATTCATCGTTCGAGCGGCTGAGCGTGGACAGGGCCTGGGCGGGTGCCAGACCGGTGTCAGGTGCTTCGGATGGCGGGGAGTGGGCTTTCCCCGAACGCGGTGAACAATGCAGGAAAGCGGCCGTTCGACACCGTTCCCAAGGACGTCCGGGCAGTCATTGAGCGGTTCGTGCTTGAGCGCGCTGTGCGGGGTGCGGATGAGAGGGGAAATGAAGATGGCACCCCTGCGCGGAAACGCCTTTGACCGAAAGCCACGGCGGCCGCGTCGTCCCAGCTCATACAGTTTAGGTGCCTCGCGCGCATTCGTGGAGGAGAGTGCACTCGCGGTTCGGCGCCTAAGGGCGAATCTGCCCTTGAGTGCTGACGGTCATCCACTTACCCTTGGACGCATTTGCGGGAGGATGGGATGGACGCACCGAAACTTTTCATCTCCTACAGCTGGTCCTCCCCGGACCATGAGGCCTGGGTCATCAAGCTTGCCTCCGACCTTGTCGCCGAAGGCATTGATGTCATCCTCGACAAATGGGCACTGAAGGAGGGCCAAGACGCCAATGCGTTCATGGAACGCATGGTCAATGACCCTTCAGTCCACAAGGTCGCCATTATCTCCGACGAGACCTACGCAAAAAAGCGGATGGCCGCAGTGGCGGCGTCGGGACCGAGACGCAGATCATCTCGGCCGAGGTCTATGGGGCCGTTGAGCAGACTAAGTTTGTCGTCGTCCTGCCTTCGCTCGATGAGGCGGGCATGAGCTTGCCCCGGTTTAATGGACACTCAAGTTATGGGATAGCAGCTTCGGTCGCCGCAGGCGATCGATAGCCGTTGGTCGAGTGTAAGCGCTGCCGGTTATAAAACACTTCGATGTATTCAAAAACCACGTGGCGTGCCTCCTCGATCGAGGCGTAGCGGCGTGGGGCTGCGATCTCGCACTTCAACGTACTGAAGAAGCTCTCAGCCACCGCGTTGTCCCAACACTCGCCGCGCCGGCTCATGCTTACCCGCATACCCAGTCGAGCGAGTTCGGCCTGATAGGCCGCGCTCGTGTACTGACTGCCCTGGTCGGAGTGATGGAGCACTCCCTGCGCCGAACCGCGCTGGCCTACGGCCATGCGCAAAGCCTGCAAGGGCAAGTCGGTATGCATAGTCGCAGCCGTTGCGTGGCCAATCACTCGCCGGGCGTACAGATCGATCACGACGGCCAGATACATTGGACCCTGTTGCGTGGCGAACTGTGTCATGTCCGTTACCCAGACCTGATCAGGCGCGGCCGTGGTGAAGCATCGATCAACATGGTTATCGGCCACCGCGGACACCGTGGCGGCCCGTCGTGATGCCTTGCTTGTACGCCAGCTGCGCCCGACGAGACCGCCCTGGCGCATCAAGCGGGCGGTCGCATGGCGCCCCAGGCTCAGCCCCTGCTCACGAGCCAGATGCCATAGCCGGGGACTGCCGTAAAGCCCTCGGCTGCGCTCATGCAACTGCTTCAGCTGCGCCAGGTGCTGGCGGTCACGAAGCACGCGGGGGCTCGGATGCTTTTGGCGATGCCGCCAGGCATAGAAGCTGTTGCGACCCACCTCGAGCAGCCGGCAGAGGACCACGATGGAGTACGACGCGCTCTCCGCTTCGATAAACCGGCATCTCAGCTCGATTCCTTGGCGAAGAACGCCGTCGCTTTTTTTAGGATGTCACGCTCCATCCGCAGGATCTCGTTCTCGCGTCGAAGCTGCTGTATCTCGGCCTGCTCGGCCGTCAGCGGAACGGCGGGGGGCGATCGCGAAGGCGCTCCAGAACCGGCTTGAACCTTCTCGATCCAGCGCCTGAAGACACTCTCGACCAGATCCAGGTCACGGCATACCCGAGACACCGGCTGACCTCGCTCAAGGACCAGGGCAACCGCGCCGGCCTTGAAATCAGGTGTGAACTGACGACGAATTCTTTTTGACATGGGACACCTCTGAACGAACCTTACGGCTCACGATGGGTGTCCATCAAATCCGGGCAAGCTCAGCAAGCCCTTTGTACCGACCTTCGCGCGTTCGCGCATCTACATCGACCTCAGTTCCAGCGAGCGCATGGCGGAGAACCTCGAGCAACTCGTGCGCTGGGTGTATGACAAACCCCTTCATGTCCGGCCGCCTCTGGGCAAGCGGCCAGCCTACCTCGATGGGGATACGGGCCCCCAGCTCGGTTCCCGCACCGTGTTTCGTCGTGCGACCGAGGCCATGCGCACGGGCCGCGAAGGGGGAGGCGGCGCCTTGGACGATGCACTCGGCCAGCTTGCCGAAGCACTCCCACAATTTGCGCTGACAAAGCCGGTGGAAGGGCCAGTGGATGACGCGATTGTCGCCACCATCGAGCGCATGGCAGGCGTGCGTGCCGAGTTCGAGGAGCTGGTCAAGGTTGCCTGCCGGTTTTCGCCGACAGAGGAGAGTGGCACCCGCCTCCACCGCTTTTTTGAGCGCATCTTGCCGCTTTATGAGGCCCAATCGGGGTCAGGCTCTTACGGCAACAATGACTTCGACGCGTACCGCTTCCTTGGCTGGGAGCTGTTCCTCGCTGCCGTTGCCATTGCCCTGAAGTCCGGTGCGTTTGCGATCGCCCGCGAGCTCTTTGTGCGCCCGTACTACAACGCCTCGGTGAGTTACCGGGGCGGCACACCGATGCAAGGGGCACCGGCCTTCAACCGCGAGGTCGATTCCCTCGAATCCCGCAACCGCCGCTTGGATCTCAAGAAGGTGTCCCTGCAGGCTGAGATTGCAAAGTTGCGGACCGATGCATTGGGCCATGCCTTCGTCGACCTCATCCAGGCTGATCTGTTGCTCTTCCTGCGAAGCCAGGTGGTCCCCACGGGATACCACGCCGTCTGGTATCCGATGACCCTGGTCTATGCAAACCAGCACGGTCCGCTGGAGACCTTTGCCCGCTGTATCTCGCGCCAGCATCTCTCCCGCATTCTCGAGCTCATCGGAGGGCCGGAGGATGCCGTGCGCAGTGTCATCACGGAAAGCCAGCAGGGCAGTGGGTACGGATTCGGACGGCCGAAAATCCCGGTCCTTGCCGCCGTTGCTGATTGGGGAAAGATGCCCTAGCGGTGGCTGGCTCGTAGCTGGTTTTTGCCAGCCTTGCTGGACGGCATAGCGTGCGGGCGCGGCAGCGGGATTACACCCGTCTTCCATTGACCGATCGCCAGTCGGGAGCAGGCCCTTGACAGACCGTGGTTCCTCGCCACGATGGTTGTCCCGCCTCGGTCAGGTCCGTGCAGCACAATCCCGACGTTTCCCAACCCCCCGGCAGCGATGCCGATGCATGCCTTGCGGGGGTGGTCGCGGCAATGCAGTCCAGCTTATTTCCTTCTCCGGGATTTCGGCTTGCGCCGCGTCTGGAACGCGCGCTCCTGCGCAACACGCCAGTCCGGCCAGTTCTCCTTTGGCCCGGGTGAAAATCGCGACCGGACGCCTTGGCGGGCTTGGGCCGTATCAGGGAACAGCTCCACCAGCCGGTCGACTTCTTCTTGGAGGATTGCGGTACAGTTTTCCATCGCCATAGTCATGTAACCCCGGTCGGTGTCGTTCTCGACCCCGGTGCCCCGGCCGTCCGGTTCCATCCGGTAAAAAGACATCGTCAGGATATGGGTATGCTGGGAGAGCACATCGAACCAGGCGTTGAAGGCCTTAGGGGCGCCCCCGGTCTCCTTGACGAGCGCATCGCGGTTGGAGATGTGCAGGTACTTGCCATTGAGGCACTGTTTGCGCACGGCTTCGGGCAGCGCAAGGAACCATGCATTGCCGGCAAGGCGGTTTTGGAGTTCGGTTTTCTGTCCTTCGAACCCTTTGACCGACGCCTCTTCGCCTAGGTTTGCAAACAGGCTGATGCGCCGCGCGCAGTCGCACAGGTGCATCACATTAAGCTTCGCCGACCACTCCTCCTGGCTCTCTGGCGTGGCCGAAAGGTAGGTAAACGTAAGATGACCCTCAAGAAGCGCCCGGGCGTGCCCGGCGACGGCCCCGAAATCCCAATGCGGGTCATTTGAGCGCACCCAGCGTGAATGGGGCAGGGCGCGAATCATCGATGTGGCATGCGCGCACACCCGTGTAAAAAAGATGGCGGCATAGCCGGCATGGGGCTCCGCCTGCCGCACGCCGATGGCCTGACTCACCGCACACGCTTCACACACAGCCGCGTCAAATGCGGCCAGCGCCGCGCGGTAATCCGGCCCGTGATTAGGGGCGGTGACGGGAGACGCGTTGTCAGTCATGGGAACCTCACAAGGAAGACGATGATGCGAGATATGACTTGGGCGAAGGGACAGGTTGCCGCGCACCGCTAGCATCGAGGGTGATTGTGGCGAGGATGACGAGACATCCCAGAGCTCGGCTTTTGCTCACCAGTTTTCTTTCACCGTTGGTCGCTGATGCCATACCGGATGCCTCCTGACTGGTCGGATGAGTTATCGACTTTAGTCCATCTTTGGCGCGCTTGGGCCGCAACACAGCACCGCCTCCTGCGGAAGGCCCGGTGTCTCGAACTCATCCGCGAACGCCTGACCGATGCACCGTTTGAGGAGCGACAGGAGGTCGCCCGCTGAATCCGGCTCGAGGGCATGCCTTTTGAGCTCTCGGGCACGGAGGTCTTGGAGGTCGACGAAACCCGCTGGCCATGGTCGTCAATCCGCCGGGTCGATGGGCAAATGGAGGGCATGGGGTGGCCGTGGTCGACCATTCCTGAGTCCCGGGCCGAGGGGCTTTCTGTGCAGCAGCCACACGGATGGGCGGACGAGGCGGTGGTGCTGCACTGGTTCGACATGCGGTACGACGCCTCGTACTTCCAGGCTGTGGCAGTGGTTCTGGAAGACACCCTGGCGAGAGCGAGGACAGGGGCGCCGATGATGGCGGTGATGAGGGCGGCAAGGGCACCCGCCACGGGACGCACGGAGCGGGAGGGGCGGCCATCGAGGCGGCAGGTGAGCACGCTGGGACCGGGCGGAGCACGGGCGGCACGGGTAATCCACCCGTCCTCCATTGACCGAGTGTCAGGCGGAAGCGGGGCCTTGACAGACCGGGGTTCCTCGCCAGGATGGTTTTCCCGCCCCGGTCATTTCCGTGCAACTCAATTCCGACGTTCGTCCACCCTCCGGCAGCGATGCCGATGCACGCCCTGCAGATTCGGTCGCGCCAATACAGTCGTCCGGGCCGCCTAACGCGTGTGTACGTCACCGTCCCCCGGCCAGGGTCATCGTGTGCCCGCTGCCCGGACCGGTGGGCCGTGAGAAAGCGAGGCGGCGCGGCCCTGGCCAGTGCGCGACCCAACCTGACGAGGCCGCCATGAAGGCATATTTCGCGGATTTCACATACATCGCGCTCAGACGGGGGGACGAGAAAGACGAATTTCACGGCCATGTTCCGTACTGGGTTATCGGGCTCGCCGACCGGTCGAAGTGGTCGACGTGGTATGGGGGCACACTTGAAGAGATTTGGTCGGCCTGGCAGCGCCACGCGGCACGACACTTGTCCCGGGACCGTGTACACCGGGCAGTTCGCGCCCTTGCCATCTTCGGAACGCCGTCGCAGCGCAACGAGGCACCCGTTTGGTCATCCCGGGCCTACGATGGAATTGTCGCGCATAGGCTGCCAGGCGATGCGACGTTGCCCGAGATAGGCGTCGAAGACTTGCCCGGGGACTGGGCGCGGCGCGTCCGGTGGCTGGAGAACGAAAAGCACGACGCCTGGGAGAGGCCGCAGGACCGCCTCGCCTGTTTCTTTGCAGCGCATCGGCTCAATGAGCAGCGTCGCGCCCTTGACCGTGCAGTACCTGACGTAGGTTCGGCCGCCATAGGCGAACGTCATCGCCTCTAGCATGCTACAAAGCACGACCGATGATTCAGGGATGGGCCATGCTCGAGGAACTGCGAAAAAAGCTCTTGGGCTGCTATGCAGTTGAGTGGGGCGCTGACCACAGACGCGCCGGCCCCCCCGCACCGGTTGAGGCCACCTTCCGCCACGTGCTCAATCAGCTCACCGGCATTGGCATGCTCGCCTCCTGCGACGAGGAGACCATCACCGCAGCGCTCCTCGGTGGCTTCTCGGCAGCATTCCCGCTTTGCACCGCAATTTTTTCGGGAGGGCAATCGTCCGAGAGCAAGATCGACGCTTCAACAACGTGCGCGTGGGGGCAATACAGCAAGAGCAGAACCGGCGAGGCCCGGGACAATGAGGCGGACAGGGGAGCGGATTTTACGCTTGTCATGGCGACAGGCCCGGACTGTGCACGCGTTGCCTTGTTCCAGGCCAAGCGCGTCGTCGCTGGCAAGCCGAATTCTGCGCAGCGACGCGGCACGGTGCGGCCTGAACCGTTTGCGCGTCAGCTCGACGAGGCATCGGTGACTGCCTCGGTCGTGGTGCCCGATAACACTTACACCATCGACCTTGACCAGCAGCGTGCTGGGCGACTTTCGCAGTTGGAGGTCCTCAGGCGAACCGGTCAGCGTCTGCGGCGGGCGGAGTCGCTGGAGGAGGCCAGGGACCCGAAGAAACTGGCCCACTTTCTTCAGCAACTGGCCGTTGCCGACCGTGGTCCGCTTTTCCCGCCGCGACGACGCGCTGGCGAAACGGACGAGGCCTTTGAGAACCGTCGTACAAGCACGCAAAAGTCGTACGACAATGCTACCCAGGCCGCGCAACGGACTCTCGCGCTTGACGAGAAGAATTGGGCAACAATGGATTCGACGCCACCCATCGCAGGACTGTCTTTCGTCCACTATCTCGCCTATTTGCGCAGCATGCCCGCCGCCCCGACTGAGGCGGAGGAGAATGCGCTCCCCATTGACGGGGCCTCTGATGCCAGGATGCCGGGTGCACGGTTCACAGGGACCATTTGCGTGGCGCTGTCGCAACTCGACAACTTCTTCGTCCGTGCAGAGGCCGGTGGCGATAAGCGTCTGGACCTCGCCGAGATTGAGTGCATTCCGTTTGAAGACGTCATCCTCGAAGCATTCGGTCCACAAGCGCATCCTGAGGGCTGGATAACGCTGTCGACGTCAACCATCCGAGGACTTCTCCCGACGCTCCTCAACTTCGGAAGAGTTTTTGTCGGCACCGACAAGGGGGGCGATGGCTTGCTCCTGGTTCGGGAAGCGGATGCCCACATTGGGGTTGGCAGCGATGCGGCAGGAACGGTCGCAAATGCCGTCTTGTCAGGTATGCACCAGCCAACAGGCGGCAACGTCCCTACTATCTGACGTCAGGCCAATTGCCCGTCTGCGCCCGCTTTGCAACATAGGGACATTCCATGCTCTTTCGCCGGTTTGATCGCACCGACGCCACCACGAAGCGTTACAGGGAAACCCAGTTAGAATTCCTGGACCGGTCCGCCGATCTTGCCGTGGGCGCGGTGCGTGCATTGCTCGAAAATGCCTTCGATGCCTATATCGAATCGGAAAAATTCGAGATATCGCAGCGGCTCAAATCCCGACGTGCCCACGCGTTCAAGTCTGCCTGTTTCGAGCTCCTTCTCTACGGCATGCTGGTGCGGCAGGGCTACACGCTCGTTGCACATCCCGACCCTGCCAACGGCACCGATAAACGTCCGGATTTCCTGGTCACTCCGCCTGACGGTGAGCCGTTCTTTCTCGAGGCCATCGTCGTCAACGAAGGACGGGACATCGACGGCGGTGCCGAGGCCATGAAGGAGGACGTCCTCGATGCGCTCGACCGTGCACCGCACCCGGCTTTTTATCTCGACATTGAGCAAGGTGGCCAGCCGGCCACGCAGCCATCAGCGCGGGCACTCATCCGTGACGTGCATGCATGGATCAACGGACTCGATGCTGGTGCAGTCGTCCGCGAGATTGCCATCCATGGGCATGGTGCCTATCCACGGCATGCATGGCACCATCAGGGTTGGACGCTGGCCTTCGGCGCCATTCCAAAAAACAACAACCGGGGAGAACTGGACCGCCTCATCGGCTTGCTCTCCATCGGTGGGGGTGCGGTCGACCTGAAAACGCCCATCCGCGAAGCCATCCGTAACAAAGGGCGCAGGTATGGAACCTTGCCCCATCCGTTGGTGGTGGCCATCAGCGTGACCGCCTTCCATCTGCGGGACCTCGACGAGACTGATGCCCTGTTCGGGTCGGAGGGGATGGCCATTGATGCTGACCGAAACGCACGGCTGGTGAGGGCACCGGATGGTGCCTGGCATGACGGGCGAGAGCCTCGCTCGGCCCGGGTCAGCGCCGCATGGCTGTTCAACGACCTCGATTTCTACAGTCTACCGGTGCGTCGCCAGACGCTCTACCTCAACCCCTGGGCGTCGGCCCCACTGCAAAACCCGCCCGAATGGTTGCCGTTGGTCTGTGTCGAAGAAGAACGGTTCGTGCGCACGGAGGGAATGACGCCGGGGCAAGCCTTTGGCCTCCCGGGGTCGATCAACCGCTGACAGTCAGGGCGACCGGCCCTCCCGCACGTTGGAGCGGGGGACGTTCTGACCAGATCCGAGCGCGGCCATGCGCTACCCTAGACAGGAAAGGGGTAGCCGTCGCCAGGACGCGGCGCCGGTGTGGCCACATCACCAAGGAGCGAGCATGGCGGGCAACGGCAGCAAGGACAAAACGGCCGCCCACCGGCCGGCGGGTGGCCGGGCAACAGAGGCGGGAATGGCGTTTCAGGCGGCGGTCGGGACATGGCTCGCTGCCCATCTCCTTGCAAAGGTCCCGGTCGGAGGGCGCTTTGGCACCGACAACGAGGTGGTCTCCGTGTCCATCCGCCTGGAAACCGGGGAGGGGCTCGATGATATCGAGGTGGTCCAGTCCAACGGTGGCATCCTGTCTATCCAGAGTAAGACGAACGCGAACCTGGGGAGCGGCCCGAAGGCTCCGCTGACCAAGACGGTCGGCCAGCTGGCGCGCTGGATTGCGGAAGCCAAGAAAGCAGGGCCACTGCCCGACCCGACGCACAACGCGGCGATTTTCGCGGTCTCCGATAAGGCCGCTTCTACGCTCAATGATCTCGAATCGGGCTGTCGCGCCATGGACATGGGCGGGTCGTTCCGCCTGGTTTCCCTGCAGCGAAACCAAGCGGAACGAGCCGCACTTTCCGTGTTCGAGACGCTGGCAACACCTGCCTGGACGGCGCACACCGGAGCGGCGCCCTCGGACGCCGACCTGACAAGTCTCGCCCGTCTTTTCCGCGTGCGGCGCTTTGCCATGAACGAAGGCGAGGTTGATTGGCGGGAAGCATCCCAGCTCATTGGCAGGCGCCTTTACGGGGACGAGACCAAGGGCGACTCACCGCTTCGCGACTTGCTCGACATCGTGCGCAAACTCATTGGGAGCGGTGCCCCGGCTGACCGAACGGGCTTGATCCGAGAGCTTCGTCGGCGGGGCCACACGGACATTGGCTCACCCCGCTTCGATGCTGACGTCTCAAAACTTCTTAAAGCGACTCGCACCGAGCTCACACGGCTTGCTGCTCACGCGTGCCTGCCCCTCAATGGCGGCCTCCCGGTCAGGCGGGCCGCCGACAACGTCCTCATCGGCGCCATCCGGGCCGGGTCACTGCTGGTCATCGGTGAGCCAGGGTGCGGAAAAACCGGCGCACTTTGGCATGCGGCGAGCGAGTTGGCGCAATCGGGCGCCTCGGTGGTGTTCCTCTCGGTCGACCGGTATCCCGGTGTCGCCCTGTCGGGTGACCTCGCCTCGGAACTTGAGCTCGAACACCCGCTCTTCGACGTGCTTGCCGCATGGCCGGGCGTTGGTCCGAAAATCCTCTTCATCGACGCCCTCGATGCGGCCCGTGGCGGGCCACCGGAAGCCGTGTTTGGCACGCTCATAGACAGGGTCATTGGTCAGACGTGCAACGAGTGGGCCGTGGTTGCCTCGATTCGCACGTTCGACCTGAAAAACGGCCACCGTTTTCGCGAGGCTTTCCCCGGCGCACCGGTGGAGCCGGCCCATGCGGAGCTTGGCCTTGAACGTGTGCGCCACTTCCGCGTGCCAACGTTCTCCGACAGTGACCTCGACGCTGTCGGTGCGCTCGCGCCGACGCTTGGCGCGCTGCTGGGTGCGACGTCGCCCAAGGTCAAGGCTCTGTTGCGCAATGCCTTTAACCTCTCCTTGGCAGCAGGCCTCGTTGGGGAAGGCATGACGCCGGACGCCTTTGCCGGCGTCCGGTCGCAGTCGGGACTCATCGACCTATATGAGAACGCCCGCCTAAAGACGATGGCACTGAAGCGTGCGGTCGGTGCTGCCGCTGCAACAATGGTCAAGCGTCATCGCCTCACCGTCAGGAAGGTTGACGTGGACCACGACAGCCTCGATGACGTCATCGCGTCAGGCGTCCTGGTGGGCGACGGCGACCTCGTCTCTTTCGCGCACCACGTGCTGTTTGACCATGCGGTGGGCCGCTATTACCTTGACTGGACGGACGGAGGAGCGCTGCTTGTCCAACTCCAGGGCGAAACGTCTGTGGCGCTGAGGCTCGCTCCCGCCGTGACCTTTGCGGTCGACCGGATGTGGCGCATGGACGAAAATGGCCCGGCAGCCGTCTGGAACATGCTGCTTGCAGCCTTCTCCTCAACGACGGTCGACGCCGTTGCATCCAATGTCGCCATCCGGGTTGCGGTGGAGTCGGTGTCATCGGAGTCCGACATTCTGGCACTCCGTGGCATTCTTGACCGGCAGCCCCATTCAAGCCATCTACCGCTCTTTTTCCAGAGGCTCGCAGGGTGTGTGGGCGTCGACGTCTCCGGCAAGATTGCCGGGGACAAGGCCTGCGTGTGGGCCTCTCTGGCCCACACGCTCATGGTCAACGGGGCGCCGATGGTCGAGCCCGCACGGCATCTGCTCTTCAGCCTCTTCGAGCGCGCTCCCGTCGACGAGCCGGTCTTGCGCGCCGTGTTCGCAACAGCGGCGCGAACACTCCTTGCGCTTGCATGGTCGGAAGAGCCTGTGCGCCGCAATCTGGTGTCCGTGGCCATTCGCTTCGTCGGACGGAGCGCCGAGGCTGACCCTGAAGCCGCTGTTGCACTCCTCGACCGGGTTCTCCGTGAACCGCATTTTTCCAGATTCGCCGACGCGGAGGCGGGGTGGCTTGCGGAACAGATTGTTCCCGTCACGAGAGCGTCCCCCGCCTTCACCCTTGAGGTCTACACCGTGCTCTTCGGGCACCGGATCCTAGATGACTCGTCGTCGTGGATTGGCGGACAGCAAAGCCGCATCCTGCCCCTGTCGTCCAACCGAAAGCAGGACTACGGGCTCGTGCTGTGGCAGCTGGGAAGCGCGCTTGCAAAGGTTCTCACCATATCGCCGACGTCCGGAACCCGGGCGGTCATCGCAGCCCAACTCGGGAAGGCCATAACGAGCGGATTGTCCATCACCCCGACGACCATCCGGATGGATGACAACGGAACGGTACTTGAGCTGCGGGGGCGTTCATATCCTGCCTTCCAGCTCCGGAACGGCGGAGCGCGGCATGCCCACGACGACGACCCTCTCCACCAGTACAGCCTTTTCCTCAAGGGGTGCACCGTCGAGGCATTTGCCGCAAGCGTTGCAGCGGCCTCGGTGGACTATGCGACCCCAGGAGTGTGGGAGCGGATTTTCACGGTTGCAGTGACACGCGTGGACGTCGCGGACCTCGTCTGGCCCTTTGCACTGCGCTGCGACTTCTTCAGCCTCGACGAGACAGCGTTTGCAGCAGCCCGCTTTGTCGCAGCGACGTGGTTGACGCGCGGTGTCGGCGACCGGCGTGCGTTCGAGGAGAACGTTCTTCTGGCGACGCCGGGGTCGGGCGTCCATGAAGCGGCACGATGGGCGAGTGTGCAGGCCGCGATTCTCTCTTGCATCGGCGTTGAGACACTGCAGACGGCGTCGCGGGCCGTGCGAGATGACCTCGCTGTGCGCGGACTCCTTGCGAATGGGGCACCGGGTGGTCGGCACGAGGATCCGGCGGATGAAGGGTCGGACCCCAGGCGCATGATGCTTGTCCGCTTGAGCATCGACAGGGATGAGGGTGACAATGCCGCCGTTCACGCCGCATCCGAGGCCCTCTCTGCACGATTGACGGAATCCGCTGGCGATGACGGACAGATCGACCTCGCGTCCCTCTGGCTTTCGGCCCATGCGCTTGCTGACCAGGCGTCGACATTGGACGTCCACGACGAAGTGCGCAACATCGCATTCTCGGCTGTGTTTGATGTGGTCGAGCGCATGACCGGCAGCGATGGCTACAATCCCGGTGTTGATGGGCTGCCGAGCCTGACCGACTTGCTGGGGCTGATGGACCGCATCGCGCCGCCCCCCTCCCAAACGCCCGGGCCTTCCGGAGAGAGGCCGTGACGTTCATGTGGACCAATCACGACTTTCGCGTCCGCGCCGCAGGGGCCACAGGCGACCTTGCGGCGCGTTTTACCGGTGCAGAGCCGGGCCTCATCGACCGCATGGAGGATTTTCTTGCTGACCCGTCGCCGGTGGTACGGGCGGTCGTCGCCAGCAGGCTGCCCGTGGCTTACGCGACGGGACCGGCAAGGATGTGGGCGATGGCGGATCGGCTCATTAGGCAGGAGGGCGACCCGCATGTGATCGCCTTGGTCGCTTCTTCGGCGCTTCGCGTCGCTGGCATCGACACGGATGCCTGCGTCGCGCTTCTCGCCCCTCTTGCCACGGGTCCGAGGACCCCTGACGGGGTGTCCGCTGAGTCACCGCTCGCCGACGTCCTCGGCAGCGGGGCAGCATCGCTATACATCGGGCAGGACAATGTCGTGGCCAAGGCCTGGGTCGCGACCTGGACTGCGGACCTGGCCTCCTATGGGAGCGAGTTGACTGCATTTGCCAACGCCCTCCGCGAACCGCTCTTTTGGCGTTACGGACCAGGTGCGGGTAAGGAGAGCGCCGATGGGTGCGACAGGGCGCAGGATGCCGCACGGCTCGTCCTGACCGCTGCTGTTGAGGCGTCGACGTCCGCGCACGAGAAGGTGGCGCGCTTGGCAGGTGCACCCGCCGCTCCGGAAACGGTCGCAATCTACCGGACGGCAGAGCGGCTCATCGGGTGCGTCGTCAATCAGCTTTACTTCGGCTCAGGCGCGTACGAAAAAACCGTGCATGAGCACCAGCAGCTTGCCGACCCGAAAGAGCGCGGCCGGTTCCTCCTTGACTACAAGACCGAACTTCACCTTGCGGCGCAGTCGCACGAGCCTAATACCCTGCATTACCTGCTGGAGCTCTACGCGTTCCTTATTCCCGGTGACCCCGTCGGCGTGTTCGAAGCCATCCATGGTTTGCTGACGGGCCGGGGCCGGGAGGAGGGGTATCACTTTGAGAGCTTGGGAGCAGCCGTTGTTGTACGCATCATCCGTCGTTACATCGCCGATTACCGCAGTATCTTCGACGACGGCCCAAGACAAGCGAGACTCGTGGAAGTTTTGCGCATCTTTGGCGAGACTGGATGGCCGGACGCGCTGGCGCTGCTCTACGAACTGCCTGACCTTCTACGCTGACCGGAAGTGTTACCCCCTTGCCACACAACGGGCTGCAGTATTGGCGCGAGGTTTCTTCAAAGGCTGTCGCCGACATGCAAGTTCGTGCAATAGGTTACGTTGCCGCGCTTAACAACTTCCGGGCACATGAAGGCTTGGGAAGAGGCCAGGTGCGGCATAGAAATTCGCTGGAAAGACGCTTAGTACGAGCACACGGTCGCCAACGGGTTCAAGCCAAACGGCGACGGAATCGACGAAATCATCAGCTTCGTCCGAGGCTGACATTGGACTGCGAGGTCCGGTTGGCCGCGTCGTTTGCTGGCTTCCAAGCGTCGAATGCCCCCCCCCTTGACGGCGGCCGGATTCCTGCTTGACTGGGGCAGTCTAGGACGGACGGATCAAGGAGAAGGCATGTGGTATGGATTCGACAGGCGGTTGTGTGATGCCGCATGGGACGGGGACGCGGAGACAATCCGCGCGCTTCTGGCAGACCCCGGAGTACGGCGTGCCGGTGACCCAGATACCGCACTTATGCATGCCGCCCATCGGGGCCATTTGGCGGTTGTGTGTCTGCTCCTCGGTCTGGGCAACCCGCTGGCGCGAAACTCCGAGGCACTCTGGCGCGCGGCCCGCCATCGCCGTGGAACGTGCATCGACGTCCTCGTACCCGTCTGCCGGCCTGAGGTGTGGGAGCGGTGGCAGTGGGACGATCTGCCGGCCGCATCCATATGCCGCATCGGTCGCTTGCTGGCGCGCCTTGGCCGGCCGGCCACGCCCGTGAGCAGGATGCCAGAAGGCGGGGCAGCGTGACCCCGATCAAATGGCTGCGTTGAATTCAAGTCTTGCTCTAGTCGGCCGCTACACGAATGGACTGCCGGACTCACGGAAGGTGTAATGAAAAGCCGGTGCTTATGGATGCGTGGCATCAGCGCGAATGTCGAAATCGCACTCACGGATTGCTTTGCCGCGTTGAACGGTCGCTGGTGAGATGGGACGAACCATGAGCCAGCACCGCAACATTGCAAACCCTTTGGAAGCAGGTGACCTTGTGCAAGGGCACGACGCACCTCGCGCGCGTGATGCGGGAGATATGCGGACTAGAGTTCGGGACCGTTGCCGACGGGGCGGCGTCATTCTCTCAGTCTGGCTTTTCGGCGATGTTGTCCGCCACCACATTGGTGGGCAGGACATCCCGGCGTTCCTGACAATGCTGGCGACTGTCACGCTCGCCAGTTTTGCCTTTATCGTCTATTGAGTGGTTCAACCAAGACTGGCCGAGTGGCAACCCGTCAGCGTTCTGCAAGGCAAACTTCAGCGAAAACCCCGAGCCTCGGCCTTAGTCCTGTGGGTGATTTCGGCAGATACCTCCGAAAACTCAGCAGCAAGTGTTCGGGGGTACGTGGCGGACTCGAGTTTTTCAGTGTCAGCCTCTCGCGCGGCAAACGCGGATCTCTGGTCGGGGTGAAGGCGACTTGAGGATGGGGCCTGTCTTGGAGGCCGCAAACAGGTTGTCCCCTCAGCCCGTCGGAGCAACAACGTCATGGAAAGCAAGCCTCGCGACACGTCCATTGGACATCGGAACTTCAACTGAGCAGCAATGTCCTTCCGGACCCAGTAAACGGCCACGGCCGTAACTGCGGTCATTTCTGTTCCGCTTCCTCGGCCCTGCGCACCCGGTTGTCGAGTGCCCGCTGTCGGCGCAGGTACGGCTCAAAAAAGCCAGGCTTTCGCGGTTTGAGCTGCACCTCGGCGAAAACCACTTTGCTGATGTCTTCGAGTCTGCGGGGAAGTTCGGCGACCTTGATGTAGTGGTTGCGAAGAACGGTCCCACCGGTGCTATGACCCGTCAGCTGCGCAATGCGCCCGTCCGGCACACCGGCGCGCTCTGCAACTGTGGCAAAGGTGTGGCGGAAGGAGTGAAACACTTTCGTCGTGTCATCAATGCCGCAGGTCTTCCGAAGGTAGGTGCGATTGAACCAGTCACCGATGGCATCGCCTGGCCCATTGACTCCCCACGTCAGGCCGGGAAAAAGATGCTCAAAACGGGCCGCGCGCACGTCTCCGACGTACGAGAGAAAACCCAGCCGGATGAGTTCGGGGTGCAGAGGGATAAACCGCCTCGACGCCTTGTTCTTCGTCTTTCGTCGGATATGGATGCCCCAGATTCCATCGATCTCCTCGACGTCTTCAACATGGAGCTGGGCGAGTTCGTTGAGCCTCGCGCCGGTGTAGAGCCCAAGGATGGGCGTCCAGTACTTGTGGGGCTGCGTGTTAAGGACGCGGTCTGGAGCAAAGATTTTCTGCAGGTCGGCGCTCGAGAATGGCTCGCGGCTGCGCGCCTCATCCTGCGATTTGTTCGTGACATTAAACCCGTTGCAGGGATTTGATGTGCCAATCCCGCGCTCAAGCCAGGTCCCGAAAAACAGCCGCAAGCGGTCGAGGTGCTTTTCCCGTGTGCGAGGCGCAAGGCCCAAAGAGCTCTCTCTCTTCGCTTTCGCGACAATATCGGCGGGACTCAAGCCCTTGTAGGCGGGCTTTTTCGACGCGTTCGCCGGCCAGACCCGCATTGCACTCATGAACCGGCCGATGTCGTCAGCCCCAACACTCTGGACCGGCTTGTCACCCCCGAGTGCGAGGAACAGGCGCAGGATGTGGCCCGTGTCCATCAGGTTTTTTTCCGAGCGGTTCTTGCCGGCCATCTCCTCAAGGAACAGCTCGATACGGGAAGACAGCAAGTTGTCGGGGTTTGGCTCGGGGGCAGGAGAGGGGGCGGTGACCTGCGGCGTGGCTGACGCGAGGCGGAGCGCTTCGAGCTCCAGGGCCAGCGCCCGGGCTTCGCTGTTTTCCCTCTCGGACCCGTCGGTGACGATGCGAACCCCTCCTGGGAGCTCAATCGTCAGGTCCACATGAGGACCCCGCGCGGCGGCGAGTGCCGTTTCCAGGAGATTTTTGTGCTCTGCCACAGCCGCGCCCCGCATCCGTTCATAGGCCTGGCCCAGAACATACCCGATTTGCGCCGCCCGTAGCCGCGCAGCATCCGCGCGCTGGCCCCTCAGACTGAGCACAATATAGCGGCGTCCAAGGGAAGGCTGCAGAAACGCAGGCACGAAAAAGCGGACATGAAGTCCGCTCGGTCGGTGCAGCATCAAAGGCTTTGGCACGTGATACCTCGCGTGATACCTGACGGGATCAGCCGAGGCGGGCCATTTTCCCCGATGGACTGGGGAGATGGACCAATTTGGTGGAGGTGGCGGGAGTCGAACCCGCGTCCGAAGGCGTTTAATCTCCAGATCTACATGCTTAGCTCACCGTTAAATCTCGTCCACCGACAGCACGGCGTGCTAAGCGCACCGGCGGACATATCTGATTGATCTAGCGTCAGACCCACAGATGGAGGGTCTTTCAGCGGTCTCATGATAGTGACCCTACACCGACGAGCATGAGCACAAGATCGGGTCGGGGGTTTGGCCTTTTTTAGGGGCCGGACAGCTTAGGCGGCGAGAGCCACCGAGTTGTCACCGTAGTAGTTGTCATTGGCAACTATATGTTTTGCGGCTGGTTTAACGAGGAAAGCTGCCCCCTCGGCATGCACCAGTAGATCGCACTACCCCCGTCGAAACCAGAACACCCCCGGGGAAAAACGTTGTGTGACTACATCCCACAGTATATGGGCGGGGAGGGGCACCCACAATGGGCGCCGCCCGACCGTTCAGGTCAGCCCATGCGATTGTGCGAGCGCATGACGCGCTGCTTGTCGATCGCCCATTCGCGTTCCTTGTCCGTGTTGCGCTTGTCGTGCTCCTGCTTGCCCTTGGCCAGGCCGATCTCGCACTTCACCTTGTTGTGCTTCCAGTACATCGCGGTGGGCACCAGGGTGTAGCCCTTGCGCTCGACGGCGCCAATAAGGCGGTCGATCTCCTCGCGGTGCAGCAGCAGCTTGCGCGTACGCCGGTCGTTGGCGATCACGTGGGTGGAGGCGCTGATCAGCGGCGGGATCTGGGCGCCGACGAGGAACACCTCGCCGTGCTGGATGATCGCGTAGCAGCCTTCACCGAAGTTGATCCGGCCGGCGCGCAGCGATTTCAGCTCCCAGCCTTCCAGGGCCATGCCGCACTCGAAGCGCTGGTCGATGTGATATTCGTGGCGCGCGCGCTTGTTCAGCGCGATCGTGCCGCCGCCTTCTTTTTCCGTGTCCTTCGGTTTCGCTTTTGCCATGTCCGCTAAAATCGGTCTATCGGGTCCCTGATACAAGGCCGGCGGGTCCGTTTGCCGGCACATAAGACGAGGTCAGCTAATGATTGAAATCCGCCGCAGTGCGATCGTTCCTTTCACACCGGGGCAGATGTTCGACCTGGTCAACGATGTGGAAGCATACCCAAAGCGCTTCGGGTGGTGTGACGCCGCCACCGTGATCGAGCGCGAGCCCGATGTGCTGGTGGCCCGCCTGGATCTCAAGCTGGCCGGCCTCAGGCAGAGCTTCACCACCCGTAACACCATGGTGCGTCCGGAAAGCCTCACCATGACATTCGTGGAAGGCCCGTTCCGCTCGCTCGATGGCCTGTTCACCTTCCAGGCACTGGGCGAGGTGGGTTGCAAGATCGCGCTGGCGCTGGACTTCGACTACGCGGGCCTGGGCGGCTCGGTGCTGAAGATGGGCTTCCAGCAGCTGGCCAACCGCATGGTGGACGATTTCTGCGACGAGGCCCGTCGCCAATATGGCTGAGCTTGCCGTGGAAGTGGCCTACGCCGGGCCGGAGGGGCAGGGCGTCGTGGCCCTTATCGTGCCGGCTGGCACATCGGCCTGGAAAGCGGTGACGATGGCCCTGCCACGGCTACCCGTGGGGCTGGTGCCGGATCCGGCGCGCCTGGGCATCTTTGCGAAGAAGGTAGCGCCCGAACGGCCGCTGGAAGCGGGCGACCGCGTGGAAATCTACCGGCCGTTGATCCTGGACCCGATGGAGGCCCGACGGCGCCGCGCGAAACGCGGCGCCTGATCCGGCCGGCAGGGTGCAGCCAGGGCTTACTTCTTGCCGTCGCCCGACGAGCCGCCGCCGAACACGCCACCGTCGTCCTTCTTGCTGTCGTCGGCGCTGGTGTTCTTGTCGCCCTGGGCGCCGCCCACGGGGTTGGCCTTGTACTTCTCCGAGTCCTTCAGCAGCTGCTGGGCATCCTGGGCGAAGAAATCGCCTTCGGTGCGGACCAGCGTGTCGTTGTTGAAGGTCAGGGTGAGGGTGCGGGTGGTCATCTTCTTGCCGCGATGCGAGAAGGTGGACACGTAATCCCAGCGATCTTGGTCGAACGGCGAGGTGACCGAGGGGGTGCCCAGCAGCACCAGGACCTGACGCTTGGTCATGCCGGGCTGCAGCTGATCGACGTTTTTCTTGTCGAGCAGGTTGCCCTGCTGCACGTCGGGGGTATAGACGAGGCCACAGCCCGCGATGGCGACTGCCATCATGGCCAAACCCAGCGTGCGAATGAGCTTATGCATGCGTAGTAACGTCCGGATCGTGAAGCCTGCGATGATACACTAAGCGCCTGACGGCACCGCGAGGGGGTCTTTATGGACCAGGAAACCAGGGAGCTCCGCAAGGCGGGTCTCAAAGTCACACATCCGCGCATGCGGATACTGCAGATCTTCGAAGAGGCGGACGAGCGCCACCTCACGGCCGAAGACATCTACAAGCGTCTGCTTGCGCACCAGGAGGACATCGGGCTTGCCACGGTGTATCGGGTGCTCACCCAGTTCGAAGCGGCCGGCATCGTCATGAAGCACAACTTCGAGGGTGGGCAGGCCGTCTACGAGCTGGACCGCGGCAAGCATCATGACCACATGATCGACGTTGACAGCGGAAAAGTGATCGAGTTCATCAGCGAGGAGATCGAGCGCCTCCAGCACGAGATCGCCGAGCGGCACGGCTACGTCATCGAGGACCACAGCCTGGTGCTGTACGTCAGGCCCAAGAAGAAGCGCTGAGCCCGCTTGCGTTAACCCCTCCCGGTCACCCCCGTCGCGCAAGCCACGGGGGTGATTGCGTTTGTGGGGCCTTGGGTGGTTCGGTATGGCCTGGGCTGGTTTCGCGGACATCGTCCGCTCCTACCGAGCGAGTCGCGCAGTGTCGGGCAGGGTGTGCCACGAAGGGCGAGGGCATGGCGAAAAACAAGCGCCCATAAAAACGCCGCCGGAGGACTCCTGTCCACCGGCGGCTTGATCCGCTTCGTCGTAGCACGCTAACCGCGAGTTGCTCGCTGGGTTGGCGCTTATCCACTTCGAACCGGCGAGGCTGACATCCTGTCGCCTCTTCAGGTCGATCGTCCCCACGACCGACCTGGGCTTACCGTCTCTCGACGGCAGCTCCCCCACATCGATGAGGAGATCGTAACGAAGTGTTCACTGACGTGATATCGGAAAATTTCCTATGTCCATTCCGATACTTGTGCTGCGGAGCAGCACGCGCAGATGCAATCCGAGCGGTTCGGGACGGATACGAAACAGGCCACCGAGCGCAGTGATGCGGTCGCTCATACCTTGCAGGCCGCGCCCGCCGCCGTCCGTGCGTGCCGGCTGGGGCGTGGCGGGCAATCCGGTGCCGTCGTCGCGGATATCCAGGATGGCGACGGGGCCGTGGTCGCGCAGCCCGATGCGCAGCCGAAGGGCCAGGCGGCTGGCGCCGGAGTGGCGTACGACATTGGTGGCGCTTTCCTGCACCACGCGGTAGATCGCGGTGAGGGTGTCTTCGTCGAGCAGCCGCGGCTCGCCACGCAGGTCGGTCACGTAGTGGATGCCGGCGGCGGTGAGCATGTCGCGGATGGGGCCTTCGTCCAGCGCGCGCAGCAGGCCAAATTCGTCCAGCACCGAGGGCCGTAGGCTGTCCAGCATCTTGTGCAGCGCCTTGCGCATGTGGCCGAGGATGCCGTTGATCGAGCGCCCGATGTCTTCCATGCCCGCGTTGCCCAGCCGGGCCTGGGCCAGCTTGAGGTGGGTCTGGATGGCGGTGAGGTTCTGCCCGAGTTCGTCGTGAAGCTCCGCGGCCATGTGACGGCGCAGGTTTTCTTCCGCTTGCAGGTTGCCGCGCGCCGCGTCGCGCAACTGGCGGGCCAGCTGGTCCAGGCGCTGATTGGCCGCGGCCAGGTGGGTGTTCTGCTGGGCCACGCGCTCGCTGCTGCGGCGCAGGGCATCGGTGGCGGCGCCGAGCATGAGCGTTCCCGTGCCGGCCACGGCCAGGAACAGGTGGGCTGCCGCCGTGGGTGCGCCGCGGCCGATCATGTCTTCGGTGACGTTGAGGCCCACGCTGGTGATCAGCATGGCCAGGCCGGCGCCGCGCCAGCCGTGCCGGAACGCGAAGAACAGCACGGGCGCCAGTGACAGGACCCGGGCGAACTGCGGCTGCGGCGAGTACTCGGCCAGCGTGATGAGGATGGCCAGCGACGGCAGCATGACCAGCAGGCCATCCAGCATCAGCTCCGCCATGGAGGCCTGCGTGGGGCGCTCCCGGAAGATGAGGATCATGACCGGGACGACCAGCAGCACGCCCAGGTAGTTGCCGAGCAGGTCGCTGCCGAAGGTGGTGCCGAGCATCTCGACCGGCGCGGCCGGATGCAGGGAGGCCATCATGGCGGCGTTGCCGGCGGTGGCCACCGTGGCGGTGACCATGGCGGAGAGCAGCAGGCGGGCGACATCTTCCGGGGTGCCCAGGCTGGCATGCAGGTGGGCGCGACGCAGCAGCCACAGGCAGGCGGCGACCATCAGCGGCTCGGGCGCGTCGCCGATGATGAAGCCGGCGCCACCGATCGGCAGGCCGCTGCGCCACTCGCAAAAGCTGCTGCCGGCGATCTCCGCGGGGAGTATCCAGAACCAGTTGCGGGTGCGGGTGAGCAGCAGCGCGCCGAAGCGGAGGCCGAAGGGCAGCACCCAGTAGGGCTGTTCGGTCGGCCAGAGCATGATCCACGCGGCCGCGTAGGCGAGCGCGATCAGGGGACCGATGAATCGGGAGGGTGCGTGTAATCGCATGGCCGAATGTTACACGGCGGATGCGGCTGCCCGACGCCCGGCGTCGCCCATACGCACGCGTCGGGTTTGCCTGTTACATTCTGCCCATGCCAAGAATCGCTCTTGTAGATGACCACGCCATCGTTCGTGAAGGTTTCAAGCGGCTCATCGAGCTCGAACCCGATCTGGATGTCGTCGCCGAAGCCCGCAACGCCGACGAGGCCGTGGATGCCGTGACCCAGCATCGCCCCGACCTGGTGGCGGTGGACCTGTCCCTGCCCGACGGCAGTGGCCTGCCCCTGATCGAGCACCTGGCCAGCATCGCGCCCACGATGAAGATCGTGGTGCTGAGCATGCACGACGGCGAGCCCTACGTGTCCGAGGCGCTGCGCCGTGGCGCGCGCGGCTACGTGACCAAGGGCGTGGCCCCGGAGGAACTGGTCGCCGCGGTGCGTTCGGTTTTGAGCGGCGAGCAATACCTCAGCTCGGACCTGCGTCAGCGCCGGTCGGGCCGGCCCTCGGCCGATCTGGACCCGTTCAGTCGGCTGACCGCCCGTGAGCGCGAAGTCTTCCTCTTGCTGGCAGCCGGACGCGCGCCGAAGCAGGTGGCGGCGGAGCTGGGTATCGGGCAGAAGACGATCTATATCCACCGCGCCGCGGTGATGAACAAGCTCAACGCCGGCTCGGAGCTCGATCTCTACCGCATGGCGCAGGAGCGCGGCCTGATCCGCGCGTGAGCCCGCCGCGCCTGAGCGCCTGAGCCCTGACCGGCGGGCGGCGTACCGGGTTACCCCTGGGCGCGGTCCAGCATCTTCTTCGCGGCGGCGCGGGTTTCCTTGGTGATTTCCACCCCGCCCAGCATGCGCGAGAGCTCGTCGCGGCGGCCGCCGGCATCCAGGGCGTGGATGCGTGTGCGGGTGGAATCGCCGTCGCTTTCCTTCGCCACGCGCAGGTGGGCATGGCCCTGCGCGGCCACCTGGGGCAGGTGGGTCACGCACAGCACCTGGACGTTCTCGCCCAGGGCGCGCAGCTTCTGCCCGACCACCTCGGCCACCGCGCCACCGATGCCGGTGTCCACTTCATCGAAGATCATGCAGCCGATGTTGTCGTTGCCCAGCGTGGCGACCTCGATGGCCAGGCTGATGCGCGCCAGCTCGCCGCCGGAGGCCACCTTGCGTAGCGGGCGGGGCGGCTGGCCGGGGTTGGCGCTGACCAGCAGTTCGCAGCGCTCGCGGCCCTGCGGATCGGGCTCGTCGCCCTCGGCCGGCTCCAGTGACACCACCAGGCGGCCGCCGCCCATGCCCAGTTCACCCATCAGCGTGGCGACCGTGGCGCCCAGCCGGCCGGCGGCTTCGCCGCGGGCGTCGGACAAGGCCCTGGCGGCGCTATCCCAGGCGGTGCGCAGGCGGTCGCGCTCGTGGGCCAGGCGGTCCAGCGCGTCGCCGGCGCCTTCCAGTTCGGCCAGGCGCTCCCGGATCTCCTCGGCCTTGGCCGTCAGTTCCTCGATCGGCAGCCGGTAGCGGCGGGCCAGGTCGTGTAGGTGGGTGAGGTGGGTATCCACCTCGGCCAGGCGCTCCGGGTCGAGCTCCACATCCTGGGCGTAGCGGCCGAGGCCGTCGACGGCTTCGCCGACCTGGATCTGCGCGCTGTCGAGCAATTCGAGCGTGGGCACCAGCGAGGCATCCAGTTCCGCAAGCCGGGAAACCTCGGCATGGGCGCGGAGCAGGGCGCGCCCGACCGCGAACTCGCTTTCGCCATCGAGGATCTCGACCACGCCGTTGGCGCCCTCGGCCAGCCGGCCGGCGTTGGCGAGGCGGCGGTGCTGGGCTTCCAGGTCGTCCAGGGCGGCCGGCGCCAGGGCCCAGCGGTCCAGTTCTTCCAGCTCGTGGGCCAGCAGTTCGATCTGGCGTTCGCGGTCGTCGCCGCCGGACAGGGTGCGGATGCGGGCCACGGCGTCGCGCCAGGCTTTCGCGGTGTCGCGCACGCTCGCCAGGCGGGCCTCGTTGCCCGCGTAGGCATCCAGCAGGGCCATCTGGTGCTGGCGCGAGAGCAGCGCCTGGTGCTCGTGTTGGCCGTGGATCTCCACGATCCGCGAGGCCAGTGCGGACATCTGCGCCAGGCTGGCCGGGCGACCGTTGATCCAGCCGCGCGAGCTGCCCTCGGTGCGGATCACGCGGCGCAGCCGGCAGGTCTCGCCGTCGTCCAGTTCCTCCTGGCGCAGCCACTCGGTGGCTTCGGGCAGGCCGGCCAGGTCGAATTCGGCGGCTAGTTCGGCGCGGTCGCTGCCGGCCCGGACCATGCCGCTGTCGGCGCGGGCGCCGGCCAGTAGCATCAGTGCGTCGACCAGCAGGGACTTGCCCGCGCCGGTTTCGCCGCTGACCACGGTGAGGCCGGGACCGAAGGCGATCTCGGCTTCTTCGACGACGGCGAACTGGCGGACGTAGAGCGAGGTGAGCATGGCGACCGTGCGGCGAAGGGAATCGCGCCGATTGTAGCGGCAGGCGCGTCGCAGAAGCCGAGACTTGCAAGCAGAGCGGCGAGACCTTATTGATAGCGCCACGTTCCACCCCTTTTCCACACCAGTCAGGCGCATGAATCCGTTCTCCGGTCACGACATCGATGCTCGCGCGCGCCGGCTGCTGCGGACCCTCATCTCGCAATACCTGTCCGATGGGGAGCCGGTCGGCTCACGCACGCTGGCGCGATCGTCCGGCCTGGAAGTCAGCCCGGCCACCATCCGCAACATCATGGCCGACCTGGAAGACGCCGGGCTGGTGGCCTCGCCCCACACCTCGGCGGGGCGCATTCCCACCCCGCGCGGCCTGCGCCTGTTCGTCGACAGCCTGCTGGAGCTGAAACCGCTGCCGCGCGACGAGATGGCCCGCCTGCAGGGCAGCCTGCCGCCGCACCAGACCACCACGCGCGACCTGCTGGGCAACGTGTCCCACCTGCTTTCCGCGATGACCCGGTTCGCCGGCGTGGTCACGGTGCCGCGGCAGGGCGACTTCCCGCTGCGCCACATCGATTTCGTCAGCCTGCCCGACGCGCGCGTCCTCGTGATCCTGGTCTTCTCGGACAACCAGGTGCAAAACCGGGTGGTCCAGCTGGCCAAGCCGCTGGATGCCACCGAGCTGGAACAGGCGGCCAACTACCTCAATGCGCAGTTCGCCGGCTTCCGCCTGGCGGACATACGTGCCCACCTCGCCACCGAGTTGCGCGAGGCCGGGGGTGAACTGAATCGCCTGCTATCCGGTGTGGTGGAATTGGCCACCGCCTCGTTTACGCCCGTGGACGACGCCGACGACGTGCTGGTCAGCGGTCAGACCAACCTCATGGGCTACTCGGAACTGGCCGACATCGAACGGCTCCGCGACCTCTTCGACGCCTTTCAGCAGAAGCGCGACCTGCTCCAGCTGATGGAAATGTGCGTCCAGGCCCCCGGCGTGCGCCTTTTCATCGGCGAGGAATCGGGCTTCGCGGCCCTGGACGGCTGCAGCATCGTCACCGCCACCTACGGCACCCCCGGCCGCATGCTGGGCGCGATCGGCGTCATCGGACCGACCCGCATGGCCTACGAGCGGGTGATCCCCGTGGTACAGGCCACGGCCGCGCTGCTCAGTGACGCCTTGAATCGCGCCGCGGCGACCTCATAAACCGGCACGGGAGGCGGGTTTGGTAATTCCCGCGAATGTTCGGCCCCGCGTCACCGCGGGGCCGGTGAGCTGACATTTGGAGTAATCATGCAAAACAACGATCCCCACGCGCCCGATCCGGCGCAGGACGGCGGTGTCGCCGAGAACGGCGCACAGGCCGAGCTCGATGCGCTGAACGCCCAGCTTTCCGCGATGGAAGTCGAGCTGGCACAAGCCCGCGAGACGGTCCTGCGCGAAAAGGCGGAGATCGAGAACCAGCGCCGGCGCATGCAGCGCGACCTCGACCAGGCGCGTCGCTTCGCCAACGAGAAGCTGCTGGGCGACCTGCTGCCGGTCTACGACGGCATCGCGCTCGGCCTGGCCAACCAGTCGGCCGATGCGAAGACACTGCGCGAGGGACTGGAAATGTCACTCAAGCAGCTGGAAAAGGTGACCCAGGCCAACGGCCTGTCGGTGGTCGATCCACTGCACCAGCCGTTCAACCCGGAGCACCATCAGGCGATCAGCTCGGTCGAGTCGAACGAGCACGCGCCCAACACGGTGGTGGCGGTGGTGCAGAAGGGGTTCGTGCTGAACGATCGCCTGCTGCGCCCGGCGTTGGTCGCCGTGGTTCGCGATAACTGATACCGAAGATATTGAATCGATGGGGGTTACCCCCATTTTCCACACCAGTCGCGGCCGCGGGGGCCGCTTAGATATAAACGGAGCAACTTCAATGGCCAAGATCATCGGCATCGACCTCGGTACGACCAACTCCTGCGTGGCAGTGATGGAAGGGTCGACCGCGCGTGTCATCGAGAACGCCGAGGGCGATCGCACCACGCCGTCCATCGTCGCCTTCACCAAGGACAACGAAGTCCTGGTGGGTGCGCCGGCCAAGCGTCAGAGCGTCACCAATCCCAAGAACACCTTCTACGCGGTGAAGCGCCTCATCGGCCGCAAGTTCACCGACGCGGAAGTGCAGAAGGACCTCAAGCTGGTCCCCTACGGCATCGTCGCGCATGACAACGGCGACGCCTGGGTGCAGACCGCCGACGGCAAGAAGATGGCCCCGCAGGAAGTGTCCGCGAAGGTCCTCATGAAGATGAAGAAGACCGCCGAGGACTTCCTGGGCGAGGCCGTCACCGAGGCCGTCATCACCGTGCCGGCCTACTTCAACGACAGCCAGCGCCAGGCCACCAAGGACGCGGGCAAGATCGCGGGCCTCGAGGTCAAGCGCATCATCAACGAGCCGACCGCGGCCGCGCTGGCCTATGGCCTGGACAAGACGTCCGCGAAGGATCGCAAGATCGCCGTGTACGACCTGGGCGGCGGCACGTTCGACGTCTCGATCATCGAGATCGCCAACGTCGACGGCGAGAAGCAGTTCGAAGTGCTCTCGACCAACGGCAACACGTTCCTGGGTGGCGAAGACTTCGACAATCGCGTCATCGACTACCTGGTGGAAGAGTTCAAGAAGGAGCAGGGCATCGACCTGCGCCAGGACCAGCTGGCCCTGCAGCGCCTGAAGGACGCCGCCGAGCGTGCCAAGATCGAACTGTCCTCGGCTCACCAGACCGACGTGAACCTGCCGTACGTCACCGCCGACGCTACCGGCCCGAAGCACCTGAACATCAAGCTGACCCGTGCCAAGCTCGAGTCGCTGGTGGAAGACCTGGTCAAGGGCACCATCGACCCGTGCCGCACCGCGCTGAACGATGCCGGCCTGAAAATCTCCGACATCGACGAAGTGATCCTCGTCGGCGGCCAGACCCGCATGCCCAAGGTCCAGGAAGCCGTGAAGGACTTCTTCGGCAAGGAAGCGCGCAAGGACGTCAACCCGGATGAGGCCGTCGCCGTCGGCGCCGCCATCCAGGGCGGCGTGCTGGGCGGTACCGTCAAGGACGTGCTGCTGCTCGACGTCACCCCGCTGTCGCTCGGTATCGAGACGATGGGTGGCGTGATGACCAAGCTGATCGAGAAGAACACCACGGTGCCGACCAAGGCCTCGCAGACCTTCTCCACCGCCGAGGACAACCAGAACGCCGTGACCGTGCACGTGCTGCAGGGCGAGCGCGAGCGGGCCAACGCGAACAAGTCGCTGGGCAAGTTCGATCTTTCCGGCATCCGCTCGGCGCCGCGCGGCACCCCGCAGATCGAAGTGACCTTCGACATCGACGCCAACGGCATCCTGCATGTGTCCGCCAAGGACAAGGACACCGGCAAGGAACAGAAGATCGAGATCAAGGCCGGTTCGGGCCTGTCCGACGAGGAAGTGGCACGCATGGTCGCCGACGCGGAAGCCAACCGCGAAGAGGACCGCAAGTTCCACGACCTGGTGCAGGTGCGCAACAAGGGCGACCAGCTCGTCCACGCCACGCGCAGCCAGCTGAAGGAGCACGGCGGCAAGATCCCGGCCGAGCAGTTGGCCAGCATCGACGGTGCGGTCTCCGAGCTGGAGAAGGCGCTGTCTGGTGAGGACAAGGACGCCATCGAGTCGAAGATCGCCAACCTCGAGCAGGTCGCGCAGGCCCTGGCCGCCGCGGCGCAGTCGTCGGGTGGCACGCAGGACACCGCGCAGCAGTCGGCACCGGGCGGCGGTTCGGCCCAGCCGGACGACGTGGTGGACGCCGAGTTCACCGAGGTCAAGGACGAGAAGAAGTAATTCGTCCCCACAAGGCAACGGCGTGCCGCGGGTTCCATACCTGCGGCACGCTATCGGTTAACCGGCACGATCGCGTCGAAGGGCAACCTCTCGGCGCGTTCGTCCGTCCAGGGAAAGCAAGCGTGCCATGAGCAGCAAGCGCGACTACTACGAAATCCTCGGTGTCGAACGCACCGTCACTGACGGCGAACTCAAGACGACCTTTCGTCGCGTCGCGATGAAGTACCATCCCGACCGCAATCCGGACGACCCGGCGGCGATCGACAAATTCAAGGAAGCCAAGGAAGCCTACGACGTGCTGTCGGATGCGCAGAAGCGCGCCGCGTACGATCAGTACGGCCATGCCGCCTTCGAGGGCGGCGGCTTCGGTCGTGGCGGCGGCGGTGGAGGCTTCGGCGACGTCGGCGACATCTTCGGTGACATCTTCGGCGACATCTTCGGTGGTGGCGGTGGCCGCCAGCGCGCGCGCCGCGGTGCCGACCTGCGCTACATGATGGACCTGGATCTCGAAGAGGCCGTGTTCGGCGTCGAGAAGAAGATCGAGATCCCGACCCAGGTCAATTGCCACCACTGCAACGGCAGCGGCTCGGAAGACGGCAAGGTGTCCAAGTGCGGTACCTGCGCCGGCCACGGCCGCGTGCGCATGCAGAACGGCATCTTCTCCATCCAGCAGGCCTGCCCGACCTGCCACGGTACCGGACAGAAGATCGACAAGCCCTGCAAGAAGTGCCACGGCGAAGGGCGGCTGGAGGAACAGCGCGCGCTGTCCGTGCAGATTCCGGCGGGCGTCGACAACGGCGACCGCATCCGACTGACGGGCCAGGGCGAAGCCGGTCCCGCCGGTTCGCCGGCCGGCGACCTGTACGTGGAAGTGCGGGTGCGCGAGCACGCCATCTTCCAGCGCGACGGCAGCGACCTTTACTGCGAGGTGCCGATCCGTTTCGCGCAGGCCGCGCTGGGCACGGAGCTGATGGTGCCGACGCTGGAGGGCGAGATCGCGGTCAGCGTGCCACCCGAGACCCAGACCGGGCACCAGTTCCGCATGCGCGGCCGCGGCGTGAAGTCGGTTCGCGGCGGGCGCACGGGTGACCTGGTCTGCACCGTCGTGGTGGAGACGCCGGTACGCCTGACCAAGGAACAGCGCGAACTGCTCACGCAGCTCGAGGCCACGTTCGTCGGCGAGGAAGCCGCCAAGCACACGCCGCGTTCCACCACGTTCATCGACGGCGTCAAGGACTTCTGGTCGAAGGTCACCTCGTAAGCCGGACGGCCATCCACTAGCATGGCCGTCCGTTCATCGCCGAGGTTCCGCCCCATGACCCGTCCCGTCCGTCTCGCCATCAGCGGCGCCTCCGGCCGTATGGGCTCCGCCTTGCTCGGCCTGGTGCGCGAGGATGCGCGTTTCGACGCCGTGCGGGCGGTGGTGTCGTCGGCCTCGCCGCGCCTGGGCAAGGCCGCCTACGGCGACGTCTCCGCCCTGCGTTTCAGCGCCTGGGCCGGCGCCGCCGACATCGACGTGGTGGTGGATTTCAGCGGCCCGGAAGGCTTGGCCGCTGCGCTGGACTACTGCGAGGCGAGCGGCGCCTCGCTGGTCACCGGCAGCACCGGCCTCGGGCCCGCCCTCAGCGAGCGCCTGATCCGTGCCACCGAGCGCATCGCCGTGCTGCATGCGGCCAACTTCAGCCTGGGCGTCGCGGTGCTGACTCGCCTGCTGCGCGAAGCCGCCGCCGCCTTGCCCGGCTGGGACCTGGACATCGTCGAGGCGCACCACAACCGCAAGGAAGACGCACCGTCCGGTACGGCGCTGGCGCTCGGCCACGCCGCGGCCGCCGGTCGCGGCGCCACGCTGGATGAATTGGCCGTCTATACGCGCGAGGGGCGTCCGGGTGCGCGTCAGGCCGGCACGATCGGGTTCGCGGTGGTGCGTGGCGGTGACATCGTCGGCGAACACCAGGCGTTGCTGATGGGGCAGGGCGAGCGGATCGAGCTTGCGCATCGGGCGACGGATCGATCGATCTTCGCACGCGGGGCGCTGGAAGCCGCTGCGTGGATGGCGGGGCGTGCGCCGGGTGGGTGGACGATCGAGGATGTGATCGGGACGCGGGTTTGATGGGGGAGGGGTGAGGCGATCTGGTTTTTTCGCCCACATCGTGGGCTCCTACGGCGGTGGGGTTGGGGGTGGCTGCGGGGCGTGGTAGGATTCCGCCCGAAGTCATTGGGGAGTAGCCATCTCCGTACCCAGGAGAGTTCGCGTCAACACACTTGGTGGCCTCGGCCCCATGGCGCGAACGGCAGCAGCGTAGGAGAGTACGCTGCCCGTCCGGCGAGACCTTTGGCCAGCGACATGCTTACCCGGGCCGGGCGAGCGGTGTCGTTGAGCCATCGGTATGTTCTCGCTCGCTCGGCCTTAGATTATCCATGCTGCTGACATGCTTCCTGTTCCTGGTTTCCGCCGGGGCCATCTATTTCGCGTGCGAATACTTCGTCAACGGCGTCGAGTGGTTCGGGCGCAAGCTCAACCTCGGCGCCACCGCCACCGGCACGGTGCTTGCCGCCTTCGGCACGGCACTTCCCGAAAGCGCGGTCACCTTCGTCGCCGTGATGTTCGGCAAGACACCCGAAGCGAAGGATATCGGCGTGGGCGCCGCGCTCGGCGGCCCCCTGGTCCTGGCCACGATCGCCTATGCGGTCGTCGGCTTCGCGCTGTATGCGGGTCGCAAGCGGTTGAACCGACCGGACCTGCGGGTACGCGTCGACAACCAGCGCCTGGCGCGCGACCAGTCCTGGTTCCTGGCCATCTTCATCGTCAAGGTGGGCCTGGGCCTCGTGGCCTTCGCCTGGAAGCCCTGGCTGGGTGTGCTGTTCCTGCTGGCCTACGTGGCCTACGTGTGGCGTGAGATGCGCGACGACACTACGGCACCGGAAGAGGAGGCGCTGGAACCGCTGACCTTCCGTCCGCGCGACGCCAATCCGTCGATGGGCTGGGTGGCGTTGCAGACGGGCCTGGCCCTGCTCGTCATCGCCATCGCCTCGCGCACCTTCGTCTGGCAGCTTGAGGCCTTCGGTGACTTCTTCCAGCTATCGCCGCATATCGTGGCGCTGGTGCTCAGTCCGGTGGCCACCGAGCTGCCCGAGACCGTCAACGCGCTGATCTGGGTACGCCAGGGCAAGGAGCGGCTGGCCCTGGCCAACATCTCCGGCGCCATGATGATCCAGGCGACCATTCCCAGTTCACTCGCGCTGTTCGCCACGCCGTGGCTGTTCGATACGCCGCTGATCGTGGCCGGTGCGATCACCATGGTCGCGGTGGTGGCGCTGTGGGCGATGTTCCGGCGCGGCTCCGTGGAGGCGCGCTGGCTGATGCCGATCGGCGCGCTCTACGGCGTGTTCGCCATCTTCGTCGGCTGGTGGTTCGGGGTGCGCTAGTCCGGGTGCGAGGCGTTGCGATCCCGGTCCGCGCCCATCTTGCGGTCCAGCTTGCCGAAGATCTTCTTGAACACCCGCGAGAACTTGCCACGCTTGGTCTTGCGGGCCTTCTCTTCTTCCGAGGTGAGCCAGGCCACCTGGATCACCCGGCGCTCGCCCTCGTAGGGCAGGTGGCCGTGGAAGGAATTCTCAGCCCGGCGGAACACCGCGAACTCGCCGTAGAGCGGCTTCAGCTCGGGCGCCACGATATCGTCGATGTCGTTGATCGATCGCAGGAAGCGCAGGCAGCCGTCGCTGGTGTCGGGCCACATCGGATTCAGGTAGATCAGCGCGGTGGCGATCTTGGACTTGCTGTCGGTGTGGATGGTGCCGTGCCGGCGGTTGAGCAGGCGGCATAGCGTGACCAGCGTGGGGTAGGTCTCCAGCCCGGGAATGCCCAAGTGGCGGCCGATGGCGGCCGAGAAGGCGCGCGACGTCATCTGTTCGACCAGTTCGTTCACCGACGGGCCGCAATCGCTGGCGTCGTACGGGAAGAACCCCGCGCTGGTGTATTGCGGGAAATCACGCTCCAGTTCCGACCGGCACTCGTCCGGCAGCTGGCCGTGGGCGATCATGAACGAAAAGGGCTCGTGCCGGATGTCGGTGTCCGGACGTTCCAGGCGGGCGGGATCGAGCAGCATGCGACGGTTCTCGGGTGGTCTGGCTCGTCGCCATTGTATCGCGTCGGACCGGCGTCCCAGCGATATTCCGCCGCGCCGCCGTTCATGCATCCCGGGTGGACAAAAGCGGCCTTCACACCTATCATTCTTACCCGCCCAGCGATCCCTTATCCCCAAGGCCCACGAGCCGCTCAATGCAGGCTTGCGGGCTTTGCTGCACCCGAAGGCGGCCATCCCATGCGTACACCTGCTCTGCTTGCTCTCGAAGACGGCAGCATTTTTCACGGCCATGCGGTCGGTGCTCGCGGTGAGACGATTGGTGAGGTGGTGTTCAACACCGCCATGACCGGTTATCAGGAAATCCTGACCGACCCCTCGTACTCCCGCCAGATCGTCACGCTCACCTATCCGCACATCGGTAACACCGGCACCAACGAGGTGGACGTCGAGTCCGACCGCGTCCACGCCGCCGGCCTGATCGTGCGCGACGTGCCGCGCCTGGCCAGCAACTGGCGCAGCGTCGAGCCCCTGCCGCAGTATCTTGCGCGCCACGGCATCGTCGCCATCGCCGGTATCGACACACGTCGCCTCACCCGCATCCTCCGCGAGAAGGGCGCGCTGGGCGGCTGCATCGTCGCCGGCGACGCGATCGACGCCGATGCGGCGGTGGCCAAGGCACGTGGCTTCGAAGGCCTGAACGGCATGGACCTGGCCAAGGTGGTCAGTACCACCGCGACCTACCAGTGGTCCGAGGGCGTCTACGACCTCGACAAGCAGGCGTTCCACAACGTGCCCAAGACGTTCAAGGTCGTGGCCTACGACTTCGGCGTGAAGCAGAACATCCTGCGCCTGCTCGCCGGTCGCGGCGTCGAGATCACAGTGGTGCCGGCGCAGACGCCCGCGTCGGACGTGCTGGCGATGAATCCGGACGGCGTGTTCCTGGCCAACGGCCCGGGCGATCCGGCCGCCTGCGACTACGCGATCGAAGCGACACGGCAGATCCTCGACACGAAGATCCCGCTGTTCGGCATCTGCCTGGGCCACCAGATCCTGGCCCTGGCGGTGGGCGCGAAGACGCTGAAGATGAAGTTCGGCCACCACGGCGCCAACCACCCGGTAAAGGACCACGACACCGGCCGCGTGCTGATCAGCTCGCAGAACCACGGCTTCGCGGTGGACCCCGCCACGCTGCCGGCCAACGTGCGGATCACGCACACCTCGCTGTTCGACGGGTCGCTGCAGGGCTTCGCGCTCACCGACCGGCCGGCCTTCTGCTTCCAGGGTCATCCGGAAGCCAGCCCGGGCCCCGAAGACGTCGGCTACCTGTTCGACACGTTCATCGCCTCGATGGAAGAGCACCGGGCCAAGCGCGCGTAACCACGCGCCGCGCTGTCCCCGATCCCCTCATCCATCCGCTTCGTTTGCGAGAGATACCATGCCCAAGCGCACAGACATCAAGACCATCCTCGTCATCGGCGCCGGCCCGATCGTCATCGGCCAGGCCTGCGAGTTCGACTACTCCGGTGCCCAGGCCTGCAAGGCGCTGAAGGAAGAGGGCTACCGCGTCGTCCTGGTCAACTCCAACCCCGCCACGATCATGACCGACCCCGATACGGCCCATGCGGTCTACATCGAGCCGATCAACTGGCAGACGGTGGAGCGCATCATCGCCAAGGAGCGTCCCGACGCCATCCTGCCGACGATGGGTGGCCAGACCGGCCTCAACTGCGCGCTCGACCTCGCCGACCACGGCGTGCTCGAGAAATACAACGTCGAGCTGATCGGCGCGTCGCGCGAAGCCATCCGCATGGCGGAAGACCGCAACCTGTTCCGCATCGCCATGGCCGAGATCGGCCTGGAATGCCCGAAGGCCGAAGTGGCCCGTTCGATGGAGCAGGCGCTGGAAATCCAGGCCACCGTCGGCTTCCCGACCATCATCCGGCCCAGCTTCACGCTCGGCGGCTCGGGTGGCGGCATCGCGTACAACAAGGAAGAGTTCGTCGAGATCATCGGTCGCGGTCTCGAACTCTCGCCCGTGCACGAGGTGCTGGTCGAGGAATCGGTGCTGGGCTGGAAGGAATTCGAGATGGAAGTGGTCCGCGACAAGGCGGACAACTGCATCATCGTGTGCTCGATCGAGAACTTCGACCCGATGGGCGTGCACACCGGCGATTCGATCACCGTCGCGCCGGCGCAGACCCTCACGGACAAGGAATACCAGCGCCTGCGCAACGCCTCCATCGCGGTGCTGCGCAAGATCGGCGTGGACACCGGCGGCTCCAACGTGCAGTTCGGCATCAACGCCGAGGACGGCCGCGTGGTCGTCATCGAGATGAATCCGCGCGTGTCGCGTTCCTCGGCGTTGGCCTCCAAGGCCACCGGCTTCCCGATCGCCAAGGTGGCCGCCAAGCTGGCTGTCGGCTACACGCTGGACGAACTCAAGAACGACATCACCGGCGGTCTCACGCCGGCCTCGTTCGAGCCGTCCATCGACTACGTGGTCACCAAGATCCCGCGCTTCGCCTTCGAGAAGTTCCCGGCCGCGGATGCGCGCCTGACCACCCAGATGAAGTCGGTGGGCGAGGTGATGGCGATGGGTCGCACCTTTACCGAATCGATGCAAAAGGCCTTGCGTGGCCTGGAGATCGGCAAGACCGGCCTCAACCCGACCGGCCTGGACATCGGCAGCGAGGAAGGCTTCCTGACGCTCAAGCGCGAGCTGCGCGAGCCGCGCCCGGACCGCGTGTTCCACGTCGCCGATGCCTTCCGCGCCGGCCTGTCGCTGGAAGAAGTGCACGCGCTGACCCGCATCGACCCGTGGTTCCTTGCCGCGTTCGAAGACATCGTGATGACCGAGGGCGAGGTACAGCGCCAGGGCCTGACCGCGCTGGACGAGCCGCGCATGCGCGAGCTCAAGCGCATGGGCTTCTCCGATGCGCGCCTGGCCGAACTGGTCGACACCAACGAAGCCGCCGTGCGCCACGTGCGCCGCACGCTGGGCGTGCGCCCGGTGTACAAGCGCGTGGACTCCTGCGCCGCCGAGTTCGCCACCACCACCGCGTACATGTACTCCACGTACGAGGAAGAGTGCGAGGCCAACCCGACCGACCGCGAGAAGATCATCGTGCTCGGCGGCGGTCCCAACCGCATCGGCCAGGGCATCGAGTTCGATTACTGCTGCGTGCACGCGGCGCTGGCGCTGCGCGAGGACGGGTTCGAGACCATCATGGTCAACTGCAACCCGGAAACCGTCTCCACCGACTACGACACCTCCGACCGCCTGTACTTCGAGCCGCTGACGCTGGAAGACGTGCTGGAGATCGTCGACCTCGAGAAGCCGAAGGGCGTGATCGTGCAGTACGGCGGGCAGACCCCGCTGAAGCTGGCGCGTGCGCTCGAAGCCGCCGGCGTGCCGGTGATCGGTACCAATGCCGAATCGATCGACATCGCCGAGGATCGCGAGCGTTTCCAGAAGCTGATCGAGAAGCTCAAGCTCAAGCAGCCGCCGAACCGCACCGCGCGCAACGCCGACGAGGCGCTGGCCCTGGCCCGCGAGATCGGCTACCCGTTGGTCGTGCGCCCGAGCTACGTGCTCGGTGGCCGCGCCATGGAAATCGTCTACGCCGACGCCGACCTCTCGCGCTACATCCGTGAGGCCGTGCAGGTGTCGAACGAGTCGCCGGTGCTGCTCGACCGCTTCCTCGACCACGCCGTGGAAGTGGACGTGGACATCGTGGCCGACGCCGAGGGCAACGTGCTGATCGGCGGCATCATGGAGCACATCGAGGAAGCGGGCGTGCACTCGGGCGATTCCTCGTGCTCGCTGCCGCCGTATTCGCTGTCGCAGGAAGTGCAGGACGAGATGCGCCGGCAGGTCACCGAACTGGCGCGCGAGCTCAAGGTCATCGGCCTGATGAACACGCAGTTCGCGATCCAGGGCGACGAGGTGTTCATCCTCGAGGTGAACCCGCGTGCCTCGCGTACGGTGCCCTTCGTCTGCAAGGCTACCGGTATGTCGCTGGCGAAGATCGCTGCGCGGGCCATGGCCGGCCGCTCGCTGGCCGACCAGGGCGCCACGAAGGAGATCATCCCCTCGTACTACTCGGTCAAGGAAGCGATCTTCCCGTTCCTGAAGTTCCAGAACGTCGACCCGATCCTCGGGCCGGAAATGCGCTCCACTGGTGAAGTGATGGGCGTGGGCCGCACGTTCGGCGCCGCCTTCGCGCGTGGTCACGAGGCTGCGGGCATCCACGCGCCACCCAAGGGCAAGGTGTTCATGTCGGTGCGCGATGCCGACAAGGATCGCCTGCTGCCGATCGCGCAGGATGTCACGGCCCGCGGCTACGTCGTGGTCGCCACCACCGGCACGGCTGCGTTCCTGGAAAGCCACGGTGTGAAGTGCGAGCGCATCAACAAAGTGCTCGAAGGTCGCCCGCACATCGTCGACCTCATCAAGAACGGCGAAGTGGTCTACATCGTCAACACGACGGAAGGCAAGCAGGCTATTTCGGATTCGTTCTCCATCCGTCGCGAGGCGCTGCAGCAGCGCGTCACGTACTCCACCACCGTGGCCGGCGCGCGTGCCCTCGTGCATTCGCTGGATTTCCACGCCAATGGTGAAGTGAACAGCCTGCAGGACCTGCACAAGGAGCTGAACGCATGAGCGCCACCCGTCCTCCCATGACCGCCATCGGTGCCGACCGTCTTCGTGACGAGCTGGATTACCTCAAGCGCGTGAAGCGCCCCGAGATCGTCGCGGCCGTGGCGGAAGCCCGTGCGCATGGCGACCTGAAGGAAAACGCCGAATACCACGCGGCGCGCGAGATGCACGGTTTCAACGAAGGCCGCATCAACGAGCTGGAAGCGGCGCTGTCGAACTCGGAAGTGATCGACACCGAGCGCCTGACCGTCGGCAAGCGCATCGTGTTCGGCGCCATCGTCGAGTTGATCGACCTGGACAACGACGCGGAAGTGACCTACCAGATCGTTGGCGATATCGAGGCCGACATCAAGAAGGGTCTCATCGCGGTGTCCTCGCCGATCGCTCGCGCCCTTATCGGCAAGAACGAGGGCGACGAGTTCGATTTCGTCGCACCCAACGGCACCAAGACCTACGAGATCAAGGGCGTCCGCTACCGGTAGGAGCCCACGATGTGGGCGATGGGGTGTGTGGGCGCACGTCCATCGCGCCTATCGCATTGCCTGTATCGCGCACATCGTGCGCTCCTACCGGGGTGTGGGGCGGGCTTGATCGCGCAGCGGCTCAATAGACATCCCGCCGATACCGCCCCCCGGCCACCAGGTCATCCACGGCATCCTCACCCAGGATGCCGCGCAGCGCCGCATCGACGCCGGATGCCATGCCGACGACGGAGCCGCACACGTAGAGGGTTGCGCCGCGCGCCATCCATACGATGAGTTCGTCGCTGGCGGCCAGAAGCTTGTGCTGGACATACACGCGTTCGGCTTGGTCGCGCGAGAACGCGAGGTCGATCCGGGCCAGGTACCCCTCCGCTTTCCATGCGTCCAGCTCGTCCGCGAATAGGTGGTCGTGCCGGCGCGTACGTTCGCCGTAGATCAGCCAGTGACCGTGCGAGCCTTCTGCCTTCGCTTCGCGCAGCAGGCTGCGCAGGCCGGCGATGCCCGTGCCGTTGCCTATCAGGATCATCGGCGCCGTGGGTGCGTGGCGGTGGAAGTTGTCGTTGTTGCGCACGCGGGCCTTGATGGGCAGGCCGGGTGGGGCGTGTACGCACAGCCACCCGGAGCCGAGGCCGTAGCCGCCTTCCGGCGCGGTGGTCAGGCGGACGACAAGCTCGACGGCGCCATCGGCGGCGATCGACGCGATGGAATAGTCGCGGATCGGTGGCGGCTCATGGGCGGGGGGATGTGCCGGGTCATCGAGCAGCATGGGTTGCGCGTGAGCCACGGGTAGCGACGGTGCCTGGAGCGGTGCAGGCCCGTGCCCGGGATGAACCTCGAGGATATCGCCGGCCCGCCAGTGTGCGCCGGCGGGCGGCAGGAGGCTCACCTTCCACACCTCGCCGGCGGCCGATCCGGGATTGAGCCGTGTCCGACCGCCGAGTACCCAGTCCTGCATGGCGGGCGTTTCCACCCGTGGCGCGCCGATGGGGTTGCCGGTGACGCTGGCGAGATGGTGTTGCCAGGTAGCCAGGGCCTGCGGATCGGCACGGTCCACGTCCACCGTGGGAAAAAGCGCGGTCGCGCCGATGCCCTCGAGCCAGCTTTCCACGCGACGCGCAAAGCCGCAGAACTGCGCGTACTGCCGATCGCCGAGCGCGAGCACCGCATAGGCCAGGTCGGGTAGGTGGTTGGCGCGGGTGAGCGTCTTACGCTCGAAGGCACGCGCCGCGTCCGGTGCCTCGCCCTCGCCGAAAGTGCTGAGGACGAACAAGGCCTGGCGCGCCTCCGCGAGCATGCCGCTGTCCACGCGCGCCACCGGGTGCACCTGCACCGGCAGGCCCGCGGCCTGCAGTTGCCCGGCGGTGCGCCAGGCCAGCTGTTCGGCGAAGCCGCTCTGGCTGGCGAAGGCGATCAACCATGGACGTCCATCGTGCAGGTCGGGATGGGCGACAGGTTCGAGTTGCAGGCGCGACGCACGCGCCTCCCGTTTCTTCCGCCGGCGGTCGAGGTAAAGCATCCAGCCGGTCACGAAGAACAGCGACATGCCGCCCGCCGAGATCATGACGATCACGCGGCCGGGCAGCCCGAAGAAGCTGCCCGAGTGCAGCGCGAAGAGGCTGGCCAGCACCTTGCGGCCAGCGGGCATGTCCGCGTACGTCTCGTGCGAGAGCACGGCGCCCGTGGCCGGGTCCAGTTCGAGGCTGTCGTAGGCGCGGTCGTGTTGGCCGTCGCCCACCTGTACGCGTGCACTCGCCGACTGGCCCGGCTTCCCCGGCAAGCGCAGGTCGAGGTAGCCGCCGTCGAGCCCGGGTACGGTCTGCGCCAGGCCGGCCTGCAGGCGTGCGAGATCGAGGGTGCCGAAGCGCTGCTTCGGTGCGCCTGCCACTCGCTCGGCGGTGCCGCCCAGCAGGGCGGTCACGGCGGTGCGGTACCAGCTGTACGACCACCAGAGGCCGGTCAGGGCGATCACGAGATAGACCACCATCACCCAGGTGCCGACGACCGAATGCAGGCTCCACAGGAAGCTGCGTCCGTCGCGACGCCAAGCTATGGCGAACCAGGTGTGCAGGCTGCGCCAGCGCCGTGGCCAGCGCAGGTAAAGTCCCGAGAGACAGAAGAACACCAGCGTGATCGCGCATGCGCCGGTGACCGCGCGGCCGGTGTCGCCCGCGGCCAGTCGCCGGTGCAGGTTCTCCACGAACTCGAAGAACGGCTCGCCCTTCAGTTCCGCCAGCCGCTGTCCGGTGTACGGATCGAAGTAGCGCCAGTGCGTCCGGCCGCCTTCGTAACGGGCGACGGAGGGGCGTATGCCCGTGGCGTCCATGCGCACGCGTTGCAACGCTCGTGTCTCGCCTTCACCGACGCGCGCCACGATCTCGGTGAGGGGCAGCGCGTGCTCGCCGGCTTCGTGCCGATGGACGACGTGCTCGAGCGACGGATTCATGCTCCGCAGGATCTCGTCCTGGAAGGCCAGCGTCGCACCGGTGATGCCCATGATCGCGAGCACGCTGCCGGCGGTGATGCCCAGGAACCAGTGGAGCTGGAAGAGCACGTTTTTCAGCATCGGTCAGAAATCCAGGCTGTAACCGACGGTGAGGGTGCGGCCCCGTCCCGCGAAGTAGCGGGCCGGTTCGACCAGGGCACTCTGGGAGTAATAAGTGATGTATTGGCGGTCGAACAGGTTCGCCACGCCGAGGTTCAGGCGGCCGCGGGGCAGGACATAGTCCACGCCCAGGTCGAACAGCGCGTAGCCGCTGAAATCCTTGGCGGCTTCGTCGAAGTGCCGGTCGAACGCGTACTGGCCCTGGACGAAGGTCGACAGCTGGGGCGTCCACTGTGCCGACCAGGTGGCGATGACCCGGTTGGGTGCGATGTTGAGGCCATCCAGGCGTGCGTCCAGGCGTCCGTCGCCATCGCTGTCGTACCGGCCACGCGTCCAGGCATACGACACGCCCAGACGATGCGTGTCGTCGACGCGATAGCGCAGCGCGGCATCGAGGCCCTCGATAGCGGTCTTCTCGCGCGCCATCTGGAAGGCGCCGTCCACGGCGATCACGCGTGTGCCGTAGGCCGAACGTGACTGGAACACGCTGACATCGGCTTCCCAGTCGGGCGTGCGCAGGCGCGCACCGAGCTCGGTGTTGCGGGTGAGCACCGGTTGCAGCGCGCGCAGGTCGGCCACCGAGGTGCCGACGGTGTTGATCGAGCGCAGCACGCGGCCCACATCGGGCATGCCGAAGCCTTCGGCGTAGCTGGTGTACACGTTGAACGTGTCGCTCGGTGCGTAGACCAGGCCCGCGTTGAACAGGTTCTGCTTGAACGACAGCGAGCCGCCCTGCACGTTCACGCGGTTGTAGCGGTAGAGGGTCCGGTAGCTGTCGATGCGCAGCCGCGAGTCCTCATGGCGCCACCCGCCCTGCAGGGTCAGTGCCGGAAGCAGCTTGACGTCGGCCTGGGCGAATCCCGCCAGGCTGCGGAACGAGGACTCCGGCACATAGGTGCGGCCGGTGCCGTACAGGTCCTGCTTGCCGCTGTCCCACAGCGTGTCGATGCCGGCGGTCAGCTTCAGGTGGTCGTCGAACAGGTCGCCCCGACCCAGGCTGGTCTTCGATCCCCATTTCGACGCCACGGAGCGCGACTGGTCGTAAAGCGTGCCGACCGGCGCGATGCGTGGGTCCTGAAACGTGGATGAGTTGTCGGCGCCGAACAGGCCTTCGAATCGCTGGTTGAAGACCATGGCCTTCAGTTCCATGCCGGCCAGGTCGTGATGGGTGTAGCTGAGTCCGGTCGTCCAGACGTCGTTCCACGGTGGCGTGCCCGGCGGTGTGCCGCGCGCGGACGTCGTGGGAACGCCGGCGTCGCGATCGCCCGGCACCGTGACGTACTCGGCCTTGGACGTGATGCGGTAGCGGTTGGTGCTGAATTGCAGTTCCTGGTTGTCGTCGATCCAGTAACCGAGCTTCGCGTGCAGGTCGTACGCGCGCGTGGCCATGAGGTCGCCCTGCGTCACGTCGGTACCGATGGCTTTGCCGTTGCCGTCGCGCCACAAGCCCTGGTCTTCGTACCCGGCACCCAGCAGGTAATCCCAGCGGCCGCGGTTGCCGCTGATGCGGTAATCCGCGCGGTAACCGGCCGTTTCGCTGTTGGCGCTGCTTGTCGGGATGGTCGTCTGCACGCCCAGGTGCTGGTTCACGGCGCCGGGTTCCGGACGACGTGTGATCAGGTTGATCGTGCCGCCCGTGGCACCCAGGCCGTTCATGGCGTTCGCACCCTGGATCACCTCGATGCGCTCCACCATCGCGTAATCGATGGTGTGCGCTTCGCGACCGGTGGGGCGCAGCGGGTTGGACTGCGGAATGCCGTCGACGAGGATCAACGGCGTGCGCCCTCGCAGGGTCTCGCCACTGCCGTTCATCTTGCCGCGGCTCGGGGTGTACGAAGGAATCAGGTTCGACAGCACATCGGAGGTGTTGCTGCTGAGCCGTAGCTGTTGCTCGATGGTTTCGCGGCCGATCACCACGACCGTCTGCGGTGCCGTATGCGCGTCCTGGTCGGTGCGCGAGGCGGTGACCACCACCTTGTCGAGCGTCTGCGGCGGGCGGGAATCGTCGGCCCAGGCGAGCGACGGGAAAAGAAGCGGGGCGGCAGCGAGCAGCCGGGAAGGAAGGGGCACCAGAGGTCCTCACGAGAGGGGAGGGCGTGGCGATCTGGCTGGCCCGGATGAATCGCAGATTATTGCGACCGCACATCGATACGTCAACGCGCGCCGTCATACCAACGTAGGGTGGCATTGCCCGTCGATCTGCCTAAGATGCGATCCGGGGCACGACCCTTTCTCAGGCAGGGGACATCACATGGCGGCAGGCTTGCTGGCACGGGAACGCACGATCGCGGGTCCGGGATTCAATCGCTGGCTGGTGCCCCCCGCGGCACTGGCCATTCACCTGTGCATCGGCATGGCCTACGGGTTTTCCGTGTTCTGGCTGCCGATGACGAAGCTGGTACCCGGCGCCGATGCCGCCCTGTGCGCGAGCCAGGGTTTCCTCGACCAGCTGACCACGACCACCTGCAATTGGACGGTGCCCTCGGTCAACCACATCTTCGAGACCTTCATCGCCATGCTCGGCCTGGCGGCGGCGATCTGGGGCGGCTGGCTGGAACATGCCGGACCGCGCAAGGCGGGCTTCATCGCCGCATGCTGCTGGGGCGGTGGCCTGGTGCTGGGCGGCATCGGCGTCGCCATCCACCAGCTGTGGCTGGTCTACCTCGGCTGTGGCCTGCTCGGCGGTATCGGGCAGGGGCTCGGCTACATCACGCCGGTATCGACGTTGATCAAGTGGTTTCCGGACCGCCGCGGACTGGCCACCGGCTTCGCCATCATGGGCTACGGCGGCGGCGCGATGATCGGCGCGCCGATCGCGGTGAAGCTGATGGATGTGTTGAAGGTCGGCGACGTGGCCGGCGTGGCGAACACGCTTATCGCCATGGGGGTGCTGTATTTCGTGGTGATGAGCCTGGGAGCCTTCGGTTTCCGTGTCGCGCCCAGTGGCTGGAAACCCGCCGGTTATGCACCGGTGGTGGCTAAGGCACCGATGATCAGCCACGGGCATGTCCATCTCGACCGCGCTTGGAAGACGCCACAGTTCTGGCTGATCTGGGGTGTGCTGTGCATGAACGTCACCGCCGGCATCGGCGTCATCTCCATGGCCAGCCCCATGCTGCAGGACGTGTTCGGCGGACGTCTGCTCGGTGTCGATCCGGGTACGGCGCTCAGTGCGGCGCAGAAGGCCTCGCTGGCCGCCGCCGCGGCGGGGCTGGTCGGCCTCATCAGCCTGTTCAATTCGCTGGGTCGCCTGGGGTGGGCATCGGCCTCCGATGTGCTTGGCCGCAAGACCACCTACTGCGTGTTCTTCATCCTCGGCATCGTTCTTTACTGCCTGCTGCCGATGCTCGGGCACAGGGGGCTGGCCGCGCTGTTCGTGCTGACCGTGTGCGTGATCCTGTCGATGTACGGCGGCGGGTTCGCCACGGTGCCCGCGTACCTGGCGGACATCTTCGGCACGCAGATGGTCGGCGCCATCCATGGGCGACTGCTGACGGCATGGTCGGTGGCGGGCGTCGCCGGTCCGGTGCTGATCGCCGGCATCCGCGAAGCCCAGCTGGGCGCGGGCGTCGCGAAGAACCTGGTGTACGACCGCACCCTTTACCTGCTGGCGGGCCTGCTGCTGGTGGGGCTGGTTTGCAACCTGCTGGTACGCCCGGTCGATCCCCGCCTGCACATGAGCGAGGCCGAGCTGCAACGCGAGCGGGCCTTGCAGCACGAGCTCCGGACCACCGACGCGAGCGCGACGGCCGCCGCGCGTGGCGCCTTTGGTATCACCGGCGTGCTCGCCTGGCTGGCGGTCGGCATCCCGTTCCTGATCGGCGTGTGGATCGCCTTGCAGAAAGCCGCTGCCTTGCTCTGAGGCAGGGCCGGGTGGCGATCACCCGGCCAGTTGGCCTACTTCAACCTGAAAGCCCTTACGGATATGATCCGCCCACGGCGCCTCGAGGGGAGGCGCGACATCGGCCAGGGGTACGGCCTCTGCGCCCAAGGGACGAAGATGGGCACTGTAGTGGACTGGCTGGCGCGCGTCGGGGGCGACGCGTCGCTGAGGTATGCGTCGGCGGAGTCGCTGGCGAAGGCCATGGGGGACATCGATGTCGAGAACGCCGTTCGCGAGCCCCTGGCGGCACGTGACGCGGACGCCCTGCGCGCGGCCATGGGCGGGCAGGGCATCTGGTTTTCCAGCCAGATGCCGGTGCACCCCGATCACGAGAACGACCAGCCGCTCGATGACGAGGACGACGAGGATGGCGACGAGGGCGAAGGCAAGCCTCGCCGTTCCCCGCTGATCCGTCCCGACCCGTTGTCCTGATCTGATGGGCGCATTCGGCCAGCGCTGGATCGCGGCCCTGTTCGTGCTCGGCATGACGATGGCCGGGGTGTGTACAGCGGCTTCCGCGGCGGGTGCCGGCATTGATGCCAACGCCGCCGTGTCCGGTTCGGGCGAGGCCCTGTCGCCGGGCGCCATCGACGATACGCTGCGCGAAGCCGACGCGCTGAAGATCACCGACTTCGCCCGCTATTCGCGGCTGGTCGATGCCATGACGCCGATGGAGCCGCGGCTGGATAACGACCAGCGCGGGATGCTGCATTTCCTGCGCGGTTGGCGCGCGACCTGGCTGGGCGATTACGAAGCCGGCCGCGGCGAGCTGGAAAAAGTCATCGATCCGTCGGTGAATTCGGTGCTGCGCGTGCGGGCCCTCGCCACCCTGATCAATCTTCTCGGCGTCGGGCACCGCTACCAGGAAGCCTTTCAACGGCTGGCCGAACTGCAGGAGCTGCTGCCTTCCGTGCGCGATCGCAAGGCGCGTTTCCAGGCACTGGGCGAGGCGTCTCAGCTGCTCAGCACGGCGGGCCAGTTCGACCAGGCCGAGGCGTATGCCCGCGAGATGATGGCGCAGCCGCCACCGGGCGAGACGATCTGCAAGGGCGCCCAGCACCTGTTGCGGGCGCGGCGCGAAGCCAATCGGCTGTCGTCGATCGAGCCGGTGTTCGAGCAGGCCATCGGCACCTGCACCGCCCGGCACGAGGACGTCTTCGCCGAGAGCATGCGCGCGGATATCGCGGCGTTCTATCTCGACCATGGCCGCGCCGCCGATGCCGTGGCGCTGCTGGTCGCGCATCGCGACAACTTGCGGGCGCTGGATTACCCGCAGTTGCTGAGCGAGTTCGATGCGTACCTGGCCCGCGCCTATCTTGCCCTGGGCGATCTGGCCAATGCGCGACGTTTCGGTCTGCTGGCGGTTGCCGGCGCCATCCGCGACGAGTTCACCGATCCGCGGCGCACGGGTTACCTGGTGCTGTACCAGGTCGAGGAACGACTGGGGCACGCGCCGCAGGCGCTGGCGTACCACGAGCAGTACATGGCGGCGGACAAGGCGTATCTGGACGACATCGGCGCACGCAGCCTGGCCTTCCAGATCGTCGACCAGCAGTTGCTGGCACGCAAGGCGGACGTCGACGCACTGAACAAGCAGAACGAGATCCTTCGCCTGAGCGGCGCACTGGACCGCCAGCAGGTCGAGACCGGCCGCCTGTACATCTTCATCCTCGGGCTGGCCCTGGTGGCCATCGTCTGGCTGGTGCTGTGGCTGCGGCGTTCGCAGCTGCGCTTCATGAAGCTGGCGCGTCGCGACGGGCTCACCGGCATCTGCAACCGCGAGCACTTCGTCGAGCAGGCCGAGCGCGTGCTGGCTTATGGGGCGCGATCCGATCGTGGGCTGTGCCTGATCCTGTTCGATCTGGACCACTTCAAGAACGTCAACGACACCTTCGGCCACGCGGTGGGCGACGAGGTGCTCAAGCGCGCGGTGAACGTGTGCCGTCGATCGTTGCACGCGTGCGACGTGTTCGGTCGGCTGGGCGGCGAGGAGTTCGCCGTGCTGCTGCCGGACTGCAGTCCCGCGCAGGCCCGCGCCCGCGCCGAGCAGTTGCGCCTGTCCATCGCCGCCACCTCGGCCACGCCCTCGCATCCGGAACTGCAGGTCACCGCCAGCTTCGGTGTGGGCTCCACGCTGCAGTGCGGCTACGAACTGCACCGCCTTCTGGTGGTGGCCGACGCCGCGCTCTATCGTGCCAAGCGCGCCGGCCGCAACGGCGTCTTCATGGGTGACACCGGTGACATTCCGGATTCGCCGTACCTTACCGAGTCTGGGGCGTAGGTCGGAATCTGGGGCGTAGGTCGGAATAGGGGGCGTAGGTCGGAATAGGGGGCGTAAATCGCCCACATCGTGGGCTCCTACAGGGGTACCGCGATTCAGGCAGGTGCGTAGGAGCGCACGCACGTGCGCGAATCCAGAATGCCCACCCAAACAAAAAAAAGACCGCTTTCGCGGTCTTTTTTCTGAACCCGTCGCAGCCGATTAGCGCTGACGAGCCTTGAAACGGGGGTTGCTCTTGCAGATCACGAACACTTTGCCGCGACGGCGTACGACTTTGCAGTCACGGTGACGCGACTTCGCGGACTTCAAAGAGGAAAGCACCTTCACGGCCAGCTCCTGAAACTTTAAGGACAAGGAAAAACGGAATTGTAGCCATCCGCCTCCCGTTACGCAAGCGCTGGGAAAGATTCGCTTTTCAGGCGAGGCCGAGCTTGACGCGTGCCTGGCGGACCGTACGCAGGAAACTGTCCAGCACGGGCGAGGTATTGTCCACGCGCGAGGCCACCGCAAGCAACAGGTAGGCTTCTGGATCGTCCACGCGCACGAAGGCGACACCATCCAGGTGCACCGCCCGCAGCGACGCGGGCACCAGCGCGAGGCCCAGGCCCGCGGCCACCAACGGCAGCAGGGACGGGATCTGCTGGGCCTCCTGGCGGATATTGGGACGGAAGCGTGCCTTGTCGGCCAGCAGGCTGAGCCGGTCGATCAGGGTTGCGGCGTGCGCCCTCGGCGGGGCCACCCACCGCTCCATCGCCAGTTCTTCCATGCGTACCGCGTCCCGCCGGGCGAGACGATGATCGACGGGCAGGGCAATGACCAAGGGCTCGTGGTCGATCGTCTCGACGTTCAGCTGGCGCGCGTTCGCCACGCCTTCGGGATGGGCGCGAAGCAGGCCGACGTCGATCTGTCCGCTGAGCAGCGCATCGTATTGCGCGCCGGTCAGCATCTCGCCCAGGTGCAGGCTGACGTTGGGCGCTTCGTGGGAGAAGCGCAGCAGGGTCTCGGGCAGGGCGGGGTGGAAGGACACGGAAACGGCGTAGGCGAGTTTCAGCTGGCCCGTGAACCCCGCGGCCGCCTCGCTGACCACGGTACGCGCGCTTTCGGCACGGGCCAGGATCGCCTTGGCCTCGATGAGGAACAGGCGCCCCGGCTCGGTCAGCGCCACGCGACGACGGTTCCGGTCGAGCAGTCGGACGCCCAGGTCCGACTCCAGGGACTGGATCTGCTGCGACAGCGGCGGCTGCGAAATATGCAGTCGTTGCGCGGCCTGGGTGAAGCTCAGGGTTTCCGCCACTTCGACGAAGTAGCGCAATTGCCGAAGATCAAACATAGTCGCATTTCGTATAAGTGATCGCTGAAAGATATATTGGCGAGAATTTCCTAGGAAATCTATGCTTCGCCTCGACCTGCCACCAACCCTCCCCCTGGGTCGGCAGGTCCCTCGCCCCGCAGCGACGCTAACTACCGGTATCTGGCCTACCTCCCCCCCCGAGGCCCATACCGAGGCGTTTGCTCCGGGGCGACTTTATTTCCGGTGTCCGGTCATTGTGCGCACGGTGGAATCGCGCACGGCAGAATCGCGCACCGCAGAATCGCGCACATCGTGCGCTCCTACGGGATCGCGATGATGTGACAACCTGGTGTGTAGGAGTGCACGCACGTGCGCGATCCCCCTCACCGCCCATCACGCCTCACGGCCCGTCAGCCGGCCCGTGCAAAATCGCAGGCGGTGCTGGCGCGCAGGTGTGCTTCGTCCACGTCCGGGGCCATCTCGATCAGCACCAGGCCCTGGGGCGTGACGTCGAACACGGCCAGGTCGGTGATGATGCGGTCGACCACGCCCTTGCCGGTGAGGGGCAGGCTGCATTCGGTCAGGATCTTCGGGGTGCCGTCCTTCGCGGTGTGCTCCATGACCACCACCACGCGCTTGACGCCGGCCACCAGGTCCATCGCGCCGCCCATGCCCTTGACCATCTTGCCGGGCACCATCCAGTTGGCGATGTCTCCGCTGGCGGTGACCTGCATGGCGCCGAGGATGGAAATGTCCACGTGGCCGCCGCGGATCATGGCGAAGGAGTCGGCGCTGGAGAAGAACGACGCGCCCTGGCGGGCGGTAACGGTCTGCTTGCCGGCGTTGATGAGGTCGGCGTCCACTTCGTCCTCGGTGGGGAAGGGGCCGATGCCGAGCAGGCCGTTTTCGGACTGCAGCCACACGTCCACGCCGTCGGGCAGGTGGTTGGCCACGAGCGTGGGCAAGCCGATGCCTAGGTTGACGTAGTCGCCGTCGGAGAGCTCCAGGGCGGCGCGTTGCGCCATCTGTTCACGGGTCCAGGCCATGGTGTTCTCCTCAGGCGCGCACGGTGCGCTGTTCGATGCGCTTGGACGGCGCGGGATTGTGCACGATGCGATCGACGTAGATGCCGGGCGTGTGGATCTGGTCCGGGTCCAGCTCGCCCACCTCGACCATGATCTCGACCTCGGCGACGCACACCTTGCCCGCCGTGGCGGCCATCGGGTTGAAGTTGCGCGCGGTCTTGCGATAGACAAGGTTGCCCGAGGGGTCGGCCTTCCACGCCTTGACCAGGGCCACGTCGGCCACGATGGAGCGTTCCATCACGTACATGTGGCCGTCGAACTCGCGGGTTTCCTTGCCCTCGGCCACCTGCGTGCCGTAACCGGTGCGGGTGAAGAAGGCGGGGATGCCCGCGCCACCGGCGCGCAGCTTCTCGGCCAGCGTGCCCTGCGGCGTGAAATCGACTTCCAGCTCGCCGGCGAGGTACTGGCGCTCGAATTCCTTGTTCTCGCCCACGTAGGACGAGACCATCTTGCGGATCTGGCGGGTTTCCAGCAGAAGGCCCAGGCCGACGCCGTCGATGCCCGCGTTGTTGGATACGGCGGTGAGGCCCTTGACGCCGGAATCGCGCAGCGCCTGGATCAGCAGCTCGGGGATGCCACAGAGGCCGAAGCCCCCCACGGCGATGATCTGTCCATCGGCCACGAGGCCGGCCAGCGCCTCGTCGGCGGTGGCGACGCGTTTGTCGCGGGAAGGCGACTTCACCTGGTTCATGCGTGTCCAGTCCATCCGGTCGGACCCGCCGCCGGTTCGCCGGCCATCATAGCCGAGGGGCGCCCGGGGGTGCCGCAACGGCGCGTAAGGCTGGCGCTTTGTGTGAGGCTCCCTTTAGAGTTAGCGAAATAGGCGAACACCAGGGGTCGGTGTATCGTGCCGCGTCCAACGAGGGAGTACGTTGTTCCATGCTCAAAAGTCCCCTGATCGGCGCCACGGCGCTCGCGGTCGCACTTGCCGGATGCCAGTCGCTGCCGCAACCGCGTGATGATGGATCGTTGCAGCGCGAAGCCATGGCCGGTACGGAACTGCCTGCCCCGCGGCCGCGCATCGCGCCGTCGAACAATCCTTCCTCGCCGGCCAGCACCCAGCCGCAGATCACCACCGGCACGGGCCAGTTCGTCCGCCCGGTGGGCCTGGCCAAACCCCGGCCGGTCGCCGCGGGCACGGGTACGGTCACTTTCAATTTCGAGAACCAGCCGGTGGAGGCGGTGGTCAAGGCCATCCTGGGCGACCTGCTGCACGAGAACTACTCGATCACCCCGGGCGTGCAGGGCAACGTGTCCTTCTCCACCTCGCAGCCGGTGACGGCCGAGCAGGCGCTGCCGATCCTGGAAACGCTGCTGTCCTGGACCAACAACGCGCTGGTGCACAGCAACGGCCGTTACGTGGTGGTGCCCGCGAAGGACGCCGTGGCCGGCAACCTCGTGCCCAGCCTGGGCGCCAACGCGCCGGCCGGCGGCCTGCAGGCGCGGCTGTTCCCGCTGCACTACATCTCGGCTACCGAGATGCAGAAGCTGATCAAGCCGTTCGCGCGGCCGGACGCCACGTTGCTGGCCGATCCGACGCGCAATGTCATCGTCATGGCCGGCACGCCTTCCGAGTTGGACAACTACCAGCGCACCGTGGCCACGTTCGACGTGGACTGGCTGCGCGGCATGTCGGTGGGCGTGTTCAGCCTGCAACGCGCGGAGGTCAAGGACCTCACGCCCATGCTCGACAAGCTGTTCGGCGACAAGGGCAACACGCCCATGGCCGGCCTGCTGCGCTTCATCCCGATCGAGCGGACCAACTCGCTGGTGGTGATCAGCCCGCAGCCGGCGTACCTCGAGGAAGTCCGCAGCTGGATCGACCGCATCGACCACGGCGGCGGCAACGAGCCGCAGCTGTATGTCTACGACGTGCGCAACGTGCAGGCCTCCGATCTGGCCGATTACCTTTCCGACATCTACGGCGGCGGCTCCGGTGGGGGCGGTTCGAGCGACCGCGGCGGCAAGGTGGGCCCCGGCCTGACCTCCGGCTCGCTGGGCGGGGGAGATAACGACCTGGGCAACCGCGGCGGCTCGGGCCTGGGCAGCAACACCGGCTCGTTCGGCAACAGCTCGGGTTCGTCGTCGGGCTCGTCGGGCCTGATCAACACCACCGGCGGACTGGGCGGCGGCTCGTATGGATCGAATGGCGGCTCCAGCTTCGGCGGCGGCAGTTCGATGGGTTCGGGCGGCGGCAGCGGCCTCGGCGACGACGACAACACGTCGTCGCGCCGCCAGCGCAACGGGCCGATCACCACGGATGACGGCGTGCGGATCACCTCGGTGGATTCGAACAACCAGCTGATGGTCCGTTGCCGTCCGGCCCAGTGGGCCGAGATCGAGCAGGCGATCAAGCGCCTGGACGCCGTGCCGCTGCAGGTGCAGATCGAGACGCGCATCCTCGAGGTGGCGCTGACCGGCGAGTTCCAGTTCGGCGTGCAGTGGTACCTGGAAGGCCTGGTCGGGTCGACCAACGGCCAGCCCACGCAGCCGGGCAACAAGCAGCAGTGGGCGCTGGGCAACGGTGGCGCCAGCTACGGCGGCGAGAGTTTCTTCTACTCCTTCGTCAACAACAATATCTCCGTGGCACTTCGTGCGATGGAAACCAGCGGCAACACCAAGACGCTGTCCGCGCCGTCGCTGGTGGTGCTGAACAACCAGAAGGCGCATATCCAGGTCGGCGACCAGATTCCCATCACGCAGACCTATATCAACACCAACGCCAACTCCGATAACACCATCGGCCAGCTGGAGTACAAGGACACCGGCGTGATCCTCAACGTGCGTCCGCGCGTGAATCCCGGTGGCCTGGTGTACCTCAACATCAACCAGGTGGTGAGCGCGCCCGGCCAGAAGGACACCGCCACGGGCAACTTCCCGATCCAGCAGCGCGAGGTGGCCACCCAGGTGGCCGTACAGAGCGGGCAGACGGTGTTGCTGGGTGGCCTGATCAAGCAGGACGAGGGCGTGACCGACACCGGCATTCCCGGCCTGAATCGCATTCCCGTCTTCGGCCGTCTGTTTGGCTCCACCACGCGCAGCCGCAACCGCACCGAGCTGATCGTGCTGATCACGCCGCGCGTCATCACCAATGGCGACGAAGCCAAGCAGGTGACGGACGAATACCAGCGCAAGTTCGAATCGCTGCGCCCGTATCGGGGTGATACGCCCACGTCGGGAACGACCCGGACCGGTAACGGCGAGCCGACGGTGACCGTGCCTCTGCATCCGTAGAGGCACCATGGATAGTCCCGCG